>NZ_NMWU01000005.1 GCF_002860355.1 Bifidobacterium margollesii
CGCTTGCCGCGCGGCAGGTACTGCCTGAGGTCCAGCGCCTTCTGGGGTTTGGCGTAGATCCACTGGTAGAGGCACTCGTGGCTNATCCGCATGCGCGGGTCGTCGGGCCATTCGATTTTGAGCCGTCCCTCGATCAGCTCCGGCGTCCATCCCTTGCGCAGCGCGTCCATCACCCAGGAGAGCAGCGGGTCGTACGCCATGCGCAGGGGCTTGCGCGACCTGCGGGCGCGGGTCTCGGCCTTGCGCTGCGCGGTCAGGGCCGAGTAGAACGGGCGCGCGGTCCATGCGCCCGTCTTCAGGCGTTTCGGCCTGTACGGACGGTAGGAGTCGTTCTCGTTGGACGCGAACCACAGGCCGCGCCTCAGCTCGCGGCTGACCGTGGACTTGTCCCGGCCGATCCTCAGGGCGATCTGGCGCACGCCGAGCCCCTCTCGGTTCCTCAGTTCGTCGATCCGGACTCGTTCCTCGGCCGACAGGTGGGAATACACTTTCGTCATGGGCGCAGCACTTTCTCTTCGGTTGTGGACTTGAACACTTCCAACCTTAGACAGGTGTTGCGCTTCTATTTAGAACCCGGGAACGTTCGAATTCAGCTGTTCAATTCGGACCACGTCCGGGTCTGCATCCGTACCACGTCCGGGGGTCACATCGCATGATCTCGATCACGCCGTACGCTCCGGGCCTGCCCACGCCATAGGACGTCGGCAACGTGCCGTGATCGTGCATGTATCCTGAAACAGGACGAAAACGAAACCTGACGACGTGCGAATGAAGGAGTTCCCGATGCAGACAGCCGCCCACACCACAGCAGCCGAGGTCACTGCTCCCAGGATCGAGGACGTGGATCTGGTCGTGGTGGGTGCGGGCCTGTTCGGTCTCACCGTGGCCCAGCAGGCCGTCGAACATGCGGGCGCCCGCGTGCACATCATCGACGTGCGCGATCACATCGGCGGCAACGCCTACTCCTACATGGACGAGGAAACCGGTGCGGAGATCCACAAGTACGGGGCCCACCTGTTCCACACGTCCAACAAGCGGGTGTGGGAGTACGTCAACCGCTTCACCTCGTTCACCGACTACGTGCACCGCGTGTATGCCACGCACGACGGCGAGGTCTACCCGCTGCCGATCAATCTGGGGACGATCAACCAGTTCTTCCACGCGCACTACACGCCGGCCGAGGCCAGGGCGCTGATCGAGGAGCAGGCCGGGGAGCTGGCCGGCACCGATCCGACGAATCTCAACGACAAGGGCATCCAGCTCATCGGCCGTCCGCTGTACGAGGCGTTCATCAAGAACTATACGGGCAAGCAATGGCAGACCGACCCGGCCGAACTGCCCGCCGCGATCATCAAGCGACTGCCGGTACGATTCAACTACGACAACCGGTATTTCAAGGACACCTGGGAAGGACTGCCAACCGACGGCTACACCGCCTGGATGGAGCGCATGATCGACGACGAGCGCATCAGCGTGAGTCTGAACACCGACTTCTTCGACACCGACCAGCCGTTCAACCGCGAGGCACTGTCCGCGGCCGGCAAGCCCGTGGTGTACACCGGACCGGTGGACCGATATTTCGACTATGAGCTGGGCGACCTCAAGTGGCGTACGGTGGACTTCAAGGAGGTCCGCTACGACGAGGGCGATCATTTCGGCTGCCCGGTGATGAATTTCTCGGACGCCGACGTGCCCTACACGCGCGCAATCGAATTCAAGAACTTCAATCCGGAGCGCGCAGAGAGCCAGAACCCGAATCGCACCGTGGTGTGGGAGGAGTATTCCCGGTTCGCCAAGCGCGACGATGAACCGTACTACCCGGTGAACACCGAAGCCGACAAAGCCCTGTACGCGCAGTATGAGGCTCGCGCCGCCGAAGTGCCGAACACCGTGTTCGGCGGGCGGCTCGGCACCTACAAGTACTACGACATGCACAACGTGATCGACACCGCGCTCACCGCCTACGAAAACGCGGTTGCTCCGCTGCTCGGCTGATACACGGCCTCACAACTCGCAAAAAAGCCCCTGAAATCGACTGATTCGGGGGCTTTTTTGCGAGTTGTGAGGCCGGTTTCCGTCAAGACCTCATCCGTTCGCGAATTTTCGGCACCTCGCCGGTGTTCTTCACGCCAGGCTCGGGCAGCTCCTCGATCTTCGCGTCGCCGTCCGCATCGATCTCGGGCAGGTTCATGAACTGCGTGTTCTTCAGGTACCCCTTGCCCGCGGTGATGTCGTACTGGATGAGTTTGTAGTCCTCCAGCAGCTCCTGCGTCTCCTCGTCGGCCTTGGTGATGTCGAAGCGGTTGCCGTTCTTGTCGAGATACAGCGCCTGCCCACTCGGAATGCGACTCCAGCTCTGGATCTCGTTGACCACCGGCGGCTCCATCGCGGGCACCTTCTCGTGCATCATCGTCAGGAACGCCAGATACGGCGAGACCTTCGCGTTCATGTGTTCGGCCGCCTGCGCCATGAAGTAGTTCGGCGAGGTGATCGCCGTGGCGGAGGCCGGCAGCTTCGTGCCATGCGAGCTTGACGCCTTGTTCGACCAGATGAAATAGTCGGTTTCGTGCAGCTTCACCGAATTGTTGGAGTCCTGCGAAGCGGAGGCGTAGATGCCGGGCAGATGATCGCCGTAGAAGATCACGGTGATCGGCTTGTTGATGTTGTCCAACTGGTTGAGGAACGCCTGGGTCGCCTGATCCGTATACTCCACACCCTTCGCGTACGTCTGGATCTGCGTGGTCTCGTCGATGCCGAGCGGCTGGGTCGTCGAACTGCTCGCCTGGAACTCGTTGTTGGCGTACCAGTTGTCGTAGTTCATATGGTTCTGCATGGTGAGCACCGACAGGAACTGGCTCTTCGAGGTGTCGATCTTCTCCAGCAGGCTCTGGTAGGCGTCGGAGTCCTTCACATACGGCGAGGAGTCGATCTTGCCCTGATGCGCGATCACGTCCGGCTCGTTCAGCGTCCAGAAATGCTGGAACCCGAACTTCCGATAGTTCTCCGCACGCGAGTACATCGACGACTCATACGGGTGGAACGCCTGTGAGTTCTCGCCGCCGTTCCACAGCTGGTTGAACGTCGGCGCCCATTTGAGCTTCGGTACGAGCTGCTGATACGGGGAGCTGAGCGAGGCGTCGAAGTTCGCCATCGTCAGGCCGGTCATCGACATGAACTCCATGTTCGCGGTGCCGCCGCCGTATCCGGCCGAAAGCATCAGGCCGCTGGTCGTGCCCTGCTTGATCTTCCGTGTGTTCGGCATCGGGTCCTTGTTGAGCTTCAGTCCCGGCACGCGCGTCGGATCGGAATACGATTCGGAGAGCACCATGATCACGGTGCTGTCCTCCATGTTCGAGGCGCGATCCTCGTTCATCTCGTTCGCCGCCGTGGCGTATTTGCGGGCGATCCGCTTCATCGTCTGCTCGGAGTAGTTCGCCGGCTCATCCATCACCTTCGGATTGATGAAGCGTTCGAAGCCGATCAGCGTGCCGTTGGATTGCGCATCCCACACCGAATCCCACAGTTTCGGCGAATCACCGAGCTTCTGCGCGAACGTGTTCGCCCACGATCCGGTGGTGGCGAGTCCGGCGGTGAACATGCCGAGGAACAGCGACGGGATCACGATCATCACCACGCGGGCGGTGATGCACAGATTGCGACCGGGCCGACCAGTCTGACCGGACCGCCCGAAACCGCAGTCGATGAGTCTCCGACGACCGTCCCGCTTGCCCATCGAATAGCTGATCACCACCATCGTCAGGAAGAACATGGCCGCCGTGGCGATGATTCGCCCAGCGCCGCTGGGGATGAAGCTGGTCATGTTGCCGGCGTCGGATTTGAGGAAGTTCAGATCACTGGGCTTGATCGTCTCGTACCGAACGCTCACCTTGAACCGTTCGGCCACCGCGCAGAATCCGACGACGGACAGGAAGATCGGCGCGGCCACCCAGAATCGGTTGATCAGCATGGTCAACACGAAATAGATGATGCCGAGGATCAGCAGGTTGAGCAGGAACTGGAAGTCGCCGCTCGTCCACATCTTCGAGATGAACCCGCCGAAACCGCGCAGAGGCTCGACCGTCCACACCGACCATTGCAACAGTCCGACCGCGATGATGTCGATCGTAAGGAAGGCGACGACGTACACCCACCACGGCAGAGGCCGGTGATTGTTGCCCGGATACGCAAGGTCGGCGTCCGTCAGTTCGACGGTATTGTCGGCATCGGAGACATCGACTCCGGTGGTATCGATCACGCCGGTCGTATCGACGGCGAGGATCATCGTCTTCGCCGCAGCAGCAGCCGTCGCCGCCGTTCCCTCGTGTTCAACCGTCAACGATCCGTCTCCTTGCCCACAAAACGAACATGAATTCCAAGTAAACAAATCTAATATTCTACGTGCGGCATGATCGGGATTACGAAAAAACCAACCGATAATCCACAAAACCGGCCCCGCAAACCACGCAGTCATTCGTACGGATAATATGAACATTCACTCACCAATCGGTAGGTGTTCGGGACGGTCGGGGTAGCCTAGGCCGTATGGCTTCTCAGACTCGTAGAACTGCGTCATCCGCGTCCCGCAATTTCCAAGGCGCGTCGGGCTCGTCGGAACCGTCGTTCGCGCCCCCGGCAGGCAGCCGACGCGCCCGGCGTGCGGCCCAGCAGAACGCCGGCCCCCGCAGATCACGGCGTGCGGGGAACCGTAAGGGACGGGGTCCGAAGAGGAAGCACAGGATTCTCAAAGGTCTGCTGATCGCCCTGCTGACCATGATCCTGGCCGGCTGCGGCGTGTTCGCCTACATGTACGCCACCACGAAGATCCCCGACCCCGAATCGATCGCGCTGGCCGAGAAAACCAAGGTGTATTACGCCGACGGCACCACGGAAATCGGCACGTTCGCCGAGCAGAACCGTGAGATCATCGACTGTTCCGTACTGCCCAGCTATGTGGGCAATGCGATCGTCGCCTCCGAGAACCGCACGTTCTGGTCGGATCGCGGCATCGATCTCAAAGGCATCAGCCGAGCGCTGATCAACAACGTGACCAAAGGCACCCGGCAGGGCGGATCGACGATCACCCAGCAGTACGCGGAACGGTATTATCTGGGCGAAACCACCTCCTACAAGGGCAAGATCAAGGAGGCGTTCCTCGCGCTGAAGATCGCACAGAGCCAGGATAAGGACAAGGTGCTGTGCAACTACATGAACACGATCTATCTGGGCCGCAACACCTACGGCATCCAGGCGGCCGCCAAGGCGTACTTCAACAAGGACGCCAAGGATCTGACGCTGTATGAGGCCGCGACGCTGGCGGGCATCATCCCCTCGCCGAACAACTGGGATCCGGCCGTGAACAAGAAGATGGCCCAGCAGCGATTCGACCGCGTGATGAACATCATGCAGGAGGATGGCTACATCAGCGCGAAGCAGAAAACCGACGCGAAGATGCCGAACACGGTGAAGCAGTCCGTGAACAACGTGTATCAGGGGCCGAAGGGCTATCTGCTGAAGATGGTGCGCAACGAGCTGGTGGCGTCGAAGGCGTTCACCGAGCAGGATCTCGACACCGGCGGATACAAGATCATCACCACGATCGACAAGTCCAAGCAGGATCTCATGTATCAGGTGGCCAGCAAGAAGGGCGGCACCAACAGCATCCTGCCGGACGGCGTGCAGATCGGCAGCATTTCGGTGAACGTGAAGGACGGTTCGATCATCTCGCTGTACGCCGGCGAGGATTATCTGACCAAGCAGTTCAACAACGTGACCGACGCCACCTACGAGGTGGGCTCCACGATGAAGCCGTTCACGCTGCTCGCCACCGTGCAGAAGGGCGTGAGCCTCGACACCGTGTTCAACGGCAATTCGCCGCGCGACTTCCCCGGCCTTTCGACTCCGATGACCAATTCGGGCGGCGAAAGCTTCGGATACATCAACCTGTACCAGGCCACGGCCAACTCGGTGAACACCGTGTACATGGATCTGCAGCAGCATCTCGGCGCGCAGACCATCATCGACACGGCTCACACGGCCGGCATCAAGGGCAAGATCACGGCGGACGCCTACACCACGCTGGGCACGTCGGCGTTGAGCGTGATGGATATGGCCCGCGGATTCTCCACCATCGCCAATCAGGGGCAGAAGCCCACGCTGCACATGGTGAGCAAGGTGCTGAACTCCTCGAAGAAGGAGCTGTATAACGCGCCGACCACCACCACGCGCGTGTTCGACGCGAACGACGTGGCGCTGGTGACCAAGGCCATGGAGGGCACCGTGCAGAGCGGCACCGCATCCGAGGCCAGCTCCATCGGCAAGACCATGGCCGGCAAGACCGGCACCGCCAACGATGCGAAGGCATTGAGCTTCGTGGGCTTCACGCCCTCCACCCTGACGCTGTTCGCCGCATGGAACCCCGATCCGAAGACCGGCAACGCCAACGACATGCCGGAGATCGGCGAATACGGCATCTTCGGCGCATATGCCGTGCACCTATACACCGAATACATGTCGCAGGCGCTGGATGGCGTGGCTGACGAGGCCTTCCCCGAACCGGAGGATGATGGCACCGTCGGCGGCTCCGATGGCACCTGGGGCACCGGCACGGGCAGCAGCTACACCGGTTCCGGCAAGTCCTCGAAGTCGGATGCGAACGATTCCGGGTCCGGCGCCGAAAGCAGCCCCAGCCCGAGCGCCTCGGCCAGCCCCTCGGCGAGCGCATCGTCGCCCGCCGCCTCCGCCAGCCCGAGCGCCTCGGCCAGCACGGGCAGCGGAACCGGAAGCGGCGGCAGCGGCACTTCGAGTGAAACCGGCGGATCGGGAACGTCCGGCGGAACACAGTCCGGCCAAGGCGGCGCCACCGAATAGTCGCCTAGCGGTGCTGCCGGGACGGAGTACCACCGAGCCGCATTACTTACTCCGCACGGTACTCGTGGACTCAATACCACCCCGGTAGTACCACCAAGGTTGCATTACTCGGGTCGCAGTGCCACCGAGTTGCATTGATGCCGTGTCACATTGTGGACCGAGCCCGCGTATTTCGATATGGATGGCGTGACTCGGCATAGGTATGCGTGACCGGGCATACCCATACCCCGTCACGGTGAATATGCCCGGTCACGCTTTATCCACCGAAAGCACCCCCGACCACTCTGACCACCGTGCAGGACCCATCACGACGGATATCCCGGTCGCATCTGATTCCACGGCGGAAGTCATCCATTGCCGCGAATCTGCCGTCAACGAATCCGAATGACTCGGTGCCCTCCCCCGGCAGGAGACGGTGCGGGCGCGGCTCATTGCGCCTCCCCGCGGAACGCGTACCGCACGCCCTCGAATACCCAATCGCCCATCCGGGAATCCCCTTTCGGATCACCGGATGTTGCAACGACCACTGGAACCCGCCGACCGGCCCGATGTCGCCCCATGCCTTCCCCCACCGGGGGAAGGTGGCCGGCGAAGCCGGTCGGATGAGGGGCTTGGAGCAACGATCCCGCTATTCGCTGAGATGCTCGATCTTCCTGGCCTGTTTCAGCGACCACACGCCGAGCACGAATGCAAGAACCATACACCCCAGACTCAGTGTGAACATGATCGGGAATCCACCTGGCAGATCGACGATGAATCCCCAGAACACTGCGGCGAACGCACCAGCGAGCGCACCCACGGAGGAAACCCTCGAATAGATGTTCGTGTAGTCACGCGAACCGAACACGGCACGTACCAGCAGCGGAGTCTGCACAGTGGTGCAAGCGTAGACGAAACCGAACAGAAACGCACCGACCATAAGGATCGCAGCCTGCGCGGGCAGGAACCACATGAGCACCACGCCGATGATGCCGCCGCCGATACCGGTGGAAAGACCGGCGACCACGCTCTTGTCGTTGATTGTGCCGAGCAGCACCTTGCCCAGCGCCTGACCAGCCATGCATGCAGAGGCGACTACGCCAGATAATGCGGCGATCTGCGGCAGAGACGCTTCGAACGACTGACAATATGAAGGCAGGAACTGATACACCGTCTGGTTGATGGTGATGATGCCGCAGAACACGGCAAGCGCGAAGAACGCCGGTGTGCGCATGGCTTTGGATGCGGAAACGCCACGGACCTGTTCGGCCTCGGCCGTGCCTTCGGCTCCTTCGGCGTCCGCGTAATCTTCGGTGGCGCCATACGGCAGCAGCCCCTTGTCCGACGGCTTGGATCGAACGACGAAGACGGTGAACGGCAGAGTGACGACGAGAATGATGATGCCGAACACCAGATATCCGGTGCGCCAGCCTTCAGGCCCGGACTTGATAAGCGCGGTACCCAACGGGTTGAAGATCACACCGCCGATGCCGGTGAACGCCATGCACAGTCCGACGAAGAAGCCGACGCGCTTGCGGCACCAGGCGTTGATCAGTGTAGGAACGGCAAGATACAGCAGCGGAGCGGTGCCGAGACCGATGAACACGCCGGCGATGTAGAACTGCCATACGGCATGGAAGAACGACATGGCGATGCAGGCTGCACCATCGAAGATCACACCCGTGGTCAGTACGATACGGATGTCGAGTTTGCTCATCAGTTTGCCGGAGACGGGCAGGCCGATCATCATTGCGATGTTGGCGATGCTGAAGTACAGGGTGAACGTTGCCTTGGCCACATGGAAGTATTCGCTCACCGGAGTGAAGTAGATGCCCGCACAGCTGTACACCAGCGCGCAGGGCACGCAGGTGAGCACAATGCCGCTGGCCACGATCAGGAAAGCGTAGTGGAATCCGCCCTGCTTCCGACCGGCCGGGGACGGAGCCGCGGGCCGCTCCGATGGCGTAACGACGTTGTTCATGATGGTTCCTTTCCGCGGGGTCTCTCGTCCCCGCTCGCGACTGTGGCCTCTGGTCATGGGACTCGACCGATCAGCGTGTTCCATGACCAGAGGCCACGAGGTGGGATGGTTGGATCGTCGGAATAGACGAATCGGATTCAGAGGCCGATCACTTGATCTGGCTGCCGATCTGTTTGGAGCTGCACAGTCCGATCGGGATCAGGGAGACGACGCAGATCACGACGAGGGCCATCATCACGGAAGGCTGTCCGAAGATCGCGCCTACCATGGCCATCACGGTCACTCCGGCGAAGTTGCAGATGTTGTAGATGATCTGGATCGGGGTCCATGCCATTTCGAAATCCTGGCGGCCGAACACCGTCGTGGTCATCGACATGCATACGTTGGCGTTGCCGGAGATGGAGAACATCAGCAGGGCGACGGCGACGGCGCACACGATGTTGTTGGAGCCGAAGAAGAACACCAGCGCACCGGCGATGATCATCATCGCCACAACCACGAAAGTGGTGTTCTTGGTGCCGAACTTCTGGTCGAGCACACCGATGATGTAATGACCGAGCATGCCGAAGGGCCACATCGTGCCCATGAGCAGGATCGCGAAAGTGAGTTCGTGACCGTAGGAGACCAAAGTGGGGGCGAGCAGGGCCATGGTGCCGGAGGCGGCGAGCATCGCGATGCCCCATCCGAGTCCGATGAGCCAGGTCTGCGGGGTCTTCAGCACCTTGGAGACCGTCCACGGACTGTGCTTCTTGTACTCCTCGGCGGCGGCGAAATCACGCTCGAGCTGCTCGCGGGAAATGCTGCGATCGTTGTCGGGCCAGGCACCGGCCTCTTCGGGATTGTCCTTGACGAACAGGAAGGTGACGACGGCCAGCAGGGCGCACAGCACGGCGCAGCCCCAGAAGAAGCCGCTGATGCCGATCGAGGAGCCAGCACAGGCCACCACCACGGCATTGATGCAGGCACCATTGAGGGTCATGCCCATCGTGGCCATGCCCATGAACATGCCCTTCTTGTGCGGGAACCAGCTGGAGCCGAGCTTGCCCAGTCCGATCACCGCGTAGGCGGTCATGGTGACGAAGAACAGGAGCACACCGATGAAGAACATCGTAAAGCTGTTCATCATGGCCAAAACGGCGAAGGCGACCATATTGCCGATCAGGCCGATGATCGACACGTTGCGCGCGCCGATCCTGTGACCGATGATACCGAACAGCAGGATGCCGACCAGCGAAGCCCATCCGGATACGGTGACGACCATCGACATCTGCGTGGTCTGCCACCCGTACATTTCAGTGAAGAGCGAGAACAGGGTGTTGGAACCGTTGTTCCAGAAGTTGTAGAAGAAATAGAAGCCGATGCAGGTGGCGGTGACGCCCCAGCCTTTGACTCCGAGATCCGGTATCCAGTGATTGGTCTTCTTCGCCGTTATGGTGGTGCTAGTCATAATCCTGTGGTGTGCGTCGGCGCACACGCTCTCCTTTCTGCTGATGCCGCCTCATTGCGACTGTTGTTTTCGCCGGCGCCTCTTCGCACCGGCAACGTTTCACGATGCTGTCGTTGGCCCATAGCGGACCGTCTCATTGGCAGGTGCGGCGGATGACAGCTTCCACCGCACCACGATTGTTTTACCGGTCTCGGAATCAGCCGATGTCCGGAATGGCGCCTTCCTGGGTGAATCCGGCCCACGAGGGTTCACCGGTGTAGGTCATCACCGCCTCGGTACCGGCGATCGCTCGGACGGCGCCGGCTGCCAGCGCCTCCATCTCGAAATCACCGCCATATGCCTGAACGGGGGCGATCCAACCCACACGATCGACGATCTTGGCCACGAACGTTTTGTCGTTGCTCACGCCTCCGGTAAGGATGATGCCGTCAACCCGACCCTTGAGCGTAGCTGCGAACCCGCCGATGGCCTTGGCCACCTGATATCCCATGGCGTCGTAGACGATGCGTGCCCATTCGTCGCCGGCTTCGATGCGCCGACCGATCTCACGGGCGTCGTCGGTACCGACCAGACCCATCAAACCGCCGGTCTTGCCAACCACGTTGAGCACAGACCTCTGATCATGCTCACCGTCGAAGCACAGCCTCACCACCGGCTTGAGCGGCACGTCACCGGAACGGTTGGGCGCAAACGGGCCGGAACCTTCCAGAACGTCATTGGTGTCGATCATGCGACCGTGTTCGTGCGCGGCCACGGAAAGTCCGCCGCCGATATGCGCCACGATCACGTTGATGTCCTCGTAGTCGCGACCGAGTGACTTGGCGTAGCGGATCGCCACCTCCTTCTGATTGAGGCAGTGCACATGACTCTTGCGGTAGACGCCTGGGTATCCGGTGATGCGGGCCACGTCGATCAGCTCATCAGTGTCGGGCTGGTTCACGGCATAGGCCGGCTTACCGGTGGCCTTGGCGAAGTCGTACAGCAACGGGGCTCCGAGGATGGCCGGATGATTCACGCCGGTATGGGTCACATGTTCGCACACCGTCTCGTCGATGGCGAAGATGCCGCCAACCGTGGGCCCCATCGATCCGCAGTAGCCGGAGAAGGCGTCGATGTCGTCGAGTGACATGTCGTGTGTTGCCAGCTCGTCGAGGATGGTCTTCCTGCGGTAGTCGAACTGATCGATCGCGTTGTCGAAGGCTGCGAGTTCGTTGGCGGGATGCTGAACGTTGGCCTTGAAGAGCACCTCCTCGCCTTTGAACACGGCGATCTTGGTAGAGGTTGATCCCGGCGACAATGTCAGAATGACGGGGGTTGCGGTCATGATGGTCCTTTCTTGATCTTCGTTGATCTTCTGCTGAGTGGCGGTTACTCGGCCCGGACGAGCAGCATCAGGATGTTGCCCATCATTTCGGAAACGGGTGCACTGCGGGAGAAGTCGCATACCGGCTTGGCGAAGCCCTGCAGCACCGGCCCGTACACGTCGGCGTGGCCGAAGGTCTGGATGAGCTTGACGCCAATGTTGCCTGCGTGGATGTTCGGGAAGATCAGCACATTGGCCTTGCCGGCGACAGCACTGTCACGTTTCACTTTGCGTTCGGCGGTCTTCGGGTTGATGGCGGCGTCGAGCTGGAATTCACCGTCGAAGGCGATGTCGGGACGGCGCTGCCGGGCGAGTTCGAGTCCGCGACGGATCACGTCTACGGAGTCGTCCTCGGAACTGCCGCAGGTAGTGAAGGAAAGGAAGGCTACGCGCGGCTCCCATCCCAGCAGCGACGAAATGGTATCAGCGGAGGAGATCGCAATGTCCGCGAGCGCCTCCGCGTCCGGTAGCACGTTGATCGCGCAGTCGGCGATGGCGAGCATCTGTCCCTGCGGACCGTCGAAGCCTGGGGCGTCCACCACGCCAAGGCTGGAGACCACGTTGATGCCGGGGGCGAGTCCGATGATCGACTGGGCGGCGATGATCACGTCGGCGGTGGTGAGCACACGGCCCGCAGCCACACAGTCGGCCCGACCGGCGCCGACCAGCATCATGGCGGCGTTGACCGCGGTCTTGGCCTTGCGCAACACGGCCTTTTCGCTCAGGAGTCCGGCGGCGACGACCGGCTCGACCAGTGATCGACGGGCTTCTTCGTCGGTGTTGTCGAAGTATTCGGCGCCTGTCAGGTCGAGACCATGTTCGGCGGCGAGTGCAGCGATATCCTCATGTCGGCCGATCAACGTAACGTCTGCGATATCGTCGGCAAGCAGATTGGCCGCGCATTCGAGGATTTCGGGACAGTCGGTTTCAGGGAAGACGATATGCTTGTGGCCGGCCTTGGCGCGTTCGGCCAGCTGGTCGATGAATTCCTTGTCCATGATGGTTCCTTTTTGTGTTGGTTTGACGCTTTTGTGTTGGTTTTCCGCTACCGTGCGGGAACGGGTTTGGTGACGATTGATGTGGCGATGTAGTACAGCGCCATCGAAGTGATGTAACCGATGGCAACCAGTTGACCGTAGGTGGCAAGCCAGGTGGCGATGATGCCGTTCGGCCCGGTCTGCATGACGGCCATGGTCAAGGAGATGCAGGTGACGAAGATCAGGTTTTCGACGAACACGGAGGCCCATGGACGAATCTTGGATTCGCCCAGCCATGTGGAACAGAGTCGCCCGGCGGCGGGAACAGGGAGGATCAGCTGCAGCAGCACGTTGGTGCAGAAAGCGGTGCAGGTTCCCGGATACCAGGAGGTCAGGGTGATCGCCGCGCCGGAGAGCAGCATCGCCGAGGTGTTGATCACCACGGCCAGCACCAGATCCTGCAACACCATCAGTCGGGTGACGGGGGTCATGAGCGCGCCTCCCGAGGTTTGAAATCACTAGATTCAACCGAATCCGGTAACTGGGCCTCATCACTCAGCCATGGGAACGGCACGGATTGAGGAAACGCATCAAGCACGTCGCTCAACGCTTCGAACACCATCTCACCGGCGAGCCGGTCGGTACCTTGCGGCCGGGCCTGAATGGTCTCCGGCGGATTGGCCGCACGGTAGGCTTCGGGGTTCACGGCGTCTTCGATGTACCCGTGGTAGGCGTGCGTCACCATGTGCAGACGAGCGTCGACGCCAATAGACCGCAACCGGTCCGCCATGCGTACGCCTTCGTCGGCCATGGCATCGCCTTCGACGGGAAGGATCGAAGAGACCGGCAGATCGGCCAGTTCGGCATCGGAAGAGTAGATCGGCGAGATACGGGGGTTACGGCGATCCGCGTCGCCACAGTACCAGTCGTTGAAGGCCTCCATCAGATCGATCGGCAGATCAATCTCACGCAGTGCCTTGTCGGCCGGGGCGGTGGATGCATCGAAGAACGGGTAGTGCAGAGCGAGGCCGGACACATGATACTCGGCGACCGCCTTGCTTTCGATCGCACCGACAAGTGCGAGCTGAGCCCCGGCACTGTAGCCCATGAGGATGAATCGATGGGTGTCCATCCGGTATTCCGCGGCATGCTCGGCGTACCATTGCAGCACGTCGAGCACGTCGTCGAGTGCTGCCGGCCATGGATGCTCCGGCGCCAGACGGTAGTTCACACCCACCACATGCACATTGAAGGCATCTCGAATCCACTCGCATAGGGCATCGGTCTTACGGGCGTCGCCCATGGCGAACCCGCCGCCATGCAGTTCGAACACCACCGGAGCGACTTCTCCTTCCGGCACATCGGCCGGATGCAGCCAGGTATCGAGAGCGGGATGCGAGTCGTCGCCTGCGGGCATCACCTTGCAGACGATGTGACGCCCGCGGATCGGACCGGCAAGAACCGGTTCCAATGCCGCTTCACGCAGGGAGGGAAGGATTCTGGCGAAGCTTCGCAGTTCGCGGGCGTCCATGGTTACTCCTTTCGAAAATTTGCGCGCGAGGGGTCGTCAGCGAACGACGTAGTCGCCGGCCTGATAACGGGGAGGAATCACCGGGATTTCGATCCAGGATTCGTATTCGCCGCCGCCGTGCACGTTGTGGGTACCGTGGTTTTCGGTGTCCCAAGCCAGTGGCTCGAACCATCCCTCACGGATGTAGCGGCCGGCGATCTGCACGCGCAGGCGCTCCCCCTTATGCCAGATTCGGCTGGAGGGGACGATGGCGATGTCGACCGGAACGATTTCACCATCCTTGAGCTTCTCTTCACTTTCGTTGGCCAGCACCGGAATATGCCGCTTGGAAAGCTTTTCGTCGAGCTTGCGACGGGAGACTCGGCACTTGCCCCAGGCTCCCGGATGCGGCTCGTCCAGCGTGTACCAGGGAATCCATTCGCCGTCGGCCGAAGCTTTCTGAATGTTGACGAACATGTCCATGTCGTCGTAGCCATCGCAGGAGACGAACAGATGCAGGTTGATGTAGCCGGTGATCTCGGTGTCCTCGCCGAAGACGTAGTCGAATTCCAGCTGGCCGGAATCCGGATCGTACGAGGCCTTGGATGCGTCAGTGAGCGGCGAGTCCTTGAGGGTCACGGTGGCGGGATCGAAGTAGAGTTTGCGGTACTCGGTACGCTGCAGCGGGAAGGTCTTTTCGGCGCGACGGTCCTGATAATCGCAGTCGTAGGCGTCCATCACGTCGAGGCGGACACGCGGGGTCATCTCCCATCCGTTGTGGATGTCCTTGAGGTAACGGTCGTAGAAGCGCTTGAGATCCTCGAGGTTCTCGGGCTGATAGGTGTCAGGCCATTCGAAGTCGCGATGGGCGCGCATCCACTTGAGGCGGGACTTGCAACGGCGCCAGGCGTTGAACGAACCGGGAAGGTGGAAGTGGCTCCAGCCGGCGGTCTGGTAGACGGGGATGCGCACCTTGGAGAAGTCGGGCATCTTGTCGCGCCAGTAGGCGTTCTCGAACGGGTACATGCGGGCCATGGCCACCTGATCGTCCACGCCGTTGGGGCCGGTGACCTGTGCGGCGATGAACTCGTTGAAGCTCAGTGCCGGAATGCCACCCTCGAACAGACTTTCACGGTACAGATCCGTGGTGGACTCCCAAGGTGCGATGCAGGCCAGATGCGGCGGCTGCTCGGCTGCGATGCCCCACTGGTGCATGGCCACGCCGGAGTTTCCGGACATGCCGACCTTGCCGTTGCACCAATCACGCTGGGCCAGCCATTCAACGAAGTCGTAGCCGTCCTCGCGGTCCTGATGGGTGAACATGTGCACGTTGCCTTCGGAATGGCCGGCGCCGCGCACATCCACATTGGCCACGGCATAGCCCTGATGGCACCAGTACAGCGGATCGGGAGATTCGAACTTGGCGCAGTTGGATACGGTCTTCGGCGGCACGCCCATGATCTGCCATTCGCTCATGCCGTCACCGGGACGCTTACCGAACCAGCTCCACGAGACGATCGCCGGGATCTTCTCCTCGGTCACCGGGCGGTAGATGTCGCAGTAGATCGTGGCACCGTCTCGCATGACGACGGCCTGATCCTGCTCACAGATGATGCCGGGCGCGGCCTCATAGGTACGCTGATTGAACGGCGGACAGAACCCCTGTCCCATACGGGCCATCGGATCCTCGGAGTTCGCGAGGTCCACCTCCTCCTGATCGGCGACGGGCTGACGCGAGACGCGGTAGCAGACCTTCATCTTCTCGCCCTGGAATTCCTCCTCCAGCAGGTAGAAGATTCCGCCCTTGGAATCCTTGTAGATCGGGACGTCGTCGTTGACGTTCGCGTTTTCACCGGTCTTGGTGATGAAGTCGGAGAGCTTGCCGTCTACCTTCTCCCAGTCCTCGGGGATAATCGGCTCGATCATGATATGTTCCTGTCCTGTTCTGTGTAGTTCTCTATGATTCGGTTACATGTCCAGCAGTTCGACGACGTAGTCGGCGGCATCGCCGAACGTCTCCTTGCGCCGGAAGGTCATATACGGCACCTCGACGTCGAATTCGTCCTCCAGATACGTGGTCAGCTGCGAGTACTGCACGGACTTGAGCTGTAGATCCTTGAAAGCAGTGTCCGCAGAGAACTCGGAGGCGTCCTTGCCGGTAAGCGAGGCTGCGCGGGTACGGATCGCGTCCAGTACTTCAGTGCGTTCGTCGGCCATGATGATTCCTTTCGTAACTATGTAGGGGGTATGACTTGTACAACAGTCCAAGGCATTTCGGTCTTCTTCCTTGAGACCTCCGCTTGCCTTGTGCTTTATAGATTAAGGATTTTGCATAGGTTTGTCGCCAAAAAACGATGTGCGTCGGCATGAAGTTCAGCGTAAAAACACTCGCGTAATTGTGCATTTGCACAATACATGTTCTATCATGGATCCAGCAGTATGCCTTCATACCCCCGACCATGGGAAGGCGGTTCCACCATGCACCTACGCACGATTCTGACCGAACTCGACGTCTCCGAGCACCTCGCCTCGAACGACGCACTGCTCAATCGGGATTTTGTCTGTCTGCCGGCGAACGCCGACTCCCCCGAACCGGCCGACACCGAACACACGGTGCTACTCACCCAGCTCTCCGATCTGCACCATCACGTCGGGGCCCGACACCATTCCGCGGTGATCGCCCTGACCGACCGGCCACTGGATCATGATCAGGATGTTCCGCCGAAGACCACGATCTGCCGATCCGCCATACCCTTCGACGTGGCCCGCCAACGATTCGATCGCCTTGCCCACCTCGCCCCTTCGCTCGACTCCGCCAAGGCGCGGCTATTCGATTCGTTCCAACGAACCTACAACATCCAGCAGTTCACCCGTGAAGCATATGACGTGATCGGCAATCCTCTGATCGTCACCGACACCGGCAATCGCATCATCGCCACGGCAGGCGACTTCCCCGCCAATCGTCCGGACATCACCGAACAGCTGAGCAAAGGCTACGTCTCGCAGTCAGTGCACCAGTCGATGCTCGACAACAATGTCATCGAGGAGGCACGCCGCAACCGATCGGCCACCATCTCGGTCAATAAGACGTACAACCAGGAATGGATCACGTCGATCATCTACTACAAGAATCTGGAAATGGGCCGTTTCGACGTCCTGGCGATGTCCCGAAACTTCGGCGCCTACGATCTGGAGTTGGTGGAATACGCCGGAGCATTGGCCGACATCCTGCTCGACCGCATGAACCCGGTAGCCGCGCAAACCATCTCCAGCGCGGCAATTCTGGAAGACGTAATGAACAACCGGTTCATCCACGAATCCGAGGCCGTCGAAAGACTTTCAGGAGCCGGATTCACCCCATCGCCGGCATACGCGCTCATCATGATCCAAGGCAACCAGAGCTTCGCCACACCAAATTACAACTCGCACATCGGCGGCATTCTGCACACGATCTTCCCCGAATCCATCTGGCTGGTGTATAACGGCTACTTCTTCCTGCTGCTACCGCTCAAGCCCACCTCTTCATCCGGATACGAATACTATGAGATACTGCAAGAGCGCATACTGCATGACGGCGCATTGGAGCAGGCACTGCGGAACAACTCGCTACGGGCATACGTCAGCGATCCATTCCATCAGATTCTCGAATGCCGCGAGCAACTGTACGTATGCCGAATGCTCAGCCGCGTGATCTTCGACGACGAACCGATCAGCTTCTGCCGTCGTCATCGCCAGCACATCATGGCCTATCACTATTCGATCCGCCACGACATCTCAGTATTGCTCGACAAACGCATCCTGCGCATGTACCAGTACGACGTCAACAAGCACACCGAATATATCGCCACGTTGGCCGCACATCTACGATTCCCCGGCAATGCGGCCAAGGCGGCCGCGAGTCTGAACGTGCACCGAAACACATATTTCTATCGGCTGCGTAAGCTGCAGGAGATTTTCCACATCGATCTCGGCGACGGAAAGGACATGATCGACGTGGCGACGACACTCGATGTGACCGAGCACTTCCCCACGATTTCCGGAACCGCGCCGAAGATCAATCCGCTGCCGATGGATACGAACGAGGAGTAAAGACGCGATCGGCCAATTGCAACCGATCAATCGGCCGGGTCCGGATTGGCGAAATCCGTGACGGCGGTGGACATCACCAGATCACCGTCGTAGGAAAACGAAACATCGCACGACACCACGCCCAAAATCCCGGCAAGATCATCGGATAACGACGCGATCGGCCAATCCTGCGAGCAGTCCACACGAATGTCGCGGAACGACAGCGACCGACCGAGCATCCGTTCCAGGTCGGCACGGCGCTCATCGTTGATGCGCAGCGTCTTATACACGGATTCCTTGATCGAGAACACCTTGGCGTAATACATCCGACGGTTCGGAGATTCCGTCGCCGCCGAAATCTCCGCATCCGTGAACGTGCTCCGAACAAACGGATCGGATGCGTCCAGCATCGCGTCGGTCAAACGCCCGACCCGCATGAGATCGCATCCGATGCGCATAATCCGCAGCCCCGCCCGACCGTGCGATCAGTCGCGCTTGAAGAGGTCGCGGGTGAAGACCTTGTCGCCTGCATCGGCGAGATCATCGTTCCAGCGGTTGGCCACGATCACGTCGGCCTCGGCCTTGAACGCCGCGAGATCATGCGTCACCGGGCTGCCGAAGAAGTCGGGGGCGTCCAGCGTGGGCTCGTACACCACCACATCCACGCCCTTCGCCTTGATGCGCTTCATCACGCCCTGGATGGCGGACTGACGGAAATTGTCGGAACCGCTCTTCATGGTCAGGCGGTACACGCCCACCACCGGCGTGGCATTGCCTTCGGTCTTCGCCTCGGCCACGCGGGCGAGGATCTCGTCGGCGATGAAGTCCTTGCGGGTGCGGTTCGCCTCGACGATCGCGCCGATCAGGTTCTGCGGCACGTCGGAGTAGTTCGCCAGCAGCTGCTTGGTGTCCTTCGGCAGGCAGTAGCCGCCGTAGCCGAAGCTCGGATTGTTGTAGCCGTTGCGGATGCGCGGGTCGAGGCACACGCCGTCGATGATCTCCTGCGGGTCGAGGCCACGCGACTCGGCATAGGTGTCCAGTTCGTTGAAGTAGGCCACGCGCAGCGCAAGATACGTGTTCGAGAACAGCTTGATGGCCTCGGCTTCGGTGGGACCGACCACCAGCTGCGGAATACCCTTGGAGCCGTCGTGGTTCGTGCGATCATGCTCGGCCGGGTCCGCACCGTCGGCCAGCAGCTTCACGAACTCGTGCGCGGCCCGCACGGCTTCAGGATCGTTCTGCGGGGCACCGGCCACGATGCGGCTCGGATGCAGGTTGTCGTACAGCGCGTGGCCCTCGCGCAGGAACTCCGGGGAGAAGATGATGCGATGATCGCCGGTCTCGTCGATCAGCTGCTGCGTGTAGCCCACCGGAATCGTGGACTTGATCACGATCCACGCGGTGGGATTCACCGCACGGATCGCCTTGATCGCCGCCTCCACGCTGGAGGTGTCGAAGTAGTTCTTCTGCGCGTCGTAGTTGGTCGGCGTGGCCACCACGGCGAAGTCGGCGCCGGCGTACGCCTCGGCCGGATCAAGCGTGGCATGGAAGTCCAGCGGCCGTTCTCCGGAGGTGTTGCCGTCGAGGAATGCGGTGATCTCCCTGTCCACGATCGGGCTCTTGCCGTTGTTCAGCAGCTCCACCTTCTCGGGCACGATGTCGAGCGCGTGCACCTCGTTGTGCTGCGACAGCAGCAGCGCCACCGACAGGCCCACATATCCGGTTCCGGCAACAGCAATCTTCATGGATCCACACCTTTCCGATCAGATCAGAATGACTATCTACGCTTCGCGTGCCACAACGGACGCGAACACTATCTGCCATAGTAGCCCGATACGGCACCGACCGGACCGATACGCGGCCGATCCCGTCACCCACCGTCGAACCACCCCACCGATCGGCCCGATACACTGGGGACCATGATCTCCACCACATCGTCTTCTGCAACCACATCGTCTTCTTCCGCATCATCGCCAGCATCATCAGCCACGTCATCGCCCACCGTGCCCGCCCGCCAGCCGCTGGTGTCCATCATCGTCCCGGTGTACAACGCGCAGCGATATCTGCCCTACTGCATCGAGTCGATCACCGGGCAGACCTACCCGAATCTGGAAATCATTCTGGTGGACGACGGCTCCACCGACGATTCCCCGCGGATCTGCGACTCCTACGCCGTGAAGGACGACCGCATCGTCGTGATCCATCAGACCAACGGCGGCATCGCCAAGGCGCAGAACGCCGGTCTCGACGCAGCCCGCGGCGAGTTCATCGCCTTCGCGGACAACGACGACATGCTCGATTCACGCAATATCGAGATTCTGCTGCATGCGTTGGAATCCACCGGCGCGAGCATGAGCAAGGGCCGTTGGGCCCAGTTCGGCGTCTCCTCGCTCGACGATGTCGCCGAGCGGATCGGTCTCGGCGTCGAATCGCCGCAAACCGTGACGGTGTTCCGCAATCCGCTGCGCGCCTATCAGAGCGTGTTCTGCAAGAGCCTGCGACTGCTGCTCGACTCGCTGGGCAGGCACGGCGAGGCCCGGTATTTCAACGAGGCGAACTGGTGCCGACTGTATCGCCGAGAGCTGTGGGACGGGGTGCGGTTCCCCGAAGGCATGTACGCGCAGGACGTGATGGTGGCCGGGGAGCTGTATTCGCGCATGGATGCGGTGGTCGATGTGGATGCGGTGCTGTATCACTGGCTGCAGTCCGGTGGGTCGGTGACGCATTCGCAGCGCAGCCTCGGGTTCTATCATGACAACGTGATGGCCGGTTTGACGAATTTCGATCATGCGATGGCGAACGGCATCACCCCGGCCCGCAGCTACTATACGATGACCGAGCAGCTGCGCGAGGCGGAGCAGACGTATGCGGGGAAACACGGCACCGCGCTGCTGGACGCCGATCGCGACCAGGTACGCAAGGCCATCGCCCGGCTCACACCCTTCCAGCGTCTGCGATGCCGAACGCTGGCAACCGTGCGATACGCCGAAAAACTCGTCTATGATCGGCGAGTCAAATCGATGCGATAGCGCGGCCACGCGGCGTAGGCAATACGGCAAAGACCGCGTAGTCACTACGGCAAAGACGCGGATCACCGCCGTTTCGACCGGGCGCGCAGGAAAGCCGCACCGGCCGCGAACGCCACCAGCAGCAAGCAGGTGCCGAACGCCCAGGCCACATCGCTGCCGGTACGGGACAGCGCCGAAGCGCCTCCCGACCGGCTGCGGCCGGCATCGGTGTCCACCTGCGTCCGTTCGGGGGACGGTGCGGGGGTGATCTCAATGCCGTCGAAATCGGCGTTGCCGTCCGTATCGCCCGTGCCGTTCGACCCGGCACCGGGCGTCACCGTACCATTGGCCGTACTGTCATTCGGACGGCCTGATTCGCCGGATTGACTACCGGCCTGGTTACCGGCCTGCCCGTTGCCGTTCTGATTGCCGCCGTTACCATTCGTGCCGTTTTGGCCTCCCGACGAGCCGGTCGAGTCAAGATCCCTGGTCACCGCGGCAAAAGCGCTGATCAGACCGGATCCGCGATACTCCTTACCGTCCGTCGGCTTGGTCAGACGACCGTAGTAGTAGCCGGCCTGACGCTTCAGCAGTGCAATGATTCGAGCAGCGTCATAGCTCGGATGCTCGGCACGCAGCAACGACACCACGCCGGACGTCAGAGGGGTGGATAACGACGTACCGCTCAGATAGGCATAACCGGTCGAATCAGCATACGGATACCATGACGGCACGGTGGAGTAGATCCCCGAACCGGGAGCCGTGACCGTAATCGAATGCTTACCGTAGTTGGAGTAGGAAGCCCGCGCCAGAGTCCGTACGTCGGCGACGTCCACCGGATCCGAGGCGGAGACGACGATGACCCCGGGCAGCATGGACGGCATTTGGATCTCACCGGCATACGGGGGATTGTCGAGGTCGGTGTCATGATTGTGCGCGGCGGCCACGACCACGACGTCGCGCGACTGCGCGTAGGCCACGGCCCGCTTGGTCACCTCGATGGATGCGGTCTGCGCGGCATCATCGGGATTCCACCACGACCCCCATGAGGTCATGCCGTAGCTGTTGTTGGCCACGGCGAAGTGATGGTCGGCCGACCAGACCAGGCCGCACACCGCATATTCCGGGTAGACCCAGTCGTAGTCGTTGGTCACGCGGACCGACGCCAGACGGGCTTTCGGATTCACGCCGTCGATGCCGATCGCATTGTGGGCCGCGGCGATCAGACCGGCCACATGCGTGCCATGCGCATACACCGTCTGCCAGTCGCCGTATTGAGTGGACGGGGGTTGCGAAGAGGGTGTACCAGCCAGCTGCTGGTTGGCGATGCCGTTGATCTGGCAGCTCACCGAAAGATCCGGATCGACCTGCCCTTTGAGATCGGGATGGGTGGCGTCGATGCCGCTGTCGAGCACACCGACCGTGACCTCGAACCGGTCATCGGTCGTGCGCGCTATGGTACCAACGGCCTTATCGACGCCGATCGCCCGCTGTGCCCAATTCCGGTCGGAGGCCTCGGATGAGCCCTGGACGGCCGAGGAACCGCCGGCGGATCGAGTAGAAGACCGATTGGCTGACTGGCTGGCGGATGACCGATTCGCGGACCGAGCGGCGGCCTGCGCAGCGGTCCGACCTACGGATTCGACCGCGAGACTGTGACCGGAAACGTCCTGGGTCACGCGACTGCCATCCTGATTGTTGTTTCGCCGCAGGGAGTATGTCTGTACCGACACATTCTCCTCGCCGGTGACCGGCGTGCGGCGGGTAGGGCCCACGGAATCGAGCGCGATGCCTGCGGCCTTGGCTTTGTCGGCGAAATGGCCGGCGAACGAGCCGTCCGTGGATTGCACGAACAGCGAGCCGAACTGATCATATCGGGTCAGCACGGTGGCTCCCAGCGATTCGGCGAGGGATGCGGCCTTCGCGGCGTCGGTGGCGTCCGCGGCGCCGGGGTCTTCCGCCGATGATTGAGACAATGCGGATTGAGACGACTTCGCCCCTGCCGATGCTGATTTCGTCGGTGATGATTGCGTCAAATTGATGACGTAGTTGCGCGGCGAATCATCCTCATAGGACGGGGACACCGTCGTCTTGGGAGGGGATTGTGAGGATATGGACCGGATAGATTGGGACGGGGAGGAAGCCGGAGTCGCCGGCGCGGAATCGGCTAGGGCCGGAACTCCCGCCGTGGCGATCAGCCCGGCGCCCACCGTCACGGCGGCGATGGCTGCGGACAGTTTCCGAAGCAAACCTCGCATATGGTCGTCCCCTTCCCTGTTTCCTGTCAGAATACCCGCTCCGATTCTCGCAACGCGAAAATCTTTCTCACCTTCACAGGAAAGAACCCCACACCCAGCTCCCGCGGTCGGGGGCTGTCGGCAAAGCCGACCGAGGGTGGACGAAGCGACGCGTCACCCGGACTCCCCCAGTCAGCTACCGCTGACAGCCCCCTCCAGAGGGGGCGAAAACACGAAACACGGAAGGCTTCCCCTCGAAGGGGAAGCCAGAAACGGAGAGGCGATCACAGGCTCTTCCAGGCGATGCCTTCGCCGCGCCAGCCGGCGCGCTGAACGGCCACGTACTCGCCGTAGCTCGTCGTGTAGACGTGCTCGCCGGAATTGCGGTTGTACAGACGGTAGACCTTGGTACCGGCGTTGGGATTCACCGTCCACGCGGTGTTCTCGTTCTTCCATCCCAGACGCACCAGCATGTTGTGTTCGGCGGCGTTCATCGTCCAGTTGTGGTTGCCGGTGCGACGGTTGTACTCGCGGTACACCGGGGAGCCGATGCGAGCCGCGTTGAACGAGACGCCCTCGTAGCGCCAGCCCTTGCCCACCAGCATGTTCTTCTCCGCAGCCGAAGTCGTGTAGTGGTGCAGACCGGAACGACGATTGTACACGCGGTACACCGGTACCTTGGTCACGGCCAGATCGGAAACGGTCACGTTGTAGTTCAGCGGCGGAATCGCACCATACACATCAGCGGTCAGCTGCAGGTAGTAGGTGCCCGCACCCAGATTCAGCGTATCCGACTTCGAGGTCTGGGCGAACTGCCACTGGTACGACTTCACCTGCGCGAGATTCGAACGGTACAGTCGCACGGTCCAATGGTCGATCGACCCGTATCGTGCAGTACGGAATTTCAGCTCCACCTTGGTGGCCTTGGAGATCGTGAACCGGTACCAGTCCTGTTCGCCGGTCTTGGCGTCCGCCCACGCGCTGGCGTTCGTCGTCCGGCCGAGCGTCAGCGCATCGGCCACGGAATGGCTGTTGTTCCACTCGGTCTCCCATGTGGAGTTCTGGCTGTAGTTGATCCGGAGATTGGCCGTGGCGCTCGTCATCCAATACAGGGTTCCGAACTTGACGTAGTAGGTGCCGGGTGCCAGACCCTGATTGCCCAGCGAGGTCTTGCTCATGTTGTCGTAAGCGTCCCTGGCGATCACCCTGCCGGCGCTGTCAAGCAGGACCGGCGTCGAGAATCGATTGTTGGTGTTGGGGAACGAATAGGTGACGTTCACCACGCCCTGCCTCGGCACCGAGAATTTGTACCAGTAGTCAGGCTGATGCTGCCCGTCGTTACGCCTGATCGTGTAGGACCTGTTCACCGCCACGGCCGCGGCACTGGCCTTGCTGAGGTTGGTGGCCGCGGAGGCGCCACCGGAAGTCTGGGCCGAAGACTCGGCCTGCCCCGATGCCGGCGCGGACTGTGCCGGCTGAGACTGTGCCGACTGAGACTGAACCTGTGCGGACTGTGCCGGCGCGGACGCGGATTCCTGCTGGCTCGAGGACTGCGTCGTACCGGTCTCAGCGGCGCTGGCGAACGACACCGGAACGATCATGCTGGCCACGGCCAAGGCCGCAATGCCCAGCTTTCCCCACCTATGCAACGTATGACGACTCTTCATAACAACCTTCTTTCTCATACGGTCGCCGCGGAGAGCCCCCGGCAACACCCCACCATTGTCTCACCGACTCGCCCACCGGCGGAAGGATGGTCTCACCCCCGAATACCAGAACGCCGAACACCCAACGAACACCCGAACACCCAACGAAAAAGCCTTCCCCCCGATGGGAGGGAAGGCTTCATTCGCGAGAGAGGATCAGCGCTCGGAACGGTTGATGGCGGAGATGATGGCCTTCAGCGAGCTGGTGGTGATCGAGGAATCGATGCCCACGCCCCAGATGACCTGCGTCTCCGGCTTGTCGCCGATCTCGCATTCCACGTAGGAAGCGGCCATGGCGTCGGTGCCGGCGGTCATGGCGTGCTCCACGTAATCCATCACCGAAACGTCGATGCCCAGCGCGGAGATCGCGTTGAGGAACGCGGCGATCGGACCGTTGCCCACGCCGGAGAGCTGGCGTTCCACCGGCTCGGCGGTCCTGTCGGCGCCGCGATCCAGCACGGTGGCCTTGAGCACGGTGTCGGAACCATCCTCGCCGGAGGAGACGGACACCTTGAGCAGCTTGAGACGGCCCCACTGCTTCAGCGTCTCATCGTTCGTATCGCCCACGATCTTGCCGGCCGAGGTCACGCCGCCGGACTCCACGGGCAGGTACTCGTCCTTGAACAGACGCCAGATGTCCTCGTCCTTGACTTCCTTCTTGGTGTCGTCGGCGTACTTCTGCACGATCTTGTCGAATTCGACCTGCAGACGCTTCGGCAGATCGAGGTTGTGATTGGTCTTCAGCAGATAGGCCATGCCGCCCTTGCCGGACTGCGAGTTCACGCGGATGATCGCCTCGTACGTACGGCCGATGTCCTTCGGATCGATCGGCAGGTACGGCACCAGCCACACGAACTTGTCGAGATCGGCGCCGGCACGGTCCGCGGCCATCTGACGGGCCTCCAGACCCTTCTTGATGGCGTCCTGATGGGAGCCGGAGAACGCGGTGAACACGAAATTGCCGGCGTACGGGTGACGTTCGGAGATCTTGATCTGGTTGCAGTACTCGACCGTCCTGCGGATCTCCGGCACGTTGGAGAAGTCGATCTGCGGATCCACGCCCTGCGTGAGCAGGTTCAGGCCCAGCGTCACGAGATCGACGTTGCCGGTGCGTTCTCCATTGCCGAGCAGGCAGCCCTCGACGCGGTCGGCGCCGGCCAGCACGCCCAGCTCGGTGGCGGCCACGCCCATGCCCTCGTCGTTGTGCGGGTGCAGGGAGAGCACGATGGCGTCGCGGTTCCTCAGATGCGTGGAGACGTACTCCACCTCGTCGGCGAACACGTTCGGCGTGGTCATCTCCACCGTGGCCGGCAGGTTGATGATCATCGGGTGTTCGGGCGTCGGCTTGATCACGTCGATCACCGCATTGCACACCTCGACGGCGTACTCCGGCTCGGTGCCGGTGAACGATTCGGGGCTGTACTCGTAGTAGAGGTCGATGCCCTCGGCCTCGCCTTCGAGATCCTTGCACAGCTCCGCGGCGTCGGTGGCGAGCTTCGTGATTTCGGCGCGGTTCTTGCGGAACACGACCTCACGCTGCAGCACGGAGACCGAATTGTAGAAGTGCACGATCGCACGCTTGGCGCCCTTGAGCGCCTCGTAGGTGCGGCGGATCAGGTGCTCGCGGCACTGGGTGAGCACCACGATGGTCACGTCGTCGGGGATGAGCTCGCGCTCGATGAGCATGCGGATGAAGTCGAAGTCGGTTTCGGAGGCCGAGGGGAAGCCCACCTCGATCTCCTTGTAGCCCATGGAGACGAGCAGATTCCAGAAGCGCAGCTTGCGCTCGGAGTCCATCGGGTTCACCAGCGCCTGGTTGCCGTCGCGAAGATCGACGGAGCACCAGCGCGGGGCGCGCTTGAAGGTCTTGTTCGGCCAGGTGCGCTCCGGGAAGCTGAACGGCACCTGAAGTTCATAGGATGCGTACTTGTTGTACGGCATGTTGCTCGGCTTCTGCGGGGAGCCGATGAAGCGTGCGGGAGGCAGCAGCGGGTCGTTGTTCCCTCCGTTGGATGCCGCAGCCGCAGCTGCAAGATCGAATACCGAATCGACGTCGGGATTGTGATCCTGGCCCATAACTTCCTCCTTTTCCATATAGTCTGCGCATACGCAGTCGGCGCAATCGCGCCATGTTTCCTTGTGCCGCATGGAGACCGATCCACGACCACCACGGGCAATTCCCACAGTCTACAATCCGGCAACAACAGAAACACCCGACCGGGGGCGATACGCCTCCGATCGGGTGTTCAATTGGACTGCCGGACCGTCCGGTCGCCGGTCATCCGCCGCCTACTCGCTGGCGACCAGCGAGGTGCGGGGCGTGAGATGGTCGGTGAAGAAGCCGATCAGCGATTCGACCGCGTCACGGCTTTCCTTCAGCCACGGCATGCCGACGATGAAATTGTGCGGCAGGCATTCGCGCGACCCGGCGCGATAGTCGAGCACCTGATGATCGATGCCCAGATCGCGCAGCTTCGCTCCCAGCTCCAGACTCGTGGCCTCAAGGAAGTCGTCGGTGCTGGTCGCCACCCACGTCGGAGGCATGGCCGCCGCGCCGAGCAGATCGTCGAGACGGGCCAGCCCGCTGCCCTGCACCATACCGCGGTACCGCTCGAAGAACGGTTCCAGCTCCTCGACCAATCCTCCCGCGTCGCGGGCCGACGGGTCGAACAGCCGGTCGAGGTTCAGCATGGTCGACTTGAATCCCACGGCCAGCACGCCGAACTTCACCGGATGCACGTCGAGCAGATCGGCGTATACGCCGTTGTTCATCGCCGCCAGCAGGTGCAGAGCCTGCACCGCGCCCGCGGAATCCGCGGTGATGAACGCCTGATCGGCGTCGAGCAGATACCGGGGGCCTTCCTCGCGCATCCATCGGGTGACCTGGGCGAGCTCGCGCAGCTGGTCGATGAAATCCACGGCCGGGTAGAGCGAGTAGCTGACGCTGACCACGGCGTAGCCATGCTGTGCCAGCACGATGGCATGAGCCCTGTTGATCTCCTTGAATCCGTAGAAGAACGCACCCCCGTGAATCTCCAGAATCACCGGGATCGGAGCCCCTCCGCGCACCACGGCGTCACGGGGAAGCAGCACGTCGAGCAGATGCTCCCGCCCCGCCGATGCGGCATCGGCACCACCCATGTAGGGGATGTCGCGGTACAGCACCACGTCGTCGGGAATGTCGCGTTTGAACGCATACCTCGGCAGATCGTTATGGGCGAAGTTCGTCCGATGCTGCAGGATGTCGGCCGCAACGGACGGATCCACCCCGGCGAGATCCTCGTCGAAGTACGTCCACTCCTGGGCGATCCTCTTCTGCTCGTCGGTCAGACCGTCGTTCCTGTCGAACATCAGCGCATCGGCACCCTGCAGATCGGCCTTCTGCGTAGTCGGCAGCATCAGATGTCCTCCTTCATGTCCTCAAGCTCGACGCCGTTGGTCTCCGGCAGCTTCTTGGCGATGAACCAATAGCCGAGCACCGCCATCACCGCGTACAGCGCGAACGTCCAGGTCAGGCCGAGGCTGTCGCGCAGCGGCGGGAAGGTGGTGGAGACCAGGAAGTTGCCCACCCAGTTGGCCGCGGTGGCGAGAGCCACGCTGACGGCGCGGATGCGGTTGGGGAAGATCTCGCCGATGACCACCCACATGGCCACGCCCCAGGTGGCGCAGTAGGTGAGGAAGAATCCGTAGGCGCCGATGATCATGATGAAGGCCCACGCACCCGGCAGGTTGATGCCGCCGTCGGCGGTCATCGTGGACTGGCTGAAGCATACGGCGACCACCACGAGCAGCACGGCCATGATCAGCGAGCCGACCTTGAGCATGGCGCGACGGCCGACCTTGTCGATGATGAGCATGCCGAGCACGGTCACGGCCGTGGCGAGCAGGGCGCGGACCACGGCGATGGTCATGGATGCGGACTCGCTGAAGCCGACCGCCTTCCACAGGCTGGAATCGTAGAACATGATCACGTTCGCGCCGGAGACCTGCTGGAACAGGGCCACGCCGATGCCGACCCACACCACGCCCTTGAGGCCGAGCACGCTGCCCTTCAGATCGCTGACCTTGGGCTGGGTCTCACCCTTCAGCGTTTCGGCGATCTGCTTGACGGTCTGGTCGGGACGGGTGTCGCCGACGACTTCGGCCAGCACCTTGGCGGCTTCGGTTCCGCGGCCCTTCATCACCAGATAGCGCGGGGATTCGGGCAGTGCGAAGGTCAGCACGAGCATGATCGCGCCGGGCACGGCCGTGGTCATCAGCATCCAGCGCCAGGTCTCAAGGCCGGCCCAGAAGGCGGTGGCGGCGCTGCCGGAGCTCAGCAGGTAGGAGTCGTTGACGACCAGCGAGGCGACGATGCCGAGCGCGATGGCCATCTGCTGGAATCCGGTGAGGAATCCGCGCCTCGATGATGGCGAGATCTCGGAGATGTAGGCGGGTCCGATGGCGGACGTGAAGCCGACGCCGAGGCCGCCGACGATGCGGAAGATCACGAACAGCGCGATGTTGTGCGCCAGACCGGTGAACAGCGCGCTGAGCACGAACAGCACGGCGGCGATCTGCATCACGCGCACACGGCCGATGCGATCGGCCAGCGTTCCTGCGAACCATGCGCCGACCACGCAGCCGATCATGGCGCTGGACACGGAGAATCCGCTCATCGCCGCGTTCAGGCCGAAACCGGCATCCGGACTGGCGATCGCGTCGACGGCACCATTGATCACCGACGTATCGTATCCGAACAGGAATCCACCAACCGCTCCGATGGTGGCGACGGTGATCAGCTTCGCATGCAGCTTCACCGGTACTTCATTACCCTGACTCATGTTCCCTCCTTTGCGATTTCCATGAATCTCAAGGCTCAGCGTACTGATCCAGCCCCGTGCGCACCGCGAGGGACTGTGACCTGTTCGGAGCCGATCTGTGACCCACCCGACCGGTTGGTTTCACGATCGGTTGGTTTCATGCCCGACCGGATTCACGCTCGTTCGGGTTCACGCCCGGTCTGAAGCGCCGGCGTCCTCGGCCGACCATTCCCCGGTGGGCCATTCCCCAGTCGGCCAATCCGTATTGGGCCAATCCTGCCCGGCATACCTGCGCTCATTGCAACGGTACTGATCCGGCGTACAGCCGAACTTGCGGAAGAACACATGACGGAAACTCTTCTCATTGGCGAAGCCGGACATCCTCCCGACCTGACCGATGGGAATGTCGGCGTCCCGCAGCTGCTCGCAGGCCACGTCGAGCCGCAGTTCATTCACGTATTCCCGGAACGAGACGCCCGCATACTTTTTGAAGAACCGCGAGAAGTATTCTCGGGAGTAGCCGAAATGGCGGGCCACTTCGGTGGTGGTCAGCGGATCCATGAATCGGGTCTGCACGTATCGGTGCACCAGGGCGATCGTCCGCTCGTCGCGCGTGGAGGAGTCGCCGCGCAGATCATCCGGGGAGACGAAGCTTCCGAACAGTTTGGCGATCAGCGAATAGAACAGGGAATTGGCTTCGAGATACCGGACCGGCGAGTCGCCGACCAGCAGCGAATACAGGTCCTCGCAGTCCCCGACCAGCACACGGGAGCCCTGCCGGTTGCACCGCTGATAGTCGAGCGAACGCTGCGCCTGCATGATGTTGGGGAACACGGAGGCCATATCGGCCGGATTGAGCGTGACGGACAGCGCACGAGGCGCGACCGACGCGGGATCGCCCTCCATCATCCGTATCGCATGCATGGTTTCCGGCGGCACGACGAATATGCCTCCCGGATCGAGTCTCAGCGTCCGATCCCTCAGCGAGACCAGCACCGGGCAATCCTTGGCGTACAGCAGTTCCAGGCCGGCATGCCAGTGGAACGGCGCCTTGTCCCACGAAGCATGGGCCAGAACCAATGCCGGAAACTGCGGAGAGGAGATCAGCAGCTCCTGTCTGCTTTCATCGACGTATCGCATGTCCGTCCCCTTTGATCACAACACATGGCCAGAGAACCATCCGACACCGATACCATATCCCGAGCACCGAACGCCGGCCCGGATGAGGTGGCTCAGACGCAGGCCTCCACGTCGAAGGCTCGCCTGTCGGCTCGCATTTCACCTACAGGCAGTTCCACCGCCTGCTTCACGGTGAAATCCCCTCATCAGTCAGCCTTCGGCTGACAGCTTCAACCGCAAGAACGGACGGCCTACAGCCGCATCTCATTAGCTCGCCTTCCCCTCCGAGGGGAAGGTGGCCGGCGAAGCCGGACGGATGAGGTGGCTGCGATGTGAACTGCGCCTCACACGATGCGACGATGGGCGGCCCAGCGGGCGAGCTCGCCGCGGTTGGACAGCTGAAGCTTGCGCAGCACCTTGGAAACATGGGTTTCCACGGTTTTGACGGAGATGAACAGTTCGGCGGCCACCTCCTTGTACGAGTAGCCACGGGCAATCAACCGCATCACCTCCTGCTCGCGCGGACTGAGCACATCAATGTCGATGTCGTCCCGCGTATCGATGTCGTCCCGCATGCCGGTGTCGTCCCGGAACCGGCCGGACGGTATTCCCTCGCCCCCCGCGTCGACCGACACGGAATCGACTCCCGAAGATCCTCCTCCGGGACCGAGCGCGTTGAGCACGAATCCGGCGAGTTTGGGGCTGAACACCGCATATCCGTCCGCCACCTGACGGATCGAAGCCACCAGATCGTCGGCGGTGATGGTTTTGGTCACATATCCGCGAGCGCCGGCACGAATCACCGCGCCCACATCCACCGGAGCATCGGACACGGACAACGCCAAGTACAACGTATGCGGGGCGGCCGCCACGCTGCGCAGAATGATCTCGGAACCGCCGCCTCCCTCGCCGCCCGGCACATGCACGTCGAGCAGCACCACGTCGGGCTGGGTGTCGGCGATCATCGCCACGGCGCCCTCCACGTCCCCGGCCTGCCCGACGATCTGAAAATCGGGGGCCACCGCATTCAACGTACTGATCACACCCGCCCGAAACAGATCATGATCGTCCACCACGCCGATTCGCACCGTCTTGTTCTCTGATTCCATCGCCATCACACCTTTTCCTGTGTCTTCCTGTGGTCAAAACCCGAGTTGTGAGGCTTTGCTCCGCGATCCGACCGTTCAACCCATTGAAGAATCAACGTTTTCGTCGCCCTTGACCGCGTTCTCCCCAAATATAACCCACACAACTCGCCGATTCAGCCTTCCAATGGCTGACCGAGCCTGATTTCGGTGCCCCAACCCGGCCTGGAGACGATTTTCGCCGTGCCGCCGGCTCGCCGCATACGACCGATGATCGATTCCTTGACCCCCAAGTGGCCAGCCGGCAGAGCATCGGGATTGAACCCGCGCCCGTGATCGCGCACGAACACCTGCAATCGCCCGTCGCTCACCTCCATATAGACGGCGATCGGCGGAGCGCCATGCTTGGCCGCGTTGGCCATGGCCTCGGCGGCGGCGTCAAGCAGCGACGCGAACTCAGGAAGATACCGGCACTCGCCCACAGTCACCACCTCGATGGGCCGCTCATAGGTATCCTCCATCTGGGCTGCGACCCGTTTGAGCACCCGAGAGAACGGCTCGGAAGCCTTGGAGTCCACGGTGGCGGACGGTACGACAGACCCGACATGGCCGACAGAGGCGACAGACCCGTCCGGCATAGCCGGCGAGGACGGTTGACTCCGAACCGTCACAGCCGAAGCAGAGCCATCGTTCTTCGAAGCATCGGAACGCCCTCCCCCGGCGACCGCCTGCGGATCGCCGTACAGCCATTCGCGCAGATCACGCTCCTGCGAGCGCGCCAGAGCCGCCACCTTCTGCGGGTCATCGGACTGCAGCTGGATCAGCGCCAGCGTCTGCAGCACCGAATCATGCAGCCGCGAGGCGATATCGGCCCGCAGCTCCTCGCGGGCGGTCTGCGCTCGTTGCGCGCCAAGATCGGAGACCAGACTGATCCACCACGGCGCGATGATCATTCCCACGGCGAGCAGCATCACCAGTCCGGCGAGCGCGCCGATCAGCAGCACGCCGATGCTGGAGAACAGCGAGAACATCACCAGCACACCGAACAGGGTGAGCCCGATGCTGCAGCCGATGAGCACGATGGTCGACCGGCTGGTGTGCACTTCGGGATGCAGCCGGTCGTCCATGATGAAGCTCATCAGGGTCCATCCGATCGTGATGCCGATGAACACCATGGCCAGGCCGAGCACCAGTTCCTCGGGCAGTCCGGAGACCGTCCCCCAGATCGCCAGTCCGATGGCCAGCACGCAGACGAGACCGAGCATCATTCCCGCGGTCGCCGGTTTGATGTGGCGTTCCCGTTGGGCGTCCCGCGCGCGACTGGCCGCGTCGACCAGCGAGTCGAGGGTGGTGCGTCGCAGCGGGGAATCGAACGAAGCCCTCTGGTCGGCGTGAGGGTTTCCCGACCGTTCGCGACCGGACGGTTCAAACGTTTCGGCTTTCCGCGTCGTTTCGGAAGTCCCGCCGCCCAACGGCGTTGCGCCCTGCGGTGTACGCATGATCAACCCTTTCGCGTTCTCGATGCCCGTTATCGTCAACTGCCTCAACCCTAGCAATCACAGTGCGCTCTCATTGGGGTGTTAGGGGACGTCCATGCGGGAATCAGGGTTCTTTCAGGGTGTTCCCCCATAGCGGCGGCGAGTGGATTGCGGTGGAATGGAATCAGCAGGAACCACGCGTCATGGCAGGCGGAACGACCGTTGATGAACGGACCGGCCGCTCGGCATGGCGCCCGACACGGTATCCGGAAGGATGATCACCATGACCAATGCAGGAACCGGCCCTCAGTATCCGGGTCAATATCCTGGATCGCAGGGCAATCGAAACAATCAGAACAACCCCTATAACACGTTCAATCAGAACGATCCGAACGGGCAGTACGGCCCCGCAAACGGGCAGGGCAGTCAGTACGGTCAGTCCAACCAGTACGGACAGTACGCTCAGTACGACCCGTTCAACCGTCCGAATCAGCAGGGCCGGACCGGCCAGCCGAATCAGACCGGCCAGCCGTATGGTCAGACCCCGTACGCCCAAGGCCCGTATGGCCGCCCGCCGCGTCAGGCGTTGGGATCGGAGTTCTTCAACTGGATTCGGTCGTTGAATTTCTACCGCAGCTCCGACCGCTGGGTCGGCGGTGTCTCCGGTGCGATCGCCAACCGCATCGGCTGGGACCCGTTGATCATCCGCATCATCTGGTTCGCGTTCTTCTGCGCGGCCGGATTCGGCGCCCTGCTGTATGGCGTGGCCTGGATGCTGATGCCTGATGAGCGCGACGGCACGATCGTGCTTGAGGAGGCGATCGTCCACGGCAAATTCCCGTCGGCGTTCTGGCTGTCGCTGCTGTTCATCATCATCGGATGCCCCGGAAGCGCTTTCGCGGTACCGTTCATTACGATTCCGGTGTTCATCGCATTGATCGTGGCGGCGATCGTGCTGTATAACCGCGACCGCAAGAAGAAGGCGGGGCCCGACGTGCGATCAGGTCAACCGCAGCCGGGACCGCAGTCCAACGGCACCGCACGGCCCGGTCAGCAGCCGGGACCGCAGCCGAACCAGCCAAATCCCGGCAATCCCTACGATCCGCAGCGCGGTCGATCCGGTTTCAATCCAGGTTCCGGCCCCACCTACTATGCCGGCCCGCAGCGCACGCAGCCCAAGGTTCCGACCGTCGTCTACCGACGCAGGCCGGCCGGCCCGGTAGTGGTGGGCATCGCCTCCGGTCTGATCCTGATTTCGCTGGCCGTGCTGGTCGCGATGGTGGCGTTCGGGTTCATACCCGGCGAGGTTTCGGTGCTCACGCTGATCGCCGTATGGACCCTCGGCATCACGCTGGCGCTCGGTCTGCTGACGATCGTGCTCGGCTTCATGGGTCGCAAGGCCGGCGGGCTGATCCCGATCACCATCGTGGCGGTCATCGCCTCGCTGTGCTCCTACGCCCTGCTGCCGTCCGCGCACGTATCCGGCGCGACCATCGATGCGTTCAACCGGTCCAGCGGCTATAGCACCACCCTCTACTCCCAGAGCCAGACGTTCCGTACCAACGATTGGGAATCGCTGGTGAACGGCGGTCTCAAGGCCGTGAACTCCACGGTGCTCATCGATCTGCGCAGCTGGGGAGGCTCCTCGGAAGGCGACGGTCTGAACTACTCCTATCTGGACTATCGCGGATGCCCGACCGGCGAACTGGATCTGGAGGCCGTGAACTCCTCGGTAACGCTGATCGTGGACAGCGGATGCGCCACCGGCATCGGCGATGTGAAGCAGGCGTTCAGCCAGGTCGCCCTGGAGGATTCGAACGGCACCCGGTACAGCACCGGGCAGCCGATGATGATCAACCGCAGCGGGAATTCGTCCTATCCGTGGGAGCAGGGCTATGAGGACACGGCCGACAAGGCCGCGTATGTAACCGGCGATCTGGTGTTCTCCTCGGTCACCGTGCTGCGCGAGCTGCCCAGTGATTCCGATTCCTCCAGCTCCTCCAATCCGTATACCGACTGACGAGCCGGCCGATATCGACAGACATGACAGACACGACAGATGAAGGCGAGACGATCATGAACCAGAACAACGACACCATCCGCGCCACGGCGGATGACTTCACCGACACCGTGGCCCTGCAGCAGGGCGACGCCGACGAACAGCATCATGTTGACGGACCGGTCCGCGCCGACGAACCGATCCGTGGCAACGACGACGATACCGTGGCGTTCCCGGAGATCGCGGCGCACAAGGCACTGGCGGCGGCACCGACCCAGACCCTGAATCCGGAGCGGATCAAGGCGCAGAACGCACAGACGGAGACGATGACGCCGCTGACCGACACCACCGCCATGCCGGTTGGGGCGAACGGGGCAGACAGCGTGCCGACCACGGTTATCCCCACGGCTGGCGAAAGCGGCCCGACGGCCACGGCCGACACCGCTGCCGAACCGACAGTGACTGAACCGACAGTATCCGAACCGACAGTGGCCATTCCTGCCGCGGAAACACCCCTGCCAAAACCGTTGACGTTGGCGGATCTGACGGCGAACGGGCGGCCGGGCAACACCGAGCCCGCCGCCCAGCCTACCGTCCAGCCGATGACCGGCAAACCCGCGGGCGCCCTGGCCGGCACCGAAAGCCACACCGCCGATGCCAACGGCGGCGGGAACACCGGCGTCAGCGCAGGCAACACCGACGGCCCTGTTCTTGGCACCCCCATCTCAGACGGTTCCGCTCCTGCCGACGCACGCCAGCAGGAGGCGTGGCAGCAGCAGCAGGCTGCGGCGCAGGAGTATGCGGACGAGGCGAAGCGCAACAGCTACCCCGGATCCGGCACCACATACCAGCAGATGGCCGGCACCTCCTACGCCAACTATCCCGGATGGCATCAGTACGCGCCGGTCAGGCCCGCCATCGAGTACAAAACCGGTCCGAGCGCGCCCACCATCGTATGGGGCGTGATCATCGCAATGGTGGCGGTTGGCGGACTCGCTGGTTCGTGGATGTTCGGTTTCAGCCCCACCTCATGGTCGGTGCTGCTGATTCTGGTGCTGGTGGTGCTGGGCATGGTACTGGTGATCGGCGGCATGGTGGCCGCGTTCCGGCGTCCCGGACGCCAGTCGCGCGACAAGACCACCGCGACCAAGACCACCGGAGTCAAGCACGCCGGAGTCAAGCACGCCGAGCCGAAGCAGTCCGAATCCGGACAGTCGGAATCCGGCAACGGCGGAAAGACCAAGTGATTCCGGCGGATCGTCACATGTAGTGGAACAGGGAGACGCCGCGTCGAGCCATACAGTACGCATTACCCAGCCAGGTGTGTTTGCTGGTGGGCCATACCGCACCGAGACGCGGCGCCCCCTGACTCATCCAGATGCTCGGCACCCGGCCATCCGCACTGCGGGAGCCAAGCAGATTGAACCCGTTCTTATGCACCAGCCAATCCGGATGCTGCGTGGCGATGGCCAGACCCTCCTCAAGGGTGAGAGGAAGACGGCCGTCGGATTCCACCAGCTTGCGGGCGATATCCGGCTCGCGATTGGTGTATTTGGTGCCGGTATGCGGATCGATCACCACATAGAAGGGGCCTTCGGGAGGTTCGAAACCGTCCTGCGGCAGAAAACTGGCGATATCCCTCGGAGGCATGGTGGTGAATCCGGCCATGCGGTTGATGCTGGTTCGGGAGATCAGCGATTCCGGAGAGACGAGTTCTCGCGTCGGCACCAGAAGAATGTTCGATCCCAGATCGGACTGCTCCAGAGCGGTAATGATCGGCGTGGCCAAAGCCCGGAACGCGGCCGCGGAAAGATCGGCGACATCCGGATATCCAAGAGCCACGATTCGGTCGAGCTGCTTTTGCGCTTCGCGAGATGCTTCAGACATGCCTACCAGTATCCCCATCGACAATGACAAAGCATGCTCTTGCCTTCCCCTGGAGGGGAAGGTGGCCGGCGCAGCCGGACGGATGAGGTGACCCGGACGGAACAAGGTTCAGTTCCTGCACCGCCCGGCCCTCATCAGTCAGCCTTCGGCTGCCAGCTTCCCCCAACGGGGGAAGCCTGAAAAACAGCCAACCGCAAGAACGGACGGCCTACGGCCGCATCTCATTAGCTCGCCTGTCGGCTCGTTCCTACAGCTCGCCTGTCGGCTCGCCTGAGTCCTAGAAACGCCTCCGGCGTTTCCTTAACGGGTTCAGCCCACGGGGGGGGGGGAAGCCCGAAGGACGATCACAGCTGATCGGCACAGTGCTGTCTGTCGCCGATCACAGCTGATCGGCGAAGTGCTTCCTCGCTACGATTTCGGCGAGCTCGATGGCGTTGAGGGCGGCACCCTTGCGCAGGTTGTCGTTGGTGATGAACATCGACAGGCCCTTCTTGCCGTCCACTGCCTGATCCTGACGGATACGACCGACGAAGCTCGGGTCCTTGCCGGCGGCGAGCTGCGGGGTGGGGATGTCGTCCAGCACCACGCCCGGAGCCTTGGCGAGCACCGCGCGGGCCTCGTCCGGCGTGACGTCCTTCTCGAATTCGGCGTTGACGCTCATGCCGTGGGCGGTGAACACACCGATGCGCACGCAGGTGCAGCTGGCCTTGAGTTCGGGCAGGTGCAGAATCTTACGGCTCTCGTTGCGCAGCTTCTGCTCCTCGTCGGTCTCCTCGCTACCATCGTCCACAATCGCACCGATGAACGGCACGGCGTTGAAGGCGATGGTGCGCACCACCTTGGTCGGCTCCGGGAAATCAATGGCGGAACCGTCGAACACCAGCTTGTCGGCACCCTGCTCGATGGCGGCCTTAGCCTCGTTCATCAGCTGCAGCACGCCGGCGCGACCGGCACCGGAGACGGCCTGATAGGAGCTGACGATCAGTCGCCTGAGGCCGAACGCATCGGAAAGAGCCTTCATGGCGGGCATGCATGCCATGGTGGTGCAGTTCGGGTTGGCGATGATGCGGTCCGGCACATCGTTCAGATCCTCGGGATTCACCTCGGCCACCACCAGCGGCACGTTGTCGTGCATACGCCACTGGGAGGAGTTGTCGATCACGTAGGCGCCGGCCTCGGCGAACTTCGGAGCCCACACCTTGGAGGTGCCGCCGCCGGCGGAGAAGACGGCGATGTCGATGCCGGAAAGATCGGCCTTGGCCACATCCTCCACCACGATGTCGTGACCACGCCAGTTCAGCACGGTACCGGCGGAATGCGCGGATGCAAGGAACCGCAGATCCTTCACCGGGAAGTCACGCTCATCGAGAATGCGGCGCATCACCATGCCCACCTGACCGGTGGCGCCCAGCACCGCTACGTTTACGCCCTTATCGTTGATTTGCACCATTTCAGTGTCCTTCTCTTGTTCCGAACAGTTCCCAGATTTCCCAGACGACCGACCGGCGGCCGGGCGAGCGGATCAGCGGCCGGTACCGCCGTAGACCACGGCCTCAACCTGATCGGAGTCCAGGTTGAAGGCGGTGTGGATGGCACGCACGGCGTTGTTGAGATCGTTCAGCGGCACCATGGCGGAGATGCGGATCTCGGAGGTCGAGATCATCAGCACGTTGATGCCCTTCTCGCTCAACGCGCGGAAGAACGTGGCGGCGATGCCGGAGTGGGTCTTCATGCCGACGCCGACGAGCGCGACCTTGCCCACCTCCTTGTTCATGTCCACGGTTTCGTAGGCCAGCTCCTCGCGCTTCTCGTCAAGCACCTGCTCGATCCTGTGCAGCTCGGATTCGGAGGCGGTGAAGGAGATGTCGGCGGTGCCGGTGGATGCGGCCGCCTGCACGATCATGTCCACGTTCACGCCGGCTTCGGCGAGGCTGGTGAACACGGAGGCGCACACACCGGGACGGTCCGGCATGCGCCGCAGGGTCACCTGCGCTTCGGTGCGGTCGTGCGCGATGCCGGAAACGACCGGATCTTCGGGGCCGAGATCGGGGAAGAGATCGCCCATGGACTTCGATTCGTTGCTCATTGTTTCACCTTTGGGGTTGGTCTGGATTGGTCTGGTTGGTTGACGGATGACTGGTTGCTGAAGCTCGCTCGTCGGATCGCCCGACTGACTACCGCAGATTCGGAATGCTGCGCGGGTCCACGCCGTCGGGCAGCACCAGCGTACCCGGGCGGTGGGAGAAGGAGCTGCGCACATGCAGCGGCATCTTGAAGCGTTCGGCGTACTCCACGCAGCGCAGCGCCAGCACCTTGGAACCGCAGGCGGCCATTTCGAGAATCGCCTCGTAGCTGATCGCGGGGATGCGGCGCGCGGTGGGCACGATACGCGGATCGGCGGTGAAGATGCCGTCGACGTCGGTGTAGATCTCACACACGTCGGCCTCCAGCGCCACGGCCAGTGCCACGGCGGAGGTGTCGGAGCCGCCGCGGCCAAGCGTGGTGGCATCACCTTTGGCATTGATGCCCTGGAACCCGGCCACGATGGCCACGTCGCCGCGGTCGAGCACGGCCTTCACACGCGCGGGCTTCACGGCCTTGATATGCGCGGCACCGTATCGGGTGTCGGTGAGGAAACCGGCCTGCTGACCGGTGAACGAACTGGCGTGGGAGCCGGCCGCGTGAATGGCCATGGCCAGCAGGCTCATCGAGATGCGCTCGCCTGCGGTCATCAGCATGTCCATTTCGCGTTCGGGCGGATACGGATCGATGTCCTTGGCCTGATCGATCAGATCGTCGGTGGTGTCTCCCATTGCGGAAACCACCACGGCCACATCGTTGCCTTTCTTCTTGGTATCGATGATGCGGCGGGCCACGCGCTTGATGGAATCGGTGTCGGCCACCGACGAACCGCCGAATTTCTGAACGATGAGTGCCACTTCAATCCAATCTCGTGTCGTGCCGCAGCGGTGGAATCCCGCCACGCAAGTAGTCTTCTACTCTACGCAAACGGCAAGATTATAAGGATCGTCGCATTGCGAATACGGTACGTCGCCAGCATTTGGACACTGTTTACCGATCCGTTACGCCTCGCGACGGCCGACGAGAGCGCGGCCGAGCGTGATCTCGTCGGCGTATTCCAGATCCCCGCCCACCGGCAGACCGCTGGCCAGTCGGGTCACCTTCACTCCGCACGGGGAGATCAGCCGTGACAGATACGTGGTGGTGGCCTCCCCTTCGATGTTCGGGTTCAGGGCGAGAATCACCTCCTGCACGTCCTCCGTGCCCTGAGCGGCCACGGACTCCCCGGACCGCGAATCATCGTCGGGATCGCCCGCCGTCTGCGGGGAAAGTCTTCTGAGCAGCTTCGGGATGTTGAGATCCTGCGGGCCCACGTTCGCCATCGGATTGATGGCGCCGCCGAGTACGTGGTAGACGCCGCGGAACTCGCGGGTGCGTTCGATGCTCATCACGTCCTTCGGCTCCTGGACCACGCAGATGACGGTGTGGTCGCGACGGGGGTCGGCGCAGATCGGGCACGGACTGGTTTCGCACACGTTGCCGCAGATGTCGCAGAACCGTACGCGCGCCTTCACCTCGGTGATCGCGTCGGCCAGCTCCTGCGCTTCGGCGTCATCGACGCCGAGCAGGTAGAACGCGATGCGCTGGGCGCCTTTCGGCCCGATGCCGGGCAGTCTTGCGAACGAATCGATGAGATGCTGGATCGCTCCGTCATACGCCAGTGCCATGGCATGTCCTTTCCGTAATGTCCACGATCCGCGCCGCAGATTCCTCCATCAGTCCGAATCCTTGTCCTTCTGCCGTTTGGCGGCGATATTGCGCGGATTGTTCGGGTCGTTGGCGGAGAGCTCCTCCACGGTCTTGACGTCGAACATGCGCTTGAGTTCCTCCACGTCGAGCGCGGTGTCGGAGCCGAGCACGGCGTCGTCCATCGAATAGTCGTCGTCATCCGGATCGACCTGCGGTACCGGCCGGCCGGCAGCGACGCCGTTCGCGCCGAAACCGCCCGGGGCACCCGATCCTCCCGGATTGTTCGGACCGTTCAGACCGTTCGGACCACCATGACCGGCATTCGCCGTGTGGGCGAATCGTTGCCGTGCGGTCGGGTCGAAGTGCCGTTGCGGCTGAGTATGCGACGCGGACTGGGCATGCGACGCCGATTGGGTCATCTGTCCGGCGGCCTCCCAGCTGGTCGGCGCCGGAGCGGGACCGGCCGACTGCCAGGGATCGGTGTCGTCGAAGCCGGGATCGGCCGGCGGCATCGGAGCGTTTGACATCTGCTGCCACGGATCATCAGGGTCGGGGGGTACGTCGGCATGACCGGTCGGAGCGGACTGTGGCATTGCCGAAGACTGTGGCATCGCCGAAGACTGTGGCATCGCCGAAGACGGCGGCGTCACCGGCGACGATGGCGTTGCCGGCGCATTGCCGGAGGGCTCGGGCGAACGCTGCGCGGAAGACGCGGGAACGCCGACGGGCACGGCCGTGTCGGCGGACGCGGGAGAGGCCCAGGGATCCACGCCGTCGCTGAGATCAGGGACGGCCACATGCTTGACATGATGAGGCTCACCTGAGCCCCTATGGTGTTCCGACTGCTGGGAAAGATCCTGATACGGTTCGGGATCGCCTCCGGGAATGGCCCACGGATCCTGCGAAGCGTTCCGTTGTGGACCGCCTCGATCGGCGTCGGTGTCGGCCGCGCCCGCGGAACCGGAGTCCGCATCGGCATGGGAGGAACCATGATGGCCCGATTCGGCATGATCGGCGGTGGATCGACCGGCGTGACCGGTGTCGGATACGGGATCCACGGTCTTCGGTGCAGACGCGGCCTTGGCCAGCGAGGCCATCGAGCCGAGACTTTCCTGCAGCAGCTGCGATTTGATCCGTTGACGCTCCTCGACGGGAAGCTTGCTCAGCGGCGGTGCGATCTGACCGTCGGCCATCTTCTTCGTCGGGGCGAGCGAGATCTGCGGGCCGAACACCTGATGGGTCCGGGCACGCACGATATCGACCACCTTGGTGGTACCGTCCACGCTTTCGGAGGCCACGCCCATCGCAAAGGCGTATTTGTTCAGCGCGGTGGCGAACTTGATCCACAGACGCATCTGCCCGGTTTTCGGGTCGGGGGAAAGATGCACGCGCGGTACGCGGTCACGGCTGACGTATGCGCGCACATCCTGTGGCAGATCGGCGACCAGCGCATCCCATTTCTCGTCCGGCGTGCGGGTATCGTCCGGGTGATCGCCCGCTGGCTGGGCGGGTTCGGTCGGCTGAAGCGGCTGTTCGGACCGAAGCCGCTCGGACTGAGACTGCACGGACTGAGACTGCACGGACTGATTGAATCCGTGTTCCGGCTGATCGGATCCGTGTTCCGGCCATCCGCCGAAAGCGGTCGAGGAATCCTGCGGCGCCGTCGCAGTCAAGGAGGAATCCTCAGCGTCGTTCCGGCGTCCCGCGAATCCTTCCTGCCGAGCCGGCTGAACGGACTGTACTGATTGTGCCGGCTGATCCGACTGAGCAGTCTGTACAGACTGTGCGGCCTGTCGGGCGACATTGCGGCGCGCGCCGGCGAATCCGTGCGTTCCCGCAGCCGGCTGCCCACCGTGCGTGCCGGAAGCCGACGAGCCTGCGCCTACGGCGGCAGAGGTTGCGCTCCCGTCCGCGCCGGATCCCGCAACCGGCATGCCGGTGGAGGAGCCGGCCGCGGCCAATGCGGACTGCGGCACCAGCAGTCGTGCCGCCAACAGTTCCAAACGCATACGCGGTGAGGTCGCTCCGCTCATCGAGCCGAGGGCGTCGTTGACGATGTCAGCGATCGACGTGAGCCGTGCAAGCCCCAGCTCACCGGCCTGACGCTTGAGATCATCCAGATCCTCGGCTTCGGCGTCGTCGCTCAGCACCGATTCGGCACGCTCGCCCGCGATGCTGATCACCAGCAGATCCCGCACGCGCGACAGCAGATCCTCCACGAATCTGCGGGGGTCGAATCCGCCGACCACCACCTTTTGCACCACGCCATACAGCTTCTCGCCGTCCGCCTCGATCACCGCGTCCACGGCGTCACCGATCAGCGCGTCGGGCGTGAAACCGAGCAACGCCACGGAAGCGTCGTGGGTGATCACGCCATCCACCGCGCCTACCATCAGCTGGTCCAGCACGGAAAGCGTGTCTCGCATCGATCCGCCGCCCGCGCGCATCGCCAGCCGAAGCACACCCGGCTCGGGCTTGATGCCCTCCTTGCCGCAGATCTCCTCCAGATACGGCCCCATGATCTCGGGCGGCACCAGACGGAACGGATAATGGTGGGTACGCGAACGGATGGTGCCGATCACCTTCTCCGGCTCGGTGGTGGCGAAGATGAACATCACATGGTCCGGCGGCTCCTCCACGATCTTCAGCAGCGCGTTGAATCCCTGCTGGGTAACCATGTGGGCCTCGTCGAGGATGAAGATCTTGTAGCGGTCGCGGGCGGGGGCGAAACCGGCGCGTTCACGCAGTTCGCGGGCGTCGTCCACACCGTTGTGCGAGGCGGCGTCGATCTCCACCACGTCGATGGACCCCGGCCCTCCGGTGGCGAGATCCCGGCAGCTTTCGCATTCGCCGCACGGATGCGAGGTGGGGCCCTTCACACAGTTCACGCAGCGGGCGAGGATTCGCGCCGAGCTGGTCTTGCCGCAGCCTCGCGGACCGGAGAACAGGTAGGCGTGCGTGAGTTTGCCCTCGTCGAGGGCATGGGAGAGGGGGATGGTCACCTGATCCTGACCAATGACCCCGTCGAACGTGTCGGGACGATATCTTCTATACAGTGCAAGAGCCATGCGTATAAGTCCTTACCTCAATCCCTCACCGCTACCATCATGCTCAGCCACCTTACTATGTTCCATGGCCGTGGGGTTTCGCGGCTGCGGGTGCGAGCAACGGCATCGCCTCCGCAGCCGGAACGGCCGGTGAGACCAGTGCAGCCGGGGCAACGGGATAACCGGACAACCGAAATGACCAGTGCGACCGGAACGACCGACCGTCGGCTGCGATCACGCGCGTCCCAGTCCGAACTCCTCGCGGTATCGCGCGCGCAGCCGACGCGCGAACACCACAGCCGGGAACACCCGTTCCCCGATGCTTGCCACCGGCCATACGCCCATCAGCGAATTGGTGATGAAGCATTCGTCGAAGGCGTTCAGATCCGACGCAGTGATATGCGATTCCTTCACCGGCACGCCGAGCGCCGGCGCGCCGTCGCGCATCACCCAGTCCCTCAATACGCCCGGCAGCAGACCACAGTCGGCGGCCGGGGTGATCAGCTCGATATCGGGAAGACCGTCCGAGGAATGCTCTCCCCCGCGCTTCACGAAGAAGATGTTCGCATTCGTGGTTTCCGCGATCTCCTCGCGGGAGTTGAGCATCACGGCACCGTCGAATCCACGGGATTTCGTCAGTCTTGTCTCCAGTATGCCGTCGCCCTGATTCAGGGTTTTGTGGTGCACCAGCGGCGACGTCTCATTGCGCAGCACCTCACTCCACATCAGTCGCATCGGTGCGGACGGGTCGCGCCGCTCATACGGATTGGCTCGGGTGGTGACCGCCAGATTCCTTGCCGAAACCATGATCTTCAGCACTTCCGGCCCGGCGACCGCATGTCCCACGAGCGCGGCCATCGGCTCGTAATCCCGTCCATTCGAGCGCACCAGCCGTTCCACCGCCGCGGCCGCCTCTGACGCGTCAACACCGGCACCACCAGTGGCAACGGCACCACCGGCATCGATCCTCCCCACGCCGGACACCCGCGCTATCGACCGACCGTCGATGCCCAGAAACCGCAGTCCTTGCGCCAGCCGACGCATATGCCGATCGAACAGCAGCGGACGCCCCTCATGCACCGCAATCGTTTCGAACACACCCAGACCGAACTGATATCCCTCGTCCAGATAGATCATCGTTCTCCTCCGCGCACGCCCAGTATCTCCAGCACGCCCAGCGCCTCCAGCACGGCCCGCGCCTTATGCACGGCCTCATCGTATTCGGCTTCCGGATCGGAATCCAACGTCACGCCGCCACCGGCACCGACCAGATAATCGAACCGGTTTGCCCCTGACAAACATCCTGTCCCCGCCGACCGGCCTGTCCCCGCCGACCGGTCTGCCCCCGCCGACCGGCCTGTCCCCGCCGACCGGTCTGTCACCGCTGTCCGACCGATCCCCGACGTCCGGACGCACCCTGCCGACCGTTCCATTCGGCATATCGCCGCGCGAATGATGATGCTCAGATCGCACACCGGCTGCGAGCCACGATCCGACCGTCCGGACAACGAATCGCCCATATGCAGCCAGACGCCCGGATCAGCCCCCACATACCCCAGACTGCCGGTGTACACGTCCCTCGGCGAGCGCTCGCATTCGGCGATGATCTCCATCGCCCGGCGTTTGGGCGTGCCGGTGATCGATCCGCCCGGCGACATCATCCGCAGCGCCTCGGAAACCGTCACGCCCGCACGAAGCCGCCCCTCCACTACGGAAACCGTGTGGAACACATGGGGGAAAGCGCGGATCACCTCGAATTCGGGGACGCAGACGCTGCCCGGCGCGCAGATGCGGTTCATGTCGTTGCGCTCCAGATCGGTGACCATCAGCAGTTCGGATCGCTCCTTGTTCGAGCCGCGCAGATCGGCGCGAAGTTCGGCGTCCTCGGCCGCGGTCGCGCCGCGCGGCCGGGTGCCCTTGATCGGCTCGGTCACCACCCTGCCGTCCCAGATCGAGAAGAACCGTTCCGGCGACGAGCTGACGATCACGCGGTCCCCGAAATCCAGATACGCGGCGTACGGCGAGGGATTGTCCGCATACAGGCGTCGGAATACGGTGATCGGCGTGATGTCGCTGTGGACGGTGAATCGCATCGACATGTTCGCCACGTAGATATCGCCGTCGCGCATATGCCGCTGCATGCGCCTGACCGCCTCGATGTAGCCTTCCCGGCTCTGATCGGCTCGGATTTCGCATGCAGGATCGGAACCGGCCGGGTGGCGACGGGACGGACGGGAGTCCCCCGACGGTACAGTGCTTCCCTCAGCCGACACGGTGCCCTCCTCAGACGGCACGGTGCCCTCCGTTGTGCTCAGAGCCTCGGCCCACATGGTTTTCAGCTCCTCGATCTGGGCATCGGCGTCAGACAGCCTGCCCATCGCCACGGCATGCACGGTCCGATCACGATGATCCTCGACCAGCCACATATCGAACCATGCCCATCGGGAGACCCCGTCGTCGTATCCGTGGTATCCGATCGCCCCGGCCGAAAAGGAACCAGCGGATACCGCACAGCCCCCAGGTACCGCACAGCCCTCAGAACACTCGCAGTCCGCGGAAATACGGTATGCCCGCACGCCGATCAGCGAATACCGTGCGCGCGCAGCCGGCCGATTCCCGACGGCCGACGCGATCGACGGTCCTACGGAGTGCAGATAGGCGATATCCCCCGCATACTGTCGTGCGAGGAAAGGCAGCATCTCGATCAACGGCCGGTATGTCAGCAGGACGGAAACCGGAAAGACAGACTGGGCGGCATCAACGGCAGACACGACGATCCTTTCATCCGACCGGAGATCACCGCTCATTCGAGACGGTGCCACCGGAACTCCAAGGACAGTCGTTATCCGCCGCGGCGCCATTCAATCAAGTCAAGCCATGCAGCCAAGCCGTAGAGCCAAGCCGTAGAGCACCGGGGCGGTCCGTAACTGCAAAACCGCCGTCAGTCTACACCCGTCGCGAGGCTGCCGTCTGACCACATATCGCAATGACCACCCTCAGTCAGCGAAGCCGACAGCTCCCGCCGGCAAGAGCGAGATGGAATGCCGGTCCGTTCGACAACACGGACTGAAGAAACAGTCATCTTATTGCAGTACATCGGTGGACTTCCTTTGCAAACGGTGGGAACGAATGCGGTCGGGTCAACGGGGTGCGCGAATATGGTGTGCGGTTAACGACACGGCCGTTGATCGACTCGGATCGACATCGAAGTGCGGTACGTCGAAGCGAACCACCATGATTCACCCCAGAGGAAGGGAACCACCATGCCGGAGAACGGCACCACTGCCCAGCAGCACGCGAAGGACGCGCAGACCACGAATTCCCCAGCCCCCAAGGCACCCGTCATCAACATCAACGCGCTCAACCCCGCCGAAACCGAAGCGGCCGTGGAAAACGCCGGCGTCGCGAAGACCCGCCTCAGCTCAGGCAAGGCCTTCGTCTCCGCCATGTTCGCCGGCGCGTTCATCGGCTTCGGCGCCCTGTTCTTCCTGATCGTCACCTCCGATCCGTCCATGACGTGGGGGCCGAAGCGCTTCGTCGGCGGCCTCGCCTTCTGCATGGGCCTGGTGCTGGTGCTGTGCTGCGGCGCCGAGCTGTTCACCGGCAACTCGCTGATGGCCTCCGACATCGCCGCGCACAAGATCAGCTGGGGGGCGCTCGCCAGGAACTGGGTGATCGTCTGGTTCGGCAATCTCGCCGGAGCCCTGCTGCTGGTGGCGCTGATCGGATTCGCCGGTACGATGGGGGCTTAACGACGGAGCAGTCGGCGACACCGCCGTGGCCACCGCCGCTTCGAAGATCACGCCCGACTGGATCACGCTGTTCTTCCGCGGCATCCTGTGCAACATCCTCGTGTGTCTCGCCGTGCGCATCGGATTCTCCGCACGCTCGGTGGGCGACAAGGTGCTCGGCATTCTGCTGCCCATCGCAGGCTTCGTCGCGATGGGATTCGAACACTGCGTGGCGAACATGTTCTTCCTGCCCGTAGGCCTGCTGTCAAAGCTGCTCGGCTTCGGCGCGGACGCCACCGGCGCGAGTGCCGTCACCGTGCAGGGCATCCTGTACAACCTTTCGGCCGCCACACTCGGCAACATCGTAGGCGGCGCGGTGTTCGTGGCTCTGGCCTACTGGTTCGTCAACGCCAAGCGTTCCCAGAACTGAGAGCCGCACTGGTCTGGTGCCGGTCCGCCACAGCCCACGGTCGGACCGGCACCTGAACGGACCAACGTCCCGGCCGGAGCCAAGGCCTGGCTGAAAGCGCGAACCTTCTATTCGCAGTCCTTCGGACCGGCTTTCGCCTGAGCCCGCACCTTGCCGATCAACGGCACACGAGAATCCACCGACGCGGAAACAACGACGTCTTCGCCCTGCACCTGGCATGCCCGCACAACACCACGATTCCGTGCCGCAATGCGGGCGGCAGCCGCACATGGATCTCCCGTGGATTCATATAGCGCATCGGCGGCGGCGAGTGCGGCACCGTCCGCCGCGGTCTGCGCCACCGACTTGCAGATCAGCACATTGCCCACGGTGAGGATCACCGACAGCATCACCCCCACCGCACATACCAGTCCGATGCCGACGACAGTGCCGCTGCCGCGCTCCCACCGGCTCATCCGTGGCCTTTCAAGGCCCAATGCATTGTCTGATTCACTCATGGAGTATCGCCACCGCCTTTCCCGTCATCGACGCCGGTACGATGCCCAATGGCCCCGGCAGCACCGGACACCGCGTGGTCACCGCCACTTCCCTGCCGCCTTTCGCCACAGCCACGGAAACGCCGGTACCGGCGATGCGCGCCGCCACGCCGCTCGGATTGGCGGCACCGGAATCCGCGGCGACCACGATCTCCCTCGCCGCGGCACGGGCGGCCTCCTGACATTCCATGCCGACGGTCACCGCTCTGGCCGATGAGAACAGCAGCAGAGCCACCACCATCACCGCCGGCAGGATCACCGCGAATTCGGCCGTTACCGTACCGTTCTCCACGAAGGCTCGTCGTTGTGGTTCCGGCCCGCCCGTCTCACACCCGGATGGGCCGGAACCGTTGCGTCTCAGTCGCATCGCGTCAATCAGGCGCATCAGACGTTCAACGCCTGCCGGACGATGTTGGTGAGCAGGGATTTGACCGCACCGGATTTGAGGATCGCGACCAGAAGACCGGCGAATCCGGTGGCCGCGATCATCACCACCGCGTATTCGGCGGTGGCGAGGCCTTTCTCCGGCTCATCCGTCATCGTGCGTAATCGGGCGTCGAGCAGGCACGCCTTTCGACGCAGGTAGGCCATGGTGCCGGCCGTTCTCATGGCCGGCGTTACGGGAGCAAGGTCCCGGGTAGTATCGATCGGTGTCATGGCATTGTTCCTTTCAGAAAGCTTCGGAAAATTCGATGTCGTGAAATATGCCGGTCCGGCTCGTGGTCCGGACAAGCCGAGCCGGGCCGACTGTGTGTAGGGGGTGCGCCCGTGTCTGCGGGCCCACCCATGCTCGTAAGTGCAAGGCCCGCGCCCGCATGCATAAGCCGCACGCACGAACCACACGCACAATCCGTATATGGAATCCGTATGTCCTTGTGAGCACACACCTCCTTTCGTTGTTGTTCCCTTGGCTTTTCCTCGGCGGTCTGCGGTCGCTTCCATCCGCCGACGGGATATCATTCATCCGGCGCTATCCACCGGCGAACGCCGCAATGGACGGCACCACGCCGATCAGGATGAACGCCGGCAGGAAGCACAACCCCATCGGCATCAGCAACCGTACGGAAAGCCCGGCGGCCTCTCGTTCGATCCGCTGCCGTTCATCGCGATCGATCCGCTCCACCTGCGCGGCGATACGCAGCAACGGCGAAACCCCATGACGCCACGAAGGCTCCAACGCACCGCGGATCAGCTCGAACTCCTCCGCCTCGCGACCTCGAGGCGACACCACCGTCCAGGCCCCATTCCATTCGACTCCTCGATTCAACGCCGAAGCCACACACATCATGTCACGTCCCAGTCGGGTTCCCGACGTCACGCCGATGACCTGAAGCGCGCGAGGGATCGAGGCCCCCTGCCGCACGGCCACGGCGATCAGTTCCAGCATCAACGTCACCGGAAGCGGCGGCGCATCCATCCCCGCGGATCGAGCCACCAAGGGCATCCACCGCGTCGGACGCATCCGCAGATACACGCCGACAACAACCCCAACGGCACAGAGCATCGACCACATTTGAACGTCGACCATCATCGTCGCCTCCTTTCATTCCCGCGTCGGTCGGCTTGAACCTCGGACGCGACCCCGCGCTCCTCCAGCCGCATCAGCAGCCGTCGCATCCACAACAGGCCGATCAGGCAGCACATCAGCCCGCCCGACAGGCACATGCCACCGATCGCGCTGCCGAACAGGAACGACAACGGACGTGCACCCAGCAGCTCGCCCAGCGCAATGGTGATCATCGGCAACGAAGCGAGCAGTCTCATCGTCGCCCGGGGTACGGCAAGCGCCTTGGCACGCAGCTCATCCACCAACTGCGAGCGCCGATGCGAAGCCGCAACCGCCTCCAGACACCGCGCAGCCTCGCACCCCAATCGTTCGCTGACCAGACAGGCTACGGTTACGCTTCGGGCCACGCTCAGAGCCTGATCACTGGTCTCATCACCCGCACGCCTGGATTCCATCACCTCACGCACGCGGTATTCGCTGATCGAAGCCGTGGGAAATCTGCGCCCCGCCTGCTCCTCGAACGCCTCGACAAGTCCGCCTCCATTGCGCACGAATGCGATCAACGACGCCAACACCGATGCGATGCCGATGCGGGATGCCGGGCGATCGACCGTACCGTTCAATGCCGATATGCGCCGCAATCTCCGCACCGGCGCGCACAGCAACAGCCATACCGTCCCGCCGACGCAGACTCCGGAGCACCACACATACGCCTGCAACACATGCATCAGTCTCACCTCCAGCCGTTCCACATCGATTCGGACAAGCCCATCGTCGAAGCCGCCGCGATAACCGCCGTCGGGCAATCCGGGCCGACCATGCCTCGCCCGCCGTAGCCAACGCCACCGACCGCTCCGGTACCCACCCCGGCACCGCGAGCGGAACCGTGTCTCGCATGTACGACGCCGGGCGCAGCGATACCGGCCGTTCCGGCAGAGGCAGCGGCGTCGATGCCGCTTAACGCCCACCGCCGAACGAACGCCGCCCACCCGTCGTGACATCGCGGTTCGTGCTCGCCATCCCAATCCGCAAGAATCCGTCCGATCAGTCGCCGTTCCCGGTCAACCTGCAGCACGCCGATCTGAGCGATCCTTCGCCGACCGTTCCGACGCTCCAGATGAATCACCACGTCGAACGCCCCTTCGGCGAGCATCGACAGCGCGGTCGGGTCGAGTCCCGCCAGCAGTCCCAACGTCTGCAATCGCGACGGCACACGATCCACGCTGTCGGCATGCAACGTGGTCATACCGCCGTGATGCCCGGAATTCAGCGCTCTCAGCAGATCGGCGATCTCCTCGCCACGGCATTCGCCCAACACCACACGGTCCGGACGCATCCGCAGCGTCGCCTTCACCAGCTCAGCCAAGCCAATCGCACCCTGACCTTCAATATTCGCTTCGCGAGCCACCATCGACACATGATCGCCATGCGGCAGACCGCCCAGCTCCCTGGTCTCCTCCACGCTGACGATGCGCTCTCGCTGGCCGCATTCGGCCAGCATCGCCTTGAGCAGCGTGGTTTTGCCCGTGCCGGTTCCTCCGGTGATCAGCACCGTCGCCCGCCCGCTCACCAGACCGTGCAGCACAGCTCCCCATCGCAGGGGGAACATCCCGGAAGCTCCCAATGCGGACAATCTCGCCAGGGTGCGGTCCGGGAATCGTATCGAAAGCGCTGCACCCTGCGCAACAAGCGGAGCGATCACCGCATGGATGCGTATGCCGTCAACGGTGGAGGCGTCGGCGATCGGATGGGAATCATCCAGTCGCCGTCCCAGCTGCGCGCACAGCTGGACCGCGTACTCGCGCACCACTTGCGGCGAGCGGAATCCCATCGGCACCCAACGCTCCTCCATGCCATCGCCACGATCCGCCCATATACGCCCGTCGCAGGTCACCGCCACGTCGGTGACCGCGGCATCATGCGCCAACATGTCCAATGGTCCGAAAATCAGTCCGTTCTCCATCATTCACCGCCTTCCGCGCAATCCGCCGAACGGCGACCTGCCGCCTGAAGCAGCCACGCCATCGTTTACGCCTTCGTTGCCGCCAACGGTTCTGCGTTTCAGGGGACGGCATTCACGTTCAATCCGTTCGCATACGACATCCACGGTCGTTCGAAGGCGCCGAGGCACCGTCGTCACGCCCGTCCCGGCCAGCACCGACCGTCCCAGAGCAGCATCCCGCGCAAGCATCCCCACCATTTCCCTGCCGAGATAGTCCTCCGCTTCGCCGATGTCCACCGTTCCCATCTTCGATGACCAGGGCGGAGGCGCCCCCACCACTACGATCGCGCCATCAGCCATGCCACCGGCCAGATTCACGCCAACGCCCCCACCTACCGTGCCAGGCACACCACCTACCATGCCGGCCGTCCCGCCCACGTCGCCTTCGACCAATCGAAGCAATTCGGCACGCGCCCTGGCAAGCCCGAGCACACTGAGCTCCACGACAAGCACCACCACCGCCGGCCGCAACTCCCGCCACCGTTGCGCGTGCCCGGCATCCAACACCAATACGTCGCTGATCTGCGACAATGCGCGCACTGCGGCATGCACCTCCCACCAGTCCGGCAACGATGCGGACCACGAATCGGCGGCGAGCACCGGCATGCCATCCCACTTCGGAAGCTCGTTCCTCAGTGAACTCGGCTCTATCCTGCCCAGCGGCGCATTGATGCCGCCCCATCGCAGACCAGGCTCCGATTCCAGCCCAAGAACCACATCCATGCCACCGGCCGGCAGATCCATATCGGCCAGCGCACACGACGTACCGCCCCGAACGATGGTCCGTGCGCACAGTGCCGCGAAGACACTGACCCCCACGCCCCCGGAAGCCGAGACGAAAACCGCGGCATTGCGGAGATCCGATCCACCGGTCGATCCCGATCCATCGGTTGATCCGCCGACCGCTCCGGCAGCTGATCCGCCGACCATTCCGCCGGAAGGCCCACCGACCCCGACGCCGACACCGCCAACCCCGCCGGTGACGCCCGTACGCGCACCGACGGAGCCGGCGTTCGCATGCGGCATGGAACGCGAAGCGCCTTCGAACGGCGTCCGCGCATCACTGCGTACCACATCACTGCGCGCCGCATCGCCACGCACGTAGAACCGTTGCGGCGGTGAAGCCGGAATATTCGAAGCCTTCGACGGGGACGGCGCCGGTATCGATGAAGTCGTTGCATTGGTCATGCCCCGATTGTGGCAAACAGCGCCGTTGCGGACAGGAAAAATCGGGGTATGTGGTCGAACGTGAACGATTACGGCGAGTTATCCACAATGAGCGCTCACACGCACAATTCACTGCACTTCAGCTCAAAAACAACACAGTTCAGCCTATGGAAACGCACACCCCGCACCACTTTGCGACACTTCGGCACAAAACGGACGAACCCCTTAGTTCAGCTTGATTTTCGGTCGGTTACGTAGATAATGGAACTACAAGCAAAACAGAAGAGCGGAGCCCACAAAAGTAGATGATCACCATGATTGAATGATGTTGGGCGGATTGCAAGGACTTACCGCCACGACAACGTTGTTGTGCAGAGATTCCGCATTCCGTAGCGCTTGTACATAAAGCCGGCCCCTGAATGGGGGTCGGCTTTTGCTTTGCCCGCTTTGTCCCCTTTGCTCCGCGGCTCCCCACGTACCCGCCGCTCCGACCGCCATTACCCACGTAATTGGTCAAACGACTCACCAAGCGCCCAAAATCGGGCCGTACATGAGTCGATTGACCAATTAACCGGATTGATCACGCCCGGCCAGTCCCAGAACCGACCTCGGACACAGCCTCCGGAACGGTCTCAGCCCTTTTCTCCCAGTTGAACGTGACCAGATGCTCCTCACGCCGTTCGCCACCGAACCGACGCTTGATGAAGTAGATCGCATAGCACAGCACGATGAATACGATCTCCGCCGCCAAAGCGAACCGCTGCGAAGGATCGAACACCACCAGCACGCATGACGCGGTGCACAGAATGAACGCCGCCCACGGCACCCACGGAAATCCCGGCGTGCGATACTTCAGCTCACCGTCCGTGCGCCCGGTGGCCCGCCAACGCTGTCGGAACCGAATCTCGCAGTACGCGATCGCAATCCACACCACCACGGCGGAAAGACCTGAAATCGCCACCAGCACCAGATACACGGTGGACGCCGCCACCACCGAAGACAGCAATGCCAGCAACCCTCCGGCGATCGACGCGCACAGGGCCAGCATCGGCACGCCGCGCCGGTTCGTCTTGGCGAACCACACCGGAATCATATGCTCATGGCCCAGCGACCACACCATTCGCGTGGAGGCGTACAGACCGGAGTTCGCCGCGGAAAGCACGGCCGTGAGCACCACGAAGTTCATGATGTCCCCGGCGAACGGCAGACCGATCGCATTGAACACCAGCACGAACGGGCTTTCGTCGACGCCGGCTTGACGCCACGGGATCAGCGAGGCCATCACCACGATCGAACCGATGAAGAACAGCACCAGACGCCACAGCGTGGTGTGGATGGCCTTCGGCACGGCCTCTTCCGGATTGCGCGTCTCACCGGCCGTCACGCCGATGATTTCGGTGCCGCTGAATGCGAAGTTGACGGTGAGGATCGTGGTGAACACCGGCATGAATCCGTTCGGGAAGATGCCGTCCTTCACCAGATTGTGGAACATCGGCGCATGATCGTATCCAGCGATGGGAATGATGCCGAAGATCGCCGCACCGCCGATGAGAATGAACGCGCAGATCGCGATCACCTTGATCGACGCGAACCAGAACTCCGCCTCGCCGAACACGCGCACCGACAGCGCGTTGACGCCGAAGATCAGCACGATGCAGATCGCGCTCCACATCCAGGTGGGCGTTTGCGGGAACCATCGCTGCATCAGCAGACCGGCCGCGGTGAACTCTGATCCCAGCGCCACCGTCCAGGTGATCCAGTATTGGATCGCGATCACGAATCCGGTGGCTGGTCCGATGAACTTCTCCGCATACACATGGAACGAGCCGCTCACCGGCATGGCCACGGAAAGCTCGCCGACGCACAGCATCACCAGGTACACGATCACCGCACCGATGGCGTAGGCCAGAATCGTGCCGATGGGGCCGGCCGTGTTGATCGTGAATCCGGAGCTCAGAAACAGACCGGTACCGATCACACCGCCGAGGGAGATCATGCGCAGATGGCGCGTCTCCATGCCTCGTTTAAGCTCCACATGCGTCTGCTGGCTCACGCGGTGTCGGTCGTCATGATCACCGTTCGCATCGTCATGATCATCATGATCGTCATGATCGGGTCTGATTGCACTATTTGCACTATCGTCGGCCACTGTTTTCCCGTTTCGTTGTTTCTACGCTGCATCATGTGCACGACTCCGCGGAAAGACCGCCGCCCTACGCACACTAGCCCACCACCATACTCAGAAACGGACCGTACCGCCAACCGAACCGGTCAGGCCGTTCCGGTCAACCCGCCATGGCCCGGATGTCCACCGGGCAGGAGAACCGGCTCTTCAGCTCGTCCATCGAGGCCAGCGGATCATCCCCGGACGAACCGGAACCGGAACCACTGCCGGAGCCGGACGCCGAACCACCGGACGCCGATGCCGACGAGGAGGAGGAAGAAGACGGTGCGGACTGGGCGCTCGACGTGGAGCCGCTCGGAGCCGGTGCCGGAGTCGTCTTCCCCGCCGCGCACTTGTCGGTCACCTTGCCGCCGGAACCGGTCTGGATGCCGGTTTCGTTGATGATCGGCGTGGTGACCAGATTCAGCGACTTCTTGGCGGTATTCGGCACGCGGACCGTGTACGCGATCGTCATGGACTCGCCGGGACCGAGATCGGCCATCTTGATGTTCATGAACTGGTGGTTCTCCACCGTACCGTTGGAGATGAAATCGGCCTTCTCATAGGCCACGGAGGTGATCTCACCGCCCTTCGGCGCCATCAGGAACACACGCAGCTGCATGTTGCCGGGGGATTTCTCGCCTACCACGAAGCTGGGCAGCTTCTTCACCTGATCCTTGGTCAGCGTGTTCTTCATGGTGAACGTCACGGTGTATTCGTCGCCGAGATCATCGCTGCTCACCTGGGCGAGCGACGTGGCTCGCGGCCAGGCGTCCACCTTGTCGGTCAGCCGGCTCTGCATCGACTGGTAGTTGTCGTCGCAGGTCCTGATCACTTCGGTTTCGGTCTGCAGATACCAGTCGAGCTTGCTGGGCTGGGCCTCGGTGAGATACACGCCGGTCACCGGATCGGTATCGCTGTCGGGCAGCTTGCCGGCCGCGTTCTCGTTGATGATGTTCGTATCGACCAGCGCATCGAATTCGCTCTGCGTCTTCATCCACATCTTGAAGTGGCCGGACTGCGAGGTCTCGCGCAGGGACTTGAGCACGCCGGAGACGGTGGAGCTGTTGAGATTGGAGAAGATGCTGTTCATGATCTTCTTCGAGGCCTCGTCCACGTACTGGTTCTGCTCGTTGAAATCGGGATGGTCCACGTACAGGTCCTTGAGGAAGAATCGTACGGTGGAGGTGCCGTCCACCACCTTGCCGTCGTCGAGCGTCACGGAGCCGGTCGCCCCCACCAGCGACTGGAGGAACACCGGATCCACCGCGATCACGCCGGCCACATCCTTGTTCTTGTTGCCCTTCTGCGCCTTCCACAGGTTCTTGAGGTTCACGGCCGCGCGCTGATAGTTCGGGTTCACCGTGGTGGTCTGCGGATACCGGTACACCTGATCGCCGAAGATCGCGGCCTCCTGGACGTTCTGCGCGTCGAACGGCGAGGTGCCGTACTTGAAGTTGATCGTGCTGTTGAAGTCCTCGATCGTCACCTTGCCCTTGTTGGCGGTGATTTCGGCCACCGTGCCGACCATGCCGCCGCCGGAGCGCAGTTCGGCCGGGTTGTACACGGCCATCAGATACGTGCGTTCGCCCTTTTCACCGAGCAGGTCGGGCAATGCGTTCACCAGATTCGTGTACTCGTTGATCGTGGAGTCCACGGATTTGAGGCCGGCCTTCTCCATCTGCACCAGCTGACCGAGCTTGCCGATGCGCGTGGCGGGAACGGCGTCGAGCGCCTCCACCTGGGTGTTGATGTCGTTGTGCGCGTTCTTCAGGATCTTCGGCGCGTCCATCAGCGCACTCACGTCGACGGTTTTGTTCTGCATCGAGAAGCCGTTGAGACGGTTCGACAGGTCGATCAGATCGGTGAAGGGGCCGTCCACCAGACTGCCCATCGAATCGAGCATGGTTCTCACGGCCACGATGTCGTTGCCGTACGAGGTGTGCTTCTCCACCAGAGTCCATTTGGGGCTGTTGAATTCGTCGCGCAGCTTGCGGGTGGAGGCCACCAGCTGCTTCGAGGCGGTGCCGATGTCGGTACTGCCGCCGCAGCCGAGGGCCGAGTTGGCCAGACTTTCGGCGGAGTCGATCATCCTGTTGGCCTCATGCCACATCGAGATCGCGGAGACGACGTACACACCCACCACGGAGAGGATCAGGCCGAGGATCGCGGAGGCGGCGCCGATGGCGATTCTGGTGGGCAGGGATGTCTGCTCCAGAATCCGATGTCCCTTCGACTTGCAGTGTCGTGGGTATGCCTGCATAACAACCGCCCATCATGTCGTCTGTATGTCGTCCGTCGTACGCCCCGCGGACGTCCCGTATATTCGCCGTGTGCCGCGGCCCGCCGTCCCGCGCCGATCGGCGGCCGACATGGCATCACATGGCATGCACAGGGTCAGATGATACATGCCGTACTTTAAAACGCCGGCGGAAGTTCCGGCACCACCACATTTTGTTGACGCCGTCCCGCCGGCACGCACGGCACCGCAGCCGGGAACCGTACCGACCGGCCGATCAGTCCCGCACGGCTCAGTCCTTCCTGGCTCAGTCCTTCACGTCCACGATCTTCTGACCGTATTTCTCCGCCAGCTCGCGCAGGTTCCTCGGCTCGCCGTAGATGCCCACCAGCTCACGCATGCGATCCTCGTTCTCCTTGCCGAACTTGGCGCAGCGGCTGATCGCCTTGGCGGCGGTGACGAACTTCGGCGGGAACGACTTGCTGTTGAAGTTGTCCGCGTACATCACCACCTCCTGTTCGAGGTTCTTCGGCGTGTAGTTGGCCGGCGGCAGCGGCAGATGCTGCTCCTCCACCATCTTCTTGGTGATGCCGACGCCGGTGTGGTTGCGGCAGAACTCGGCGATCTCCTCGTCCACGCCCTCGGCCTTGAGCAGATCGTAGCCGGCCAGTCCGTGCAGAATGTACCGGTCGCGGTCGAAGCTCACCGGCTCGCCGTTGGAACCGTCGTTGTCGATCACCGAATACGTGCCGATGTCGTGCACCAGCGCGCCGACCACGGCCTTGTCGGTGTTGAACAGACGCGGGGGGATGCGCGTCGTGTACTGACGGATCATGTCCTCGCCCAGCGTGCAGCGCTGCACGAAGAGGTTGTTCTGCCTGCGGCACAGCTCGCGAACCATGCTGGCCACGATCATGCAGTGTCGGTAGACCAGCTCGTACGCCTCCTGCGAGGGCGCGTACTTGCGGTGAAGCTCGTCGATCTCATCGAAATTAGGAATCATGCCTTCTATCTTAGGGAGGTGAGAGACTTAGGCACATGAACGATGTTTCAATTTCGGAGGCAAAACAGCTGACCGCCAAGCTGGCCATAGTGGTGGTGACCTACAAGCGTCAGGAGTTGTTGAAGACGCTGTTCGATTCGATCGAGCATTCGACCCTTGCACCGTGGCGCATCGTCATCGTCGACAACGAGAATTCCGAGCTCACCCGCGGCATGGTCGAGGAGTTCGGCGAGCGGATCACCGCGCAATGGGGCAAAACCATCGTCGATGCCGCCGGCAATCTCAGCCGCGTGGTATACGCGCCGCAGACCGAGAACCTCGGCGGCGCGGGCGGATTCTCGGCCGGCGTGAAGAAGGCGTATGATCTGGGCGCGGAATGGTTCTGGGTGATGGACGACGATGTGGCCGTCGAGCCCGACGGCATGCGGATGCTCGCCAAGTGGATGCCCTCGCATGATGTGATCCAGGGCAGCCGGTACGACTACGACGGCGGCCCGTTCTACTGGCAGTACGATTTCATCGTGCCGTTGGGCATTCCCAATCCGATCGCCCCGGCCGCATTCGGCCACGCCGGCTACCGGGTGATGAACACGCTGTGCTTCGAGGGCGGCCTGTTCCGCCGGAGCATCGTGGAGAAGGTCGGCTTCCCCGATCCGCGGTTCTTCATCTACTGGGACGACACGATCTACGGGTATCTGGCCAGCAAGGTCACCAATCCGATCGTCGTGGCCGATCGCGTCATGCGCCGCACCCGTACGATCGGCAACTGGGACATCGCCGGCCTCCGCCAGCTCAATTCCACCTCCGACATGAACCGCTACCACATCATGCGCAATCGCGGCTACATGGCCCGCTATTTCATGGCGAACGGCGATTACCGCCCGTTCCTGTTCGCGATGGGCACCGTCGCCACGTTCGCCAAGGAGGTGATCCGTCTGGTCGCGGTGGATCGCGAGCATGTCGGCAGCGGTCTGCGGAAACTGGTCCGAGGCTGGTGGGATTCGCGCGCGCTGATGCATGATCCGGATTGGAAGCCGATCCAGCCGCTGAAATAACGGCGATAGCCGCATTAACCGGAATACCCGGAATCACGACCCTCGGCGCAACGCTGCGGGAGACGCGGAACGGAAGCGGATACGCCCCCTGACTCAGCGTTCTCCCAGACTTCTTGCAGAATCACCGTAGGGTTCGGCAAGAGAAATCTCACACAGAGCGCCCATAGTGGGAGCCACGGGACGCCTCCGACCTGCCTACGCATGCGCAGGTCGCGCGTCCCGGCCAATGTTGGATGGAACTGGAGAAGTACATGTTCGTTCTGAAGAACGCGTGGTCGGCGATGTGGCGTCGCTGGTGGCGCACGCTGTTGCTGATGCTGCTGGCACTGGCGGTGTCGTTCGGCTCGATGATCGGCCTTTCGGTGCTGAAGGCCGAAACCACGGCGACCACCACCGACTACGACAAGCTCACCCCGGCGGTCACCTTCCGCCCCGATCGTGAAACCATCACCGAAGTGAAGGGCAAGGGGGACGCCGGCAAGGTTGACTGGACGAAGTACCGGCTCTCCTGGAACCAGTATTCCGAGTATGTGCAGAAGAGCGGCGTGCAGCTCACCAACGCCTATTACGGCGAAACCGCCACCGTTCGGCTCGACAGGCTGAAGAAGACGACCAACGCCTCGGACGGCGCCGATTCGATCACCGGCAAGCTCGCCGACGACACGTTCGCCATCACCGGATTCTCCGACGAGAACGCCGCGCAGGACGGTCTCAACGGCAAGTACACGATCGTGGACGGCGAGGATCTGAGCTACGACGAGAACGGCGCCGGGCAGGCTCTCGTCTCCGAAGCGTTCGCCAAGGCCAACGATCTCAAGGTCGGCAGCACGTTCACCGCCACGAACCCCTCGAAGACGTCGACCAGGCAGAATCTCAAGGTGACCGGCATCTACCGCAACACCGGGAACGTGACCGAACGGCGGACCGGTCTCGACCCGGAGAACACGATCTACACGAACTACTACACGATGACCGTGCTCGGGCTTTCCACCACGGATCAGAGCGGCACCTCCACCAATCTCGATGTGGCGATGATCCTGCAGAGCCCATCCGATTACGACAAGTTCGTCAAGGCCGTGCGCAAGGCCAAGCTGTCCAACGATTACGTGATCGGCTCCACCACGCTGGACGACTACAACGCCAAGGTGGCGCCGCTGAAGTCGCTGGCCGCGAAGATCCGGCCCGGTCTGATCGTTCTGGCGGTGGCGGGCGCGGCGCTGGCCGTACTGCTGCTGATTCTGGGCATGCGGGGACGCCTCGAGGAGGTCGGATTCCTGACGGCGATCGGCGTCGGCCGCGGCGGCATTGCGAACCAGTTCTCCCTGGAGGCTCTGTTCCCGCTGCTGGTGGGCTGGGCGATCGGCGTGGCTGCGGCCGCGTTCTCGGTCGGGCCGGTTTCGAACTGGCTGACCGCGGGCGCGAATGCGAGCGTTGACGCCGGTATGATCTGGACGATGGTGTGGATCGGCATCGGCGTGCTGGTGGCGAATGCGGTGATCTGCACGATATGGGTGGCATCCATCAAGACGACGACGATGCTCGGTTCCCGAATGGAGGCGTGACGATGAGCGACAAGACGACCGATATCAGCGATCTCGGATTGCACGATACCAACGGAGACGATGCGGATATCAGCGACATCGAGATCACGTACGACGACGTCGACCACAGCCTTGACGTGAAACCGGCGGCATCGGATGCCGACGGAGAGGCCGAGGAGGTGGAGCATGCGGCCAGTACGGTGGACGGCGAGCTGAGCCGGCATAAGGACACCTTCACGTTCAAGACCTATCCGACGCTGGCCATGAGGCATGTGTCGGTCGCCGCCGGTCGGCGCGGCAATGGCGGCGACGTGCTGCACGACGTGAGTCTGGAATTCCATCAGCGCAAGACGCATGCGGTGCTGGTCTCATCCGAGGCCGAACGCATGGCCGTCGTGGGCGTGCTGGCCGGCATCGTGCAGCCGAAGGCCGGCAAGGTGCAGTTCAAGAGTCAGGATATGCACGAGTTCACATCGCAGGAGTTCCGCGGTCATTTCCTGGGATTCATCCCGCAGATCGGAGCCGTGCGGTCGGATTGGAGCGCCTCCCGCAATCTCGTGGCCGCCATGGACGCCTCCAACCGCAACTTCCTGCGGCCGAAGCCGATTCTGGCCGAGCAGCTGCTGGATCAGGTGGGCTTCCCCGAGGAGCTGGCGAACAAACCGCTCAAGGAGCTGAAGGAGGTCGACCGTCGACGTGCGGCCATCGCCCGCGCCCTGTGCTGCGAGCCCTCGGTGGTGCTGGCCGACGAGCCCATCGCCAGGTTGGGCGATGACGCCGCCGAAACGATCTACGATCTGCTCGCCGGATTGACCCGTCACGACGACTACTGCGTGATCATCGTCACCGAGGATCCCGATCTGGCCGCCCGCGCCAACGTCACCTACGAGATCTAACAGCCGGTCAGCGCTCTAAGCCTCATAGGGTCCCATAAAGCGAGAGCCGTCGAGGTGAATCATGTGATCAGGAGTGTCGGCGCACCAAGCTTCCGTTTCCCAAGCAAGCAGGGCAAGGTATCTTTGCATGGTCTTGCGATCGGGGAAACAGGAGACGAGGACGACCTTATCCCACTGATCGGCGAAAAGACCGTGCAATTCGGCTTTGCGCGTCACGTCTATCGGGCCATGAGTGCTGGCCGCCTCCATGAGGAACAGCCATCCGCGCTCCGCATCCCATGCAATCACGTCGGGAGCCTTTTCGCGGGTCTTAAGGTCGATGCCGAGTCTTTCCATCAGCTCGGCATCGACCACACCATGCTGATGATCGGTATCGTCGATGTACACGATATGACAGGCGGCCGCAAAACGCGGCAACATTTCTTCGATCATCGACTTGATCAACACCGACTGGCCGCTGGGCGACAGTTCCATCGAAGAACCGGATGGCAGGATGACTGGGGTTTTCGGCAGGTTTCGCCGTTCTTCGGTCAGTGACGCGTACGAGACATGCTCGCGAAGGAACCGTTTTAGTTCGATCTCGAAAACCGACTTGCCATAACTGCGGAATACTTCCAGCGCCGCATCGGTGATGCGATAATTCCACTTCGGCGAGTTGATAGGTCGATCGGACCGGTCAGCGTTCTCCTCGACGATTTCGGCCATGATGAACTGGTGCAGGGTGAACCGGCGGATTGTCTCACGCGTATTCGGCTTGTAGTCCACGCCGAACTGATCGCGGATCCAATCCATGATCGCACGAGTACCCAGCATTGGATTCGTGGCCTGATCCCAGGAATCACCATCCTTGAGATGCAGCAGGGCCAGCAGGGTCATGGCACTACGGTCATTCAACTGATCCTTGCCGACTTCGAAGTCGCGCAGAATCTCAAGCGCCTCATCAATCAGCTTGCTTGCACCCATGAGAACAGCCTTCCAATCGTTTCGTCGATATGACTTTGGGATGCATCGGCGTCAATGGGGAGACTATCGGCCAATGCTGTCAGCTGCGCCTTCGTCGGACACGGCATCTGCCGTAGATCGGTAGCATTGACCTGCGTACTACCGGAAATCTGCCGGTACCACTCATCGATGACCGATGATGACATCCATAGCGTCAGACCGCAAGCCACTTTGTCGTCCAACGGCACCGTTCGACGGGATGTGCCTTGATGCACGTAGTTCAGCTTGTTATCTGCCACAAATCCCACGCTGCTGCACAGATACGATGCATGGATGCGACGCGACTGCTCCTTGGCGGAGAAACGATTCACCATGCAGTAGCTGCCGGCAGGAAGTATCACATTACGCGAATCGACTCCATCGGTCACCCACTGTTCTCGATCGCATTCGACCGGATGCACCATCATCATGCCGTTTTGATTGTCAGACCAGTACAACGGATGCCCCTTCGGTCTTTCCACGGCCGATAGCACATCACGGTTGCGGAACCACACCAACTTACCCGTAGATACCCATAATCCTTGATCGGATATCGTCCCGAAGCCCGACAAGCGCGGATCCTGCGGCTGAATGCGCACAATACGATCACGACCCATCAGCAACGCCTTAAGCGCCACCGATTCATGCGGCTGACTTTCCAACGGCGCGACCGGCATGGCTTCAGCATACACCGAGACTTTTTTGGTCTGAGGTCGCTTGGAAACCTTCACCAGCATGATTTCCTGCAGAATATTCATATCCTTGAAGTGCTCCTGCCGCGACCTATATACGGCCAGTACGTCAAGACTGCACTCGTTCAGCATCCACTTGCGGAAATCCTTGAAATAATCGCCGTTCATCCATGACCGCGGGATGATGGCCACGCATTCGCCGCCTTCGTCCAACGCCTGAATGGCCGTCACCAGAAAAGCGGTATATAGATTCGTGACTTTCACTCCACCATTGCTTGTGGCAATCACTGTCGGGCTGATCTTCTTATACGGCGGATTGAGAATCACCCGATCAAACTGAGTGTCCAGCAACACCTCAAAAACCGATTTATTGATAACTGTGACATCCTCGCACACCTGCCGCAACGACGATTCAGAGACCTGTGCAAGATCAGCGTCCTGTTCAATGGCGACAACGCTGCTGCCTCGCGTGGACCGTCTGGCCGTCACCGCGCTCAGAATACCCGAGCCTGAGCCGAGGTCAAGAATCCGCACCGGCTTGTCAGTCGGAGTAAACAGACTCACCGCCTGCTCGGCAATGGGCATGGGGGTCAGAAACTGCTCCCACTGCTGCTGTCGCTCCGGGGAAAGCGACGCAGCAGCCTCGTTGCGAATCTGTGCGATGGTCTTGGATGTCATACCCAACACAATAGCCTCAGCCGAAAACCGCGAGCGCCCCCTGTTCCTGTCTGGTCGACCCGCCGATCTGCTCGAACCAGACCATTGCCAATCCGCTTGGACGAACCCGTTCGCGGCTATTCATGGAACACGCCGTCGCGGATGTTCACATATCCTTCCGGTTCGATCTGGAACGTGGAGTGTTCCACCGACACGGGGAAATGATCGCGCACGCAGCATTGCAGCGAGGTGAGCACATCCGCGTAGTCGTCGACGTTCTCGGCGTCCACCACCACATGGGCGCTCAGGGTCGGCAGTCCGGTGGCCACGGTGATGGCGTGCAGATCATGCACGTCCACCACATGCGGCACGTTCTGCAGATGCGTGCGCACCGCGTCGAGGTCAAGCCCCTCCGGCGTCTCCTCCAACAGCACTCTCATGCTGGAGTGCAGCAGCTTGCCGGCCCGCGGAATCATCATCAGCGCGATCACCACGCCGGCGATCGAATCGAAGTTCGACCATCCGGTGGTCATCACCAATACGGCCGAAATCACCACGGCCACCGAGCCAAGCGCATCGTTGACCACCTCGAGGAACGCGGCCCGCATATTCATGTTGGACTGCCGGTCGCCCATCAGAATGATCATCGAAGCGATGTTCGCCAGCAGACCGAGCACACCGAAGAACAGCAGCAGCCTCGGCGCCTGCATCTGCTCTCCCCCGCCGAGCAGCCGCTGCACGGCCTCGACCAGCGCGAACAGGCCCACCGCCAGCAGGGCCAGCGCGCCGCCCGCCGCGGTCACCACCTCAAGCCGCGCCCAACCCCAGGTGCGTTCGGCACTGGGCTTGCGGCGCATCAGCACGGCCGTCACCGTGGATGCGGCGAGCACCGAGATGTCGGTGAGCATGTGGCCGGCGTCCACCAGCAGCGCCAGCGAGCCGGTGACGGCGGCACCGGCGATCTCCGCCGCCAGAATCGTCGCGGAAAGGCACAGCGCGGCGATCAGCCGTCGTGCGTGCCGGGGATCGCCGATATTCCCCGCGGAGTGCGTATGGGTCTGTTCGCTCATACGAGAGAGCCTACTCCTGCCTGATCTCCCGTCGGCGAATACGAACCTCCCGCGGTGATGCTACGCGGCCGACTGCGCAATGCTACGCAACCGATTGCACGGTGTCGCGCGGCCGGCTACTTCTGGAATACGTCCGGACGCTCCGGATCCCCCGGCTCGGTGTCGAGCGTGCCCTCGACGTGCAGGAACTCGCGCCAGAACTCCAGCGGCTGCCCGTAGGGTCGGGCGTCCTCGCCATGCGCCTGAAGATCGGCCTTGGCCTCGCGCACGTCCACCGCTCGCAGACCGTCGAAATAGCTCAGCAGACCCTCGAACTGCGCCCGATCGTAGAACAGGTTGGCAACGATTTCGGTCAGACGCTGGGCGCGCGGCAGCGGCAGCGAATCCCAGTGTCGCAGCTCGATGAAGTTCTTGAGCCGCACGTCGTTGAAATGCGTGGAGATCAGATGATTGATCTCCGCCTGGTTGAGTTCGCGATCCGGATACAGGTCGGCCGCCGTGTCGAACGGGGCCGCGAATACCGGCTTGTCGCCGGTGTATTCCGGGGTGTGCGAAAGATCGGCGATGAACACCGGAGTGGTGAGCACGTCCACCGCATAGTGCTCCCAGTCGTAGTTGTCGTCGTAGAGCCCCCACAGCTGGTCGGTGCGCTGCGGATCGATGTGGTCCCACATCTCCTGACGCAGCAGCGGGAACGGATTCGGCTCCTTCTCGAAGAACGGGGTGTTGCGGAAGAACCATGCCAGAATCGGCCCGACGGCCGTGCCGATGCGCAGCTTGTCGATGGAATCCTTCTCGCTGAAGTAGTCGATGCTCACCTGCGTGGAGGCGGAGGCGCGCATCATGCAGAACCCGTAGCGGGCGATGTGCGAGAAATACTTCTGCATCGCATGGTAGCGGGACTTCGGAATGATCTCGATCTCCTTGTAGGAGGTGTCGGGCTGGTAGCCGAAGTTGATCAGACGGATGCCGAAACGGTCGAGCACCGGATCGAGATCCCTGCGGAATTCGTGGTACAGCGCCTCCAGATCGTCGGCGTGGTTGAGCACGCCGAGCGAGCATTCGATCTGACCGCCCGGTTCCAGCGACACCGAGATGCCGTCGCGCCCGAGGCCGAGCAGATGGCCGTCCTCATAGTATTCGCGGGTGGGATCATAGAACTGCGCAAGCGCCTGCAGCACATTGCGAATGCCGTGCGGTTCGGCGTAGGTCACCGCCTTGCCGGTGCTCTTGCGAATCGGCAGATGCTCGATCTCCACGCCGAATCCACGGTGGTCCGGGGTCTTGACGCCGGATTCGATGAACCGGACCAGACTGGCCACATGCCTGGGATTGGGAACCGTGGTCTGGTGGGCGTAGTCAAAGGCTCGTATCGTCATGTCTCCCGAGACTACGCGACCATCGTCGGCAACACCCGAATGACGCTATACGAATAATCGATGACCGATCATTGGCATGCGGCTGCGGGGGCATGCGGCTGCGGGTTGCCGCCGCCCGATGACCGGCGTACGGCGATCGATGCGCGGCTGCCGGCCTACAGCGCCTCGATATGGAATTCGCCGGTACGGTTGGATGCCACGATCATCCGGTTGTTGTCCAGGGTCCGCCATCCGTCTCGCTCGCGCTGCTCGAATCCGGAGCTGGCGGCCACCACGCCGCCGCCGGGAAGCTCGCGGTAGCGGATGCGACGGTAGTCGTGGGCGTGTTCCTTCTGCCCGTAGCGTGCGTACAGGTCTTCGATCTCCGGCTCGGGGTCGAGACTGCCCACGGCATGCACGCAGATGAATTCGTCGCCGGTCTGGATCATGCAGTTGTACGAGGACTTCGGATAGCCGCCACGAAGATCCTTCACCGCCTCGCGCACGGCGTCGGGCAGTTCGCGACCCTTGTGGTAGTAGGCGAGCACAAGGGCGAAGTACACGGCGGAATCGCTTTTGCCACCGGTGCGCAGCATATCGACTTCGGAGACCGGCTTGCTGGGGGCTCGTACGATATTGCGCTGCTGGGCGTCGGAGATGTCGCCGTTGTGGATGAAGGAGACGCCGTCCGCGAAGAAGGGCTGCTGGTTCTCCATGATCAGCGGCAGACCGGACGATGCCAGCCGCAGATGATACAGCGCGCCGCGGGCGCCCTGGCATTCGATCGAGCGGAACACCGGATCGGCATAGGCCGATGACGTGGATTTGTAGACGCTCACATTGTTCGACGGCGTGGGGGCGCCTCCGTCGCGCACGCCGGACGGCTGGAGCGGATCGGTGACCAGGGCCGCGCCCCAGCCGTCGTTGTGAATGATGGCCATCTGCTGAAACGTCTCAAGTTGGGAGTTCGTCAGCACGTCATCAAGACTCAGGTTGTCCCCCGGTGTAGCGTATCCCAACAATCTGCACATAGTCCCCCACCATAGCGGCAGACCGATACGACGTGCCACCGGCGTTATAGCGAATGGCTATAACGCCCGATGCACCCGTTTGCCGCCGTCACCTTGGTCGTCTCCGATCCACAGCCTACTTGGCTTCAACGGTCGTCGTATCGGCCGACGTCGTATCGGCCGACGTCATCTTGGCCGACGTTCTCGGCCCGACGCTGGAGGCCGGCCGCAGATCGAAATTCGGCTTGGCTCCCCTACGCGCCCTACGCGCCACGGTTTCGCCATCTACCACGGTGGCGCGTTCCGCCCCGGCCCGCTCCACGGCAGGGGACTCCGCGCGGGATCCACGGCGACTCTCACGCTCAGCCGCCGCGCTTTCCGCCTCGGCCACGGCCGCGGCACGGATGTTCTCGGCCTCCTCATGCTGCTCGGCACGGATCTGCTGCAGGGTGATCGGCCGCTTCGGCTTGCGCAATGCCACGCGCTTGAGCGCCGGAACCTTGTTGGTGGAGACGAACAGCGGCTGCACCTCCACCACCGGGTTGTACGCGGCCAGACCGAACCATTTCACCGGATTGCCGGCCACATGGCGAATCGCATACTTCACCCGCAGCGAGGTCGCGCCACGGGAGGTGATCTTGGATTCCGGCATCAGCGCCTTGTGGACCAGCACGTACTGGATCGTGCCGATCTCCGGGTCCTCGTCCACCTTCGGGTAGATCACGGTCTGACGCGGCAGGGTCCCGTCGTTGATCAGATCATGCATGATCTGATGCAGATACGTGGCCACGTTCTGACTCACCTTGAATCCGAGGCGGATGCGCACACGGAACAGGAAGCTGGTGCCGAAGTTCTCCACCGAATACTCGCGCGTGAACGGATCGTCGGTCACCTGCACGGAGACCGCCCACCATGCGCGGGCGCGCTTGGGATGGTTGGCGAAGATCGAGTAGAAGATGTCGGTGTCGAGCCGGCGGAGTTCCGGATCGGAGGTCAGATACACCAGATTGTCGGCGTAGTAGGGGATCTTGAAGTCGCGGTGCAGCGCGTCGAGCGCGGGCAGGAACTCCTTGGGCCACATGTGGCGGCGCTGGGAACGCTCCACCTTCGTGCCCTGATCCCACGTATACATGACGCCCAGAATCGCGAGCGTGAGCAGCATCGTGAACCAGCCGCCATGCAGGAACTTCGACATCGACGCGATGAAGAACAGCGTCTGGATGGCGAGGAACAGGATCGCGAACACGATGGCGAACACCCGGCGCTTCCACGCGCACCAGATGTAGGCGGCCAGCAGGATCGTGGTGGTGATCATCGTGATCGTCAGCGCCAGACCGTATGCGGCGGTGATGTGTTCGGAATCCCGGAACAGCGCGAGCACGCTCAGCGTCGCCACGCACAGCACCACGTTGATGGCCGGAATGTACAGCTGGCCGCGGGTGCGGGCGGGGTACCGCACCTGCAGGTGGGGCATCCAGTTGAGGCCGGTGGCCTCCGAAACCATGGTGAACGCGCCGGTGATCAGCGCCTGCGAGGCGATCACGCCGGCGGCCACCGACAGGATCACGGCCACCGAACGCAGGTTCGGCGTCATCATCTGGAAGAACGGGTTGAGGCTTTTGACGTCATAGAGCTCGGCGTTGCCCTGATTGCGCAGGATCCACGCGCCCTGACCGAAGTAGTTGAACACCAGTGCGATCTTGATGAACGGCCAGGTGGCGTAGATGTTGCCGCGGCCCACATGACCCATGTCGGAGTACAGCGCCTCGGCACCGGTGGTGGCAAGGAACACGGTGCCCATCACGGCCAGACCGGCCTTGTTGCCCGGGTCGAACAGCAGGAACTCGATGCCGTACCACGGGTTGAGCGCGGCGAAGATCGTCCAGTCCGTGCCGATGTTCACCACGCCCACCACGGCGAGGAACGAGAACCAGATCATCACCACGATGCCGAACACCTTGCCGATGCTTTCGGTGCCGCGGGACTGGATGGCGAACAGCACGAGGATGATGCACACGGTGATCATCAGGGTGAGACTGTCATTGCTGTCGAACAGCGGTTCCAGCTGCGGGATGGTCTGCAGACCCTCGACTGCGGAGCTGATTGAAACCGCGGGGGTGAGCACGGAATCGGCGAGGAACGCCGCACCGCCGATCATGGCCGGATACGCCAGCCATTTGCCGTACCGGCGGACCATCGAGTACAGCGCGAAGATGCCGCCTTCGCCCTTGTTGTCGATGCGCATGGCGATCAGCACGTATTTGACGGTGGTGATCAGGGTGATCGACCAGAACAGCAGTGACAGCAGGCCGAGCACCGACTGCCGGTCGGCGTACTGGAGGCCTCCCTGCCCCGCCACGAACGACTGCGCCATGTACAGCGGGGAGGTGCCGATGTCGCCGTACACCACGCCGAGCGCCACGATCGACATGGCCAGCGTGACGCGATCCGGACCGCTCTGAACCCCGCGCCACCATTTGCCGAGTCGGGTCCTCGGGGCCTTCTGGGCCTTCTTCTGGGTTTTTTCGGCTTCCTTCTTCGCCCGTTCGGCCTCCGCCTTCTCCTCGGGCAGCACGATGTGCCGGGAGGTTTTCGGAGCCTTGACAATGCCCTTGAGCTGCAGGGATCCGGTGTCCGTCACCGACACGGGAGGAATCACCTTCGTCACCGGAGGAACGGTTTCGTCCGGTCCCGTGGCCTTATCGGTTTGCTCGGACTGTTCGGATCGGCCTGTCTTATCAGCCTTGGCGGATGTATCGGACTTCTCGGATCGGTCCGTCCTCAGCGATTGCTCGTCCTCCTGTCCGGGACCGGTACTTCCGGCCTCCGTATCTTCGGCGGCGTGTTTGGCGATGTCGCTCTGCTTCGCCATGGCAACCTCCAACATTCAACACAACGGTATTCGTCACTGCATCGGCTGCCGGGCAGCCGCGATCCAGGATTGCAGATTCATAAAATCTTTGCATTTTCCTAACGCGAAGAAAAAGGCTACCACTACCTCGCCAAAAGCGCGAACAACGCTTGCCCTCCATATGTGCAAACAGCGGCAACCGTTGAAATCACTGATATTTGCGGCCGAAAAATCCTAACGGTTTCCTAACGGTCGCTAACGACATTCGAACATCAGATGCCATATACGGACTGGGTGTTCCGTCTGGTGATCGCAGCCATGTCGTTGACGTTGATGCCCAGCACATCCGCCATGGCGGTGAGCGTGTAGGGGATCATGTACGGTGCGTTCGTACGGCCACGATACGGCATCGGCGTGAGATACGGAGCGTCGGTCTCCACGAGGATGTGATCCCGGGCGATCATGCGCAGCGAGTCGCGAATCCCCCCGTTGCCCTTGTAGCTCACCGTTCCCGAAAAACTCAGATACCACCCCTGCTCGGCGGCGATACGCCCCATGTCCGCATCCCCCGAATACGAGTGGAACACGGTGCGTTCCGGCGCTCCGTCCCTGAGCAGAACCTCGATGCAGTCGGCATGCGCATCCCGATCGTGGATCTGCATCGGCAGATTCAGCTCCTTGGCCAGCGCGATATGCGCACGGAACGCCTCACGCTGGTATTCCCGAGCCTCATCGCCGGTACGGAAATAGTCGAGACCGGTTTCACCGATGGCCACCACCTGCTCGGGGAACGTCGTCGCCAGCCGATGAACCTCGCCCAACGCCGCGTCGAAATCGATATCATGCCACGGCTGGTACTTGAGCTCCAGACCGTCCGGCCCCTTGGCCCCGCGATGCCCATGCAGCACGGATTCATTGGGATGGATGGCCAGTGCGGCGTGCACGCAGCCGGGGAATTCGTTCGCCAGATCAACCGCATCGCGCAGATGGGGGTATTCGCATCCCACGTCGATGATCCGTCGGACCCCCACGGCCTCGGCCTGCTCCAGAATCTCCCGCTCGCTGTAGACCGGCACGGGCGGCTGCCCCTTGATCTCGGCCTCATGTGCCATGGCCGCGGAAAACGGCACCACCGATTTCACATGCGTGTGATTGTCGTAGGTCCATTCGGTCAGCGGCTCCGGGGCCGGCGCCCAGCTTCGATTGCGATGATGCTTGCTCATGCGCACCAGTATGGCGTGAGGGGTTCCCGAACCGCCGTGCGGAACAAAAGAACGTGCGGAACAAGGAAAACGGCGGAACAAAGAAAAACCCGGCGGGATTGGCCGCCGGGAAATCAGAGAAAGGAAGAGAGAAGAGAAGGGTTCAGTTATGAGGATTCAGTTATCATCCGCTTACCGAGTGGTTCGGCGTGCCGCACCATCCGCGGGATGTGTTCGGATCCTTCCGGGTTGCACCTCCGGGGTTTCCGTTGACAACTCTTATATAACTCGCCCTTACTGAATGCAACGATGCCATAACCTGAAAATAACCTGAAAATCATGCGCGGGAAATGTGCGACCGGTGTGCCCGAAATCCAGACCGATGGCGGTTTTCCGTACCGTGTCGTGGTTTCGCGGCCTGATCCATCGAACCCGAACCGTCCGGGCATGCAACTTGGTCAATGCGATCATTAAGAAGCCGATTCGGACGTATTCATAAGCACTTCGACCAAGTAACGAGGCTGATGAGCGGTTCCGCCAGTTCACCCCAAAAGCCGATCGGAAAAGAAAAAGCCCGGTGGGAGAAAACACCGGGCTAGAGAGAAGAGAGAAGAAGGGTTCAGTTATGAGATTCGACTGGGAATCTCGCCGGCGGTGCTATCCGCTGACATGACTGATATAACCAGCCCTTTCTTGGCGGAACGATATGGGAACCTGAATCTTTCCTGAAAATGTGTGACGGAATCGTGAAATGTGGCAGGCCGTGCTGGCTCAGCCACATTCCACGGCGGACATTGCAATCATCCGTCCGATCGTCCGTTTCCGGCGATCGGGCGGAATCACTTCGCCTCCTCGGCCAGCTTCGCCTTGGCAGCGGCCAGACGCTCCGCCTCCTTGGCGCGACGGGCATCAAGCTCGGCCTGGAATCGATCAAGCTCCTCCTGCACGGCTTCCTTCGGAATCTTCGCGAAGATCGGCTTCGGCTTCGGCACTGCGGCACCGACCTCGATGGGCTCGCTCTTCCACGGATGCACGTTCACGCCGAGCTGGTAGTCGCCGGTGATGATCGGGTAGGTGAATCCCGGCTTGTCGAGATCCTCCACCTCTTCGATGTGCGGCAGCGGGGAGAACGTGCCCTTGCCACCGAGCGCCTCCCACACCTTCTGCGCGGAATGCGGCAGGAACGGGGCGAGCAGATGGTTGGCGTCGGATACGGCCTGCGCGGCGACGTGCAGCACGGTGCCGAGTCGCGCCTCGTCGTCCTTGATCTTCCAAGGTTCGACGGCGGAGATGTACTTGTTGATCTCGCCGACGATGCGCATGGCCTCGGCCAGCGCGGCCTTCTGGTGATGCTTTTCGAGGAACCCGCCGACGGTGTCGAACGCGGCGACGGTCTGCTCCAGCAGCGCGCGATCCTGATCGGTGAGCTTCGACTCGTCGACGGCGGGGATGGCGCCGAAGTTCTTGGCGATGAGGTTGGCCACGCGGTTGACGAGGTTGCCCCATGCCGAGGCGAGCTCCTCGTTGTTGTGGCGCACGAACTCGGCCCAGGTGAAGTCGGAGTCGGAGGATTCGGGGCCCGCCACGGAGATGTAGTAGCGCACGGCGTCCACCGGGTAGCGGGAGAGGATGTCCTTCACATAGATCACGATGCCGCGGGAGGAGCTGAACTTCTTGCCCTCCATGGTCATGAACTCGGAGGCCACGACCTGCTCGGGCAGGTTCAGCGGGCCGAGCTCGCCGGTTTCGCCGCCCTTGGAGCCGGCACCGTTGTAGGCCAGCATTTCGGAGGGCCAGATCTGGGAGTGGAAGGTGATGTTGTCCTTACCCATGAAGTAGTAGCCGGGGGTCTGCGGATCATTCCACCAGGCGCGCCACGCTTCGGGATCGCCCTTGCGGCGGGCCCATTCGATGGAGGCCGAAAGGTAGCCGATCACGGCGTCGAACCACACGTACAACTTCTTGTTCGGGTTGTCGATCCAGCCTTCCACCGGCACCGGAATACCCCAGTCGATGTCTCGGGTGATGGCGCGCGGCTTGACCTCCTTGAACAGGCCCTTGGAGAAGTTGATGACGTTGGTGCGCCATCCTTCGCGGGTGTTGAGCCACGCGAGATTGGCTTCGGCCAGCGCGGGCAGGTCAAGGAAGAAATGCTCGGTCTCCTCGAAGCGCGGGGTTTCGCCGTTGATCTTGGAGACGGGGTTGATCAGGTCGATCGGGTCGAGCTCGTTGCCGCAGGCGTCGCACTGATCGCCACGGGCGCCGTCGGTATGGCAGATCGGGCATTCGCCTTCGATGTAGCGATCGGGCAGGGTACGGCCGGTGGAGGGGCTGATGGCCACCTGCTGCACACCCTTGTAGATGTAGCCGTTCTTCAGGCACTGTCTGAACAGCTCCTGCACCACCTTCTCATGATTGCCGGTGGTGGTTCGGGTGAACAGATCGTAGCTGAGGCCCAGATCGCACAGATCCTTGGCGATCACACGGTTATACCGGTTGGCGAGCTCCTGGGCGGTGAGGCCCTCCTTTTCGGCCTCCACCAGAATCGGGGTGCCGTGCTCATCGGTGCCGGACACCATCAGCACGTCGTTGCCCTTCATGCGCTCGAAGCGTGCGTAGACGTCCGAGGGGACGCCAAAACCGGCCACATGGCCGATGTGACGGGGGCCGTTTGCGTACGGCCAAGCGACGTTGACAAGAATATGACTCATAAAAACCGATTATGTGCGTTACAGAGGACAGCGCAGACCGTTCCGCAGGACGTGCACCGACCGGCAGACCGCGGGTTATGCACGATTGTCCGACCGGTATTGTGCATAACCGAGAGCGGTTATCCACAACGAATGCTCGTATGCGACGGAATCGTCCACTTTTCCACATTTCTTCCGCCCCGGTTTCGCTGCGCACCGCTTCCCCCTAATGTCGGCACCATGAATACAGCATCAACGACTATGAAGTCGACCATCATGCACCCGGCGACGACGCCGGCGACCCTGCAGCCGACGTCCACGAGATTGCCGACCGCTCTCGCAACGCCTGACCGCGCACCGGGCATTCCACCGTATATCGGCGACATCGCGAATGCCTGTCTCGCACAGGACAGGCAGACCCGCGCAAGACGAGGAGCGAGATGCGCCGGAACCGGACCGGGACGTTCCCGCTCCCGCACCGGTACGAGGCCGCGGTCTCCCGCCGATGGCAGATCATCAGGAACGCATCCTTCGGGACGACCGACGCGGTTCTCATCGGAGGACTCTGCAAGACGCGACGACGCCGATCGTCCGCGGAAAGTCCTCCCCGCGATCATACGGATCGGAGACGTCACCGGAGACATGGGACTTGAGCGACTGGTGGAGCGGCAAGTACTGGTTCGATTGGACGACACCTGCGCCTATTCCACGTCGCAGGCCGGAACGCTCTACGGCAGGGCCTCGATCGCGGAGCAAATGGTGCCGTTCGGAGCGGCTGCGGCAGGGCCGCTGGCGATGTGGATATGGCAGGGAGGCCGATTCCCCAATCGAGTGGATGTGATTTCGGGGTCGCATTTCCGCGCCAGAATCCACGGAAGACAGATCATCGCGCACAACAGGCGCACGCCACCGGAGCAACTGATGCGACTGCGGCAGCTGCTGGTCACCTCGCCGATGCGCACCGCATGCGATCTGGCCTGCATGAATCTGCCGGAGCAACGTCCGGCCCACACGGAAACGTTGATAGCGAAGATGCTTGACGCCTATGAGATCAAGGCGTCTCAATGCCTGAAAATCCTATGGGAGAATCCCCGTTGGCCCAATCATGGCCCTGCCGTGCGCATGATGACGAACGTGGAGGAGCTGATGCTGCTGAATCGGCAGCAACGGGAGCTGACCGAAGCGAACATCGACGACGAGGCCGCGGCCATCGGAACAAGCAGCGGAACCGACCATGCGCACGACGAGGGCACGGCATAAACGGCATCGACGCGCGCACGCGCGGGACGATCCGCGGCACGACGAGCGTCTTACCGGCATCGGGAAACGTCCCCGAGCCGAGCGGCAGCGGGTAGCGGCACCACCCCCGCCACCGTTGCGGCTTACGGTTGGCGTGGCGTGTGATCCGTCCACCGAACCGGACGTGCTCTGGCACATCGCACGGGAGGCGCCGGAACTGCGCATGTGGCTGATCGCCAACACCGCAGCCACCCCGGAGCTCCTGGAATTCGTGGCTCAGGCCGGCGGTCCCGGAGTAAAGCGCGCCTTCGACGTGCTGTTCGAGTCGATGGAGGACGATGCCCGCACCGCTGCTGTCTGAAGTGCTGCCTGAAGCGCCGCCTGATTACTGCTTGATCTGCAACACCGCCGAATAGACCTGCTTGCGATTGGCGAGCGAACCATCGACCATCGGATGCTCCTCGATCACCTCGGCGATGGCCTCCTTGATGCGCAGACCGTCCTCCAGAGCACGATCGATGGCCAGCACCGCCAGATCCTCCACGCTCAGCGAGGATGGTGCCATCTCGCGGGCCTCATCCTCGGAGGCTCCAGCGATCACCAGCACGATCTCTCCGCGAGGCGGATCGTCGATCACCCCCTGACGGATCTCGCCGATGCCGCCTCGGCGGACTTCCTCATAGTCCTTCGTCAGTTCGCGGGCCAGCGCCATCTGACGGTCCGAGCCGAAGGCGGAGAGCAGATCGTCCATCGACTCGGCGATGCGGTGCGGCGTTTCGTAGAACACGATGGTCCGCCGTTCGGACTGCAGCGAGCGCAGACGCTGCACGCGATCCGAATGCTTGCGGGGCAGGAACCCTTCGTAGCAGAATCGATCCGTGGGCAGGCCGGACAACGCCAGGGCGTCGAGCACCGCGCTCGGCCCCGGGGCGCAGGTGACCGGGAGCCCCCGTTCGATGGCCCGACGCACGATCGCCAGACCGGGATCGTTGATTGTGGGCATGCCCGCGTCGGAAACGACGAGCACGCAGGCGCCCGTCTCCACCTCGTCGAGCAGACCGTCCGCCTTGCCCCGTTCGTTGTGGTCGTGGTAGGCCACCACCCTTCCGCCGACATGCACATCCAGTCGACGGGCGAGATCGTACAGGCGTCGGGTGTCCTCCGCGGCCACGATGTCGGCCTGCTCCAGCAGTGCCGTCAATCGTGCCGAAGCGTCCGATACGTTGCCTATGGGAGTAGCCGCAAGCACCACCGTTCCTCGTGGAATCTCCAGAATACGACCATCCCGATCACCGTTTGTTGACGACTGCATACCTTCCAGTATCCACGATCCACGTACCTAATCCGGCAATGGCCCCGGAAGCAATATGAATAATAGTTAAATTCTGCCGGGTTTTGCCCCTGTTTTTATCCCCGTTCGTCGAAGTCGATAATAGAGTGGTAGGTATGGCCCAGATATTCAATGCACCCTCAAAGGCGATCCTCAAGTCTCAGATCGCCGAGCATATCGCGGAAACGCCGAAAGACACCCGCGAGAACCCCAACGCCGCTCATTACGAGCCTCTGCCCAAGGACAGGTTCTTCGACCGTGAGCTGAGCTGGCTGAAGTTCAACAAGCGAGTGTTGGAGCTCGCCCAGGACGAGACCCTTCCCGTGCTGGAGCGCGCCAACTTCGCCGCCATCTTCGCGTCGAACCTCGATGAGTTCTTCATGGTTCGCGTGGCCGGCCTCAAGCGCCGCATCGACACCGGCATCGCCGTGCCGAGCGCCAGCGGCCTGAGCCCCCGCCAGCAGCTGCGCGCGATCTCCGATCAGGCCCACCGCCTGCAGGACGAGCACGCCGGCTACGTGATCGAGCACATCCTGCCCGATCTCGCCAAGGAAAACATCGTGCTGCTCAAGTGGAGCCAGCTCACCATCGCCGAGCAGGAACGACTGAGCAAGTTCTTCCGCCATCAGGTCTTCCCCGTGCTGACCCCGCTGGCCGTGGATCCCGCTCACCCGTTCCCCTACATCTCCGGCAACTCGCTGAACCTCGCCGTGATCGTGGAGAACCCGAACTCCGGCAAGTCGCACTTCGCCCGAGTGAAGATCCCGGACAACCTGCCCCGTCTGGTGGCCGTCGACGACATGACCGACGACGAGGCCACCGATGTGCGCTACGGCTTCGTGACGATGGAGAACCTCATCATCGCCCATCTGGAGGCCCTGTTCCCCGGCATGATCATCAAGGAGGCCCGCTCCTTCCGCGTGACCCGCAACGAGGACATCGACGTCGAAGAGGATGACGCCGAGAACCTGCTCAACGCCATGGAGAAGGAACTGCTGCGTCGTCGCTTCGGACCGCCGATCCGTCTGGAGCTTTCCGAGAGCACCAGCCCGTTCCTCTCCCAGCTGCTCGCCGACCAGCTTGGCGTGAACGACGAGGAGGTCTACCGCCTGCCCACGCCGCTCGACGCCACGGTGCTGTTCGAGCTCGGCGGAGTGGACCGCCCGGACCTGAAGTTCCCGAAGTTCGTGCCCACCACCAACCGTCAGATCGCCGAAGTGGAATCCAGCCGCGCGCAGGACATCTTCGCCGCGATCCGCGAGCGCGACATCCTCCTGCACCACCCCTACGACTCCTTCTCCACCTCCGTGCAGGCGTTCCTGGCTCAGGCCGCCGCCGACCCGAAGGTGCTGGCCATCAAGCAGACGCTGTACCGCACCAGCTCCAACTCCCCGATCGTGGACGCGCTGATCGACGCCGCCCACGCCGGCAAGCAGGTGCTGGCCCTGGTGGAGATCAAGGCCCGCTTCGACGAGGACGCCAACATCGCCTGGGCCCGCAAGCTCGAACGCGCGGGCGTGCATGTGGTGTACGGCATCGTCGGCCTCAAGACCCACTGCAAGCTGTCGCTGGTGGTTCGTCAGGAAGCCGATGGTCTGCGTCGCTACTGCCATGTGGGCACCGGTAACTACAACCCGAAGACCGCTCGTCTGTACACCGATCTCGGTCTGCTCACCTGCGATCCGGTGGTCGGTCAGGATCTGACCCGCCTGTTCAACCAGCTGAGCGGCTACGCGCCGAAGTCAAGCTTCCACCGTCTGCTGGTCGCCCCGCGCGGCATCCGCACCGGCCTGATCGAGCGCATCCGCCGCGAGGAGACCGCGGCCCTCGCCGGCAAGCCCGCTTGGATCAAGATCAAGGTCAACTCCATCGTGGACGAGGCCACCATCGACGCCCTGTACCGCGCCAGCCAGGCCGGCGTGAAGATCGACATCGTCGAGCGCGGCATCTGCTCGCTGAAGCCCGGCGTGCCCGGCATGAGCGAGAACATCCGCGTGCGTTCGATCCTCGGCCGCTTCCTGGAGCACAGCCGCATCTACGCCTTCGCGAACTCCCAGGGTCCGCAGATCGGCGAGGGTCCGGCCTCCGGCCCCGAGGTGTGGATCGGTTCCGCCGATCTGATGCACCGCAACCTCGACCGTCGTGTCGAGGCGCTGATCCGCATCACCGCCCCCGAGCAGATCGAGGAGCTCATCAAGTACGTGGATCTGCAGATGGCCGACACCACCAGCAGCTGGCACATGCAGCCCGACGGCACGTACGTGCGTCATTCCACGGATGACGACGGCAAGCCGCTGATCGACAGCCAGGAGGCTCTGATCAAGAAGCACACGCGTCGTCCGCGTCACAGCTGATCCGCCGAAATCTGCGAACGGCAGATTCGTGAACAGCCCGGATACCAATTCGATAACGGTATCCGGGCTGTTTGCATATCGGTCGCCGTTGTCGCTCTCGGTCATTTTCCGCCACCCTCAGTACCGCGTCCACACCGAATTGTTGTCATTTATTGCACTCCAATGACCCTGAATCAATCCAACCGCTCCATAATGGAAGTGTGTTTTTCTGCATAGGTGCACATCACCGCACTGCCGCAGTGAAGCGCAGATCATAACAAGCAGTCGTCGATCAACCGTTTCGCGGTTACCGAGGCCGTGCCCGCACGCCCCGCCGCAAACGGACCGACGACGAACAGAGAAGGAACATCGCATGAGTAGTACGGTCGTCGAAGCAGCCGGCGGCATCGTATACCGCTGGCGCGATGATATTCGGCTCGAAGGCCCCAAGGCCAAGGACCCGGATATCATTTTGGATAATCTGGAAGTATGCGTCGTCCATCGACCGAAATATGACGATTGGAGCTGGCCGAAGGGCAAGCTTGACATCAATGAATCGCATCGGCATGCCGCCGTGCGCGAGATCGGCGAGGAGACCGGCCTGCCGGTGGCGCTGGGCGCGTATCTCGGAGAGATCGAGTATCCGCTCGAAGACGAAGGCAAGCCGGGCAAGCGACGCTGCAATCCCAGCAAACCCCGCAAGCATGTGCTGTACTGGAACGCCCATGTGATCGATCCGATCGCCGCGGAGAAACGCCGGTACGCCTTCGGCCCGATCAACACCGATCCCAATGAGGTGGACAACATTCTCTGGATGTCGCCGGCCGACGCACGGCACAAGGTCACGCATGTCCTCGACCGCGATATTCTCGATCAGTTCGTGGCCAAGGTGCGCGGCGGGATTCTCGGCTCCCGCATGTTCCTGCTGATCCGACACGGCAAGGCCGAGGGACGTAAGTTCTGGGGCGGCACCGATGCCGATCGACCGCTCACCCCGCGCGGAGCGGCCTACGCCTATGCGCTGACCCGCGAGATCGCCTGTTTCGGCATCGACCGGCTGGTCACATCCCCGTGGAGACGCTGCACCGGCACCATCGAAACATTCTCCTGGCAGACCGGACTTCCGGTGCATATGGCCGACGATCTGACCGAAGACGCCTTCGCCGACCATCCCGATTCCGCATGGGCGTGCATTCTCGGCGAAATGCAGCATACGATCGACTCCGACGAAACCACGGCGGTGTGCATGCATCGGCCGGTGATCGGTGGAGTGTTCGAGCATATGCGCAATCTTTGCGTGTCGAAGGCGCTGGCCAAGCGGCTTCCCGCGAAATCGCCGTATATGGCCACCGGACATGCGGTAGCCTTTAATATCGTTGAAGCGGACGATGGTCCGGCCATCATCGATATTCAGAAGGTAAATCCGATTGTCTACTAATTCATCTGCCTATGGTTCCGCTTCGGTGCGCGCCGCCGGCTCCGGTTTCGCCGCGGCACGCTCCGGCGCAGCCCGGTTCACCCGGCCGGCGCAGCTCGACGCCGCGCTGATCGATCAGCTTTCCGGCGGCGTGGATCCTCAGCGGCTCAGCGATATGAGCCACACCACCGCAGCGTCACTGCTTGACCGCGTGCATCATACGCAGGATCCGCAGGTGGTGGAGCGCGTGCTGACGCTGGTGGAGCGCGAAGGGGTGGATCTTGTGGCCGAGCTGTGGAGTTCGGCCGAGTCGGAGTCCCTGCCCGGCGTGCTGTGGCGGCTGTATATGCTGCGCACCTGGATGCGGCGCAATCGCGAGGGCATTTCGCGCCTGTGGCGTTTGGGCGAGCCCGTGGCCACCACGGCGTCGGCCATCGCCGGCGTGGATCAGGCACCGACCGAATCGGATATCGCCCGTACCGCGGATTCGATTCTTTCCGGTGCGTTCACCGGCGATTTCGCCGTGGCTCTGGAACGGGCCAGCGCGTTCTGTTCGGTGATCTCGGCTGGTCTGATCACCGAAGTGAAGCGCCGGCAGACGGAATCGGAGCGTCTTGGGCTTTCCGAATCGGAGGCGAGGGCTGCGCTGGCGAATTCGGGCGCGCCCCATATGGCGAAGACCGCGAAATCACTGGCCGGCACGGCGAAGGATTTCCAGGCCGGAGCCGGCCTGTGGCGCAAGGGCAGACTGGAGTAGCTGGCATAGCGGAAAACGGGGCTGGGGCGGCCGGCGAATACCGGTCGGCACCACTGCTTCAGTGTTACTCTGCCTTCCCCTCCGAGGGGAAGGTGGCCGGCGAATGCCGGTCGGATGAGGTGGCTTCGATTCATCGGCGCGGTTCCTCACTCGGCCAGCGCAACTCCGGCCGTTGTTTTGCACAGACACCCACCATGCCGTACACTGGGTGTCGCGTCGGGCCGTGCATTGCCCCGGGCTCCATTTTTTGCCGCTGCGAGCGGCCCTTGCGCCGACAGGCGCATTCACGGTCCGGCGTTCCTTCTTCCTACATTCCGGCGATCGGCATCCGCACTGCGATCGGCATCCGCACCGCAAGCCGGTCGTATATCCACCCCATCACCACTGACTGTCCTTGACGATCTTGTACGTATTGCCGTCATCACCGAACCAGCCGGAACGGCTGTCGACGTAATCCTGTGCCTCTTCCATCGTCACACCTTCGACCACAGCCTGATCATCCGTGAACCATCCGCCCACCTTGACCACGCTGTAGGTCGGATCGCTGAAGAAGAATCCCATGTCCATTCCTTTCTCGGAAGTTTTCATCGTCACTTACGGGAACCGGACAATTCGGCAAGGAGCTACGGGAGCCATCCGGCAATCAAATCACACATTCTCATGGAATTCCCAGCTAACACTCACAACACGTTGAACCTTACGGGGTTATATAGGAATCACGGTTCAACAACCGCAATAACTAAAACCCTTTCTTCTTCTCTCTTCCTCTCTGGCCCGGCGGTCTTCTCTCCCGCCGGGCTTCTTCTTTGTCTCCCCTTTTTACCGCATCTCCAGGTTCGCCGCAGGTTCAGGCGGGGCACCAACATGAACCAGTCGCATCGTCACGCAGCTCAGGTACCGTCACGCGGACCGGGTACCGTCACGCGGACCGGGTACCGTCACATGGACCAGGTACCGTCACACGGATCACCCGGACCATGTGACGCAATGATCAAACCATTGATATTCCAACGTTCTGACGAGTGCGTCACGCGGACCACCTAGCCCATGTGACGCAAGACGAACCACGTGACGCATTCCACCAGCCCAAGTGACGGTACAGCAACGGCCCCATACCGAAACGCGAAGAGCCCATTCAGACCGGAATCCGTGAACATCTTTTGAGCACAATATTCCCGGAATCAGGGATAATCAGGGGCGAATCCGTATGCACAGGGTATGGGAAAGCCCTTGAAACCTCAATGATTTCAAGGGCTAGGACGTGCCCCCCGTGGGATTCGAACCCACAACCCACGACTTAAAAGGACGCTGCTCTAACCGTTGAGCTAGAGGGGCAACTCTTCTAAGATACACGCCTTGGACGAACAATACAACTCAGACCGGCAAACCGGTGGATCTGCCGCCAGATCCACCGCCGGATCAACCCACGAACGAACGGATCAACCCATCCAGACTCACATCCAGATGGATCAATCCACATCCAGACGGTATCCCATGCCGGTTTCGGTCTTGAGGTATCGCGGATGCGCCGGATCGGGCTCGATCTTCTTGCGCAGCTGCGAAACGTACAGGCGCAGATACCCCGAATCGTTCACATGCTCGGCGCCCCAGATCTCGGTGAGCAGATCACGACGGGTCACCAGCTTGCCGGCATTGCGCACCAGCACCTCCAGCACCTTCCATTCGGTGGGGGTGAGCTTCACGCGCACCTGCCGTCCCTTGCGACCGCGGAACACGGCATGGGCGGTCAGATCAATGGTCACGTCGCCCAGCGAGACGGTCGGCGAATCGTTTTCCTGAGGCGCCCGCCGCAGCAGCGCGCGAATACGGGCCAGCAGCTCGTCGATCGGCACGGGCTTGGTCACGTAGTCATCCGCGCCGGCGTCCAGCACGGCCACCTTCTCCCGCTCATCGGTACGACCCGAAACCACGAGGATCGGCGCATCCGTCCAGCCGCGCACCCCCTGGATCACGCCCATGCCGTCCATTTTCGGCATGCCAAGATCCACCATGAACAGATCGGGATGCTCGCGCACGGCCACGGTGATGCACTCCACGCCGTCCTTCGCGGTCACGATGTCGTAGCCCTGCGAATGGAGGGTGATCTTCAACGCCTTCAGGAACTGCGGATCATCGTCCGCGATCAGAATCTTCATCGTCAGTCCTCACTCTTCTCGGCTAGATCCTTCTCGTCTAGACGCTTCTCATCTCGTTTGGAATCCGCCGTATCATGACCGTCGGCATCGTCACCATTCGCACCGTCATCGAGATCCGCGACGGAATGCACGACGATGTCGTCGGCGGGATCATGCGCTTTGCCGGAGCCAGAGCCGGAATCGGACGAACCGGAATCCGAACCGTCCGTGCCGGAATCCGCGGAACCCGCGACACCACGCCGATCATCATCCGACGCCCCGCCGCGCGTGATGCCGTAGTTGATGAACCGGTCGAGCCCACGCTCCTCGGACGGACCACTGCCCGGCAGCGGCAGGATCACATCGGAAACGGCACCGGACACGTTGAGCGTATCCTGCTCGAGCACGCCGGCGGAATCCGGCTGCTCGCTCTTCGGAATCGGCTGACCGGTCTTCATGTTCTCCCCGGCCGTGCGCAACGCGATGACGATGGTCAGACCGCCGCCGGGCGTATCCTCCGCCGAAATCACGCCGCCCATGGACTCCACGAATCCCTTCGACAGGGCCATGCCAAGCCCGAGGCCGGTGGTGTTGTCGGTGTCTCCGAGCCGGTGGAACGGCACGAAGATCTCCTCCTTGCTCTCGTCGGGCACACCCGGCCCCTGATCCACGACGCGGATCTCCACGATCCCGTTGAATGTGGACGCGGCGATGCGCACCCGCTTGTCATCGGGCGTGAACCGCAGCGCGTTGACCATCACGTTCGACAGCGCCCGCCTGAGCAGGGCGGGATCGGCGACGACCAGCGGCAGACCGGGAGCGATATCGAGATCGACCTTCCACGGGCCGATGTTGAGATCGTCGAACAGGGGGATGATCGCGCCGACCACGTCGGTGGCCACCAGCGACAGCGGCAGAGCACCCTCCCGCAGTCGGGAGACGTCGAGCAGATCGGTCACCAGCTTGGTCAGCTGCTTCAACCCGTTGCTGGCCACGGCGAGCAGTTCGCGACGATCGCGTTCGCTCGCCGCATGACCCATGCGCTGCAATCCCGAAACCGCGGTGGTGGCGGCGGCGAGCGGACGGCGAAGATCGTGGCTCACCGCGTTGAGCAGCGCCGTACGGATCTTCTCGGCCGCGGCGAGCGGCTCCACCTCGCTGGCCTTCTTCGCCAGATCGTTGTGTTCCAGCACGGTCTGGATCTGCGAAAGGATTGCGGTGAGAATACGCTGGTCGGACGCTTCGATGGAGTGGCCGTACAGTTCCAGCGACGGACCGTGCTCGTCCAGCGTGACGGTGTCGCGCTCGAAGCTGACGCCGTCCTTCGGCAGGGACGGCTCCCCGTCGGAAATGACCACCTGCCCGTCTTTCAATACCCTCACGCAGGTGAAGCCGAACGCCTCGCGCGTGCGGTGCACGATGGCCTGCAGCGGATCGTCGCTGCGCAGCACGGCACCGGCCACGCTGGCCAGCATTTCGGATTCGGCGCGCGCACGCTGGGATTCGCGCGCACGGGTGTCGGCATGGTCAACGACGATGGCGACCGTCATGCCCACGATCACATACAGGATGATCGTGATGAAGTCGGCGAGTCGGATCACATGGAACGTACCCACCGGAGCCGTATAGAGAAAGTCGATGGCCAGACCGCTGAACACGGCGGCCACCGTGGCCGGTATGATGCCGCCGATGACGGCGGACGCCACCACCAGCAGCTGCAGGATCAGGGCGTCACGCTGCGCGAACTGCGTGGAGCTGAAGTTCAGCAGCAGCCAGCTGACGGTAAGCACCGACACCACCGCGAACAGGAATCCGACCAGACGCCGGCTCAGCGCCATCGACTCCCGATGCTTCGGCAGGTAGAAGCCCCGGTTCGCGAACGAATGGGTGACGATATGCACGTCGATATCGCCGGACTTCTCGATGATCCCGTTGGTGGCCGAAGGCCGTCCCAACCAGCGCGACAGCATGCTCCTCCGCGACACTCCGACGATCACCTGCGTGGCGTTGTTCGCGCGCGCGAAGTCGAGCAGCGCGTCGGGAATGTCCTCGCCGACGATCTGGTGGAACGTGCCGCCGAGCTTTTCGACGAGGCTGCGCTGCTGGGCCAGCAGCCCCGGATTGGATCCGGCAAGACCGTCCTCGGAGGTGACGTGCACGGCGATCAGATCGCCGCCGCCTGATGCGCGGGCGACGCGGGCGCCACGACGAAGCAGCTGCTCGCCTTCCGGGCCGCCCGACAGCGCCACGATCACACGTTCGCGGGTCTCCCACTTCGCCTTGATGTTATGGGAATCGCGGTACTCCTTGAGCGCCTCGTCAACCCGTCCGGCCAGCCAGAGCAACGCCAGCTCTCGCAAAGCGGTGAGGTTGCCGACGCGGAAGTAGTTGCTCAGCGCCGCATCGACCCGGTCCGGCTTGTAGACCAGACCCGCCGACAGACGCTCGCGCAGGGATTCAGGCGGAAGATCGACCATCTCCACCTGCGTGGCCGAACGCAGCACCTTGTCGGGCACGGTCTCCTTCTGCGTGCTTCCGGTGATCTCGCGCACCACGTCGTTCAGCGACTCGATGTGCTGCACGTTGATCGTGGTGATCACGTTGATGCCGGCGTCGAGCAGATCCTCCACGTCCTGCCAGCGCTTCTCGTGCACCGAACCGGGAACGTTCGTGTGAGCCAGCTCGTCCACCAGCGCCACTTCGGGATGCCGTTCGATCACGCCGAACAGGTCCATCTCCTCCAGCTGCATACCACGGTAGCTCATCTGCCGACGCGGAATGTACTCCAGCCCCTGTGCGGAGAGCTCGGTGGCCTTGCGCCCGTGCGTCTCCAGCAGCGCGATGGCAACATCCTTGCCTTCGCTCTTGAGCCGATGCCCCTCCTTGAGCATGGCACAGGTCTTGCCCACACCGGGAGCAGCACCCAGCAACACCCTGAACGATCCTCGTGCTCTAGCCATCATGCCCCCAATCAGTCCGTTTCAACTCTAGCCGAAAGCCATCGATGCCGCGTAAATAACGCGGAAAGGGTGATGACGCCAAACCACCGCGTCATCACCCCTACGTCGCCAGAGTCGCCTCTCGACGGCACCGCTGGATATCAATCACACACTCGAGACAGGCAGTTACTGCAGCTTATCGAGATCAAGGTTCAGCGTCACCACGTTGACCGTGGGCTCGCCGATGAAGCCCAGACCGCGACCGGTCGTGTTCTTCTTCACCACGTTCTCCACCTGCTCCTCGGTCAGACCACGGGCATCGGCCACACGCTTGACCTGAATGGCCGCGTATTCGGGGCTGATGGCCGGATCAAGACCGGAGGACGACGACGTGGTCGCGTCGGCCGGAACGTCCTTGACGCTCACATGCTCGCGCTCGGCGATCTGCTTGCGCAGGTCGGTCACCGACTTGATCAGATCGGCATCCTGATGGCCCTTGTTGGTGCCCGAGGAGGCCGAAGCGTCGTAGCCGTTGTCGCCGGCCGCGGACGGACGGGACTGGAAGTACTGCGGCAGGGCGTTGCCCTTGTCGTCGGTGAAGGACTGGCCGATCAGCGAGGAGCCGACCACCTGGCCGGAGGCGTCCTCCACCATCGAACCGTTCACCTTGTCGGGCATGCCGAGCTGTCCGATGCCGGTCATGACGAACGTGTACACGATCACGATGACGGTGAACACCAGCACGGCCTTGAACCCGGCCCAATAGCTACGCAGATTCAATGACATTGCGGATTTCATTGCATACACTCTTTCCTTGCGGTTCCCTGCGCCGGATCAGAATCCGGGGATCAGACGAACGAACAGATCGATGATCCAGATGCCGATGAACGGAGCGATGATGCCGCCCAGACCGTAGACCGAAAGGTTGCGGCCGAGGATCTTCTCGGAGGCCTCCGCACGGTACTTCACGCCCTTGAGGGCCAGAGGAATCAGGATCACGATGATGATCGCGTTGAAGATGATGGCCGAAAGCACGGCGGACAGGGAGCTATGCAGTCCCATGATGTTGAGCACGCCCAGACCGGGGAACTTCTCCATGAACATGGCCGGGATGATGGCGAAGTACTTCGCCACATCGTTGGCGATGGAGAAGGTGGTCAGCGCGCCACGGGTGATGAGCAGCTGCTTGCCGATCTGCACGATGTCGATCAGCTTGGTCGGATCGGAGTCAAGGTCGACCATGTTGCCGGCCTCCTTGGCAGCGGAGGTACCGGAGTTCATGGCCACACCGACATCGGACTGAGCCAGAGCCGGGGCGTCGTTGGTGCCGTCACCGGTCATGGCGACGAGCTGGCCCTTGGCCTGCTCCTTCTTGATGTAGGCGAGCTTGTCCTCGGGCTTGGCCTCGGCGATGAAGTCGTCGACGCCGGCCTCCTTGGCGATCGCAGCGGCGGTGAGCGGGTTGTCGCCCGTCACCATCACCGTGCGGATGCCCATCTTGCGCATGTCTTCGAAGCGCTCACGCAGACCCTTCTTGACGACGTCCTTGAGCTGGACGACGCCCAGCACCTGCATGGACTTGTCCGCGTTCTGCCTGGCCACCACCAGCGGGGTGCCGCCGGCGTTGGACACGGCCTTGACACGATCATGCATGGCGTCGATGACCTCCTGGCCAACGCCCGCACCCTCCTGCTCCAGCCAGTTCTCGACGGCCGAGGTGGCGCCCTTGCGGATGCGCTCGCCGTTCGGCAGATCAAGGCCGGACATACGGGTTTCGGCGGTGAAGGCCACCGGGGTGGCACCCGGAACCTCGTCGAACTCCTTGCCCTCCTTGCGGGCGAGCTCCACGATGGACTGGCCTTCGGGAGTGGAGTCGGCCAGCGAGCTCAGGGCCGCGGCCTCGACGATGTCGTCGTGGCTCACGCCGGGAAGCGCGTGGAAGTTTGAGGCCTGACGGTTGCCGTAGGTGATGGTGCCGGTCTTGTCGAGCAGCAGGGTGGTGACGTCGCCGGCTGCCTCGATGGCGCGGCCGGAGGTGGCGAGCACGTTGCGCTGGACCAGACGATCCATACCGGCGATGCCGATGGCGCTCAGCAGGGCGCCGATGGTCGTCGGGATCAGGCACACCAGCAGGGCGACCAGCACGGTCAGGCTCACGGAGGCGCCGACCGAGGATGCCTGCGGGTTGATGCACAGCACAACCACCAGGAAGATGATGGTCAGGGAGCTCAACAGCACGTCCAGAGCGATCTCGTTCGGGGTCTTCTGGCGGTTCGCGCCTTCGACCAGGGCGATCATCTTGTCGACGAAGGATTCGCCGGGCTTCTGGGTGATGCGCACGACGATGCGGTCGGAGAGCACGCGGGTGCCGCCGGTCACGGCCGAACGGTCGCCGCCGGACTCGCGGATCACGGGGGCGGATTCGCCGGTGATGGCGGATTCGTCGACCGAGGCGATGCCGGAGATGATGTCGCCGTCACCGGGGATCAGATCGCCGGCCTCGACCACCACCACGTCGCCGAGCTTCAGATCGGAGCTGGGAACCTCGACGATGGAGGACTGGCCGTAGCCGTTTTCGGGGCCGCGCACATCCGGGTCGTTGACCTCGTCGTAACGCACGACGCGGTGGGCCGGAGTGGTGGTGCGGGTCTTGCGCAGCGCGTCGGCCTGAGCCTTGCCACGGCCTTCGGCCACGGCTTCGGCAAGGTTGGCGAACAGCACGGTGAACCACAGCACGACGGCCACGATCCAGGTGAAGTAGATCGGCTCGCCCATGGTCAGGGAGGAGTCGAACAGCTGGAAGATGCCCAGCAGGGTCAGGAACGCGGCGCCCACCCACACGATGAACATGACGGGGTTGTGCCACATGTTGCGCGGATCGAACTTCTTCAGCGCGTCCGGCAGGCTCTTGACGAGCATTTCGCCAAGCGACTTGTTGTTGGATTTCTTGACGTCGGCCGCGAGATCGCTCGCGTTGTTCACGGCGCCATTCACAGTAGCGGTAGACATATCAGGCCACCAAACCTTCTGCCAACGGTCCCAGAGCAAGCGTCGGGAAGAACGTCAGCGCGGAAATAAGGACGATAACGAACACCAGCAGACCGGTGAACAGCTTGTTGTCGGTCTTCATCGTGCCGGAGGTTTCGGGCACGATGTCCTGCTTGGCGAGGGAGCCGGCAAGGGCGATCACCAGCACGATGGGCAGGAAACGGCCCAGCAGCACGGCCAGACCCAGCGCGGTGTCGAGCCACGGGGTGTCGGCGGTGATGCCGGCGAACGCGGAGCCGTTGTTGTTCGCGGCCGAGGTGAAGGCGTAGACGACTTCGGAGAAGCCGTGGTTGCCGCTGTTGTTCAGCGACGTGTCGAAGATGGACTGGCGCGCGAACGGCAGGGCGAAGCTCAGGGAGACGCCCACGACCACGGTGATCGGCATGACGAGGAAGTACAGCGAAGCCATCTTCATCTCGCGCGGACCGATCTTCTTGCCGAGGTACTCAGGGGTGCGGCCGACCATCAGGCCGGCGATGAACACGGCCACGACGGCCATCACGAGGATGCCGTACAGGCCGGCGCCCACGCCACCCGGGGAGACCTCGCCGAGCATCATGTTGAGCATGTACATCATGCCGCCGAGCGCGGTGTAGGAGTCATGCATCGAGTTGACCGCACCGGTGGAGGTGGAGGTGGAGGTGGTGCCGAACAGGCCGGACCACACGTTGCCGAAGCGCACTTCCTTGCCTTCCATCGAGCCGCCGGTGAGGGCGGTGATCGGGTCGTTGGAGAACGATTCGGCGGTGACCACGCAGGTGAAGCTCACGGCGAACAGGATGACCATGGCGCCGAGCAGCGCGTAGCCCTGCTTGACCTCGCCGACCATACGGCCGAAGGTGCGGGTGAGTGCCACCGGGATGCACAGCATGAGGATGATCTCGATGAGGTTCGTCCACATGTTCGGGTTCTCGTACGGGTGGGCGGAGTTGGCGTTGAAGAAGCCGCCACCGTTGGTGCCGAGCTCCTTGATGACCTCCTGGGAGGCCACGGGGCCCTGCATGATGTTCTGGGTGCCGCCGGCGATGGTGTGCACTTCGACGAAGCCGGCGAAGTTCTGCGCCACGCCGAGAGCCATGAGGATGATGCCCATGACGATGGCGATCGGCATGAGGATGCGCATCGTGGTACGGGTGAGGTCGACCCAGAAGTTGCCGATGGTCTCGCTCTTGCGCAGGGCGAAGCCGCGCACGAGGGCGATGGCCACGGCGATGCCGACGGCCGCGGAGACGAAGTTCTGCACGGCGAGGCCGGCGAACTGCACGGTGTAGCCGAGGGTCACGTCAGGCGAGTAGGACTGCCAGTTCGTGTTGGTCACGAACGAGGCGGCCGTGTTGAACGCCAGCGGGCCGGGAACGTTGTCGAAGCCCAGGTTGTAGGGCAGCCAGTGCTGCACGCGCTGCAGCAGGTAGAGCACCAGCACGCTCAGCAGGGAGAAGCCCAGAATGCCGCGAAGGTAGGCCTTCCAGGTCTGACCCTTCTTGGAGTCCACGCCGATGATCTTGTAGATCCACTTCTCGAAGAACAGATCCTTGTCGGATGTGAACACGTTGTACATGTAATCGCCCAGCGGCTTGTACAGTGCCGCCAGAATGAGGGCAATCAGGCCGAACGCCAAAATCGCATATACGTACACCATAGTGATGAACCTTGTTTTCTAAAAAGTCTTCAGAATTTCTCAGGACGGCACAGGGAGTAGATCATGTACGCGATACCCGCGACTCCCAGAATTACGCCAAGAACAGTGAATGCGGTCATCATAGCTTATCCGCCCACTTTCCGAACAGGTCGAACACGATGAATATCGCGACCGTGCCGACTACATAAGCCACATCAACCCACCAGGGCATGTTCTCTCCTTCTATAGAAAAAACCCAGCGACTATCGTCCGATGCCTATCAACAAGATGCCCGCGACGTACGTTGTCAGCGTGACGTCGTCGCGGCCCATCCCCATGCGTTGCCGCATGACTATTGACGCGGCATCGCACACGTCACTGGGTCATTGCAGTTTTCAATGCTATGGATGTGCGTCGGAGCCGGAAAGCGTTTTTATGCTTTCCATACGTGCGGCGATTCATATGGCGGCGATTCATTAACGGCTTCCTAACACATGCCGACAGTTGCCTCGGCGATGTCGCGCGACACCACTGACGTAACCGGACGCCGACTGACTCGGACGGACGCCGACTGCGCGACAGGGCACAGGCTGCGTCACCGGGCACAGGCTGCGTCACCGGGCACACCCATACCGCGTGACGCGGTCATGAAACCGTTGAAATTGCAACGATTCCGGCGCGGCGTCACCGGGCATACCCATACCGCGTGACGCCAGCCGGCGCGAGTCCTGAGTGAGTACGAACGGGGACAAAACGAACGGATGCGAACGGATACAATATGTGCCGTGGAAGTCAGCCCCGAAACCCGTGAATTCATTCGTATGCACCGCACCGATGACGTGCGCGATCTGGCCCTGCACGCCAAGGCCGGCGACGGCGTCGATCTGCCGACCGCATTGGAGCAGATCGACGGATGGCAGCGGGCGCGGGTCAAACTGCCCGATTGGGCGGACCGCGACGGCATCATCTATCCGCCGCACATCTCGATGGAACAGTGCTCCTCGCAGACGACGGCGCTGTACAAGGCCTCCGTGGCGCGGCGGCTGATGGACACGACGACCGATACCCACGCCGACACCGGCCCCGCAACCGGCAACGCCGCCGTACCCGCAACCACGCTCATCGATCTGACCGGCGGATTCGGCGTGGACTTCTCGTATATGGCCCGGTCGTTCTCCCACGGCGTCTACGTGGAGCGGCAGGCGAATCTGTGCCGGATCGCCGAGCACAACATGGCGGCGCTGGGATTGGAAAACGTCACGATCGTCAACGCCGATGCCGAATCGTATCTGGACGATACGTCGATGGCCGAGCCAAACGCCACAGCAGAGCCAAACGCCTCGGCGGCACCGAACGCCACTACGACCCCGGGCTCCACGCTGATCTTCCTTGATCCGGCCCGGCGTGACGCGCACGGCTCGCGCACCTATGCGATCGCCGACTGCGCACCCGACGTGATCTCGCTGGAATCCCGGCTGCTGGATCGCGCGGCTACCGCGATGGTCAAGCTCTCCCCGATGCTCGACTGGCACAAGGCCATACAGGACCTGGGCGGACCGGGAATCGTGCGCGAGGTGCACATCGTTTCGGCCGGCAACGAATGCAAGGAGCTGCTGATCGTGCTGCAGCGGTCCGTATCGGAGCAGGCCGGCATCCGTATGTATTGCGTCAACGACGGCGACGTGATCGACTATACGATCGGCGAAACAGAGGGGAATGACGTCGATCAGACCAACGACGTCGACACGGGCGCTCCGGCGGATTGCCGATACGTCTACGAGCCGAACGCCTCGATCATGAAAGCGGGATGCTTCCCGCTGATCGAACGGCGATACGGGGTGCGGCGGATCGGCCCGAACAGTCACCTGTTCGTCTCGGCAGACCCCGTGGACGGTTTTCCCGGCCGCGGATTCGCCATCATCGGCACGACCGGCATGAACAAGCGCGAACTCAGGGCCGCGCTGGCCGACATCACGCATGCGAACATCACCGTTCGCAACTTCCCGATGCCGGTGGCTGCGCTGCGCAGGAAGCTCAGGGTCAAGGACGGCGGCGACATCACGATCTTCGCCACCACCACGGCCGAGGGACGCCACATCCTGCTGATCGCCAAACGAATCACCTCATCCGACTAGCTCCGCCGGGCACCACATTCATAGCTTCCCCTCGGGGGAAGCTGGCAGCCGAAGGCTGACTGATGAGGGGGACACGGGCGAAGCACGAACCACACCGGCTCACTTCTCCGCGTCATGGTAAAACGGCAATCATCGGCCTGCCCGCACGCCACGACAATGAAACGACGACCGACAGGCGAACAGCAGTACACAGAACAGGAGCACGAGATGATCAACGAGGATTACAAGGCGATGCTTGGCGGCAAGTCCGTCATCCGCGAGCTCAGCGAATACGCCACCGCACGCGGCAAGGAGATCGGCTACGAGAACGTGTTCGACTACAGTCTCGGCAATCCCTCCGTTCCGGCTCCCTCCGCGTTCACCCACGCGATGGTGGATCTGTACGAGCACGGCGACCCGGTGTCCATTCACGGCTACTCCCCCTCGCTGGGCATCCCCGAAGTGAAGGATGCGATCGCCGAATCGCTCAACACCCGCTTCGGCATGACCTACACCGGCAATCACATCTTCCCCACCACGGGAGCGGCCGGCGCCCTCGCCCACGCCATGCGTGCGGTGACCAAGCCGGGCGACGAGATCATCACGTTCGCACCGTACTTCCCCGAATACCAGCCGTACGTGAACGGCACCGGCGCAAAACTGACCATCGTTCCCGCCGATCTCGATAACTTCCAGATCAATTTCGAGGCCTTCGAAGCCGCCCTCAATCCGAATGTGCAGGCAGTGCTGATCAACACGCCGAACAACCCCTCCGGCGCAGTCTACTCCGCCGAAACCCTGCGACGTCTGGCCGACGTGCTGCGCGACAAGCAGCGCGAATACGGCCACGACATCTTCCTGATCAGCGACGAACCGTACCGCGAGATCGTGTTCGACGGCGGCAAGCAGGCGTATCCGGCGAAGTTCTACGACAACACGCTCACCTGCTATTCGTGGTCGAAGTCGCTGAGTCTGCCCGGCGAGCGCATCGGCTACGTGGCGGTGAACCCCGCGGCCACGGACGCCGATCTGCTCGTGCCGATGATGGGGCAGATCAGCCGCGGTACCGGCCACAACTGTCCGCCAAGCTCCATTCAGCGGGGCGTGGCCAAGGTGCTCGGCGAGACCAGTGATCTTTCGGTGTACGAGACGAACATGAACCTGCTGTACGACGCGCTCACCGGCATCGGGTTCGACGTGGTGCGCCCCGGCGGCACGTTCTACATCTTCCCGAAGGCGCTGGAGGCCGATGCCAACGCCTTCTGCATGAAGGCCAAGCAGTACGATCTGATTCTGGTGCCGTCCAACAGCTTCGGCGTTGAAGGCTACTTCCGCATGGCCTACTGCATCGACACCGACAAGGTGAAGCGGTCGATTCCCGCGTTGGAGCGCTTCGCCCGCGAGGAATACGGCCTGTAACCATACGGGAAGACCGAGCGCTTCCAGCAGCCATTCAGAAAACCTCCAAGGTTTCCGTCGGGAAGCCGCAGGCAATATTGTCTGCGGCTTCAGTGCCCCTTTCGTTTTCGGTCGTTGAATGACAATCAGCGAACACAAATCAACGAAACGAAAGAGGCCATCATGCAGCCACAGAATCCGGCAAACAGCAACACCGGCGAAAACCCCGAAATCAACGCCACCCAGCCCGGGAAAACCACGCAATCCGCCGCGGGTACTCAGTCCAGCACAGCCGCTCAGCCCAGCACAGCCGTTCAATCCGCCGCAACCGTCGAAAGCGCTCAAACCTCGTCAGCCGTCGCACAGGGCAGGCTCGTCGATCAGCCTGCGGATGGCGAGCGAACCGAGATCCACCCGCAGAACCCCGGATATCGGCAACACCCTGATTACCCACAGAACCCTGATTACCGGCAGAATCCCGATTACCGGCAGAATCCCGATTACCGGCAAACCACTGACTACCAGCAGAACTTCGACTACCAGCAGAATCCGTACGTCCAAAACGCGGCTACGAATCCCGATCCCTGCGCCGGCGAAACACCCACTTCCACCACTCCGTTACTGCACCCACAGCCCCAGCAGACGACCGGCACGAAGAAATCCTCACGATCCAGGAATTCCAACCTCGGCGGACTCAGGGGAAAGACGCTGGCCATCGTGGCCGGAGTATCGCTGGTATGCGGTCTGATCGGAGGCGTCGGCGGAGCGGCGATCGTCACCGCGATCGCGGACCATGATCGCAATACGTCTCAGATGCAGATGATGCCCAACGGCAACGGACAATTCCGCAACGGCCAGCGCGGATTCGGCAGCATGAACGGCTCGGACAACAGTGGGACCGGCAACAGTGATTCCGGTAGCAGTGATTCCGATAACAGCAGTAATTCCAACGGTTCCAACGGATCATCCGATTCCGGCAGTTCGTCCACCGAAGGCAGTTCGTCCGGCTTCCTCACCGAATCCGACGGCTCGCTTATCCAGTCGTGACAGTCCCGACAGTCGTGACAGTCCCGACAGTTCTGGCAGTCCCGACAGTCCCGACAGTCCCGCATAATCCTGACCACCCCGATCGACTCCGACCGGCGTCACACGGTACAGGTCGCGTCACGCGGTGCAGGTATACCATGTGACGCACTCTCCAAAAGGTTGGAATTTCAACGATCTGACGATCACGTCACCCGGTGCAGGTATACCCCGTGACGTCTCCCGGCGTCACTTCCGCACGGTCGCCAGATCCTCCACGGTTCCGCCCCACGCCTTCTGCAGTTTCTGCGCCGGCTGCTTCTTGCCGACGATCACCCATTTCGTGCCGGTGAGCGTGGCCCAGTCGGAACCGGCCGCCTCACCGGAATGGGTCTCCAACAGCTCCAACGCCTTGCTCTGCAGCGGCGCCTTGTACATCGCCACAACGGACTTGCTGTCGAAGGTGGCGTACGCGGTACGGGTGCCGACGCAGAGTTCGATGCTCTTCACGCCCGGATAGTTGCTCGCGTCCGCTGGCGTCCAACCTCCGGGGCATGCCCCGTACGCGGATTCCACGCCCTTGCGCATCGCGGCGGCATCGGTCACCGGAGCCTCATCGCGTACCGGCTTGGTCACCAGACCGTCGGAGAACATCGTGTTCACGGCCAGTCCGCATCCGGAGAACAGCAGCGACAACACCACGGCGAACACGCCCCACACCGTGGATCGGGTTCGCCCGCCGAAGGCCTTGGCACGTAGCCGCGCCCCGATGATCAGGATGATCGTCGTCACGATCATCACGCCCGATGCGATCAGCAGACCGTCCAGCGACAGATCCTTGATCACCGGCACCGATTCCGGGGCGATGGCACGAGCGGCCACCGCGCACGCGACCGCCACCGAGATCAGTCCGCAGATCGCGCACAGCTTGCCCCATGCGCCCGAGGCGGAGCCCCCGTTCACCCCGTAATCTCCGCGACGCCCATCACGACGCCCATCGTTGCGGTCGGCCCGACGATCATGCCTCCGAGACGATTTGCGATACTCCCCTACGTGATATGTACTGGTATGCGCCATCTTCATCTCCCTCGCATCGTCATGGCGACCGACATCCCTTTTCAGTCTAGGCCGCATAATCGCCGCCGCGATAGCCCTCAGGTATGATCCGGGTGGCACTACGGCCGATGTAGCGCTACGGTAATCGTAGTGCTACTATGGTCGTTGCCATTCGGCGATCGTCCGCGAACATCCATATCGATCAGTTCGCCGGATCGCCGCAATCCGATGACACCGGAGACTCCGTCAAACCCGGAGACTCCGTCGAATACGGAGCATCCCGGCCGATCGGAAATCCAGCAAACCGAGGGGGAACGATATGCGGAACGTCCTGCGCGTGGTGCGCCGTGATCTGCTGCGCCTGCTGCGCGTACCGGCCGCGTGGGTGATCTGCGCCGGCCTGATCGTCATCCCCTCGCTGTACGCATGGTTCAACATCGTGGGCTTCTGGGACCCGTACGGCAACACGTCGAAGATTCAGGTGGCGGTGGCGAACGAGGACGCCGGCGCCAGCAACGATGTGCTCGGCGACATCAACCTCGGCGATCAGATCGAAGCCAGCATCAAGGAGAACCATGATCTCGGCTGGCATTTCGTCACCAGCGAGCAGGCGCTCGACGAGGTGAAATCCGGCAAAAGCTATGCCGCGTTCATCATCCCGAAGGACTTCAGCAGCGATCTGACCACGCTGCTCACCGGCGACTTCCGCCAGCCGAAGCTGATCTACTACGCGAACGAGAAGGCCAACGCCATCGCCCCGAAGATCACCGACATCGGCTCCGGCACACTCGACCGACAGATCAACAGCACCTTCGTCTCCACGGTGAGCGAGGTGGCGGCCACCACGCTCAACAAGGAGATGGGCGCGGCCGAAGGCAAGATCACCAGTCATAGGAACAACGTCTCCTCGGAACTCAACGGCGCGATCGGCAAGATCCGCAAGGCCCGCGGATCCATCGCCGAACTGAACGGCACGGTGTCGGACGCGAAACGCAAAACCGCCGACGCGAAGACCTCGCTCGATCAGGTGCGCGCGCAGACCGATCTGCTGACGGCGAGTCTGAAGACCACGTCCGGTCTGCTGAACTCCACGCAGACCTCGATGACCCGATTCTCCACGTCGATGTCCGGCACGCTCGACACCGGCACCGGACTGCTCTCCCAGGCGTCGAACAAGGCGAACGCCTCGGTGGGCAAGGCCTCCGGAACCATTGCGGGCGCGCAGGGCAAGGTCGACGCGGCGATCAGCACCGGCGAGGCGATCACCGCACGCAACGACGAGATCATCGGCGAGCTGCGACGGGCGGCCACCGCCATTCCCGCGGATACCGCGGCCGGCCATGCGTTGAAGCACCAGCTGCAGGCCGTGATCGACGGCGATCAGTCCACCGGGCAGATCGGTCTGGCGGCCCGCAACGAAACCACCAAGCAGACGTTGAAGAACCTCGGCCAGCTGAGCACCGACACCGGCAACACCGCCGACGCGGTGGCGAACGCCACCGGCGCGATCAACACCGCCACGCAGCACACCATCGACACGGCGAACGGCTACCGCAACACGCTAGGCGGCACCACGCTGCCGCAGATCAACGGCGGACTGGCCGGATTGAGCTCCACGGCGAGCACGCTGAGCGCCACGATCAGCAATCAGCGGCATCTGATCGACCAGACCGGCACGATTCTCGATCAGCTCGACTCCACGCTCGACACCACCGGCAAGGCGCTGAAGTCCACCGACTCCACGCTGGCGAACATGCAGAAGGATCTGGAGACGGCCCGCACCGACGTGTCGGCGCTCACCACCTCCGACGTGCTCGGCGATCTTATCGGCACCGACGGCAAGCTCGACGCCGATAAGATCTCGGAGTTCATGCTCTCCCCCACCACCCTGAAGACGGAGACGCTGTATCCGGTCAATTCGTACGGCTCCGGCATGGCCCCCCTGTTCACCGATCTGTCGCTATGGGTGGGCGCGTTCGTGCTGATGGTGATCATGCGGCTTGAGACCGACGACGAGGGCATCGAGGGGCTGACCGTCACGCAGCGGTACATGGGACGCTGGCTGCTGCTGGCGATGATGGCCACATTGCAGGCCATCGTCTGCTGCATCGGCAATTTCGTGATCGGCGTGCAGGCGGCGAACGCGTGGGCGTTCGTGGGCACGGCCGTCATCACCTCGCTCACCTACCTGAGCATCACCTACGCGCTGTCGGTCACGTTCCAGCATGTGGGCAAGGGGTTATGCGTGGTGCTGGTGATCGTGCAGATCCCCGGCGCCTCCGGACTGTACCCAATTGAGATGATGCCGGGGTTCTTCCGCCATCTCTACCCGTTCTTCCCGTTCACCTATTCGATCGACGCGCTGCGCGAGACGATCGGCGGCTTCTACGACGGCCACTGGTTCCAGTATGTGGGCAAGCTGCTGCTGTTCGTGGCGGCCAGCTTCGCGCTCGGTCTGATCGCCCGGCCGTACCTGACGAATCTCAACCGTCTGTTCGCCCGGGAGATCGCCGAAAGCGACATCATCGTCGGCGAACAGGCGGAGATCCCGTACCGCGAATACCGGTTCTCGCAGGCCATCCGCATGCTCGCCGACCGCGACGAATACCGTGCGCAGATTCGCCGGCGTGCCATCCGGTTCGCGCGCCGATACCCCCGTCTGCGCGTCGGCGCCCTGATCGCCGGATTCGTGGTGCCGGCAGTTCTGGCGGTGGTGTTCTCGGTGAGCCCGTACTTCCGCGACGCCAGCCGCAAGGTGATCATCCTCGGGGCATGGACCCTGTGGATCCTGATCATTCTGGGCTTCCTGATCGCCATCGAATACATTCGCGACAACATCGAACGCCAGCTGCTGCTGAGCTCGATGAAGGATGATGAGGTGCGTTCGATGTTCTCGTTCTCCATGCGCGACAAGCTGCTCAAGGTCCGCATCCCCTCGCTGCCCTCATTCGGGCGCAAACCGGAAGGAAAGCATTCGGCATGACCCGCAACACATCCCATTCCGCGAACCCGAATCCGATCTGGCGCCTGTTCGTCGGCGATCTGCGGCGCATCAGCGGCAACGTGGTGTCGATCATCATCGTGATCGGCCTCGTCGCCATCCCGTCGCTATTCACCTGGTTCAACGTTGCGGCCAGCTGGAATCCGCTGAACAACACCAAGAACCTCACGTTCGCCGTGGCCAGCGTAGACGAGGGATACAAAAGCGATCTGGTGCCGCTGAAGGTCAACGTGGGCGATCAGGTGATCTCCGCGCTGCGCGCCAACGGCCAGCTCGCCTGGACGTTCACCACGAAGGACGACGCGATCGACGGCACGAAGTCCGGCAAATACTATGCGGCCGTGGTGATTCCGGAGTCGTTCAGCAGGGACATGATGACGTTCTTCGACGACGATGTGACCCATGCGAAGCTCAGCTACTACACGAACGAGAAGAAGAACGCGCTGGCCCCGCACGTCACCGGCGAGGGCGCGGACGAGGTGGCCGCGGAGATCAACCAGATCTTCGCGAAGACGCTGTCCGACGTGGCGTTGAACATCGCCTCGTCGCTGTCGAACTATCTCGACGACGCCGACACGAAAAGCCGCATCGCCAACCTGAACGGTCACATCGGCGAGATTTCCGGCCAGCTGGCCGATGCCGCCGACACGCTCGGCACCTATTCCGAGCTGGTGGATTCGGCGGATTCGCTGCTTTCCAGCTCATCGACGCTGCTCAATCAGGCGTCGGGCGCGGCCAAGGAGGTGAGCGCCGACGCCTCCGGAGCCAAGCAGTCGGTCGGCACGATATCCGACGCGATGTCGTCTTCCGCCACGTCCCTCTCGAAGGCCCTGAAAACCAGCGCGGACAGCTACCGGGCCGTGGGCGACGACATCGACAAGGTGTACGACGCCGTGGGCACGCAGAGCACGAACAGCGCGAAATCGCTGCGGGATCAGGCCGATGCGGTGAACACGCAGATCGAGTCGTATACCACGATCCGCAGGAATCTCGCCTCGCTGGCCGATCAGATGGGATCGCTGTCCAGCGGCAACGATGTGAGCGGCAGCGGGATCGGGGAGACCGCGGCCGGCAACGTCAGCTCGGCGATCAATTCCGCGCTGACCCAGCTGGATTCGGTGATCGCGCTGCAGACCAGGCTGCGCGACAATCTCAACGCCGCGGCCGGCAGAATCGAATCCGGCAACGCGACGGCGCAGAAGGATCGTGCGCAGATCAAGGCGCTGGCCACGCAGGCCAAGAACAGCGTCGGCACGCTGCGCAGCGACTTCGACAGCGACATCAAGCCTAAACTCGACGAGCTTTCCGCCAATGTGAGCACGCTGGCTGCGTCGCTGAACGCCAACAGCGGCAAGCTCGACGAGGTGACGGCCGATCTGACCGACGGCGCGACCTCGGCCAGCGGCAAGATGGCCAGCGTGAAGCAGACGCTGAACGACACCGCCCGGCAGCTCAACGATTCGGCCAACAAGATCAAGGCCACCAGCGAGAACGTCTCCTCGGCACTGAACAGCGGGGACGTGGACGCGCTGAAGAAGGCACTCGGATCCGACCCGGAATCCCTCGCCGCATCCCTCACCTCGCCGGTGGGCGTGACCCGCAGGGCCGTGTTCCCCGTCTCGGACTTCGGCTCGGCATTGGCCCCCTTCTACACCTTCCTGCCGCTGTGGGTCGGATCGCTGCTGATGGCGGTGACGCTGAAGACCAATGTCTCACGGCGCATACGCGCACAGCTGGGCGATCCCCGGCCCCATCAGATGTATCTGGGACGATTCGGCGTGTTCGCGGTGCTGTCGCTGCTGCAAAGCACCTGCTTGTGTCTGGGCAATCTGCTGTTCCTGCACGTTCAGGCCGTGCACCCGCTGCTGTATATGCTGTCCGGCTGGTTGGGAGGATTGACGTTCATCTTCATGATCTACACGCTGGTGGTATCGTTCGGAAACGTCGGCAAGGCGATCGGCGTATTGTTCCTCGTCGTGCAGATATCCGGTTCCGGGGGCGCGTACCCGCTGTCGGTGATGCCGGACTTCTTCCAGAACATCAGCCCGTTCCTGCCGGCCACGCATGCGATCAACGCGATGCGCGCCGCCACGGCAGGCATCTATCAGAACGATTACTGGAAGGAGATCGGCATGCTGCTGCTGTTCGTGCTGCCGACGCTGCTGCTCGGCCTGGTGCTGCGCAAACCGCTGGTGAAGTTCAACACCTGGTATGTGGCCAAGGTGGAGAGCACGAAGCTCATCAGTTAGCCGCAGACGAATGTGCTTCGCTGTCCGGCACAGCCAACACTCCTCCTCGCCTCGCCTTCCCCTCAAGGGGAAGCCCGAAAAGACCCGGAATACCCGAAAATCGTAGAGTTTATTAGAGGATCACAAGGAAAGAGCACACCATGAATTCCGTACGCGCGGAACGCACGCGCAAGGAGACCGATCGCAAGATCATGCAGGCGACGGTGGAGATCGCCGTCTCCAAGGGGCTCGGCCGCGTGTCGATCGAGGAGGTGGCACGACGCAGCGGCGTGGCCAAGACCACGATCTACCGTCGGTATCGCAATGCCGACGATCTGCTGAGCAAGATCACCGCGCTGGAGATCTCGTCGTCTCCGGAGCTGACCGATCTGGCTCCCACCCGTGAGAATCTGGAGCTGCTGCTGCGCCGCATGGCCGGCCGGTTCGCCGACAGCATCGGCGTGAAGGCCGTCGGCATCGTGCTGAGCTCCGAGGAGGGGTTCTTCCACAACATCGTGCGGCAGGTGATCGACCCGGAGGAGCGGACGCTGGGCGAGTTCTTCCAGCGCGGCATCGATGCGGGGATGTTCATCGCCGGGCTTAACGCAAAGTTCCTGTTCGGCACGATCCTCGGTTCGATGATCGCCTGCGAGGCGCTGGAGGGGGCCGTCAGCAGCGACTGGCCACACGACATGACCGCCCTGATCTGGCCGTCAATAGTCCGGTAGCCGCAGGGCTTCCCCCTCCGGGGGAAGCTGTCGGCCAAAGGCCGACTGATGAGGGGACAAAAAGATACCAAGCCACAGCAAACCCGCCCCCTGAGCCGGCTTCCCCCTCCGGGGGAAGCTGTCGGCCAAAGGCCGACTGATGAGGGGATTAGGGAACGACGTGAACTGCACCCCACCTCATCCGACCGACTCCGTCGGCCACCTTCGCAAGAGTGGACGGCCTGCGGCCGCGGCTTTTCTGCTCGCCTGTCGGCGAGTCCTCGCCTGAAAATGCCTCTGGCATTTTCTTCACGGCTCGGCCTAAGGGGAAGGCAACAGTGGAACCCCCACTACGCCGGATGATTCCGCAGATCCCGCTCGATCCACGCCATCACCAGTGCGGCGAGCTGATCGATCTCCTCGTCGGTCAGCGCCCGACCTTTGGGGATGCGATGCCACTTTTCGATGCACCCGCGGCAGCAGGTGGCCGTGGCGTGCTGCGCGGTGAACACCGGATGACCTCGCCACGGCGTCTGCTTGCCATCCTTGTACGGTTCGGCCGACCCGACCCGCTTGGCGAGCATTTCGTGCGCATGCCGGTCGATGGTCGTCTTGCCCTTGGCCCGCGCGTACGCCCGATCCTTGTCGATCAGCACGAATTTCGCGCGGAACCGACTTTGCCCCAGCCTGTCCAGCGTCCGCCCGATCCACGCAGCGTATTCGTCGACGTCGATGCGCCCACCCGTTTTGTCTGCTTCCGCTGCCCTGCTGTTTCCCTGAGCATCAGTCATGAACGATCACCCGCCATTCTGGACTTTATAACTCTGGCTATCCTGACTATTGTGGTTGCCTTGACGCCACCGTACAGCCACTAACGCTCACCACGTCATATCATCAAACGCCACCGTATGCACCGTAGGGTCCGTTTCGGCGACTCGAAGCAGGTCATCGGTGAACCCGGATTTCGAAAACAGGTAGTATTCGTTTCTTTCATACCGGAAAATCTGACTCTGTCGCCGCAACGTCTTCAGGTCCTCCATGCCGACCCGCGCATTTTTCCACTTGCATTCGCCGAACAGGGCGACATCAGGATCCTCTCCCGTTGCCATGATGTCGATCTCCTCCTGCCTGCGGGTGTGGGGATCAGCGCCCCACCATCGTCCGGATTCAAGCATCAGGAACGGCAATACGTCTCCTCCGTTGTGCCGCCATAGCCATTCAAGGCATACATCCTCGAACACCGGGCCTAGGAACGCCGGCAGTTGCGACATGGTTCTTCGCGCCGCCAGATCGACATGACCCGATTGGATCAACGACATGTTCGGAGGAACGAATCGATACCAGAACCTGAAGAAGGAGTCCGCGAGACGATAGATCGCCTTACGTGAGTTCTTCTGACCGAATGGTATCTCACGATGCACCAGATCAAGATCGATGAGATTTCGGATGTACGTACTGCATGCCGAGGAATCAAGATGCACAGCGGTGGAGATCTCGCTCATACGCGAGGCACCAGACGCGATCGCCTGAATAATGCCGTTGTATTCCATCGGGTTTCGCAGTTCCTGCTTCAGCAGATTGTCCGGCTCTTCGAACAGATAGCAACCAGGGTCGAACATATTACGCTCGATGTTCTCCTGTATGCCGATCGTATCGTCGATCTGCCGTAGATATTGCGGGATACCGTCGGTCAGCGAGTAGGAAGCCAACGCATCCTGCGCAGAGTAATGTGACAGGAACGTCTGGACATCGGCAAATCCAAATGGCTCGACCTTGATCTGTGCCGTTCGTCGGCCATACAGCGGGCTTTGATAACCCAGCACTTGGCGTTCCATGAACGACATCGACGAACCACACAGAATGACCATGAGATGGCTGGAATCCTTGTGCCGATCGATGGCGTGCTGCAGCACAGAGGAAACGGAACGATCAGCCTTGGCAAGGTACGGATATTCGTCGATGACCAGTACTACGCGTTCTTGCTCAGCCAACGCGAAAATGGCTTCGACGGCGGCGGCGAAGCTCGGGTAGATCGGGAAAGAATCCAGTCCGTCGTTGCCGTTAACGAACAGTGCGATGGCACGGCTCAATTCTTCAAGATTCCTTGCTTCGCTTGCCTCCAACGCCGAGAAGAATATGGCTTGACGATGTTCGGGTCGGGAATCCGAATGAGAGCTGTGCGCGCCGACGAATTGATTGATCAGCGTGGTCTTGCCCACACGACGACGGCCATACACAATCACGCACTCGAAATCACCGGTGTCATACCGTCGGTTCAGTACCGACAGTTCACGATCTCTGCCAATGAAACCTGCCATGTTGCCCTCCGAGCGATTTACGAAGCACTGCGGCGAACTGTTATTGCTTCATCCCACATCTACCGCACAACGCATTTTACTAAATCACGATTTACTAAATCATAATCTACTAAATCATAATTTAGCAAATTGCAGAAATTCTAACATGTTAACGGCGAATTCCAACATGTTAGAATTCTGCAAGGTCAGTGAAAGGATAGGAGCGGCATCCGGCTCGACATCCGGCTCAGAACAGCGGGCGGCAAAGGACTTACGCACAGCGAAGGCCGGCAGACGGTGTGGAACGACGCCCGCCTGACCTCACTCGCCCTGACCGGCAATGTGGCGGTACAGCTCAGGATCGAGCGGCTTCGCCAGCCGCAGCGTCGCCAACGTCACCCTCACATCCCGCTCACCCGAGGAATCCGGCTTCTCGGTCAGCTCGGCACGCTCCAACGCAGCGACATGACCGACGTAGTAATACTTCTTGTCAGCGGCCTCAGCTTTACGCATCACGAACATCGGAATGAAATGCGTGCTGTCCCAATCGGGACCGACGCCTTCCCTCATCCATTGGAATTCAGGCGAATTCGGCGTGCGCCCGTTCTTGCTGAACCAAGCCATCTCCTGCGGATTGATGAATCGATCCTCATACTGACTGTTCGCATACTTGACGAAAATCGGCATGGTGCCGGTCTCCTGATGCCGGAAATACCCGCCGACGTTCTGCCCGTTAAGCTCCTTATGCCAACCGCACAGGCGCATCACATCCGCAAGCGAATACTTCTGCTCATACAGGAATCCACGATCCAGCGCCCGGTGAGCTTTCGCCGATCGCTCAAACAGATCCCGACAGTTGCGCAATCCCACCCGCAGCGTATCCGCAAAGAAGATACGGAACGTCCGATTCTTGGTCAGCAGATCGGTGAACGCCTTCGTCAGACGGCACACACCGTCCGCGTTACGCTCCACCAAGGGCGTGCCGCCGAATCGTGACCGGCTCGCATCGAAATATGAATAGTCCAGCACGTGCATGGCCGATTCAAACTGGTCGGAAGTCACATAGGCATTCGGGAACCGTTCACGGATCCGCTGGGCAAGATCGGCCTCGGCAATACCGGCGGACGGCTTCCACCCGTCGTGTTCGCCATCCAGCCTATTCAGGCTTTCATCCGGGAACCGGCACAGCTCATCGAGAATCACCAGCTCGTGCGGTCGCAAACCGGGAAGCAGCACCGACGTGGCCATTTTCAGAATGCCGTTTTCCACCTCGGAAACCGGATCGAGAAGATCAATGAAACCATCACCTTCGTGCTTCTTCCCAAGGCTGAGACTCTGCTCACGGGAACGGACGAATTCGAGGTAATTGCTCTTCTTCTTCGCCAGAGTCATAGGCAGTGACGGATCATAATCGTAGACGTCCGTAAGCATGGGGATACGGCCATATTCGTAGCGAATCTGCCGATACTGTTCGGCGAGCTTCTTCATCTCGGACCAGTCCGCCGTATCCAGCGAACGAAGGATCCGATCCTTGGCTATCGGGTCGAAACTGATGGACGACAACCCGATCGACGTGCGCTGCAAGTTCTTGCGAGCGATGTCGCGATCTCCGGTATTGCCATACAGCGCAACCGGAATGAGATAGTTGTTGGCATAGTTGCCGATGAAATCGATGACCACCACACGGTCTTTATGCGGGAATTTACGCAGACCACGCCCGAGCTGCTGGGTGAACACGATGCTGGACTGCGTATTGCGCAACATCACGATCTGGTTCAACGACGGAATATCGATACCCTCATTGAACAGATCGACGGTGAACAGGTAATCAAGCTCCCCGTTTTCGAGCTTTCTAACCGCGTCTTCACGCTCTTGCTGGGTAGGGCACCGATTGCTGGTCACAGCCTGCGTTCTGTAGTTGCGCTCCATCTGCTGGTTGAACTGCTGGTTGAACAGGTCGGAAAGCCGTTCAGCCTCATCCTGACGGCTGCAGAACACCAGTCCCGTGATCTGCTGGCGATACTGGCCATACAGATTGAGTTGATCGATGATGTGATGAACCCGCTGTTCGGAGGTCAGCTGCTTGATCTCATAGACGAGCTGACCGGAAGCACTCAACGAGGAATTATGGGCGACATCAATGGATTTGCCATCGGAACCGAGGTATTCCGTAGCCCCATGATATTCGAACGGGCACAGCATATCCTCTTCCAAGGCTTTCTGCAGTCGCACCTCATAGGCGATGTTGTGACCGAACAGTTCGAAGATATTGATGCCATCGGTACGCTCAGGCGTGGCCGTCATGCCGAGCATGAAGCCCGCATCCTTGAAATGATCGATGATCCGCCGATAACTTTCAGCGCCGGCATGATGCACCTCGTCGAAGAGAATGTAGTCGAATTCGTCAGACGCGAACTGCGCAAGCACATCCGGCTGGCTCAAGGTCTGAACCGTGGCGAACACGTATTTGCGATCGTATTCCTTGCTGGAACCGGAGAACAGGCCCAATTCCTCGTCCGGACATCCAAGCACCGTTTTGAACGATTCCATCGACTTGACGAGAATCTGCTGCCGATGGGCAAGATACAGCATCCGCTTGGGACGATACTGCTGTACATCGAAAGCGGAAAGGAAGGTTTTTCCGGTACCAGTTGCGGATATGATAATCGCCCGATGCTCGCCTTCGGCGCGGAGTTGTCGGAGATTGGCGAGCGCCTCGACCTGCATGTCGTTCGGTTTGATCTCCTGATTTCTCAGGGTTTCGAGCGTTTGACGGCGAGGAGGCTCGTAGTTCTTGAAATCCTCTTCGTACTGTTCGATCCATTCCTCAGTCAGAGGGACCGAATCCCTGATCTGCGAATCCAGTTCGTCGCGGAACTGATCGACCAGCCCGCCTTCGGGGAGCGATGAGACCCGCAGATTCCACTCACGCTGAGCGGTCAATGCAAGGGAGGTGAAATTGGAGCTGCCGACGTACAGGTTGAAATACGGTTTGCCGGTTTTTGATTCGTTGGCGAAGATATAGCCCTTGGGATGGAATTTCGGATCCTCACCCTTGCGAATGTCGGATCCGTCGCTCCAGATGCGGACGTCAACGCCGTATTTGTCTTTCAGGCCGAGCAGCTCCCTGAACGCGTTGGGATTGTTGAAGTATCCCTTGGTGGAAGTGATGATGCGGCCGGCACCATGAGTGCCTCTCCCCCGATGCCAGTTGATGAAGCTCTGCTGAAGCCGGCCAACGGCTCCGGCGCTCACGAAGGCGACCGACATGTCGAAATCGTTGCAGTGTTCGATTTCGGTGGAAATCTCACCTTCCATGGTCAATCCGTCATGATTGGAGATGAGCTTCGGCGAGAAATCGGCAGGCGCATCATCATTCGCCTGAACCAAGCCGGCAATTGCACCATTTTGTACGAGCATTCGCGTTGCGTCCTCGACGGTTGACCGCTGCGCCGAGTGCTGATCCTGCAGCTCGTTCATCTGCTCGTCCGCATGCATCTGTTCCGGGAGTTCCGCATGTTCCGTATGCTCCGCAATTTGCTGTGTCATGGCTTCACCTTTCGGAAGAGGGAGAGGAAGAGGAAGAAGAGGAATTGAACCTCATGCCGGAGATAAGTTCCACGGCTTTGTGGTCGGCGGGGGCCCAGTCGAGGGCGGGCATGTCGGCGGGGGTGAGCCAGCGGAATTCCTGATGCTCGGTGCGGCGGGGCTCACCTGCGAGCAGATGGCAGACGAACACGGTGAGCGTCACCGTGCCGAAATCATAGTCATACGAATCGGTGCACACTTCGTCGCCGATCTCAACCTCGCACAGCAGTTCCTCCTCGATCTCGCGGCGAAGGGCCTCGCGTGGGGTCTCGTGCGGTTCGATCTTGCCGCCGGGGAACTCCCATTTGCCGCTCAGCTGCTTGCCGCCGCCTCGCTGCGCGCACATCACCTTGCCGTCGCGCACGATCGCCGCGCCCACCACGCGAATCTGCTTGCGGCCGCGCAAAGTCGCACCTTCGTTGGTAGCTTTTGTTTCATTCACGCTCATGCTCGCCCTCCTGCGCCCTCCTGCACGGTTGATTCCCATCCAGGATACCCACGCCGGCAAACGAAACATCGAGTTGTGAGGCTTGCCTCCGGAACCCCGCCGATTCGCGCTGCAGAAATCCGCGGAAAATCAAGCGTTCGTCATGCGCTCAGCGACGAAATAGACGGTTTCTCCCAAACAAAGCCTCACAACTCCGGTTTTTCCGGTTTTTCCGGTTTCCGCTACTTCGAGGCCTGGGTGCGGGCCACGTCCAGCGCCTTGTTGAAGGCGTCGGAGGTCCAGCTCGCCCCGGCCACCTTGTCGACCTTCAGCCCCTTGAGCGGCTTGCCTTCGACCACACCGGGAATGGCCTTGATGAAATCGTTCTGGTGGTTCTTCGAGATCGTGGTGAACGGGTGTCCCACCACCTGCACGTCGGCCACCTTGCCGCCGGCGATCTTCAGCGTCACGTCGATGCTGTCCTCGCCCACCGGACCGTACTGGCCCTTGATGGCGTAGGTGCCGTCCTTGTAGTTGCCGGTATCCTTGGCGGTCGCGGACGCACCGGACGACGCCGAGGCGGACGCACCCGACGAGGACGACGAGTTCGACGAGTCGGAGGGTGCGGCGGACGATTCGCCGGAGCTGCCGGCATACTCGTCGTCCATCGGCACGGCCGAGGACTTCGGGCTGCCGCATCCGGCCAGCAGCGCGCTCGTCACGACCAGGCCGGCGAACGCGGCGGCCGCGGTTTTCACGGAGGTCTTGCAGTCGGCAGAAGTATGGTGAGTCAATAAGGTCTCCTTCCGGGATAGAAGTGTAGTCGATTGCTGGAAGGTTAGCGGGGGGATTGCCGTGGTTCGTGGCTCGGCCACCCCCACCCGGCAAAGCCGGGAGCTCCCGCCAGCGGGGGCGGCATCTATTTCAACGGAGACACCAAGCCCATGTAAGGCGGGAGCTCCCGCCAGCGGGGGCGGCATCGCCCAGCCGCTACTCGCTCAGCGGCTCGGCGCCGGTTTTCGCGGCCTTGGTGGGGTCGGCGAATCCGATCGGAGTGTCGCCGGACTGCGCGCCCTCCGCGGTGGATCCGGTGGAGGCCGGCTTGCCGCCAGCCGCCTCATACGCGGCGCGGGCGGCCTCGTCGTTCCACTTCTCCCCCACGAGCACGCCGTGGTTGAGCATGATCTCGCGTTCGGCGCAGCTGGCGACCAGCGCGTCATGCGTCACCACGATGATCGTGGTGCCCTGCTTGTGCAGGTCACGGAACAGGTCGAGCACGATCTTCTCGTTCTTCTCGTCCAGGTTGCCGGTGGGCTCGTCGGCGAGGATCAGCTTCGGGCAGTTGATCAGCGCACGGGCGATGCACACGCGCTGCTGTTCGCCGCCGGAAAGCTGGCCGGGCAGGTGGTGGGCACGGTCGGCGAGCCCCACCTTGTCGAGCGCCTCCATGGCCTGCTTCTCGTTGACCACCGAATGGTAGTACTGCGCCACCATCACGTTCTCCACGGCGGTCAGATGCGGCACGAGATAGAACTTCTGGAACACCAGGCCGATGAGGTTCTTGCGCACGTCGGCGAGCTGGGTGGCGTTGAGGTCTTCGAGCTTGCGGCCTTCCAACGACACGGAGCCCTTCGAGGGGGTGTCCATGCAGCCGATCATGTTCATCAGCGTGGTCTTGCCGGAGCCGGACGAGCCGACGATGGCCAGCCATTCGCCTTCCGGCACGGTGAGCGACAGATCGTCGACGGCGTGCAGCGATCCGTAGATCTTCGAAATGTGATCGAGTTCAAGCAGCATTGGAGTTTCCTTTCTACCTTTCTACTCCTCGCGTTACTCCTCGCGGAGCACGACGGCGGGGTCGATGCGGTTGGCGCGGTGGACGGGCGGGATGGAGGCGAGCACGGCGATCAGGGCGCTGAGGATCACCGAGCCGATGGCCAGCGGCCAGTTGAGCGACAGTGTGCGGTTGAAGACGACCGTGGTGAGCACATGTGCCAGACCGTAGCCGGCCGCCGTGCCGATCAGGCCGCCGATCAGGCCGTAGAACGCGGATTCCATATAGAATTCGAGGCCGATGCTGCTGCTGGAGGCGCCGAGCGCCTTGCGCAGGCCGATTTCGTATCCGCGCTGGGAGACGATCGACGAGATCGTGGTCGATACGCCGACCAGGGTGAGCACGAGCACGACCAGCGAGACGATCCAGAACAGGGTCTGCAGCATGGTGATGATGCGCGTGTCGGATGAGGTGATCTTGGTGACCTGCTGCGCCTTGACGTGCATGGAGGTCATGTCGTTGATCGAGGTGACCGTTTGGGTCAGATCGTCGCCGGTGGCGGCGGAGGAGTATTCGATCACGTCGGCGCCGCGTTTCGTTCCGGTGAGCTTCTGCACGTCGTTCAGCGTGGCGTAGATGATCGAATCCTCGTTGCCGCCGGTGTCGACGATGCCGCCGACCCGGAATTCGGTGCCGTTGGTCTCCATGATGTCGCTGGAGACGCGGCCGCTTTCGTTCGGCGCGGCGGGAGCGGAGGAGCCGGACTGCGCCTGACCGGACTGTGCGGCATCACCGGACTGCGCGGCATCACCGGACGTTGCGGACGCGCCGCCGGAAACCGTGGACCCCGCGGCACCCGTGGATCCCGACGTCGATGCGTTGTCGGACGATCGGTAGCCGATTGTGATGCTTGATCCGATCTCGGCGCCGAGCGCGTCGGCCACGTCCCGGCCGATGAGCACGGATCCGCTGGACGGCCAATCGCCGTCCACACTCCAATGATGGTTGAGATTGCGCACCTGAGTCGGATCCACGCCGGCCATCACGTAGGGCGCGGCGTTGACGCGCACGTTCTCGTAGCGGTACGTGGCGTAGCGGGCATTGCCGCGGGCGCGCACCATCTCGGTGGTGTGGTCGACCATCGCCTCGTCGATGCCGGTCTTATGCCCGTCGGTTTCGATGGGCGTGACGATCAGGTTCGCGCCGTATGAGCGCATCTCGTCGTTCATCTGCTGCGGCACGGCGATGCAGATCGCCGTCAGGCAGAACAGCGTGGCCGCACCCACCATCGAGGCGATGACGGCCATGATGGCCCGGGAGCGACGGCGGAACACCGCGCCCCAAAGCATCTTGAAGAACATTCGCGTATTGGAAGTCATCGGTTTACCGGCCATGAAGCACCTCCGCGGGACGCAGGCTCAGAATGGAACGAATCGAGGAAGCCGACGCCACCAGCACGGTGATCGCCAGCAGCACGAACACCAGCACGAACACCATCGGGCGCATCGTGATGCCCGAGCCGAACACCACATGACCGACGATCTGCGCCACGCCGGAGCCGAGCAGCGCGCCGACGATCGCACCGACCAGCGAGATCGCCGCGGTTTCGGCGAGCATCAGGCGGGACACCGATCCGTCGGTGGCGCCGATGGCCTTGAGTAGCGCCAGCTCGTTGGAACGCTCCGAAATGGATGCGGCCATCAGGTTGGCCACGGCCACGGCCGCGGCGATGAGGCTCAGCGCGGTCATCAGAATCATCACGGCCTGCGTCTTCTGCAGCACGTTGCCCTGCAGCGCGGCCACCTGACGCACCTGCTTGGCCACGGCCCCCGGAATCACCTCTTCGATCTGATAGGCGATGGAGCTCGGGTAGGCGGTGCAGTACCAGGTCTCCCACTCCTCCTGGCTGAGCGCGGCCGGATTCTTCGCGGCCTTGCGCGCCAGATCGTTCTCCGGGGTGGTGAGCGCCTTGACTTCGATCTTGTCGACCGAGCCGGGCAGGTCGGCCAGCATCTGCGCGGTGGACGAGGCGATGTACAGACCGGAATTGTCGTCGTCTCCGGAATCGTAGACGCCGGTGATCGTGATCCGCTGGGTGTTGTGCTTGCCGGAGGTGGTGGTTTTGTTCAGTGTGATCGTGTCGCCGGTGGAAACGCCGAGCTGCTTGGCGAGGGTCGCGCCGATCACACCCTGATCGGAATCGTCCTTCGGCCAGGAGCCGTCGAGCTGCCACCACGAGCGCATGCCCTCGACGCCGGCCACCGTGCTTTCTCCGGTGGAAAGCTTGAGCTGCTTGCTGAACCAGGTGCCGGTCACTGGCGCGGTGGTCTTGCCGCCGTCACTGGTGATCTGCGCGTGGAAGTTGAGCTGCGGGGCGAAGTTGGTGATGTTGAAGGCCCAGAAGATCGTCTTGATCTTCGGCACGTCGGACTCCTTGAGGAAGGAGGTCGGGTCGGTTTCGGAGGAGACGCCGGTGCCGTCGGTGTTGTAGAGGTCGGAGACCACCGCGTCGGATTTCGGCTGCACGGTGATGTTCGAGCCGTATGTGGAGAGTTCGGCGTTGAGCTTGTCGCCCACGTCGAACACCACGCCCAGCATCGCCACCGACACCGTGGCCGAAAGGCATACGGTGAGCGCGATGAGCAGTCGCCGGCGAAGCTGACGGCTGAACGAGCGATAGATCATTCGCAGAAAGAACATTTCGCTCCTTTACTTGAAATGAGCACTTAGCGCATCCAGATCGGCGGTCTGGATGGTGATCTTGCCGTTGCCGGTCTGGTAGGGCAGGGGGACGGGGTTGCATCCGCCCTTGAAGCCGATGGTCGCCAGATTGATGGCCACCTCGCACTTCTTGCAGATGATCTTGCCGTCCTTCTCGTAGTAGCCGGCGTCGCCGCAGTTGTCGCAGGCGTCAAGGCCGATGCCGTAGGCGCCGCCGTTCTTCTTGATGATGATGAACCGCATCACGGTGCCGTCCTTGGCCTTGTATTCGAAGCGGTGCAGATGGCCGTCCTCCACCTGGCTGAACGGGATGGTGGCTGTGGTCTTGGTGAGCGAATACGCTTCGGGCGGCGACAGCGTGGGGGCCTTGTTGATTTCGGCCACACCGAACGTCAGGGTGACGGTCACGCCGATCATCGCCACCAGACTCCATGCGGCGGTGGCGACGGCACGGCGACGGAACGCCTGATGGGTGCGGGCGATCGCCGCGTTCGCGCCGGTCATCGGCATGCGGAAGCCGGCGACCACCGAGGCGATGGCCGGCACGAGGAACACCCACGCCTGAGCCTGGATCATCCACGAATTATGGTTGATCGACCAGGCGAGGAACACGAACAGCGTATGGGGGAAGATCAGCACCTTGACCTGGATGATCTGCAGCAGGGCGGTGGCGTGCTGCAGCAGCAGGATGACCATCATGGCGAGGACGGCGAAGGTGAACGCCGGGCGCACCGCGGTGGAGCGCATGGTGCGGAAGATGGCCGCGATGACGGCCGACGCGGCGACGCCCAGCGCGAATCCGAGCGCGCGCAGCAGCATGGCCGAGGTGAAGACCGGATCGCCGGGTTCGACCCAGATGGTGAGCTGGAGGATCACGTCGGGCAGGGCGTAGAACACGGTGAGCGCGATGCACAGGGCGGCAACTCCGTTGGCGATGTGCATCCAGATCGCGTGCTTCTTCCAGTCGGTGACGATCCAGTGGGCCGCGGCCACCAGCGCGATGGCGAGCACATCGACGATCACGCAGGCGATGAGCAGCGGGAAGTTGACGAAGGTACGCTGATTGATGACCGCGGCGGAACGCAGCGCGGCGAAGACGACGGCGGCGACGAGACCGATGGAGAACCCCCATAGGCGCCATCGTGAGCTGATGGGTTTGTCCTTGCCCTCGCCGACGGTGAGCATGACGCTCAGGCACATCACCAGCAGCGCTACTGGCAGGGTGCCGGGCATGACCGCCACAAACTGTTTAAGCATTCGATCTCGCTTCTTTCCTAGGCGTTCCCTGGTTGGGCGTTCCCTGTTTCCCTGATTTGCGGTTCCTGATTTCCTGATTCCCGGCCCCGCGCCAAAACACGAAAACCCTTCTGCCCGGAATCACGCCGATTCCAGGCAGAAGGTTTCGCATATCATAGCCTTCCCCTGCGGAGAAGGTGGTCGGCTCGGCCGGACAGCCACCCAATGCCTTCCCCTTAGGCCGAGCCGTGAAGAAAATGCCAGAGGCATTTCCAGGCGAGGGCTCGCCGACAGGCGAGCAGAAAAGCCGCGGCCACAGGCCGTCCACTCTTGCGAAGAAGGTGGCCGACGCAACCGACCAGCACTCAGCAGCCTTCCCCTCCGAGGGGAAGGTGGCCGGCGAAGCCGGACGGATGAGGTGGAGGCGCAGCTCCGATCAGAATCTCACCACTGACGCGGGGTGTAATCCCAGTTGTCGAAGGTGACCTCGATCGGCTCGGTCCAGAACTTGTGGTTCTTCACACCGGTTTCGGGATCGACGTGCAGCATCCAGCCCTTCTTCTCGGGGGACTGGATCGAAAGCTTCAGCTGGTAGGTGCCGGCCTTGTCGAGCTTCACGTTGGCGCCGTAGTGCGGGCCGTCGGAGGCGTTCATCTGCATGAAGGTTCCGGAGGTGGCGGTGCCTTCGACCTGCTTGCCGGTGGCCTTGTCGATGATCTGGTAGTTCACGGTCAGATCGGGGACGAAGTCGCCCTTGCCGTAGCCATAGTCGACGCCTTCCTGGCTGGCGTGGATATCGGCCTCAAGGTGGAAGCTCGCGTCGGCGGCCTTCAGGCCCATGCCGGCGGGCTCCATGTCGATGGGCTGGAAGTACACGGCGCCGACGGTCAGCGGGCCGGCTTCCTTGTCCTGCTCCTCAGCGGTGCCGGACGGGCCCACCGGGACCTCTTCGAAGCCGGCGGTGTCGCCGGGGGCGGCGGCGGAGCTGTCGGACGAAGCGGAGGACGAGCTATCGGACTTGGCGGAGCTGGAGCTCGAAGAGCTGGAGTTGCCGCAGCCGGACAGGGCGAGCGCACCGGAGAGGATGATGGCGGCGAGGGCCATCAGCTTGCTTTTCTTCATTTCTCTATCCTTTTTACTTATTGATTCTTATTGCGGGGGGGGGGTTGGTAAATTTCTTTGCCAAAATCTGTAATGTTCGGTTACCGGAATCGGTGTCGTCTGATCACCGTTGCGATCACTGCCGTCGCGATCATTGCTGTTGCGATCACTGCCCGGCAGCCGCCTCAAGGCGGGCCTTCTCCCGATGCTTCCTGATGAACCCGACCGCGAAGAGCACGATCACGGCGATGGCCGCGATCACCTGAGCCACGATGGATTCAACGTACGGGTAGAGGCCGATCCAATCGTTCGTCGGCACGCCCGGCAGGTACATCGCAGGCAGCAGATCACCCTCGATGAGGGCATGCACGCCACCACCGGCGAACACGACCACCAGCACGGACATCAGAATCGACGTGACCATGAAGAACGGGCCGATCGGGATCTTCACCGACGTGAAGCGGATGATCAGGAAGATGATCACCAGCACGATCGCAGCGGCGATACCGCCGATCCACATGCCCTTCGTATCCTGACTCATCGTGTAGATCGACTGGTAGAAGATCACGGTTTCGGCGCCTTCGCGGAACACGGCGAGGAAGCTCAGCATGGCCAGCGACACCACGGTGCCGAACGCCACATCGTGACCGGCCTCCGCCTGCGACGAGGCGGACGCCACTGCGGATTCGGTTTTGTTGCGGATGTACCTGTTCCAGGCCTCGACGGAGGACTTGTTCAGCATCCAGTTGCTGGTCCACAGCAGCATGCACATGGCGATCAGCGCGCAGATGCCTTCCATGATCTCCTGCTCCTCGCCGGCACCACCGAAGAGGAGCGTGAAGATGATGGCGATCACGCCCGAACCGGCCAGACCGGCGACCACGCCCACGTAGATCCACTTGGTGAACTGCTTGTTGCCGGACTTCACCAGATAGGCGATCACGGCGGCGACGACGAGCAGCGCCTCCAGACCCTCGCGGATCAGAATCAGGAACGCCTGACCGACCGCGCTGGTGAGGAACTTGAGCGCTCCACCCTCCTGATCGGCGGCACCGCCGTCAAGCTTGGCAGCATCGGTGGTGAGCATGGTCTTCAGGTCTTCGACGTACTGCTTCACCTCGGAAGCGGGCTTGCCCGTGTTCATCGAGGAACGGGAAAGCTTGAACTGGTATTCGACCTCCGACACGCGGTTGCCGCTGATCGCGCTCAGCACCGTCTTCTCGAAGCCGAGCTTCTCGTAATGCTGGTAGTAGGCGTCGTTGACCAACGTGGCGCCCTTCGCGGCGTCACCCTGCTCGTAGGCCTTCACGGCATCGTCGAGAATCGGGATCATCGCGTCGGCGACGTCCTTCCACGTCTTGGCCGTGGTCGTGGTCTTCTTCTTTTTCGCATCGAGGGCCTTGCGTTCCTTGGCGGTCTGCTCGGCGCGCGCCTTCGCATAGGCGGCCGGCTTGAGCAGCTTGGCATTGCCGTCGAGCGTGGCGGCCGAGGCGTTCAGATCGGCGGAAAGCCTGCTGATCCTGGAAGCGATGTCCTTCGCATTGCCGGCGGTGTAGGCGCTGGTCTGCAGATCCTGGAACTGCTGGGTCTGGCTCTGATATTTCGCGGCGCCGATGGTATCGTTCACCACCTTGCCGAAGTTCGCGGCCTCGTACACGGACCACTGGGCGGACTGGAACTCCGACGCCGCACCGGCATTATCACCGGACTGGTAGGCCTTCTGCCCGCTGGCCAGCTCATCCTCGATGGCCTTGGCCACGGCGTTCCATGTGGCGTAGTCCGTCGACGACGAACCGGCATCGCCCGACGAGGCCGCCGACGCCATCTGGGCGAACGGCGCCGCGAAGAACGACGCAACCAGCATCAGCAATACGGCGGTCGCCGCACATACGCGTGCCGCCATGCCGAATACCGAAGAACGAACCCTCATAACTTCCTCTCAACGACCTCAATTTTTTTGGAAAAATTCGTATCGAGCCTGTTCCCAGCCGTGTCGCAGAAGAAAATCGAAGAACAAACGAATACCGACCGCTGTACGGCAACCATTCGAAAACCCTTGATTTTCTTGGGTTCGCGGCTTTTCCCAAAGCCATACGTAAACGTAAAGCAGTTTTTTCGAAAAAGAAAGTCTTGATTTTTTCGATAAGTAGTGATAAGCGAAATTTTCATCCCGATATGCGATTCCACCATGCACGACTTCGCCGGACGCGGTCTCGCCCTTTCACCGTGTGCGGTGCGGTTCCTACCTTCCCCTCAGGCTGAGTCCGTCAAGGAAACGCTAGAGGCGTTTCTAGGACTCAGGCTCGCCGACAGGCGAGCGGAAAAGGCGCGGCCGCCGGCCGTCCACTCTTGCGAAGAAGGTGGCCGACCCGACCGGATTCACTTCTTGCCTTCCCCTTGAGGGGAAGGTGGCCGACGAAGTCGGACGGATGAGGTGGAGCAAACGACCAGCCACTTCCCCGCTACCGCTACCATGATCGGTATGTCCACCTCCCCGAACCGATTCTCCCATATCACCGCATTCCCGAACGCCCTGGGCACCGGGATGATCATCTCCAGCTCGCAACCCATCGACGACGGATTGCACGGAACGATGGCGACGGCGATCGAATCCTTCGAAGCCGCTTTCTCCCGTTTCCGTGATGATTCCCTCGTCGGACGCATCGCGCACGCCCGGCACGGAGGCGACTTCGTCTTCCCCGATCCGCAGACGGCGGAATCGCTGTTCACCCTGTACGACCAGCTGTTCGCCGCGTCCGGCGGGGCGATCGACCCGACGGTCGGCGAGGAGCTGACCCGTCTCGGATACGACGCGCGGCTCGTTTTCCGCATGGATCGTGAGCCGGAATACCAGCCGGATCATGACCATCCGGCGGCCGGCACCGCCGTCAGCACCGCGAACCGGAACGCAGACCATGCGGAGGGGGATCGATCCACCTGGGATTCAATTACCCATACGAACGGCACGATCTCCACGACCCGCCCGGTACGGCTGGATTTCGGGGCGGCCGGCAAGGGCATGATGGTTGATCTGCTGGGCCGGATGATCGAGCGGGAACTACCGGATGCCGAATATGTGGTGGATGCCGGCGGGGATCTGCGGGTGCGGGCGGATTCCCCGATTCGCGTGGCGTTGGAGGATCCGGACGATCCGTCGCGAGCGGTCGGGGTTGCCGAAATCGGTTCCGGAGCGTTCTGCGCGTCCGCGCCCAGCCGGAGGCATTGGCGCGTGAGGTTCGCCGAGGGAGCGGTCAACGAAGTACATCATCTGCTCGACGCACGCGACGGACGGCCCGCGAGCGAGGTCAAGGCCACATGGGTGCATGTGCCGACGAAGTCAACGGGATCGTCGGATGAACAACATCCCACCGCATTGGCCGATGGGCTTGCTACGGCATTGTTCGTCACCGATCCTGCGATCTTGGCGGATCGGTTCACAAATGCAGCAGGGACCCTGCGATTCCAATGTGCCCTGATGCAGGCCGACCGCACCGTCGCCGCTTCATCGAATTTCCCCGCCGATTTCTTCACCGCGTAGCCGGCCTTCCCCTTAGGCTGAACCCGTTAAGGAAACGGCAGAGCCGTTTCTAGGGTTCAGGCGAGCGAACAGAACGCGGCCGTAGGCCGTCCACTCTTGCGGGGAAGGTGACCGACGACGTCGGATTCACCCCTCACCTTCCCCTCGAGGGGAAGGTGGCCGACGCAGTCGGTCGAATGAGGTGACTCCGGCGAAGCGCAGTCCGGACCATAATTCTGATGGAACAGGGTGCAAAAAACGCGATATGCGGACTAATCCATCAGACGACGGTTCCTGCGATTTCAGAAACATTGGGATCATGCGGTTTTGAGCATTCGTCGATCATGGTTCCGATGGATTAGACTGCGAATCCGGGATTTTGCGGCTTGGTCCATCGAGATCCGACGGTTTCGGGAACGGAAGCCGCGGAGATCCCACCGAATGAGATCCCAATCCCACCAGACGAGATCCAACGGACGAGATTCCGGATATGGGAACTTCGCTGGCCGCCTCGGGCATTGCTTCCCAGCATTACGACCGAGCTTCGATTACACCACCTCATCAGTCGGCTGCCGCCGACAGCTTCCCCTCAAGGGGAAGCCCAAGAAAGCGGCTCACAGGCGGACGACACGGGGCGCCCCATCAGGCTTCCCCTTCGAGGGAAAGGTGGCCGACGTAGTCGGTCGGATGAGGTGGATGGGAGGGACCGCCAGCCTCCGTATCTGAGGACTCTCCTGCCGCTCGCATTTCACCTACGGGCGGTTCCACAGTACAGGTTGCGTCACCAGGTACAGGAAACGTCACCGGGCACACCCACACCCGGTGACGCCATCCCACGATCCCTGCAATTCCAACGATCCTGAACCACCGTCACCGGGCATACCCATGCCCTGTGACGGTAGGTATGCCCGGTGACGAACCGCAGCCGCGCAATCGGGCTTCCCCTACAAGGGGAAGCTGGCAGCCGAAGGCTGACTGATGAGGCGAACGGGGCAAAACACGCAATCAGGGCTCCGCCCGGAGGAGCTCAGCCCACAGGGGAAAAAACCAAGGAAACTGGTTCACAGACAAGCGACATGGAGCGCACCATCGGGCTTCCCCTTCGAGGGGAAGCTGTCGAGCGAAGCGAGACTGATGAGGTGAACGGGCGAAGCAATGAACTCCGCCCAACCCCCTCATCAGTCGGCTACTCCGACAGCTTCAACCGCAAGAGCGGACGGCCTTACGGCCGCGCCACGTAATCTCGCCTGTCGGCTCGCCTGAGCCCTGGAAACGCCTCCGGCACCCCCTGACGGGCTCAGCCCACAGGGGGAAGCCAAGAAGACCAGCTCACAGGCGTACAACACGAAGTGCGCAATCAGGCTTCCCCTCGGAGGGGAAGGCCTGGAACCGTCGCTACAGGCTCTTCCACGCGACGCCCTCGCCGCGCCAGCCCGCCTTCACCACCGCACGGTACTCGCCGTAGCTCGTCGTGTACACATGCTCGCCACCACCATTGCCACGGCCGTTCGCCGGCTTGTGGTACGGCTTCGGGTTATACAGACGGTACACGTCGCGGCCCGTCGGACTGGTGTACCAGGCGATGCCCTCGTCCCTCCAGCCCAGACGCACCAGCATGTCATGCTCCCGCTTGTTCAGCGTCCAGTTGTGGTTGCCGCTGCGACGGTTGTACTCGCGGTACACCGGCTTCGCGCCCGGCGTGTCCCTCGACACCGTAATGAACGCGGAGCCGCCGCGGTTCTCGTCACGCCAGCCAAGCCGCACCAGCATGTCGTTCTCCGCCTTGTTGATCGTGTAGTGATGCAGACCGGAGTTGCGGTTGTACACGCGGTACACCGGCACCCGCTTCACGGTAGGCTGCGTCGGCTTCGTCGGCGTCTGGCTCTTCGTCCAATGCGCGGTCAGCGTGATGTTCGCGGTCACGCCGCGGTTGAAGTCCCACTTCGCGTTGCCGTAGTACCAGCCCGCGAACGCGTAGCCCGAACGCGTCGGGTTGGCGGGCTGCCTGACCTTGCCGCCGTTGGCCACCCTCTGCGACGCCACCGCGGAGCCGCCAGCCGAATCGAACGCCACCGTACGGTACACCACCGGAACAGCGTTCTTCTTCCACTGCGCGTACAGCGTCATGTTGGTCAGCGGCAGCACGATCGAGGCACCGGGCCTGTAGGTGAGTCCCTTGCCATCGGCCCGGGTGTTCCATGCGGTGAACGTGTATCCGCTGCGCGCGAATCCGTTCGCCGCCACAGTCACCTTCTGTCCGCTCTTACCGGACGTCGTCTTCACCGAACCGGAGGTTGCGCCATTACCGGAGTAGGCCAGAGTCACGGTCTTCGGCACGGCCTTCACGCTCACCGGGAAGCTGAACGTCCTACCCTGATCGGTCACCCGAATGCTCGCCTTGCCCGCGCCCTTCGCGGTCACCTTGCCGCCCGCCGTCACGCTCGCCACGGCCGGGTTCGACGACGTCCACGTTCCACGGAACTCGTACCTGCCGGACATGTACTTCAGCTTGGCCACGGCCTGCACGGACGACCCTTCGACCATCGTGCCGAGGTTCGACGTCACGCCCTGATTCAGCAGCACCGTGGACACGTTGACCTCAACGGTTTTCGCTCCCTGCCAGTTGGTTGCAGCCTGCGTGTAGTTTTCCCACCCCGCCGGGGAGGTTTCGCCGGCGAACGTGGTTCGCCAGTCGGGGCTGGTACCCTGACCGAATCCGTACCACTGGATATTCGGCTGGATCAGCTGCACGTAATGGCCGGTCTGGCCTGCCGGCTTGCCGTTGAGCATGTTAATGTAATCGGCCTTTTCGGAAGCCCACTGGTTGTCGATCGCGTAGGCGATGTCGCTGCCGCCCCACGCGAGAATCTCCCCGTATGACTGCATCCCGTTGTATTCCGCGGTGAAGCAGCTCGTGCCGTTCGGACGGTTGTGGCCCAGTTCGAAGTCGGCGGCCTCCACGGCACGCTGGGTGGCGATGCGTTCCAGTTCGTTCGACCACTTCGGAGAAAGGTATTCCTGCTCGGACATGCCGGTGTGCTTCAGGTAATCACGCACCGTCCAAGTGTGAAGAACGCCGTTGATGCCGAACTGGAGTTTGATGCGACTGTCGTTGAGCGCGTCCTTACGCCATTTGATCACATGATTCAGCGCCGCGGCACGGACGTTCTTCTGATTCAGATTCTCGGTGACGTAGACGGTGACGCCATTGCCGAGCGTTACACCCAGACTGGAGACACCGGCCGTGCTGGCCGAAGCGGAACCGGAAACCGCATTGCCGCTGTTGCTTTTCGCTTCAGCTTGAGTCTGCGTGGCCGCCTCACGGTCGGTCGTGGTGTCGGGAGTGGTATCGGTGGTGGTGTCCGACGCGGTAATGGTCACCGGCTGGGTCGGTGCGGCGGAGGAGCCTTCGGTCTCATCCGCCCACGCGGTGCCGCTCATCGTGATCGCAGCGCCGCCGAGCATGGCCGCCGATACGGCCGCGGCGACGACACGACGCAGTGTTTGTCTGTTCATGATCGCTCCCATCCAGAGTCCGGTATGATCGCCCGGCAACAGGTCGCGCCTCCGCAATGATCGTGGTCCCGAGACTCTTTTGACTTCCACCGTCAGTTTAGACCGCCGCGGTTGCGAACACGATACGAACGCACACGATACGGGTGCATGCGACGCTGTCGGACGCAATACGGATTGCGCAGTGCGGGTTGCGCAGTGCGGCAAGACACGAACCACACAAAATACAGACCGCACAAGGCGCAAGCCACACCAAGACACGCAAAACACAAACCACACAGGTCGCAAACCGCGTGACCGGGTACACAAACCGCGTGACCGGGTACACGTCGTGTCACCGGGCATACCCGCTCCCGGTGACGCAGCCCCACAATCGCTGTATTTTCAACGTTTTTAAAATACCGTGACCGGGTATACCCGTGCCCGGTGACGGTGAGCATGCCCAGTGACGGTGAGCATGCCCAGTGACGGCGGATATGCCCAGTGATAGTGAATATGCCCAGTGACGGCATCGTTCGACAATCGAAACGATTCGCCGGCACCTCATCAGTCGGCTCCGCCGACAGCTTCCCCTACAAGGGGAAGCCCATACAACCCGCTCACAGGCGGACGACACGAAACGCACCAAGCTTCCCCTACGAGGGGAAGCTGTCGCCGCTGCTCCTTGTCGGCTCTTTCCTTGCCGGATCATCAGGCTTCCCCTACGAGGAAAAGCCGTCGAGCGAAGCGAGACCGATAAGGTTGGCTGAACGGAACAATGCAATCAGGGCTCCACTCCGGAGGACTCGCCTGAACGCCAAAAACGGCTCTGCCGTTTTCTTTACGGGTTCAGCCAGAAACCATTCAGACAGCGGGCGAAATCCTCGGGTTGGTCGTCCTGCGCCATATGTTCGGCGTCGGGCATCACCATCGGCGTGATGTCGAGCTCTTCGGCCTCCCGCTCATACACGTCATGCGGCCACACGTCGTCATATTCGCCATACAGCATGGCCATCGGCATGCCGGCCTCCCGCAACCGCTTCAGATCCGGTGTCACGTCGTCGAAATCGGTCATGAACCGCGCCACCGACGCGAGATGATACTTCGACGTTGCGTGCATGCACTGGCGGAACAGTTCGGCCAGCCGATCCTTCTGCGGCAGATCGCGCATCCCCCAGCGAAACACGGGAAACAGCGCCTTCGCCCCTATCGCGCGGATGATCGCCGGCCCGGCCTTGATGATCGGCGTGCTCACCACCGGCACCGCACCGGAATCGAACACGGTGAGCGAGCGAACCATCTCCGGGCAGCGGACGGCCACGCGACGAGCCACCACCCCGCCGAAACTATGCCCCACCAGATCGATCGGATGATCCCGACCACCGAGCCGCTCCAACACCTCGCAGCCATCCGCCACGAAATCCTCCAATTCGTAGGCACCCGGTTCGCGGGGGGCAACGGAATCGCCCTGGCCGCGCTGAGAATAGGCGACGAGCGCGCGGGAGGGCAGTAGTGATGTCGACGTGTCGAGCCCAGACGCACCGGCGCCAGACACAGCCGTGCCAGATCCATCCGTGCCAGATCCAGCTACATCGGTCCCATGAATAACAGCGACATCGTCGGCAGCGGCACCGGTGCCACCGGGCCGATCAGCGTCACCGGAATCACTGGACTCATCGCCGGCCGAGCCGCGCGTCAGCTCATTCCACAGCACCGGAAAGAACGGGATGAAATCCTCCTTGGAACCGGTGAACCCGGGAATGAACAGCGACACATGCTCGACTGTTTCCAGATTCCGCGTACCGAACGCCGTAAGATCACCGACGGCGGTGGGAATCGCGAACGTCCGCAGAAAATCCGGAGTATCGAACGGGCCGAAAGCGGGCGTGCGGCGGAACGGTCCGCGCAACACCGCCTCCGTCCGATCCCCGCGAATCCCCTCGCCGCCCCCGCGAACGGAATCATCATCTGCGATCGACTGCCAAGCTGCCATGATTACGCTCCTCCACTCCTCCGCAATCCGATCCACCGGCCGCGCAGGACCGATACCGTTCTACTGGACCGGTCTCGTTCGCCCCGGTCCCGTCCTACCGTCCCGATCCCGTTCGACCAGTGCCGTCCGGCCGTTCCCGACCGACACCGCACGGCATTGTTTATCCGTTCCCGAACGGCATTGGTTTGTCCGGTTCCGTTATACAGCCGTCATCCTGAGCGTATGCTGCACACGCATCCTGACGTATGCTGCACACGCACATCGCGGAACAGCACACTCCGATCGTTATCGGCATCGTTTAGGATTGACGGCAGTGAGCCATTGGCGGTGCAAGGATCGGACCGTCGAACGGCTCGGCGCAGGGATCGTACGGAAACGCTTTGTGCAGAAACGCTTCGTACAGCAACCCCGCGGAGAGCATCATGCAAAGAGCATCGTGCAGAGAGGGAGACGTTATGCGTTGTCCGCAATGTGGTCAGCCGCTGGAGCCGGAGGATCGATTCTGTCAGAACTGCGGGCATGCACGTCCCGACGAGTCGATCGATCTGCTCAACCTTTACGGTGACACCGGTCTTTACGGCGATTCCTATGAGAGCCCCGAACTTTCCAAGCTGGTGAATTCCGCGGATTCCATAAAATCCATGAATGCGGACGGTAATACGGGCAATGCGGACGGTCAGACGCAGATAATCAACGAAACGACGGCGAAGTCTGGGACGGCATCAACAGCCCCGCAACCGACCGCAGGATCGCAGCCGGCAACAGGATCAGTACCGGCAGCCGGATCGGCATCGCAGTCGGACACCCAGACCGAAACAAATACGCAGACCGGAACAAATACGCAAGCCGAATCGGTCGCACCAACCGAGTCTGCCGCGCAAACCGAGCCGACCGCGCAAACCGACGACGCGAATCCGTCATCCCCGATGTTCAACGACATCGTCAACACGGCGATCTTCGATCCGGCCAGCATGAGCAAGGCCGGATTCAACCCGATTCTGCCCAACGCCAACGTGACCGAGAAATTCCGCGCCACGCCCCAATCCCAGTCACAGACGTCCCAGGCCCAAGACCATGCCGGCGCCAACGCCGGCTTCGACCCCGGCGAGGGTACCAGGGGGAATCATACGGTATCCAATACCGCATCGCCCGGCGGCCGACTCGTGGCTTCCGGCAACGGCGAGTCCTCCAGCGGCCTACCCATCTGGAACGTCGCTGAAATCGAACCCCGCGGAGCGAACAAAGTCACCGCGGCAGACGGAGGCGCTGCGGCGGCTCGCGGCAACGGCACCGCCGCCGCGAGCCGCAACGGTCGGTTCCGCCTGCCGCTGATCGCAGCAATCGCCGCGCTGATCGTCGTGGCGCTCGGCGTCGGCGCCTTCATGGCGTTCCGCGGCCACGGCAATGACTCCAATCCGGCCGATCAGCTCGTCACCGTGCCGATGATTCAGGCCGAGCAGGCCGACGATGCCGTCCGGCAACTCAAGGACGCCGGGTTCACCGTCAAGATCAGGACGGAGCATAACAACCTCGACAAAGGCGCCTACGTCGGCCTGTTCGGCGTGGAGTCGGGCGAACGGCTCGCCAAGGGGTCCACCGTGACCATCATCGAATCGCTTGGTCCCGAGGAGACCAGCCCATCCCCCACGGAGACGCCGTCCCAGACCCCATCCGCCACCCCTTCGCAGACGACGTCGGCGGAACCGCAATCCGCACCGGCGGAACCCTACTCGTCGGGGGCCCAGTCGTCGGGGGCCCAGTCGTCCGCGCCGTCATCCGGCACGAATTCCGGCACGACGACGAACACCACCGAGACCAACGATCCTTCGGTGCCGCCGTCGTCCACCTTCCGCACCTATACGGATGCCGCGAACGGCATTCGGGTGTCGCTGCCCGGCAACTTCCGGCAGGTCGCCGTCACGGATGCCGCCACACAGGGCCGCTACGTCGGCTCCGGTATCGAAGTGACCACATGGAGCAAGTCGAACGCTCAGGGTCTTTCCACGAGCAGCGAGCTGGGCGTGCGCAAGGCCGCGGCCGGCGTGCCGGTGGCATACGAACTGGTCGCCGGACCGTCGCTGTATGTGAGCTATGAGAAGAACGGCTATATCTACTACGAGCGCGAGGTCGTGTCGAACGGCCGGATCGTCGGCGTGCAGCTCAAGTATCCGACGAGCATCCGCGGCACCGGCGACCCGCTCACCGCAACCATCCCCCCAACTCTGAAGAATCTGGGCTGAACATGTCATAGCCTTCCCCTCGAAGGGGAAGGTGGCCGACGCAGTCGGACGGATGAAGTGGAGTGAAGGAAACACGGATCCGCTCGCTTCGCCCGACCCCTCATCAGTCAGCCTCCGGCTGCCAGCTTCCCCCACCGGGGGAAGCCCACAACACCGCCGCACAGCCACATCGCCGCACAGCCACATCGCCGCACAGCCACACCGCCGCACAGCCACACCGCCGCACAGCCACATCGTCCGCACAGCCACAACACCTTCGTGCGGCCCACACGGCCGCACGGCTGGTCAGCTGCGGTGGCGCATTCTCACCACGCGGTTGATCCGGCGGGCGACTCCGACGCCGATGCCCCCGGCGAGCAGCGCCCCGCCCACGCTCCACAGCAATATCATCCGCGGATCCTTCCCGGACTGCTCCGGCTCGGGAATCTGACGGGGAATCGCCGCGCGCACGCCGGAGACGAGCAGCCGGTGGGTGTTGATGCCGTAGGGCGTGCAGGTCATCAGCGTGACACGGTCCTCCCCCGGCTTGATTCGGAACTGGCTGAGATCATTGGGCTCGATCACGGTGATCCGGTCGACCTTGTATCCGATCTGCTCGCCCATGACCTTGATGTAGAACGTGTCGCCGAGCTTCATCTCATCGAGGCGGGTGAACATCATCGCCTGCACGAGGCCGCGATGCCCCGTCAGCACGGAGTGCGTGGACGGCCCACCGACCGGCAGACTGGTGCCGTACAGGTGCCCGGAACCGGCGGCCAGCGCCGCGTCGGTCGTACCGTGATAGATGGGCAGGTTGACGCTGATCTTCGGGATCAGCACCGAGCCCATCACGCCGTCGCCCACGTTGAGCAGACTCATGTATTCGTCGTCCTTCTCCGACGCGGATTCGCCGCCGGTCGTATTGGTCGAGCTGACGCCGGGCGCGCTGGAGAACGGATCGGTCGCCTCGCCGAGCGTGCGGTTGCCGCTGGCGGCGAGTTTGCGATTGTAGAGCTGCGCGGCCTTGATGGCGTTTTCGGCCTGCGGGTAGGGCCAGCCGTTGACGGTGTTTTCGGTCTGGGTCACGACGGCGTTGTCGTGAAGACCGCTTTGGATGCGCAGGATCACCGGATAGCCGATCGAGCACAGGCCGGCGATGATTACGGCCAGTCCGAATGCCAGCAACAGGATCGAGCGGCGACGCGCCTGACGGTATCTGGCGGTGAGACGCATGGTTTCCTGATCCAGGCCGAGGATGAGGTCGGTGAATGATGGCATGGGTTCCGGCTCGGCGGCGGCCGTCGTCATGGGTGGGGCTCCTCTGGAATTGGTGGCTGGTCACGGATTGGTGGCCGTGCGGAATGCACGGCGAAGAATGAATGAACGTATGAATGGATACGGCGGAATCCCGGTGACCGATCAAGCGATATCGTGATCGGTCGCCGGGATTCACCGTGATGTCGGGGATTCACCGAAATGTGTGATCAGCGCGCTCATTCGGTGGCACCCGTTGTCGATCGGACTCAGGCGATGCGGGCAAGACCCTTGCGGGACTTGAGCACGATGAGCGAGCCACCGCCGATCAGCAGCGCGCCGACGACGACGAGCAGAGCGATGCCGGCGGCACCGGTGTTCGGCAGCTGATCCTTGCGCTGGATGTTGGTGACGGTCCAAGTGCCGTTGACGTCCTTGGCCAGACCGTAGTCGGCGAGGGCATTGTCCTTGGCGAAGGTGGCGGTGAAGGTCACGTTGCCGTTCTTGTCGGTCTGAGCGGCGGCGAGAGTCACCTTGAAACCGGGCTGGTAGGCGGCGAGGTAGCCGTTGGGGGTGGCGGTTTCCTTGACGTAGTAGGTGCCGGCCTTGAGGCCGTCGAACTTCACGGTGCCGTCGTTGCCCGACGTGGCGGTGGCGATGGCGTTCTGGCCCTTGCCGTTGTTGGCGTTGGCATCGACAGCGGAGGCGTACAGACCGAAGGTTGCGCCGGCGAGGCCATCGACGTCGGCTTGCGCGACGCCGACCTTCTTGAAGGTGAAGGAGCCTTCCTGAACGCGGACGGTGTCGCCTTCGGAGACGACGCCGTTGTCGGTGACGGTGACGGTGTTGGTGATCGGGTCGGTGGTGGCGGCGTCGTTCACCTTGGCGGTGTAGGACAGGGCGATCACGTCGTTGGCCTTGATCTTCTTGAGACCGGCTTCGGTGAAGGTGACGGTCAGCTGGTCGGTGCCGTTGCCGGTGAGCGGCAGCTCAGCGTCCTTACCATTGACGACGGTCTTGACGGTGTAGTCGTCGCCAGCGGTGAAGACGACCTTGTTGTCGGTCTGGTCGGTCACCGTGAGGGTGGTGTCGGCCGGGATGGTCAGGCCGGTGCTCGGGGTATCGGCGAAGACGAAGCTGGTCGGAGCGTCCTTGGTGGCGGTGTAGGTGATCTGGTAGGTCAGCGTGTCACCCTTGGCGACCGAACCGTTGGTGGCGCCGTTGGTGATGGTCTTGTTCGGCTTGTTGGCGGCGGCGTTCTTGATGGCGATGGTGCCGGCGCCGAACTGGTCGTTGGCGGTCTTGGTGCCGATCAGGATAGCAAGCGAAGTGCTGGCGTGCACACCGGCGGTGGCGGTCACGTCCTTGAGCAGGTACAGGCCGGGGTCGGCGGGCGTGTAGGTGTAGGCGCCGGCCTTGGCGGCTTCGGCGTCGATGGTGAACGTCGGCTCGTCCTTGCTGACCTTGGTCAGCGCCGGCTTGGCGTCGGCCGCGGTGGCGGCTTCGAGCTTGTCGGCCAGGGTACGGGCGGCGGCGGAGTTGGCTTCGAGCTTGCCCTGGTTGATCGCGTAGTCGAGCACGTCGGCGTCGCCGATGCCGTCGAAGAAGCCCTTGTCGGTGACGGTGGCCTTGACGGCGGCGTCCACGGCGGCCTTGTTGGTGGCGTCGGTGGTCACGCCGGTGATCGCCTTGTTGGCGTCGGTGTTGTAGCCGGCGATCTTGTAGACGTCGAACTGACGGCCGTTGAGCTGGGCTTCGGAGCCGGTCAGCTGGATGCTGCCCTCCGCGGGCTCGGCCGGGGCGGCGGTGGCGGCACCGGCGCCGAATGCCAGACCGGCGAGCGTGGCGATGGCGGCCACACCGGCGGCGATGGTCTTGGTGAAGGTTCCCTTCATGATTTCTCTCCTTAGTGGGAGTGGTTTGCTTTCCTCCGAAGAGGGCCTGATGGTTCCGACTGCTCGGCGTTCGGCCCGGCGACGGATGCCGGACTCGAATGCCGCTCCGGGTTCAGGCCCCCGGAAGTCTGGATGGTCCGCGTCGCAGTCGGGTCGGAGCCGACGGCGGCGCGGGGTTGGATTAGGTGATCGGGAAGCGTGCGGTCAGCCGATGAGCTGGTCTTCCGGCCGGCGCATCAGGTTGGATCGTCCAACGGCCAGACCGCCGGCGAAGAACAGCAGGCCGGTGATCAGCCCGGCGAGCATGTTGGTGCCCGCGGCGCCGGTGAACGGCAGCTTGTCGATCGGCTTGACGTATTCGTTGGTGAAGATCATCGATTCGCCGACGATATCCTTCGCCGCGGCGTTGCCGGTGTCGCCGGTCGCACGGTCGATGGTCGTCGCGGCCTTCAGCGTGTTCGTCGTCGCATCGTCGCTCACCGTGATGGTGACGTGGTACACGGCCTTGGAGTAGTTGAACGTGCCGGTGTCGCCTCTCGCGTTTTCGGTCACCGTGTAGTACCAGGTGCCGGCCTTGTCGAAGCTGATCGTGCCGAGCGGCGCGGTCTTGCCCTTGTAGTCGGTGGTCGGCGAGGAGTCGGCGTTCACGGTCACCGTGCAGGCGGTGGCCTTGCCGTCGATGGGCGTGCAGTGCGCGCCGTCGGGCAGCTTGGCGTCGGCGTCCGCAGCCACGGTGGTGAAGTCGGCACCGGTCTGCTGGACGGTGAAGGCGAATCCGTTGCCGATCGCCTTCGCGCCGACCGAGTCGCCGCTCCACGCCGGAGCCTGGAACTGCGGGATGATCTTGGTGACCGCGAGGTTGGCTTCCTGCCCGCCGGCCGGCGGGATCGACGCCTGATAGACGTTGGTGAACGTCGGGCCGGAGTCGCTGAGCGTCTGATCCACCTCGGTGCCGCAGCCGGTGGTCTTGTTATAAGCGGCGAAGCCTTTGACCACCAGCTCGCCATGGGTGGTGCCCGCGTTGGCCGTCACGACCACGCACACGTCCTTGGGCGTATTGTCGTACGTCCAACCCTTGGCCGTAGTGGTCGAGGTCTCCGCGGCGGTCAGGTGGTAAACGCCTCTTTCCTTGAACGTGATCTGCGGGAACTTGCCGGTGTGCGAGGCAGACTTGGTGCCGGCGTCCATCGTGAACTTGGCGGTGATGGTCTGGGTCACGTTGGTTGCGGCCGCGGTGTCGCCGAACTGGATGTCCTTGGTTTCGTCCGCGGCCTTGGTCAGGCTGAAGTCGAAGTCGTCGTCGGTGTCGAGGCCTTTGACGGTTTTGACGAACGGCACCTGATACTGCGCGGGCGTGGGCTCCGGCGTGACCGGCGTCTGGTCGGATGTGTTGGTGATGGTGACCATGCCGGGCGCACCGTTGACGCTGTTGATGACGAAGGTCTCCGGCTTGCCGTCGTTGTCGTCGTCCTGCGTCTGACCGGTTCGCGCCGCGGTGGCGATCGTGGTGGTCCACTTGACGGTGTCGCCGTTCGGCTGGCGCACCGTTTCGGTGATCTTGTAGGAGTGGCCGACCTCCACGTTGGAGAACTGGCCTGCCCAGTCGTCGCTGGCGTCGTCGGCCGTGGCCGAACCGTCGGTGAGCGTGATCTTGCCGACGGTCTTGCCGCCGTTGCCGGCATTCGGATCCTGCGTAAGCGTCACGTCGACGGTGGTTCCTTTGGCCGGGGTTGCGTTGCTGCTACCGGGGAAGCCAGCGCTTCCACCGGCGCTCTTCGCCTTCCACTCTTTCTTGACGGGGATGTCGACGATGCTGGTCGGCTGATCCGGATTCGGCACCTGCACCTCAATGTATCCGCGGTACAGGGAGTGACCGGCCTGCGCGTTCGCGCCGACGACTCCCTGCTCGGAGCCGACGCCGTCGTCCGTCCAGTAGACGGGCTTATACCATTTGCCCGGATCCACATCGTCGGCGGTGCTATAGGGGGCACGCTTCTTGAGGTCGGAACCCTTGATCTTCTCCGCGTCCGACGACATGGCGAAGCCTTCGGCGTTCATCGGCTGAATGTTGTAGGTGCCGTTCCTGCCTTCGGGGGTCTTGTACACGTCGGTGACGGTGAACGCGCCGTTCTGGATGGTCATGTAGGCCACCTTGCTCATGCCGCCGGCCTGATAGTCCTTGCCGTCGGCGGTGAGTCCGGCGCCGCCGCAGGTGTTGTCGCAGGAGAACACGACGCGATCGTGCGCGGAATCGTAGAAGAGGTCGGCCACCGTCATCGCCTTGCCGTAGGTCTTGCCGTCGGCCGCGATCTGCAGGGCTTCACGGGCGGACTGCGGAAGCTTGATCTCCTGGAGGATGGTGCCGGTACCGTTCTCGTCCAGCTCCATCAGGTACATGTTGCCGGTCTGCTCCAAGCCGGCGAGGAAGAGGCCGCCGTAGTGGGCGGTGCCGCTCGGCTGGTATGTGTTGCCGTCGATCTGGTACTGGTGGGCGACGAGGTACGAATCGGGCAGGAAGGTGATGCCTTCGAAGCCGAGGTTCGCGTTCCTGTCCTTCTCGGCGTCGCCAAGCGTGTTCTTGCCGAACCGCACGTCCACACCGTACTTCTGGCTCAACTGATCGTTGAACTGGTATTCGTGGACGGCGGTCAGATCCTTGGCCACGTCGGTCGCCGCGCCGGTCTTGTTGTCTCCGGCCTGATCCTTGAGATTCGTCTTCGCGGTTTCGGCCGAATCAAGGTTGTAGACAAGAATCGAATAGCGGGGCACGTTCTTCGGCTTCTCGCTCTCGCCGTTGCCGTACTCGACCTTTTCCTCGCCGTTGTCTCGCTCGGCCGCGGCGAAGGCGTACTTCTGACCGTCGGTGGCATTGCGCACCAGCGTGATGCCTTCGGTATCCGGGCCGGACTGATGCGTGCCGTCCGAGGCGTTGAGCTTGCCGTTGCTGTCGATGCCCGGGTATCGCAACTGCTTGCCGCCGTGGGTCTCGCCGCCCACTTTGAACGTCCAGTCGTCGTTCGGATCCTGCTGCCAGCCGGGGTTGGCCGCACTGTAATCGCTCTTCGGCACCCACTTGCTGATGGCGCCCGGCCCCTTGAACTCGGTGCTGTCCATCGTCGGGTTCAGATCGTTGTCGATGGCCCACAGGGTGCCGGCGCTGCCGTCCATGCTCGGCTCGTAGGCAAGACCGGAAAGGTTGCCGTCCTTGTGGTCGCCCTTGGTGGAACCGCCGCCCTGACCGTACTCGTCCACGGCGTCGAGGGCTTCGGTCTCCTTCGGGCCGGGCCATTCCTGAAGCTTGGCTGCAGTGGACGGGATCTCGGTGCCGCCGCCTTCGGTGCCACCCTGCTGGTTGCCGTTGTCGGTGGGCGAAGGCGCGCCGTTCTTCCATGAGCCGGCGCCCTTGTCGCGATGCCAGGTCTCGCCGTCGCCGGCCTTCTTCGTCCAAGTGTACGAATCGTTGCTGCCGCTCAGCGTCACGGAGTCGCCTCCGTTGCCGAGACCGTCCGCGTCGAATGTGCGGTATTTGCCGGGGGCGATGTATCCGCTCAGCGTGGCGGCGGTATTGCCCTTGTCATCCGTGACCTTCCAGCCGCTCAGGTCAACGGTCTGCGAGCCTTTGTTGTAGATCTCGATCCAATCGGTCGAGTATCCGCTTGCGCCGCACCCGTTGTCCGCGCACACCTCGCTGAAGACGACATCACTGTCGGCGGCACTCGCCTGATCGGAGGGGCCCACGGCTCCCAACGCCAATGTGGTGAGGACGCCTACGGCCACACTGGCCGCAAGCAGCTTCCCTCCCCCTCTTTCAACTGCTTTGAAGGCAACGCGCATAACCGGTCCTCTCGCAAACTCCCACAACCCTTACGGAAGATCACGGTAGGTAGCCGAAACCATCCAAACGCCCACCCAGAAACAACCGGAGATGAACGCCAGTGAACATTCGACGCTGGTGACGTAACTACCTGTGTGCGCTACTGAACAGTCAATCGGTTGAAGTGCCGATGCTGCCGATTCGCGGTGGCTGACGGATATCGTGGACGCCCTACTGGGACAAAGCTCCGGCATCGCGCCGATGGGCCTGTTCACCGAAACGCTACCCAAGCGTCCGATATCACGGAACATACGGAAGATTCGCAGTATGTTAGCGTTCACAGAACTATAAATCCCCGTGTGTGGGGGGGCTTCCCGGCAAGCGAATTCCCACCGTCCGACCACTCGGCTTCCCCTTCGAGGGGAAGCTGGCAGCCGAAGGCTGACTGATGAGGTGGTGTAAACGGTCCTGCATTGAATCCGTATTGGTTGGTGTTGTGTTCGGGGCACCTCATCCGACCGACTCCGTCGGCCACCTTCCCCTCAAGGGGAAGGCAGGGGACCCGTTGTTTCAGCTGACGTCGACCTCGCAGCGGTCGCCACCTTCCCCGCACGAGTGGACGGCCTAAGGCCGACCAGCGAGGTATAGCGTCACTTGGACCAGATACCGTCACCCGGTTCACCCATACCATGTGACGCAGTCCCAGAATCGTTGCAATTTCAACAGTTCTTCAGGCGCGTCACTTGGACCACCTAGCCCGCGTGACGCACCCTAGCCCGCGTGACGCCCGGCCCTATCCGCGTGACGCACCCCGGCCCGTCACTCGCTACTTCCGCCCGTGCGCGATCTGGGAGGCGACGAACAGCACGATCAGCCAGATCACGCCGGCGATCACGGCCACCCGGTAGCTCGGCGAGAAGCACATCAGCACCACCACGAGCGCGAGGAACGCCAGCACCACCCACGGGGTCACCTTGGCGAACGGCAGTTTGAAGTGGATCGCGTCGATCGCCTGCCGCCCGGAAAGCCCGGCCAGCGCGGAGTCGGACGGGGAATCACCGGCGAAGGCCACGCGGCGGAACTTCATTTCGGTGATCATGATCATCGTCCAGTTGATGATGCCGGCGATGGTGGCGATCGACATCAGATAGTTGAACGCGAACTCGGGCCATACGAACACCACCACCACGGCGATCGCGGTGATCACGGCGGAGGTGAGTACGCCGGCCACCGGCACGCCGCGCCTGTCGAGCCTGCCGAGGTAGGCGGGGGCGTTGCCCTGCTTGGCCAGCGAGTAGAGCATGCGGGAGTTGGCGTACAGGCCGGAGTTGTACACGCTCATCACGGCGGTGAGGCACACGAAGTTCAGGATGCCGGCCGCCGCGTGAATGCCCACGGAGTCGAAGATCTGCACGAACGGGCTGGTTTTGCCGTCGATGGTGTTCCACGGCACCACGGCCATGATCACGCCGAGCGCACCGATGTAGAACACGAGGATTCGCCAGATGATGTCGTTGGTGGCGCGCGGGATCGTACGCCGCGGGTCTTCGGTTTCGCCGGCGGTGATGCCGATGAGCTCGGTGCCGCCGAAACTGAACATCACCACGACCAGGGCCATGAGCAGACCGGTCCATGAGCCGTCGGAGGCTTGGCTCATCAGCCCGTTGGGGAGGAATCCGCCGCCCACGGTGAACCAGTTGGCGAAGCTCGCGCGCACGCCGGACGCGGTGGGCAGATTCAGGATCAGCACCGCAAGGCCGCCGACGATCATGGCGATCACGGCCACGATCTTGATGATGGCGAACCAGAATTCGAATTCGCCGAACTTGCTCACGCCCATCAGATTGCCGGCGCAGATCACCACGAGGAACACCGCGGCGGAAACCCAGGTGGGGATGTTCGGGAACCAGTAGTTGACGAAGCTGCCCACCACGGCGAGCTCCACCATCGAGACGAGGATGTAGTTGAACCAGTAGTTCCAGCCGCTGATGAAGCCGGCCCGCTTCGACCAGTAGCGGGTGGCGTAGTAGCTGAACGCGCCGGCCTTCGGGTCCTCCACCGACATTTCGCTCAGCGCGCGCACGATCATGAAGATCGCCAGACCGCCCACCACGTAGGCCAGCAGAATCGACGGGCCGGCGAGCGCGATGGATTCGCTGGAACCGTAGAACAGGCCGGTGCCGATGGCCCCGCCCAGTGCGATCAGCTGGATATGACGGTTCTTCAGTTGCTTGCGCAGCGTTGCGGGTACCGGCACATCGTCGGTTTCGCGCGGTTTCGCGGAGGTGTTTTCAGCCATGCTGACTTCCTTCTTCGTCCTTGCTCTTCTTCGTTCTCTGGTTTGTTTGGGTTTCGACCGGCTTTGCTTCGGTTCCGCCCAACCGAATACGAGCGTAGCCGCAAGACCGGTCCATTGCCGGCATTCACCATCGTTCGGTGGCCGGCCCTCCGCAATCGCCAATATTTGACAGTATGAACTATTGGTAGTAGAAATTATTTGCGGGGCCGATGGGTATCGCCACCGTTCCCGGAAAGGAGCCGTCATGACGTTTGCGGAGGACGCCACCGATGAGATGTTCGCCATGGCGATGAACAGCCACGGCAAGACCTTCGAGAAGGTGAACCGCGGTTCACGCGGCGAGCACCCGGCATTGCACATGCTGGCCATGTCCGGCGAACCGCTGACGCCGGGACGGATCTCGGACGCCTTGGGTGTGAGTCCCGGCCGGGTTTCCGCGATTCTGGATCGTCTGGAAAAGAAGGGGCTGGTGGTGAGGGAAACCGATCCATCCAACCGTCGCAATGTGCTGGTGACGATCACCGACGACGGACGCGAACAGGAACGTCGGCTGTTCGAGGAGATCCGCAGCCGATTCATCCATGTCTTCGAACATATGGGAGAGGAGCATACGCGTCAGTTCATCGAACGATGCAAGGAGTTCGGCATGTACATGAGGGACGAAGGTCTTCCCGCACCGCCGGTCGGACCGCCCTGCAAGACGCCGTAGCCGACCCCCGCTCCCGCCAGCGGGAGCTGTCAGGCGCGGCCTGGCTGAGGGTGGCCCCGCGCCCAGCCGCACTCAGCCGCACTCGCCCGACCAGCCGTACTCGCCTGACCACCCCCAGTCTGACCACACTAGCCTGACCACACTAACCTGACCACACTAGCCTGACCACACTAGCCTGACCACACTAGCCTGACCACACTAGCCTGACCACCCCCAGTCTGACTACACTAGCCTGACCACACTAGCCTGACCACCCCCAGTCTGCCTGCGGCAGCCAGCCCCCGCCAGCGGGGGCAAGTCCTTCGAGAAACCGCACGAGCCCGACACCGAGCGAGCCAGACCCCGCCAGCGGGGGCACAGGGACGCACCCCGGATTCCCGTACACAAATATCACCATGCCCAATACCGATACGACCGATATTTAGGCATAACCGATATTGAACACCATTCATGATGAGCGGTGCAAACAATTGCAGACAACAGACAACAACCAACAACCAGACAAACAACAAACGATCAAACAATTATGAACGACCATTCATTACGAGCAATCACCGATACCCGTTGGTCAATAGATAACCGTTAACCAAGAAAACCATTAGTCAATATCAGTGCGAATCAATACGCGTAAGGGGAATATCCATGATTCGAATAGCTAAATACATTACCAAAGCCGAATGGGGGCAACTGTTCGTCGGCCTGCTGCTCATCATCGCGCAGATCTGGTTCAATCTGGAGCTGCCGGACTACATGGCCGACATCACCCGTCTGGTCGAAACCCCCGGCAGCGAGATGCACGACGTCTGGGTGGCCGGCGGCAAGATGCTCGCCGTCTCCCTCGGCGCCGTGATCTGCATGTCGCTCACCGGTCTGATCACCGCCCGCGTGGGCGCCTCGTTCAGCCAGCGGCTACGCTCCCTGGAATTCGCCCGCGTGGAGTCCTTCGGGCCGGCGGAGATGAACCGATTCTCCACCGCCAGCCTGATCACCCGATCCACCAACGACATCACACAGATTCAGATGTTCATGACGATGGGCCTGATGCTGCTCCTGCAGTCGCCGATCATGGCCGTGTGGGCGGTGTTCAAGATCGCCGGCAAGGGCTTCGAATGGACGGTGGCGACCGGCGTGGCCGTGGTGATCCTGCTGGCGGCCGTGGCGGTGCTGATGGCGATGGTCATGCCGAAGTTCAAGGCCATGCAGGCCCTCACCGACAACATCAACCGCGTGGCCCGCGAGAACCTGACCGGCCTGCGTGTGGTGCGCGCCTACAACGCCGAACGGTATCAGGAACGCAAGTTCGACCATGCGAACGACGAACTCACCGGCACGCAGCTGTTCACCAACCGTGCGATGAGCGTGATGATGCCGCTGATGAACACGGTGATGAACGGTCTGATGCTCGCCGTGTACTGGATCGGCGCGTATCTGATCAATGCGGCCGGGCTGATGGACAAGCTCACGCTGTTCTCGAACATGGTGGTGTTCTCCAGCTACTCGGTGCAGGTGATCATGAGCTTCCTGATGATGAGCATGGTGTTCGTGCTGTGGCCGCGAGCCGACGTTTCCGCCAAGCGCATTCTCGAAGTGCTCGACACCAAGCCAACCGTGACCGACGGCGAGCGCGCCGAGGGAGACCGCGACGAAGCCGGCAACGAGCTGCGCGGCGAGGTGGAGTTCCGCGACGTGAGCTTCACCTACCCGGATTCGCGCGAGCCGATGCTCGAACATGTGAGCTTCAAGGCCGAACGCGGGCAGACCGTGGCGTTCATCGGATCGACCGGTTCCGGCAAGTCGACGCTGGTGAATCTGGTGCCGCGGTTCTACGACGCCACCGAAGGCCAGGTGCTGGTGGATGGCGTGGACGTGCGCGACTATACGCTCACCTCCCTGCGCGACCGAATCGGCTACGTGCCGCAGCGGTCCGTGATGTTCAAGGGCACGGTGGCGAGCAACGTGGCGTACGGCGACAAGACCGCCGTTACCGATTCCGGTAATGAAAGCACCCTCAAAACCGGTAATGCCGTTACCGATTCCGGTGTCGTTGATGCTGCCGACATCAGTAAACCCGACGAAGCCGGCGTGAAGGCCGCCTGCGATGTGGCGCAGGCCACCGAGTTCGTGGAGAAGATGCCGCGCGGCATCGACTCGGACATCGCGCAGGGAGGTTCGAATGTTTCCGGCGGGCAGAAGCAGCGGCTTTCCATCGCCCGCGCGGTATGGCGGCATCCGGAGATCCTGGTGTTCGACGACTCGTTCTCGGCACTCGATTTCCGTACCGACCGCGAGGTGAGGGATGCGCTGGCCCGCGAATGCGCGGATTCCACGAAGCTGATCGTGGCGCAGCGCATCGGCACGATCATGAACGCCGATCAGATCATCGTGCTCGACGACGGCCGCGTGGTCGGTCACGGCACCCACCGCGAGCTGCTGGAGACCTGTGATGTCTACCGCCAGATAGCCGAAAGCCAGCTCAGCGAATCCGAACTCGCCGCGTAGAGAAACTTCGCTCCCCCTCATCCGACCGACTGCGTCGGCCACCTTCCCCCAAGGGGGAAGGCAGAGAACCCACCACGGCAGGGTCGGGCTTTGCCACCTTCCCTTTGAGAGGAAGGCAGAGAACCAAGGCCATCGCCTTCCCCTTGAGGGGAAGGTGGCCGGTTTCACCGGCCGGATGAGGTGACGAACGACGCACCATTCGGGGACTCCCGCCAGCCAACCACCCCCGGTCAGAACCAGTCTGACCACCCCCGGTCAGAACCCGGTCAGAACCAGTCTGACCACCCCCAGTCAGAACCCGGTCAGAACCAGTCTGACCACCCCCAGACTGCCTACGGCAGCCAGCCCCCGCCAGCCAACCACCCACAGTCAGAACCAGTCTGACCACCCCCAGTCAGAACCCGGCCAGACCCCAGTCTGACCACCCCCAGACTGCCTACGGCAGCCAGCCCCCGCCAGCGGGGGCACGTACGAAAGGACTTTGAATCATGCCAGGACCTATGGGTCGCAATCGCGCGGCCGAAAAACCACAGGATTTCGGTAAAGTCATGGGTAAACTCGTCCGCTTCTGCAAGCGGTATCTGCCCGCGATGATCGTCGCGCTGATCCTCGGCGCGATCGGCACGGTCTGCCAGATCATCGGACCGGACAAACTCAAGGACGTCACCAACGAGATCACGAAGGGTCTGCCCGCCATGGTGCAGGGCCGTCCGGTCGCCGGGTCGATCGACCTCGACGCCGTCACGCGCATCTGCATCACACTGGTGCTGCTGTACGTCGGATACGCACTGCTCACCTACGTGCAAAGCTGGATCATGGCGTCCGTCACCCAGCGCACCGCACAGCGTCTGCGCGACGCAATCTCCAGGAAGATCAACCGTCTGCCGCTCAAATACTTCGACAAGACCAGCTACGGCGACGTGCTCAGCCGCATCACCAACGATGTGGACGCAATCGGCCAGACGCTGGGCCAGTCCCTCGGTGCGCTGATCACCTCGGCCACCCTGTTCGTCGGCTCGCTGATCATGATGTTCTACAACAATGTGGTAATGACCGTTACCGCAATCGGCGTGAGCATTATCGGTTTGGTGATCATGCTGATCATCATGAAGGCTTCGCAGAAGTACTTCACGCTGCAGCAGCTCGCACTCGGCGAGGTCAACGGTCATGTGGAGGAGATGTACGCCGGCCATACGATCGTCAAGGCGTATTCCGGCGAAGCCGATTCGATCGCCCAGTTCGAGCGGTACAACGAGCGGCTGTACGTCTCCGGCTGGAAATCGCAGTTCCTGTCCGGCCTGATGATGCCGATCATGCAGTTCGTCGGCAATCTCGGCTATGTGGCCGTCTGCGTGGTGGGTGCGATTCTGGCCATGAACGGAACGATCGAATTCGGCGTGATCGTGGCGTTCATGATGTACATCCGCCTCTACACCCAGCCGCTTTCCCAGTTCGCGCAGGCGTTCCAGAATCTGCAGCGTTGCGCCGCGGCCTCGGAGCGCGTGTTCGGATTCCTTGAGGAGCCGGAGATGAGCGACGAAACCGCGCTGGAGGGGCGCAGTATCACCGATGCGGCGGGCGACGGCAATGGGCTGCGCGGCGACGTGGAATTCGATCATGTGCGGTTCGGCTACGAGCCGGGCAAGCCCGTGATCCACGATTTCAGTGCCACGGTGAAGGCCGGTCAGAAGGTGGCGATCGTCGGCCCGACCGGCGCCGGCAAAACCACGATGGTGAATCTGCTGATGCGCTTCTACGATCTCGACGGCGGAGACATTCGCATCGACGGCGTTTCCACGAAGTCGGTGCCGCGCAGCGAGGTGCACAACCAGTTCGCCATGGTGCTGCAGGATACGTGGACGTTCGAGGGCACGATCCGCGAGAACATCGTGTACGACAAGCCGGGCGTCACCGACGAGCAGGTGCGCGAGGCGTGCCGTGCGGTGGGACTCGACCGGTTCATCCGCTCCCTGCCGGACGGCTACGACACCGTGCTCAACGACAACACGAGTCTTTCGGCCGGCCAGAAGCAGCTGCTCACCATCGCCCGCGCGATGATCCAGGACGCGCCGATCCTGATTCTCGATGAGGCCACCTCGTCGGTCGACACCCGCACCGAGGAGCTGATTCAGAAGGCGATGGACCAGCTGACCGTGGGACGCACGAGTTTCGTCATCGCCCACCGGCTGTCCACGATCAAGAACGCCGACATGATTCTGGTGATGAAGGACGGCGACATCATCGAACGCGGCACGCACGACGAACTGCTGCAGGCCGGCGGATTCTACGCCGACCTGTACAACAGCCAGTTCGCCACCCTCGCCGCATAACGAACCCCGCAATCCGGGGCTCCCATATCGCATGTTGGGCTTCCCCTTGAGGGGAAGCTGTCGAGCGAAGCGAGACTGATGAGGTGAATCAGGCGAAGCACCCGGCACATTCCAACCGATGCCTTGCTCACAACCCCTCATCAGTCGGCTACGCCGACAGCTTCCCCCACCGGGGGAAGCCCCGGGATGCCATATCGCATGATGGGCTTCCCCTATGTTGGGCTTCCCCTTGAGGGGAAGCTGGCAGCCGAAAGCTGACTGATGAGGTGAACCCGGCGAAGCACCATCAGACTTCACGCCGGCGAGCTTTCCTGTCGGCCCGCATTCCACCTACAGGCGGTCCACACCACATAGTCCACCACCACATACCCCGCCGCCGTACCGCTCCGTTGCATCTCCTGCCATACCCTATGCTGAATATGACATATGGCCGATATACACCGGCACATCGCGGCGGAAAGGAATCGATATGGCACGACTGGCGGGATTCGAAATGCCACGGCTGGGCATGGGGACGATGGCACTGGCCATCGAGGGGCGTCCGGAGAGCCTTTCCGAGGCGATCGACACGATCCACGCCGGTCTGGACGCCGGCGTGCGATATCTCGATACCGCATGGTCGTATTATCTGCCGACCCGCCCCCCGTTCGGCACGTCCGACGACTTCGGCTATGGCGAGTGGCTGGTGTCCCAGGCGCTGCATAGCTGGGACGGCCCGCGGGACGAGATCCTGATCGCCACCAAAACCGGATTCTGGCGGTCCTGCGATATTTCCGGAACGGCACGACTCCCCCGAAACGCCACCGAAACCACCGACGCCACCAACGCCACCAACGCCGCTACCGATTCCCGACCGATCTTCCGGGCCGAGGGCAGCCGGTACGGCTGGGTGCCCGACGGCCGGCCGGAAACCATCGCCCGGCAGGCCCGCGAATCGGCCCGACGTCTCGGCGTGGACACCCTCGACCTGATCTACTCGCACGGCCCGGACCCCCAGGTGCCCTACGAGGAGCAAATGGAGGCGTTCCGTCAGCTGATCGACGACGGCGTGACCCGATACGTCGGCGTCTCCCGCGTGAACAACGAACAGATCAACATCGCACGGTCGGTACTGGGCGATTCGCTGATCGCCGTACAGAACCAGTTCTCCCCCTCCTACCCGGATCCGGATCGCACGATGGCACACTGCCGCGAACTCGGCCTGGCATTCGTCTGCTGGAGTCCGCTCGGCGGGTTCCTCGATCCGGTCGATCAGCGGGCGTACGACCGATTCCGTGATGTGGCCGCCGAACGCGACTGCTCGTATCAGCGGGTGGTGCTCGCCTGGGAGATGACGCGCTACGATCGACTGTTCACCATCCCCAGCGCCCGCAATCCTCATGAGATCAAGGATTCGTTCGCCGCGACCGCGCTGAGTCTCAGCGATGACGAACTGCGATATCTCACCCCCTCCCGCCCAGCCTATGTTCAGCACCCGCGAACAGACTGTTAGGACTGAGGCATACAGTTGGAACCATGAGTGACACGATGCATGCATGGCGAGTACAGGGGCAGCCGGGGCCGATCGAGGACGAACCGTTGGAATGGGTGGAAGCCCCGATTCCGCAACCCGGACCGGGTGAGGCGTTGATCCATGTACTGGCCTGTGGCGTATGCCGTACCGATCTGCATGTTTCGGAAGGCGATCTGCCGGCGCATCTGCGTCATGTGACGCCGGGCCATGAGATCGTAGGCGAAATCGTCGCACTGGGCGGCACGTCGGCAAACGGTCGCGATGGCCGCAACGGTCATCGCGCGATCCCAGACGATGCCGTCGATGCCCGGAATCTTCGTCTGCCCGGCTCGGGACATCACTCCTCCGGCAACTCCTACAACGCCTTCGGAGACCCCGACACGAAAAACCAGTTCCGCATCGGCGAGCGCGTTGGTGTGGCGTGGCTGCGACACACCTGCGGCCACTGCGAATTCTGCCGGGCCGGCAAGGAGAACCTCTGCCCGAATTCGCAGTACACCGGCTGGGACGCCAACGGCGGATACGCGCAGTACACGGTGGCACCCGTCGACTATCTGTACTCCGTGGAAGGTCTGCTGCCGCCGTCGGGCTCCCGTTCGTCGCGCCGTCATTCGAATGCGACGGTGTTCGGCCCGCGATACACGGTGGAAACGGTGGCTCCGCTGCTGTGTGCGGGCATCATCGGGTATCGTGCCCTTCGTCGCACCGGTCTGCTTGACGGTGTGAGCGCGCATGAGATCACGGCTCGGTCCACCACGCTTAGTGTGCCGTCGCTGCCGAAATCGATTGATGTGCCGCAGCTGCGCCGTGGTTCCGCCACCTCCCCGGCGAGCGTGCATGGTCGTCATGGAGGCTCGGCCAACCGTCTGGCAGGTAACCGCCTGACCAGTGGCGGCGATTCGTTCGGCGGCGATTCGTTCAGCGGCGATTTCTCCAGCCCCACGCAGATCAGCACCTCCCCCGCCGCACAGCATATCGCCGCCCGTCTGGGCCATACCCCGGTACTGGGCCTGTATGGTTTCGGCGGTTCGGCGCATATCACCGCGCAGGTGGCGTTGGCGCTGGGCATGCGCGTGCATGTGCTCACCCGCGGCCAGGAGGCGCGCGATCTGGCTCTGGAGCTTGGCTGCGCGTCGGCGGCGGGCGCGTACGACATGCCCCCTGAGCCGTTGGATGCGGCGATCATCTTCGCTCCGGTTGGCGATATCGTGCTCCCGGCGTTGGAGGCGTTGCGCCCTGGCGGTGTGCTGTCGCTGGCAGGCATCCATATGAGCGACATCCCCCCGTTGAACTATGAGCGTCATGTGTTCCACGAGAAGGAGATCCGTTCCGTGGAGTCGAATACGCGCGACGACGGCCGGGAGTTTCTGGCGTTCGCTGCCGCGCATTTCATCGCCATCGACGCCCACCCCTATCCGCTGGATCAGGCTCAGCGGGCGCTGCAGGATCTCAAGGCCGGCCGTTTCGCCGGCGCCGCCGTACTGGTCAACCGATAGGCCGAGTCGGCCAAGGCTGATCGGACGCCGAACCGGTCGGCGGCACACACAGTTATTTGGCAGAACCGCTCATTTACGGGCCGTTTTCAGGGCCCTTATGAGCGGTTCTGCCAAGGAACGGTTCTTAATGAGTGGTTCGACCAAGCACCGACCGGCCGCATTGGCCGAGGGCGGACCGGCCTACTTCACCTTCCTGATGAAGCTCACCAGCACGATGCCAAGCAGCGCAAGTCCGGCCGCCAGCGGGAACACCGCGTGGTATCCGACGGCATTGATCACGATGGAGGCGAAGATCGGGCCGAACACCTGGCCGCCGTTGTTCGCGATGTTGAGCAGACCAAGATCCTTGGCTGCGGTCTTCGGATCCGGCAGCACCTCGATGTTCAGCGCCTGATCCACCGAGTTGAACATACCCATGCCGATGCCGACCACCACCGCGTAGACCAGCATGATGAACGCCTGCGAGGTGAACATCGGCACCAGGGAGCCGATCGTGATCAGAATGCCGGCGATGACCACCGGCAGCTTGCGTCTGCCGATCTTGTCGGAGACCGGACCGGCGAAGAAGCACATCACGATGGCGGTGGCCATCATGATCATCGAGATCATGGTCACGTACCCCTGCAGCTTGCCGCCGCTGAGCTTGATGTAGTCGGTGAGGATGTACAGCTGGTATCCGGAGATGGCGAACGACGAGGTGATGATGCACATCTTGCCGATCATGGCGAGGTAGAAGTCGCGCGCGCCCTTGGTGGGGAAGGCGAAGTTGTCGGAGAAGGTCTGCAGCGTGATCTTTTCCACCGGCATGTCCTTGGTGGACTTCTCGCGCAGGAACAGCGCCGCCACCGGACCGGAGAACAGCACCATCACGGCCATCACGATGAAGCCGGTGTCGGGCACGGGCAGGAACAGCGAGGCGAACGCCTGTCCGCCGTACTGGCCGATGCAGGTGCCGAGCGCGTAGACGCCGGACATCGTACCACGGTATTTCGGCGCGGTGCGGTCGGCGATCACCGCGATCAGCGGGGCGACGATCATGTTCAGGAAGATCATGTACACGGAATCGGCCAGCACCACATGCCATACTTCGGTGCAGTGCGCCCACGCCAGAATGCACAGGCAGGAGCCAATCGAACCGGCGATGATCCAAGGGGTACGACGTCCCCACCGGGAACGGGTTCGGTCGGAGAGCGCGCCTTCCACGATGTTCGCGATGGTGGAAACGATCATCGCGACCGTGCTCATCAACGCAATGGCACTGGTTTTCTGATCGGGGGCGATCTCGGCCACCTGCTGCGGCACCAGCACGCCCACCAATCCCAGATATGATCCCAGCCACAGCAGCACGCCGACCGCCAACGCGATGGCGGTGGGAATCGGAATCTTCTTCTGTTGTTCATCGGTCGGCGTGGTCCACGCCATGGCCTTATCGACGATTTCACCCATTATCATTACCTCGTATCTCTAAGTCCTCTGTGTTCTCTATGTCATCTATGCCCTTTGCGGGCCTGGGCGAGCATTCACACGCCCAAGCCTGCGACGCACAGCGGAACGACTCAGTCGCGCTCCACCAGCAGAGTCACGCCCCATGCACCAAGATCGACATGCCGCACCGGACCGCTTTCCGCGTCGTCGGTGCCGTCGGCTCCGGCAAGCAGCGGAGTGCAGGCCACCGGCAGATCCACACCCACCGGATCCCAGTTCCAGTTGAACAGGAAGTGAATACGCTCCCCCTTCGCATTCACGGCGGAGGAATGCGAAACCGTGGGGTGCCCGGTGACCCATCCGGCCTCCGGGCCGAGGGCGTAGTCATACACCGATGCGGCAAGCGCTGCGTTCGGTACGGTGCCGACGATGGTCACACGCCCCTTGCCGGATGCCGCGGTGGTGACCAGCGGGAAGTTGCGGTAGTGCGGATGGTCCGCGGCCACCAGCGTCTGCGCGCCCTGGGGAATCAGGCAGTCGATCCAGTCGGTTGCGGCGGCTCCGTCCCGCAGGGGAAGTGCGGTTCCGCCGTTGCCGTCCGCCACTTCGACGGCGGACACGTCATGCCGCAGATTGCAGAATTCCTGATACGCGGCGCCGGATTCGTCGCTCAGACGTGCCGGCTTGACGTCCAGACGCGGACGAGCCAGCAGGTCGGCGTAGGTGGAACGGGGACCAAGGATCAGATGACCGCCGACCGTCACGTAGTCACGCAGCCAAGTCAGCATCTCGTCGGAGGTCACGTAGGCGCCGGCGACCAGCAGCACTGGATTATCGGCTGCGAAAACGTCGGCCGGCTGCAGCACCTCGTGGGTTTCGGGATCGATGATCTGTTCGTCCTGCACCAGTCGCATCTGCCGGCCGGAAACGTATGCGCCCTTGTAGAATGCGGTCAGCATGTCATCGTATGCCTGCGGATTGCGGACCCTGTGCGGATCGGTGTCTCCGGTGGGAGAGACGTGCGGCTCGTAGGCGAGTGCCCACCGCGATTCGACCGAATACAGAACGGTGATGTCGGCGTCGGGAGTGAGTCCGACCACGGAGTCCCCGGCAGCCTCCAGATCACGACCCAGATCGGCCACCTGCTCGAATACGCGACCCGGTTTGCGGTCATGCGGCAGGATGCCGCCCCAATACGTTTCGGTGCCATAGTGCAGTTGCTGCCAATGCCAGTATTCGATCATTTCGGCACCGCGCGAGATGAACTGCCAGGCGGCCTGCTTCCACTGACCGTCGTATCCGGGACGGTTCTCCGCCGCACCGCCGATCGGCCCACCGTTGTTCTCCAGCACGAAGTACGGTTGCTGCTTAAGCGAATAGGTGCGGTCTCCCATCAGGGCGAGCGACCACGGTCCGGCAGCATGCCAGGAGTGTTCGGGCAGATCTGGATCCGGCAGTCGCAGTCCGTCCTGCATCTCGAAGTACGGATCGCTGCCGGCGACGTCAAGGGTCCGAGAGGCGGTTACCTCGTTGGTGGAGTCACGGCCGAGCGCATGGTTGACGGTGATGAACTGGCCTTCGGGGCATAGGCTCGTGATCAGATCGCGCTGCCAGCCGAGCATTTCGTCGGTGAGCTCGGCCTGGTACCGCCGCCATTCGATGTCGTACTGCGGCTGCGCGTTGCCTTCCGGCTTCCACAGATCGTCCCAGGTGCTCAGTTCGTGTGCCCAGAAGACCAACCCCCATTCCTTGTTGAGCTTTTCCACGGTTCCGTAGCGGTGGCGCAGCCAGTCCTTGAAGCCTTCGAAGGCGTCGTGCGAATAGTTGATCCATAGTCCCGGTTCGTTGTGCAGCTGCCAGCCGATCACCGAGGGGTGGTTCGCATACCGCTCCACCATCTTGCGGATCACCCGTTCCGCGTAGAAGCGGAAGACCGGATGGCTGAGGCTGTGCTCCTCACGGCCGCCGAAGAATCGCTTATGGCCGTGCTCGTCGGTGAGCGCCACCTCGGGGTACTTGCGGACGAGCCACTGAGGAATGGCGAAGGTCGGCACGCCGATGATCACGTCGATGCCGGTTTCCTGAGCCTTGTCGAGCACGGGCTGGAGCCAGTCGAGTTCGAAACGACCGTCTTCCGGCTCCCAATGCGACCAGCTGCCCTCGCCCACGCGGATCACGTTCATATGGGCCGCCTTGAGCAGGCGGAAATCCTCTTCAAGATTGTCGGTCGGCTGGTATTCCTCGTAGAATGCCGGGCCGAACAGAATCGACTTCGGGGTGTACGAACGATCGGTCATGATTATCCTCCCTTGGCTCACTGACCTATTCGCGGAATGTACGATTCGGTTGCGCGGATTCATCCGGGTATCTTCGTCGGCCGATTCGGACAACCAGAATGTGTACGTTCACATTTTTTGTATCGGAACATCACATGGCTTTAAGTCTTTGGCTTTTCAACGATTTATCAGCTTCTTTGCTTGTTCCGATTGATACCATTATGCACGTTAACATTTTTGTTTGTCAAGATTGCGCAAAACAACTGGTATGCACCGCTCAAAAATCCACAAATATCAACGATCAGACTGCGACACACCGCGGCCGAATAGCGGATGTGAACGTACACAAAAATACAATCGGGATCAGGGACAAACACCGGCGACTCCTTCGATTTCGATGTGCGCGACGCACCTCCGCAACGGCTTGAGCGCGTTCGCCGCACCGACACACGACGCGCCAATCGGTACTGCATGTCGATCGGTATTGCGTGCCAACCGGTACCGCATACCACCCGCGTACGGGATGCCACCACAGGTAGTTTGAGACGGTTTTTTTGGGGGAGGTGTTCCTGTGTTTTTGTCAACCTTGTGAAGGGTTGATGCGTCGTGTCCGGGTTGGTTGCGGTAGACGTGCTTCGCCTTAGCGTTGGCGGTTCTTTGCCATGGCCCGTGTCCGTCGGTTTCAGGCGGCGAGGCGTTGTTCCTGATAGAGGGTGCGGATGTTTTTTGGACGGCCAGGATGCCAAGTCCAAAGTATTTGCAGTATTGCACCGGGCGCATCGCTCAGGCCGCTATGCACCATCACACGGGCCGGTTTGCACCATCACACGGGCCGGTTTGCACCGTCACACGGTCCAGACCTCCATCACGCAGGACAAGTACCGTCACTTGGGGCAGGTCGCCGTCACACGGTTCAGATGCCGTCACACGGTTCACCCGCTCCGAGTGACGCAGCGGTCAAACCCTTGAAATTCCAACCTTCCTACGGATGCGTCACACGGTTCACCCATACCCCGTGACGCAAGATGGCCCGCGTGACGCGTGAACCCAAACCATGTGACGCAAAACATGCCCCGTGACACAAAACGCCAATATGATGCAGAATGCATCCGTGACGCCACTCGATCCAAATACCATCAAACATTCCCCGTGACGAGCTCATCACCGCCATCAGGAACATCGAAGACCGGCGAAAGTTCACTCATGCAATCCCAGCGCACGCACAATCCCAACGCGCATAGCAAAGGGAACCCAAACAGCCCATACCTGCCATGGACCAAGACGCATTCGGCGCGAAATGCAGCCTAGTCCTTCCGAAGAGCGAATCCGACAAACCGAAAACCGCATGATTGCAAGGGTCCCGAAAACATGAAGACCAAATCCCGATGGATCAGACTGCATATCGCGGCTTTTGCAACCTAATCCTTCAGAACCAGCCGATTACGTAGCCCGGCAACTGCGCCGCCCACGATTGCGCAGTCCCAGCACCTAACAGCCTACGGAACTCACCTTTTCCGAAAAACCTATCCGCCGACTACTCGTTCACACGCTTCGTGGATGATTCCCGGATGATCAGCCGCGGATGCGTATACACGAATCGCGGCTGCTGCCCGTTCAGCATGGACACCGCCTGCTGCACGGCAAGCCGCCCGAGTTCGTCGAAATCCTGGTCCACCGTGGTGAGCGAGGGAATCGTGTACGCCCCCAGTGCGATGTTGTCGTATCCCACCACCTTCACATCCTCCGGCACCCGGATGCCGTGCTCATGAAGCGAGCGAATCAATCCCAACGCCATCTGATCATTGCCGGCGAACACCGCGGAAGGCAGATCCATCGCAACTTGCGAACCGAAATGATAGCCCGATGACTCGGTCCAGTCGCCACGATACAGATGCCCCGCCGTCAACGAATAGTCAGCCTGCGCGGCACGCCACCCGGCAAGACGGGCGTCGGCGGAATACAACCCTTCCTGACCGGCGATATGGTCGATTCGCGTGGCACCTTCGTCGCGCAGATGCCGCATCAGCGCACGCACGCCCTCGGCCTGATCGATGTCCACCGCGCTGATGCCGGAAATACTCGGTTCCGCACAGCCGACGTCCACGATCGGCAGATCCACGCTTACCCGCACGGCCGGCTCCACCCACGATTCAGCCGCGCAGATGAAGATCAACGCCACTTCGCTGGCCAGCAGACGATCGATCGCCGTATTGATCGCCGATTCGCTGCGACCGGAAAGCAACGACAGCTTCACCGAATAGCCGGCGTCCGCAGCCGCACGCTCGATCGCCCACAGAATCTCCGTGGGGCCGTGCTGCGTGGTTGAGGGAACGAGGATGCCCAGCGTGTTCGGCACTCCGCTTTTCAGGGCCCGGGCGTTCTCATTGCGGCGATACCCGGTTTTGGCGATGGCGTCCTCCACAGCCCGGCGGGTTTTTTCGCGCACCTTTTCGGGATTGTTAAGCACACGGGACACGGTCTGATGCGAAACCCCGGCCATTCTGGCCACGTCGATCATCGACACCGATCGGCGTCTCGGGGAATGACTCATAGGGTTTCCGGCAGGCACAGACTTCCTCCTTGTCTTACCCGTCCCAGTGTACCCGTCTGGACCCGCCCGTTAGTCCGTTCGGCAGAACAACCCTTGGCCAAACAACTCATTAAGAATCGTTCCTTGGCAGAACCGCTCATAAGGACCCCGAAAACGGCCCGCAAATGAGCGGTTCTGCCAAATAACCGATTCGGCCAAGCACCGGCCGGCCGCATTGGCCGAACCGGCACCCCCGCTACTTGCGCAGCGCGTGCTTGAGGTCGCGGTCCTCCAAACGCTGGCGCCACAGGCAGAAGCCGCCGAACACCACGAGCCACACGAGGCCGGCGATGGCCGAGCCACGGGTGTCGGCGGAGATGAACAGCGTGCCGTACACGAACACGAAGAACACGATGGCCAGCGTGTTGGTGAGGCGCCAGGCGGGCATCACGTAGCCGTCGGCGATGAAGTCGGCGCTGGCACGGTAGCGACGGTGGGCGATCATCGTCAGCACGTAGATGAAGATGATCACGGCCGACGACGCGGACGAGAACAGCACGAACGCACTCGACATGCGCGGGAAGGCGTTGATGATCGGCGAGAGCAGGATCATCGCGGCGGAGACCAGGATCGCGCGGGCCGGCACATGATGGCTGGAGACCACGCCGAGACGCTGCATGGCGGGCGACGGCGAGTCCTGGGCCAGCTGATACAGGTGGCGACCGGCCGAGTAAAGCAGCGAGTTGAGCGCCGACGACGCGGCGGTGATCACCACGAAGAACACGAGCGCGGCGGCCCAGTCAAGACCGGCGTATTTGAACACCATGATGAACGGGGATGCGAACGATCCGTCGGAGTTCGGCTGGAAGTTGCGCCACGGCACGATCACCATGATCGCCAGCAGCGCGCCCACGTAGAAGATCAGCACGCGCAGGATGATCTCGTTGATCGCCTTGGGCAGCACCTTGCGCGGATTTTCGGTCTCGGAGACGGTGACGCCGATGAATTCGATCATCTGATAGGCGAAGAACACCATCTGGAAGCTCATCAGCAGGGCGAGCCAGCCGTTCGGTGCAAGCGAGAAGCCGTCGGTGAGGTTGGTCAGGCTCACAGCACCGGCCGGACTGACATGGTCGGCGCCGGTGATCTGCACGGCCGGATAATGGTATCCGATCACCAGCATCACCACGGCGGTGACGATCATGCCGCAGATCAGCGTGATCTTGATCATCGAGAACCAGAATTCCGCTTCGCCGAACACCTTGACGGCGATCAGGTTGATGCCGGCGAGCGCGACGAGGAAGCATAGTTCGATCAGCCATTTCCAGCCGCTCAGGTCGATGCCGAACGTGTCGAAGAACGTGACGAAGTAGGTGGAGACGGCGGTGATCTCGCTCATGCCGATGAGCACGAGCACGATCCAGTACGTCCAGCCGGCGAAATGCCCCCAGCCGCGGCCGAGGTACCGGGTGATGAAGTTGATGAAGGTGTGCTGGCTGGGATCGCGGTACATCATTTCGCCGATGGCCCGCATCAGCAGGAACATGATGATGCCGACGAGAATGTAGACGAAGACGATGCTCGGGCCGGTGAGCGAGATCGACTTTCCGGACCCCAGGAACAGTCCGGTTCCGATGGTGCCGCCGATGGCGATGAACTGTACGTGACGGTTCTTCAGTCCTCGGCTCATCTGATTGTCGGTGTCGAGCTCTTCGACTTCCTGCATATACGTCCTCACTCCCGCCGCGTCTGATCACTGATTGCTTCGGCGATCAGACGCGACTGTGCACGACGGAGCGCCACAACGAATGCGGCAATTGCACTAGCCTACAAAACCTGCGGGAATTTCGCGTAATAATGGACGATCCGTCTCACATCGCAATCACATCGAACCGTCAGAACCGGCGGATTCGCATCGGCGCATGTTACATTCTGCGATACCGTCGTCCTCTGGTCCGACCTTCGACAGCCAATTCCCCCTGATCGACCAAACGATTGAGGAATGCCCGCACCGTCCTCACATCAAATCCGGATATACGCGCGATCTGAGGGGCGGTAATGATCGTATGCCGCTGCAATTCATCATCGATGATTTGCGCCAACCGCTCATGATAAGAAGGTTCTACCGTTGGTCGCTTCGCAGCATCGTGACTTCTCTGCGTTGCTTCGGAAGCATCGTAACCGACAGCAGTGGGCACCATCGCTCTGAATAGATCGCCGTCGCTGAATTCCGGCTCCCGCCCAGTGTATAGTTCGGACGCTTTGATGAGATTGTGTAGGCCACTGCCCAGTTTTTCTGCCAATCCCGTTTGCACAAACACATCCGCAATGATCGGATTCTTCGGCATCGACGTAAAATCACCAAGCCGCATGCGTCCTTCGAAAAAAGATCTCGAAGCATTAATCGTTCGTATCGATTCCCGATCCATCACGATCCGAGCGATCACCGGACTGGAGTATTCGCGATGCATCAGACTGTTGGACACTAATTCGCGAGCAATGATGTCACGAGGGCTGGTTCGCTTCCCGGAATCCAAGGCAAAGCGATCCGGAAGATTGCGCTGGACAAAGTCGACCAAATGTTCATATGAGTCGAATAGATTGGTCCGCGCCATCAGTCGATCGTCGTATCGGTCCACGTCATTTCGTTGGACGATCGCATCGGTGACATAGGCGGGGCAAACCGAAGAGATCACATCGTCCTTACCGAGCAACAACACCGCAGCCAGATTGAATCCCTCTTCGCCGGTCACGTAATCCCGATTATAGAGTTTCGCGCTACGGAACATTTCATCGTCGGACATACGGCCCCACGGATGGCCGGAGCGTTGAGTAGCCGCCATTTTGCGCATATTCGCAATGAGATCCGACCGCAGGTCAAAGGGTGTGACGTAGCGGAAGATTCGCCGTTCGGAGTAGTAGTTTTGCTTGCGTATATACATTTGGCTGATTTGTATGTCACTTTCCATACGAGTGTCTACATCAGCCACACGGTCATACACCACTCCTTTGAAACGAATCACCGAAGAGCTGGGCGCCACTCATACGCGAATGACCGTCTTGCCTTGATGCATTATCCGCTCGGTTTCCACCATTGGAGCAGGAATGAATAATTTGCGATTCGACGTCACGTTGACGATGTTGCGCTCTATTTCGACAGCTCGGGAAGCATCTACCCCTGTGACTTCACCATCATCGTCAACACCGAGATAGATGTCTCCCCCGGAACGATTGGCGAACGAACAAACCGTTTCAAACGTATCGGGGTGCGGCATATCACCGCATCGTTTGAATTCGACCACCGACGACTCGCCGGACTGGATCACCTGTATAAATTCGTCATCAGTCATGGCCCGCTCCTCACATCCCACCTTTATTAGAACATTTATAGCGTATTGATGATGCTGTCAATGATTAAATCAAATGATCTGGTCATCAATACAGACATAATTTATGCATTAATACATACATAGCTCACTAAGCACAGTCCACAGGCAGAGTTCGCACATCCAATGCAAATTACGAATTGACCATGCGCGGCGGAAGACGGACAGAAACCGCTGAAATCCCCTTTATCGGACGGCTTCGCCGGCAGCTTCCCTTGTCGGGAGACCACCGGCGAAATCCCGATTCGCGAGCGAATCGTCGGTTGCCTCAGCGGGAGGAGTGACCGGCCTGGGACTTGGCGCGATTCAGCGGCAGCACGCCGGCGATCACCACGATCACCAGACCGATGCCGACCATGACCCATAGCGGGCCCGTGGCGGAGTTCCACCAGCCGTCACCGTTGTAGAGCACCGCCCTGGCGCCCTCACCGATGAAGCGCTGCGGCACCCAGCCGTACACCCAGTTGCGCCAGAAGTCGGGCAGCAGCTCGTACGGGAAGATGCCGGTGGTCATGCCCAGGCCGAGCGTCAGGATGCCGGTCAGCACGCCGAGCGGCAGAGCGATGTTCAGCAGGCCGAACATCACCGTCATGACGGCGAAGCCGGCGAGCCACAGGAACGAGATCATCGTCCAGTCGAGCCATCCCGCGCCGATCATGGCGTGCAGGCAGTCGGCGCCGAGGGCCACGAGCAGCGAGTAGACGGCGGCCATGCCGAGCTGCACGCCGAGCATCTTCCACCGCTGGGCCTTGTCGTCGTAGGATTTCGGGCCGAGCACGACGCAGACGATCGCCACGACCATCGACATCATGAACGTGGGCATGATGATCATGTTGGTCCCCATCATCGTGGCGGTGGGCAGCGCGTTCGACTTCGTGTTCGAGGTGTCGCCCTCGTTGATCACCTTGGTTTCCACGGTCGCGCCGGTCTTCCCCAACACGGTCGGCAGGCTCTGCTTGAGCAGGTTGGCGACCAGCGGGCTCTTGCCGTTGTCGATGGTGACGGTGACTGTCGGCGCTTCGGCGTCATCGGCATCTTCGGACCGAGTGGACTGCTCAGACTGCTCAGACTGCGCGGTTTGCGCCGATTGCGCCGCGGCCTTCTGCACCGCACCCTGCACGGCTTTCTGCACATACTGTTGCACGAACCCCTGCGCCGCCGTGCCGGTCAGCCCCTGCGCCTGGGCCTGTGCCATCGCCGTCTGCTGGGCCTCGGTCTGAGCCTTGACCATCACCTGGGCCAGAGCGGTCGACTCGGAGATCTTCTGCTTCATCGCCGTCTGCTGCTTGGCCACCTGCCGTTCGGTGAAATCCTCCGGAATGGTGATTGCGGCATAGTATTCGTGATCGGCAAGACCGCGGTCCAGTTCGTCCTGCGTCTTCACCTCATGCCAGTCCATCGGCGATTCGTCGGTATCAGCGTCATCATCGCCCGAGCCGGCATCGTCGGAGGCGGCTCCCGTCAGCTTCTCCACCATGGTGTCGCCGACGTTCATCGCCTTGCCCTGCACGGTCGCCCCCTTGTCCAGCGAGAGGATCGCCACGGGCAGCTCCCGTAGACCGGCATTCATCATCGGATAGAACATCAGTGCCATCAGACACGAGATGGCGACGATCACCCCTACGGGCAGGCAGTATCTTCTCAGTGTTTCGGCGGTCGAGCTGCTCGCTTTCATGATTGCTCTCCTTGCATTCCCTTCGTATTCGGTTCCGAAATCAGCTCCGGAATCCTTGCACCCATCACTTTATTAAACACGCCGTTGAATAAAAATCCCCATTATTAGATACACTGTTTAATAAGTTTTGGGAGACCACACCGACCACGAAGGACCTCAGATGCCACGACCACGAACCAGCGAGAAATCCGCGAAGACGAAAATGCAGGAATCGTTCTGGAAACTGCTCGAAACCAAGCAATACGACCGCATCACCGTCAACGACATCACCCGGGCCAGCGGGCTGAATCGAGGATCGTTCTACTACCATTACGGCAACATCACCGAACTGGCCGAAGACGCCATCGCCTCGATCTACGAAACCACCGGAATCGCACTGTTCCTATCACGGTTCGTGCAGCGGTCGACGATCGACCCCAACGACGTCGAGTTCATCACTATGCTCGAACGACCCGATTTCCGGATCAACGCGCACCGCATCGCACTGATTCTAGGTCCGCACGGCTCCCCCGGACTGGTCCGGCAGTTCAAGGATTTCGTCATCGGCATATGGGCGCAGCTGTTCCACCTTGATCTGAACCATCTCGACACCGCGCAGCAGATCACACTGGAATTCATCATCAGCGGACTGGCCGGCGTCTTCGAAAAACTGTCGACCGCCGTACTCGTCGAGAACAACCGGGAGATGATCAGCCACCTGATGATCCCGACGATCATCATCCAGACGCTGGAATCATTGCAGGACGACGGCACAGGCGAAGAATCCGACGGCGACGAAATCGGCAGGGCAGCAAACACCGACAGAGTCGCCAGCGTCAGCAAAGGCATCGACACCACGGCCCTGTTCCGAATACTGTCGCCGTCGCATTCCGTAGCCGTCCCACCACTGACGGCATACTCGGAATACCGACCCTCATCGCGCACAGGCGATAGGCCTTCCGGCGACCGGCTTCCCGCCGATTGATTCTCCGCCGATCATTCGCCCATCGACCGATCGGCGGAGAATCAATCGGCGAGCGCCTTCCTCAGAAAATCCCGCTGGAAGAGCAGCAGGTTCTCGGCCACCGTCTCGTCATTGGTCATATGCGTGATGCCGGTGAGCGGCAGCACGGTGTGTTCGCGACCGGCCGCAAGCAGCGCGGAACTGAGCCGCAGCGTATTCGCCACGGTGACGTTGTCGTCGGCGAATCCGTGGATCAGCAGCAGCGGACGACGCAGATTCGGCGCGTCGGCGATGATGCTGTTGCGCTCGTACACCACCGGGTTGAGACCGAGATAGCGTTCGGTGTAATGCGTGTCGTACAGCGTCCAGTCGGTGGGCGGAGCGCCGGCGCAGGCCGCATGGAACACGTCGGGCTCGCGCAGCACCGACAGCGCGGACAGGAATCCGCCGTACGACCATCCGATCATCGCCACACGGTCGAGATCGGGCTGCGGAACCGTAAGATTCGCGTCACCATCATCTCCGTGCACATCATCGCCTCCCGGCATGGCATCGCGGAAGTCCGCCACAACGAGGTCGCTCATCACCCCCGGCAGCGCCTGCACGGCATCGACCTGATCCTGCAGCGAAACCTCGGCGAACCGCTCGAAGATCTCGTGATCCCACCTGAGCCCCCGGGCCCCCGTGCCGCGCCCATCGGCCGCGACCACGATGAACCCCTGATCGGCCCACCACTGCGAATCCCAGTACATCGACTGACTGAACATCACCTCACGGTGCATCGGCCCGCCATACGGCTTCATCAGCACCGGCAGCTTCTCCGCATTCGCATACGGGCTGCCCGCGCTCGGCAGCGTGATCGTGGCGTGAATCCGCCGCTCGCCAAGCCTCACGAACTTCACGTTCGGCACGAATCCCGGCGTTTCGGCATGATTCGCGATCTTCGCGCGGAACCTCGGGCCCCCGTCACACAGCGTGCCGAACGTATGAATCATCACGCTTTCCGCCGAGGACATCGTCCGCCCGAACAGCACCAGTCCATCGCCGTTACGAGACGCGGACCACACACCCGGCTCCGGGTTCAGCACGATCGGCCGGGGCGAACCACCGGCCGCGCCATCGCCGTTCCCGTCGGCCGCGAAGCTGTTGCCGAAACCGCCGGAGATACGGGCTCCGCCATGACCTTCCGAATTCACCTCCTGCCAGTACGAGCCGAGAAGCTCCTGCTCGTCGTCCGGCAGCGGGAAGCTGACCACGTCCACGCCGCGCGCATCGCAGGTAGCGCGGGCCAGCACGTCATGGTCGGTCACGTCAAGCACGTCAAGCACCTGCCATCCGGCCGGAGTGAACGCGTGACCGTTCACCGCCAGACGCATCGTGTCGGTCTCCTCGTCGGGCATGGCGGTGATCAGCTGACCATTCGGAGTCCATGCCGGGCAGCCGTGAATCAAATCAAGCCAGAACCGGCTGCCCGTCACCGTAAGCGTGGTGGTCGGCAGCCAGCGGTGACGCGACTCCTCCGCAGCCAAGGCACCCCCGTCCGCCTCCAACGCGAATCCGTCGAGCACACCACGCTGGGACGCATATCCGACGTTGGGATTGCTCCCCTCCTCATCGATCCTCAACACCTGATCGGCGGTCTGACGCCGGTTCTGCACCAGCAGGATCGGGTCGCCGCCGCGGCTCCAATGCACGTCGGCCAAGTACTCGTAGCCGTGGCGATCCCACCACACCTCAGGCAGATCAAGCACGCTCGCATAAGCCATGCTGCCGCCGCGACGCGACGCCGAACCGATGTCGAACCGGAACAGCCGCACCTCGGCGTTCCTCGTCAACGCCTGCGGATAATGCCGCGGCTGCGCGGGTTTCGTCGGATCGGACGGGTCAGCGATATACCAGACCGGTTCCGGGGATTCGTCGGCGCATTCGATCAGCAGACTGCGCGAGTCCGGCGACCACCAGAACCCCTCGTAGCGATCCATCTCCTCGCCGGCCGCGAATTCAGCCAGACCAACCGTCATATTGGGTTTGTCGGCGATGCCGCATACCGACCGCTCGTCGTCGGGCCGGCCGTTCTCGCCGATCACCACCAGATTGATCATGCGACCGGTGGTGTAGGCCACCAGTTTGCCGTCAGGGGAGATACGGGGGTTCAGCACCGGGCGGAACAGGCGACCGGGATGACCGCTGTACTTCATGGCGGACACATACCAGGTGTCGCCGAGTTCGCGGGTGATGGCATGCAGTTCACCGTCGCGGACGGTGACGGATACCGGAGCGGCCTCCGGGCGGGCCGCAGTGCCGGGGCCGCTGCCGGAACCATCGGAGCCGGCGGATCCGCCTGACGTCCCGTCGCCGTCGGCCGGGTTCTCCTCGTCGCCGATCATCGTAAGCCACAATCTGCCTCCGACCGTGAACACCACACGATCACCGGACTCATCAACGCTATACGACACAATGCCTTCCGCGGATTCGCGGGCGCGTTCGCGGCGGGCCTTCTCCTCGTCGGGGACACCGTTCGACCGACCCTCCGCATCCGAACCGGCCCTAGCCAGCAGGTCACGCGGATCGGCAAGCAGCGTTTCATGATGTTCGCCGATCGCATCGAACCAGCTCACCCACAGACAGGTGGTGGCGTCTTCCGGGCCGCGGGATCGCAGGAACAATGCGCGCATGCCGTCCCCGGCCACGTCCGGGGTGCGGGGAGCACCGAGGGAGAACCGCTGCGTCCGAGCCTTCAAACGGGGGTATCGCGCAATCGCGTCGGCATGGTTTTCGGTATCGGATTCAATGCCGGTCGCGGTGTTGGAATCGTCGTCGGGATCGCTGTATTCATTCGCGGTCATATTCGGCTGATCCGGTTGCATCATCATTCGTCCGTCCCCATTCACTGCATTTGCGGCCGACGCGCCTGCACTATCAATCCAAATCACATACCTTACCCGAACTTCGGCAAGAACGCGAGATCATCGGTTGCCCGTGCGACGCGGAGACTACGCGCGGGTTCGCCGGCGCGAGGCCAGCATCAGCAACCGCCCGACGTTCTCAGCCGTGCGGGTGAGATTGGCCGATCCTTCGGCGAGCGCACGCTCAAGCGTGGTGGCGGCGGGAACGATGCCGAACACCGCGTCGATCCCGAGATCGTACAGCCGATCGATGCCCTCGCCCACGTAGCCGGCCAGGGCGATCACCCCGATTCCGGGATTGCTTCGCCTCACGGCCCGTGCCACACCCATCGGGGTTTTGCCGTACTGCGTCTGGAAGTCGATGCCGCCTTCGCCGGTGAAACAGTAGTCGGCATTGCGGGCAAGGTCGGCCAGATGCACTGCGTTCGCCACGGTTTCGACCCCGGAACGCATGGTGGCGCCGGTGAAGGCGAGCAGCCCGGCGCCAAGACCTCCCGCGCCGCCTGCACCGGGCGTGTGGGCGACGTCGATGCCGAGCGTCTGGTTGATGATGGCGGCATAGTGGGCGAGATCGGCATCGAGTCGTTCGACCATCCGAGGCGTCGCGCCCTTCTGCGGGCCGAATACGGCGGACGCTCCGTTCGGACCGACCAGCGGATTGGTGACGTCGGCTGCGACGATGATCGTCGTGTCGGCGATACGGGGATCGATGCCGGAAGCGTCGATGGTGGCGAGTCGCTCGAGACTGCCGCCGCCGCGAGGGATCGGATCACCATTCGCGTCGAGGAACCGTACGCCCAACGCTTCGGCCATGCCGGCGCCGCCATCGTTGGTTGCGGAGCCACCGATGCCGATGATGATGGTTCTTGCGCCGTCGTCCAGTGCGGCGCGGATCAGCTGCCCGGTGCCGTAGGTGGTGGCGACCAGCGGGTTGCGGGTTTCCTCGTTGACGAACTGGATGCCGCTGGCCGCGGCCATTTCGATCACCGCGGTTGGGCCGGGGTTGGTTGGGACGATGGCGGTTGGGTCGGGGTTGGTTGGGACGATGGCGGTTGGGTCGGGGTTGGTTGGGGCGATGGCGGCGGTATCGGTACTGGCCGCTGCGTTGGCACTGGCGTCTGCGTTGGTACTGGCCGCTGCGTCGGGGACGGCCGCCATGCCGGGGTCGGCGCCACCGACGTGCGACTCAGGCGCGGAAGCAGACTCATTGCCAAGCAATCCGTATTCCGCGAAGACCGGACGCTGCAGCGGATCGAGCACCCGCGCCCGACGCACCTGTCCGCCGGTGGCGTCGATCAGCGACCGAACCGTGCCTTCGCCGCCGTCCGCCATCGGCACCATCACGTATTCGGCGTCGGGGAACACCCGGGAAAGTCCCGTACGAATGGCTTCAGCCGCCTGCTTCGCCGTCATGCACCCCTTGAACGAATCCGGTGCGATAACGAATTTCATGATGATCTCCTTCGATTACACGGTACGTCTGCCTGCACGAGCCTGCCTACACGATATACGTGTGCGGTCTCTCGATGCCTGCAATCAGGCGATCGATAGCGTGGAGCCAACACACTCGCATTCTTCATATCCGACCGCCACGCGCATTTCCAAAGTTATCCACAATATCCTCGCCGGATTCCGAATCCATCCCGGTTATCCACATTGTTCACGGACCGGTGGCGGAATTCGGCCAATCACTATACGTTCGCGATTATGAACAGTTATCAGCAGCAACGTCCACCCTCGTCCAACAGCAAAACCGTGGCACGCAATTATCTCGCCCGTTCACTCGTTCGCCGTCAAACCGCGGAACTCCAACGGTGTTGCGATCATATCCGACGCAGCATCGTTCATCATGACATGGTCTACACCGGTTTGACGGCGCTCGCGCTCTGCCGCATCGAACTCCCCTGGTGCCCGGCAATACGCAGCGACACCGTTCATGTTCTCTACGATGACCGAGGCCAGCGTCCAACACGTAACGGCACGCAATATCTTCCATGGCATTGCAACGGCATACGACAAGGACAGCTCAGCGATATCCGATATACCTACGGCGATACGACCATCATCTGCACGCACCCGCTGCTGACCTGGGCCATACTGTCACGGCATCTCAGCCAAACGGAAACGATCGTATTGCTTGACTCCCTGATACGTGGAACAGCATGCCGACTGCCCGTTACCGTTCGCGACGCCACCGCATTGATCAGCCAGACGCCCGCCTTCGCGGGACGGCAGCGATGCCTTGCAGCTCTGCCGTTTCTCGACACCGTCAGCGATTCTCCGATGGAGGCTCGCGCACTGCTGGCGATACTGCGTTATGGACTTGGCAAACCTCAATTGCAGTGGCGAATCTACATCCCCGAACTCGATTGGACGGCCACCGTCGATATGGCGTACCCCGAACAGCGCGTGATCATCGAATACGACGGCGATGCGCATCGCGTCGACAAGCGGCAATATCGCTGGGATGAGCGCAAGCGGCAAGCATTACGCGCGATGGGATTCATCGTGATCGTCGTGTTCGCCGACGATGTATTGACCGCCGAGGGGAGAACCGCATTTGCGAAGAAAGTCGCCAGCGCGTTAGGCACCACGATATCGGGCAGGCCACTGCCTCAATACCGCGTATTGCTTGACGATGACCGTCGTGAGATGCATCGGGATCGGCAACGGCGATATCGACTACGGCAGCGAGCGCAGGGAAGGAACGTGTGAATGCGACGTGCGCGTCACACGGGCCGGGTCTTGTCACACGGGCCGGACGGACCATGTGACACACATACGGAACCATTGAAATACCAACGTTTCCACCACCCCGTCACGCGGGCCGGGCGGACCACGTGACGACAGCCGGCCCGCGTGACGGCATAACCCGGCCCACGTGACGGCCGATGGTTCACATGATGACAGGACGCCCACATCACGGACTCCTCGCATTGTGGCGCGTAAAGGCCGACAGTCCGCATCACGACAAACCCACCGTACAACAAACAGGTCTAAACAGGTCTCACAACAAACAGGTCCCACGGCGGACAGACCGCACAACAGAGCAACCTGGCAACAGGGCAACCCGCACAACGCAAAACCGCCGCCCCGTCTACAAAGCACCTTTCCAGTGAATGCCGCTCCACCCATAGCGCATAACAGCCGATTGGAAGAACCAGATATCCATGATCGCATACACGATCAAACCGACGATAACCGCCGCCATGATCGTTCTTGAGTCCAATCGGAACGCATCGACGAACCCGACGACCATCGCGATCACCAACGGAATAAGTAGATAAATGATGTACCGGCCCTGCGGCTGATAGTCGGTATGAACCGTATAGTACAGGAACAGCGCCAGCGTGATGGAGGAGGCGATGCCCCATCCGACCGCCATCATGCGGAATCCGGCGCTGCGCCACAGCCGGGGAAACTGTGCAAGCGCCAGAATCATCCCAACAACCACGCCGGCACGATATATCAGACTCAGTTTCAACGGCATGACCACCGACATGTATCCGAGTCTTCCAATAAAGGAGTCGACCGTCGATTCCACGAAATCCGTCTTCAGCAGCAAATCAAAGATTCCATGCCGATACGGATGCTGCAGCACAAGCCCTCCGCCATTCAGCCACGCCTCATAACGATTGTGGAACGTGGTCATACCGATCAAATCATCATACCGAACCAGATTCACCATAAACCACGGCAGGATCAACACCGCCGACAGCCCGGCTGCGGTACCGATGATCTTCGCCAAAGCCATGGCGTTCCCACGATTCTGCATACACACTGAAATCAGAAATATGATCACTGCCATGAGAATAAATCCGTAGGAGTTCCAGTATCCCAAGCCACACAGCACTATTCCGATCGCCAAAACCACTGCACTGCGAACTGTCCAACGGTTCTTCAAACCGGAGACCAGCGCATAGGTCAGCACCGCAACCCCCGACAGCGCCACGATATCGTTGTTCATGTAGGAGCTGAGAAAGGCAAATTGCGGCCAAAATCCAAGAAGCACCGTAGCGATGCAACGAATCAACACAATGTTATTACGCCGCGCATAGATAATGCCGATGGTCCTATTCAACGCAAATACGGCCAGCAGGCCGAAACACACGCTGGCGATGCGTCCACTCATATAGACGATGCTCGCCGATGCTCCCAGTACTTTCGCCACGGCCATGAACGCGGCGCTGAAATACCCTCCAAGCATCTGCGGATAAAACGCATACGACCAGTTGCCAAGATGATAGATGGCACAGTGATCATAGCCAGAAGGCAGAAGATTGCCGTTAATTATGCATCGGGGAATAAGGGACCGCATACCCTCGTCAGGTCCGCCGCCGGTCCCCGATTCCAGAACGAAAGCCCCGTAAAGGTAATACATCGCAAGCACGATGAACACCAACGGCTCGATGGCGGAGACCAATCGATGGCGGATCGGAGCCGATGATCGTTCCGATCTCGATGAAGAAACGGCGCAGGCCGTGGTATCTGCATGTTTCATATGAATCTATTTACCGGCTCCGTTGTTGTCTTTGCTGTCTATGTTGCCCATGCTATCTATGCGACCATGCCGCTCCTGAACGAGATAGTTGGGCCGATTCTTCGTCTGCATGAAAATACGACCGAGATATTCCCCGATGATGCCCAGACTCAGCAACTGCACCCCGCCGAGGAGCAGTATCACTACCATCATCGAAGCGTACCCGGGAACATCGATGCCCGTCGTCACCGTTTTCACGAAAATCTCAATCGCATAGAACACGGCGACCAACGAAACCAGTGCACCGACCATCGTGGCCATCTTCAACGGCGCCGTGGTGAAACTGGTGATGCCGTCGACCGCCAGATGGACCAACTTCAGATAATTCCATTTCGTTGTTCCTGCAACGCGGGGGTCGCGATCATACAGGAACTCTATCTTCCTGAATCCTATCCAGCTGAATAGCGCCTTCGAATTGCGCTCGGACTCGGTGATCCTCTTCAAAGCATCGACGCATTTGCGATCAAGCAGACGAAAATCTCCGGTATCCTTCTGGATCTCGATTCCCGAAACCTTCTGCAACAACGCGTAATACCAGCGACTGGTGGCTCGTTTCAGCCAGCTCTCCCCCGCTCTGCTGCGCCGCCGCGCGTAGACATCGTCGTATCCGTTTCTCCACAGCTCCGCCATCTGAGGAATCAGTTCCGGAGGATCCTGCAAATCCGCGTCGATGATCACCAGACCATCGGTATCCACATTGTCGATACCGGCGAACATGGCCTTTTCCTTGCCGAAGTTACGCGACAAAAACAGGTATTCCACATAGCGATGTGTGGACGCGAAGTCCCGGATCAATTGTCTGGTATTGTCACGAGATCCATCGTCCACGAACATCAACGTATATCGGATGTCGAAAGACCCTTGGATAAGGGTGTCCATTCGATCGAACAGCCGCGGCAGAGCCTCCTGCTCGTTATAGCAGGGAACAAGCACGGTGATCGATTGCCGTTGCCCAGAACTACTGCCGCTCATCGATGTCTTCTTCTCTTGACCGAACTCATCACAGCAAGGATACGCCTCTGCTCCATCAATAAAAAAAACATGGGGGCATTACACGTTAGCCTCGGCACAATCATCGGAGATTAGGGAATATAGGCAACGGACGCAAAAACAGCAAGCACTGCATACGTCCACGGCATACATGGTACGTATGGCGCACATGATAGCGCGTCACACGGGCCGGGTTTGCGCGTCACACGGGCCGGGTCTTGTCACACGGGCCGGACGGACCATGTGACACACATACGGAACCATTGAAATACCAACGTTTCCACCACCCCGTCACGCGGGCCGGGCGGACCACGTGACGACAGCCGGCCCGCGTGACGGCATAACCCGGCCCACGTGACGGCCGATGGTTCACATAATGACATGATGCCCGCATCACAAGCTCTACGCATTGTGGTGCGCAGGGGCCGACAGACCGCACAACGACAGACAACCCACACAACAGACAGATCTCACGACAGACAGACCGCATCACGGCCGCTACCCCATATCACGGCCGATATCCCGCCAACAGGACGAACATCGCGACAGACAGATCTCACGACAACCCGTACAACGTAAAACCGCCGCCCCGAACATGCCGGAAGCGGCGGTTTTACAATACGTAGGTCAGCAGCAAGTCACTAAACAGCGTTTCTGGGCAGCGATCGCTCACTGCACGGCATTTCCGGTCAGCAGCAAGTCACTGAACAGTATTTTCAGTCAGCGATCGCTCACTGAACCTGGGCGCGGGCGATCTTGCCGGTGAAGGAGTTGGCCTCGTCGGCATCCTTCACGCCGTCCTTGTTCCAGGAGAACATGGCGCGCAGCTTCGGACCAACGGTCTCGATGCGCTCGTTGGAGTACTTCTCCTGAAGCTCCTTGAAGTGCGGAGCGCCAGCATCCTGATCGTCGATGAACTCCTTGGCGAAGGATCCATCCTGGATGCGACCCAGGTGGTACTCCATGCGCTTGCGGCAGTCCTCGTTGATCACGGTGTTGGTGTAGTCGCCGTACTGGGCGGTATCGGAGCAGGACCAACGGGCCTTGTTCAGACCACCCTCGTTCATCAGGTCGACGAGCATCTTCAGCTCGTGGCACACCTCGAAGTAGGCGATCTCCGGCTGGTAACCGGCGTCGGTGAGCACCTCGAAGCCCATTTCGACGAGCTTGTTCACGCCGCCCATGAGCACGTTCTGCTCGCCGAACAGATCGGTCTCGGTCTCCTCCTTGAAGGTGGTCTTGATGGCGCCGGCGCGCAGAGCACCGAGGGCCTTGGCATAGGCGAGGGTCAGCGCCCAGCCGTCGCCGCGGGGATCCTGCTCGACGGCCACCACGACCGGGACGCCGCGGCCGGCGGCGTACTCACGACGCACGATGTGGCCCGGGCCCTTCGGGGCGACCATGAACACCGGGTGATCCTCGGTGGGCTTGATGTAGCCGTAGTGGATGTTGAAGCCGTGGGCGAAGGCGACGGCGGCACCCGGCTTGATGTTGGGCTCGATGTCGTTGGCCCAGATCGTACGCTGATACTGGTCGGGAGCGAGGATCATGATCACGTCGGCTTCGGCGGACGCCTCGGCCACGGACTTGACCTCAAGGCCCTGCTCCTTGGCGAACTGAACCGACTTGGAGGTCGGACGCAGGCCGACGACCACGTCGACGCCCGAGTCACGCAGGTTCAGCGCGTGGGCATGACCCTGGGAACCGTAGCCGATGATGGCAACCTTCTTGCCCTGCAGAACGGAGAGATCACCGTCGTTTTCATACCAGATCTGTGCAGCCATTAAGCACTCCTTTAACTTGCGTACCGATACCGGTCGCCTGTCGGCGAATCGGCAACGGCACACGGTGTTGTGTGGTTGCGCATTATGCATTGCATTCGTTGTGTGTACGGCACGCATGTTGCGCGTTTGGGAGTCCGAGCACCGGCCCGGACGTTCTCAAGCGTGGCGAGATTGTGTCCCGCAAACTGCCTGTGTCCCGCAAACTGCCAACCATCCTACCGAGAATGTCGGGTACGTCACATCCGCGTCCACAACGTGGGCGTTTTCCTGAGCCCGCCGAGCTCAGGTTATCGAAGGAGATCGCAGGGAGCTCGCCGCACGAGGAAAACACAGCCCGGAAAACACAGTCCGCCCGAATACAGCCGCAAATAAAAAAAAACGTCGCCGCCCGACATGCAATGCACATCGGACGGCGACATTCGCCGTTTCAACAGATCATCGCGGCACTACGGTCACGATTGACAATCACTGAACCTGGGTACGAGCGATCTTGCCGTTGAAGGACTCGGCCTCGTCCTGATCCTTGGCCGGGCCGTCGTTCCAGGAGAACATGGCGCGCAGCTTCGCATTTCACCTTCCTGATATTTTAAAAAAAGTCACTATGTGCATATTTTTCAAAATACAATCGTTGCGTATCTTCGGAGAGCCTGCGATTGACTATCTTCATGCTTTAGGAAAGTTGTCAAAACGTTTATTTCATAAAACAGTGAGGCGATGATGGAACCATTACCACGTAGCACATACCTGCAACGCATCATTGAACGCAAGCATAATGGATTGGTCAAAGTCATCACCGGTATTCGCCGTTGCGGCAAGTCCTACCTTCTTTTCAATCTGTTCAGACAGCATTTGCGTGACTCAGGCGTTCCGGAGAACCATATTATTGCCATCGCGCTCGACGACCGAGCCAACAAAGCACTCCGCGACCCCGACGCCTGCTACCGATATGTTCGTAATCTCATTACCGACGACGGTCAATACTATGTATTGCTGGACGAAGTCCAGCTTATGGACGAATTCGAAGACGTCCTAAACGGATTCCTTCACATGTCCAACGTCGACACGTATGTGACCGGCAGCAATTCACATTTCCTATCCACCGATATCATCACCGAATTCCGCGGAAGAGGCGATGAAATCCGCGTCCATCCCCTGAGCTTCACCGAATATTATGCGGCAGTCGGAGGAGACTGGACCGACGCGTGGAATGACTACATGACGTTTGGCGGCCTGCCCCAGATCCTCATGCAACCGAACGAAGCCGCCAAAACCAACTATCTTGACCGACTGATTACCGAGATCTATCTTCGCGACATCATTGACCATAACCGGATACGAAATGAGGCGGGGTTCAATGAGCTTGTGGATATTCTGGCCTCCGGCATTGGATCGCTAACCAATCCAACACGATTGGAGCACACCTTCACGAGCGCCGCCAAACTCAAGCTGTCACAGCCCACCATCGTAAAGTTCATCAGCTACCTTGAGGACGCCTTCCTTATCGAAAAGGCTCAGCGGTATGACATTAAGGGCCGCAGGCATATTGGTGCCTTATCGAAATACTATTTCGAGGACGTCGGACTAAGGAATGCGCGACTCAACTTCAGACAACAGGAGGAGACGCACATCATGGAAAATGTCATATATAACGAGCTGAGACTACGCGGATACTCCGTAGACGTGGGTATCGTAGATCTGCCGCGAACCTCCAAAGAGCACAGTCCTCGTCGTGTCGAAATCGATTTCGTTGCGAATCTCGGCAGCAATCGATATTACCTGCAGTCCGCCTTCGCGCTGCCAGATGCCGACAAGCGAGAACAGGAACTCCGTCCTCTGCTGAACATCGGTGATTCGTTCAGAAAAATCATTGTCACCGGAGGCAACACCAAGGTCAGCCATGACGAGAACGGCATCACCACTATGGGACTCAAACAGTTTCTGCTTGACGATAATAGTTTGAATCTCTAGAAGCCGCATCGCCTACAGAGACATGATAAAACCGCCATTCCAAGCACGAGTGTGCAAGAAATGGCGGTTTTGTCGACTAGGCGTCGCTCACACGGCCAGACTCAGGGCCGTGCCCAGATCATCGAACCGTTTTCCGGTCAGCGATAAATCACTGAACCGTATTGCTGGTCAGTGACAAGTCACTGAACCTGGGTACGAGCGATCTTGCCGTTGAAGGACTCGGCCTCGTCCTGATCCTTGGCCGGGCCGTTGTTCCAGGAGAACATGGCGCGCAGCTTCGGACCAACGGTCTCCAGGTGCGGGTGGGAGAACTCTTCCTGCAGCTTCTTGAACTTCGGAGCGCCGGCGGCCTGATCGTCCATGAACTCCTTGGCGAAGGAGCCGTCCTGAATGCGCTTCAGCTGGTACTGCATGCGCTTCTTGGTCTCGTCGGTGATCACGGTGGAGGTGTAGTCGCCGTACTGGGCGGTGTCGGAGCAGGACCAACGGGCCTTGTTCAGACCACCCTCGTTGGCGAGGTCGACCAGCATCTTCAGCTCGTGGAACACCTCGAAGTAGGCGATCTCCGGCTGGTAGCCAGCCTCGGTCAGCACGTCGAAGCCGAGGTCGCACAGGTGGTTGATGCCGCCCATGAGGACGTCCTGCTCGCCGAACAGATCGGTCTCGGTCTCCTCGGTGAAGGTCGTCTTGATGGCGCCGGCGCGCAGGGCGCCCAGAGCCTTGGCGTAGGCCAGGGTGATGGCCCAGCCGTCACCACGGGGATCCTGCTCGACGGCCACGACCACCGGGACGCCGCGGCCGGCGGCGTACTCACGACGCACAATGTGGCCCGGGCCCTTCGGAGCGACCATGAACACCGGGTGATCCTCGGTGGGCTTGATGTAGCCGTAGTGAATGTTGAAGCCGTGGGCGAAGGCCAGAGCGGCACCCGGCTTCAGGTTCGGCTCGACGTCCTTCTTGTACACGGCGGCCTGGTACTGATCAGGCAGCAGGATCATGACGATGTCGGCCTCAGCGACGGCTTCCGGCACGGACTTGACCTCAAGGCCCTGCTCCTTGGCGAACTCCACGGACTTGGAGGTGGGGCGCAGGCCGACAACGACGTCGACACCGGAATCGCGCAGGTTCAGCGCATGGGCGTGGCCCTGGGAACCGTAGCCGAGGATGGCCACCTTCTTGCCTTCGAGCACGGACAGATCGGCGTCCTTCTCGTACCAGATAGTTGCTGCCATAATTGGCACTCCTTTATGTTGGGTGATTGCCGGACGCGGACGTCTGGCAATCGGTTGAGATTGCTGACGGCCTTCGGCGCGAAGGATTGTGTCCTCGACGTTGAAAGTCATCGATCACTGGGAACTAGTTCTAGTCCTCCAGTGACTGACGCGGAAATCCGCGTCCAAATATTGAATATTGGGTTTTCGCATTGCGGATGGCGGCCGAAAGGGGTCGGCATCCGCGTGGCGTTCGCCGTGTCCATTCGACCACCGCCGGATGAACACGGGCTGAATTCCACCAGAGAAATCGGTGAACTCCGCCGGAGTCGGGGGCCGAGACCCCTCTGGCGATTGACTCCCCTCAGACCGCTTTCGGCGGCCAGCTCCCCTCAGTGAGGGGAGCCCCACATGCACCGAAGCCGAAGCCGATGCGAGCGCGACGGCGCGAGGAGGAGACTTGGGACTCGGCTTCACTTGGTGAAGTCGACGTCCTTAGCTGAGGCTTCTCAAAGGGAACAGTCCAGCGAACTGTTCCCGAAGCCGAAGCGAGCGCGACAGCGCGAGGATGAGACTTGGGACTCGGCTTCACTTGGTGAAGTCGACGTCCTTAGTCTCATGGCACGACAGCACCGCCACGAGGCAGCACACGGCCATCACGCCGAGGTACAGGCCCACCGAGTGCACGCCGAAGTGCGAGCTCAGCCAGGTGGCGATGGTCGGCACGAAGGCCGCGCCGACGATGGCGGCGAGGTTGTAGCCGATGCCAGAGCCGGAGTAGCGCACGTTGGCGTCGAACAGTTCGGGCAGGAATGCGCCGATCGGGCCGAATGCGGTGCCCATCAGGGCGAAGCCGATGCACAGGAAGGCCATGTTGGCCACGAAGTTACGGGTGCCGACGATCTGACCGTTGAGCAGGAACGGGAACAGCGCGGCGAACACGACGAGCAGCACGGAGGAGGTGACGATCACGCGCTTGCGGCCGAACTTGTCGGCGTTCACGCAGGAGATCACGATGAAGGCGGCGAACACGCAGATGGCGATCATCAGCATGAGCAGGTACTCCTGGTTGGTGAAGCCGAGACCGCCGCCGCCCTCACCCTGAGCCTTGGTGCCCCAGGCGAGCGACCAAGTGGCCAGCGTGTAGAACAGCGTGTAGGTGACGGCGACGAGGAACGTGGCCTGCAGGACCTGCCTCCAGCTCTTGCGGAATACCTCGGTGAGCGGGGACTTGACGACCTTCTTCTGCTCCTGGGCCATGCGGAAGATCGGGGTCTCCTCCATGTGGACTCGCACGACGAGGCCGACGATCACGAGGATGGCGCTCAGCAGGAACGGCACGCGCCAGCCCCAGGCCAGCATTGCGGCGGAATCGTTGAAGGATTCAAGCACGAAGTAGGTGCCGTTGGAGAGGAAGAAGCCGATCGGGGCGCCGAGCTCCGGGAAGGAGCCGTACAGGGCGCGCTTGTCTTCGGGGGCATTCTCGGTGGCGACCAGCGCCGCGCCGGACCATTCGCCGCCCAGACCGATGCCCTGGATGAAGCGCAGGAGGCACAGGATCGCCACGGCGGCGATGCCCCAGGTGTTGTAGGTCGGCAGGCAGCCGATCAGGAAGGTGCCGACACCCATGGTGAGCAGGGAGACCACCAGCGTGGTCTTGCGGCCCATGCGATCGCCGAAGTGGCCGAACACCAGCGAGCCGAGCGGGCGGGCGATGAACGCGATGGCGAAGGTGAGCAGGCTCATCAGCAGGGCGACCGTCGGGTTCGCCTTGTCGGAGAAGAAGATGTGCGGGAAGTAGTTCGCAGCGGCGGTGCCGTATGCGTAGAAGTCATAGAACTCGATGGCCGTGCCGACCATGGATGCGGCGATGACGGTTTTGACCGAGTCACGCGCCATGGTCTTCAGGTCTTTTTCAGTCGTTGCCTCGACTGCTGTCATTTCTCTAATCTCCTGTGTAGTCCAACGGATCTTCACCGCTCGACGTCAACGGCCTTGATCCCGGCCTGTGCCGTCCGATCCATTGGTTTCCAGTTTCCTTGGGATGTTCCTTGAGGTGTCCGTGCGGTTTTCTCATCGCCGTTTGCCGGTTTGCAGTTCGCAGCAAGAAAAAAGCCCCGCTTTTGGCAGGGCTCAAAACTGATTGTGTCGGTTCGAACCCAGCCAATCGTTGGCGAGTCCGAACAGGTTGAATGCCGAATCAGTCCGCCAACGAAGACGGAATAATAATTCGGCCGGACACAGCAGCAAGTGCAACATTCAGCTTGTTTGCGGTCATTCCGTACATCTTGGCGAACCTCCCTTCGGTATCGAAGTCTTACATCTCATCGGGCCTTGCGACCCGAACCACTGTGAAAGATAGGCGCGGGACGGGGTGCATGCCAATCGAGGACCACTATATGGACATGTCGATTTCGTGTTACGCGGCGTTCATGTCGTGCCGCGTAACACGAAATCGCTTCGCCGTCATACCACCGTCGGCGGGTTGTTGAGCAGATCGTCGGTGTGGTGTTCGCCGTTGGCGTCGGTCCACGACAGGCTGGCGACCGGCGCGTCGTTGTCTGCGCCCAGACCGCGGCCCGGCTCGAAGACGAGCGTGGCGGACGTGGCGTCGCCCTGCCAGCTGAGTGCGATCGACTTGTCGCCGTCGGCAGTGTAGGAGAATTCGCCGTCGAAGGCGTCGAGCGTGTTGCGCAGACGGCACAGGGCGTTGAGCGCCTGCACCACCGGACGCCTGAGGTTCTCGTCGATCTCCTCAACCGTGTAGTAGTGGCGGTTGATGTCGCGACCCACGTTGGAGCGGCGCAGCAGGTCCATGTCGTTCGCGCCGGCGAGCGCACCCACGTAGTAGACCTGCGGCACGCCGGGCAGGAAGAACTGCACGGCTCGGGCGGCCAGATAGTGCTGGTCGTTGCAGCCGAGGGCCGAGTAGTACGTGGAGTTGACCTGGTAGAGGTCGAGGTTGCTGGCGGCGGCGCCGGTGGCGGCCTGCGATTCGCCGTGGGTGTTGGCGTGAATGGTATTGACCAGATTGTCCACGTCCTCGTCGGGGATCAGTCCCTTGAGGCTGCGGTCGAGCTGGTCGGAGCCGATGTCGATCACGCCGATGCCGTCGTGCGTGTCGAGCACGGTGACGGCGTTGTTCGGGCGGACTTCGGTCCAGTGGGCGAGCGGCTCGACGTGGCCGGTGAACAGGCTGTGCAGCAGCAGCGGGGGCAGGGCGAAGTCGTAGACGCGATCGACCTTGGAGGCGATCTCCACCTGCTTCTTGTAGTAGGAGTGCACTTCGATCAGGATCTCCAGACCGCGCTTGGTGGCCTCCTCGCGCAGACGGCCGATCAGCTTGAAGGTCTTGGGGGTCATGAAGCAGCTGGTGCCGGCTTCCTTGGCGCCGTAGCCCACCGCGTCGAGACGGATGTAGCTTACGTGGCTGGCGGCCATCTGGTCGAAGATCGACATCAGGTATTCCCAGCCTTTGTCGGAATCGGTGTCGATGTCCACCTGCTGCGGGGTGAAGCTGACCCATACGAGACGGGTTTTTCCGGCGAAGTTGTAGTGGGTGAACGGCAGACCCGGACGCGGACGGTAGATGCCGGCGAGGTCCTCTTCGGTGGCGCCGTTCGGGAAGACGGAGCTCATGGTGAGGAACATCGGATAGTATTCGGATTCCTCGCCCTTGGCCAGCACGTCCTGGAACTGCGTGGACTGCCAGCTCATGTGGTTCACGATCGCGTCGACCATGATGTTGTGGGTCTTGGAGAGTTCGGCCACATCATCCCAGTCGCCGAGACGCGGATCGACCTTGGTGTGGTCGATCGGGTCGAATCCGGCGTCCGCGCCGTCGAACGGCGTGAAGAACGGGAGGATGTGCACACCTTCGTAGGCACCGTCGAAGCGCGTACGGAGGATTTCGGTCATCGATTTGAGCGTTCCGTCGCCGAGACGATCGGCGTAGGTGATCATCTGCACTTTGTTTTTCATATGGCCTCCTTGCCGGTTCCACTGAGGTCTGCCGGTGATTCCGATATCGTGAGAGTTGATATCAAACCGGTTCGATATCGATAATATTAAACCGGTTCGATATCGTCAAATCAACCGCAAGAATCGATAGGAATCAGCAGCCATAGGGAGTGTTTTGATTTTGGCGTGCGATTTTGGCGTGTTTTGATTTTGCTGTGCGCTGATTTTGACGTGTGCTGATTTTGACGTGTGCTGATTTTGACGTGCGCAGCATGCCGCCACAGAAGGTTTAAAGCGATCCCGCCCGCGACGAACGAAGCCATGCACCTCATCGCATGCCGCCGCCCCCTCGCATCCTTCGCCATGACCCGCACTGCGCCCCGTGCTGGCGCTGCTGGTCGTGCTGGCCGCGCTCGCATCCTTCGCCATGACTCGTACTGCGACATGACCCTTACTGCGACATGACACGCCGTCACATGGGCCGGATACCGTCACGCGGTACACCTGCGCCAAGTGACGCCGCAACCAAACCCCTGAAATTTCAACGTTTCTACAGGTGCATCACACGGTACACCCATTCCCCGTGACGCGAAACGAACCGTGTGACGCGGAACAGTCCATATAACACACAATGAACCGGGCAAGTCAGCAGACCGATGGGATTTTGGCGGGCAAACGACGTTCGGCGTTCCGGCGCACGAAGACGAACGATGGGCACGGCGGCACCCGACCGCGCGCGATCTCGCTGATCAACGCGTGGTCTCGCCCGGAACGAAGGCAACGGGGATCACATCATAGGGCGTAGGCATATCCGACCGTGCAGCCACATCCGACTGCACAGCCATATCCGACCGTGCAGCCACATCCGACCGCACAGCCACGATTTCGTCGATCCGATCATCGTTCGACCGGACCTTGCCAACGTCCGCCCTGCCGGCATCCATCTCGTCGATGGTGGCGCGCATCCGCTCGACCAGACCGCCGGCGAGCGCGTCGAGATCCTGACGGATCGCCGTGATCTTCATGCCGGCGACCTCGGTCACATACGTGCCGTCATAGGCGATGATCTGCAGGTCCTGCGGAATCCGCCGCCCCTCACGCAACGCCACGCGCACGCAATGCGCGGCGGCCAGATCCGGCGCGATGATCGCATCCACGTCGTCGAACCGCGCGAACGTCTCCTCCGCGGCCTGTTCGAACAGCGGCAGCATGCTCACATGTTCAACCGTCACATAGTCGAAGCGAATGCCGGACTCCGCGATCATCCGCTCGAACGTACGGTGATACCGAACCGTGGTGAACGTACTGGATTCGCCGCCATCGACCTCGGAGGAATCAGAAAGATCGTGGAATTGCGAGCGCGGCCCGCCGATCTCCACCACATGCCGCGCGCCGGTTTCGATGAACCGCTGCGCTGCGAGGCGTCCGCCCTTCTCATGGTCCGAAACCACTGCGGGCACCCCTTCGCACAGGAATCTGTCGAAGGCCACTACCGGCCGGCGCACATCTCGCCAGTATCGCGGCGGGCGCGTGTTATGGGATCCAATGATGAGCCCGTCCATCATCTGCCGCTTAAGCATGTCGACGTACTCCTGCTCACCTCGCTCCTGATCGGCGGTAGAGCACAGCATCATCCGCAGACCGGCTTCGTGCAGATGCCGCTGCAGCGCGGCGGAAAGCTGCGCGAAGAACGGGTGCGCGATGGTCGGCATGGTCACGCCGATCAGATTCGTGCGACCCCGATACAGGTTCCGGGCCAGCTCATTGGGCACATAGTTGAGCTCGGCCATCGCCGCCTCGATGCGAGCGCGGGTTTCGTCGGCCACGTAGCCGGTACCGTTCACCGCCAGCGACACCGTACTGAGCGACACCCCGGCCCGCTTCGCCACGTCCCGCATTCCGACCACCGACAAACCTCCTTCATGCGCCGCGCCCGTCCGCCCCGCAGCTCGGCATTGCTCCGTCGTCTGATTTTCGTCACCTAATAGTAACCGAACATCCGATCCGGGCTTCGTCTACGGCACCTCATCAGTCAGCTCGCCTGTCGGCGAGCCTGAGCCCTAGAAACGGCTCTGCCGTTTCCTTGACGGGTTCAGCCACAGATTCCGGCCTTCCCCTCCGAGGGGAAGGTGGACGGCGAAGCCGGACGGATGAGGTGGTCCGAGCCACGCATGAACCAAACACCAACCAATGAACTGCGCCCCAATTGTTAGACGCGGTTTATTAAGGGTACCTGATCAGGCTGCGAGGGACATACTCCGGAATTCCTCCGGGGTGCGTCCCTCCAGCCGTCTCTGGCGTCGTCTGGTGTTCCAGTGGATGATGTACTCGTTCAGACCGGTCTCGAACTCCTCGTAGGAGGCGAACTCGCGGCCGGTGTAGAACTCGTCCTTGAGATGGCCGAACACCTGCTCGGTCGCGGCGTTGTCGATGCAGTCGCCCTTCCTGCTCATGGACTGGCGTATGCCCAGTTCCGCGAGACGGTCGCGCCACCACCGGTGCTGGTACTGCCATCCCATGTCGCTGTGGAGCACGGGATCGACGCCCTCGGGCAGACGGTCCTCGAGCATGGCGAGCAGCCTTCGCTGCTGGGCGAGGTCGGGACGCCGGCTTACGTCCCAGGCGACGATCTCCTTCGATCCCATGTCGTAGACGGGCGCCAGGTACGCCTTGC
>NZ_NMWU01000050.1 GCF_002860355.1 Bifidobacterium margollesii
GAGTAGAACGGGCGCGCGGTCCATGCGCCCGTCTTCAGGCGTTTCGGCCTGTACGGACGGTAGGAGTCGTTCTCGTTGGACGCGAACCACAGGCCGCGCCTCAGCTCGCGGCTGACCGTGGACTTGTCCCGGCCGATCCTCAGGGCGATCTGGCGCACGCCGAGCCCCTCTCGGTTCCTCAGTTCGTCGATCCGGACTCGTTCCTCGGCCGACAGGTGGGAATACACTTTCGTCATGGGCGCAGCACTTTCTCTTCGGTTGTGGACTTGAACACTTCCAACCTTAGACAGGTGTTGCGCTTCTATTTAGAACCCGGGTCGTCAGGGGGAACACCGTGGGCTGGATTCGTACGCACAGATCGCTGGTCATCGGCTGGATCATCGTATTGGCGTTGTACGTGGCGCTGATCGTCTTTCAGTTCACGGCCGGAGGCAAGGCGGTGCCGTTCGGCCTGAACTTCATCTGGCCGGCGGCCTTGCTGGGCACCAACGTCGCCGTGGGACTGCGCAGGACCGACAAGCCGTACGGTGACGTGATCTATCCGATCATCAGTCTCGTGGGATCCGTTCCCTTCGTCATGCTCTGCGATCACCTGTACCGCGAGACCTGCGCGAACGGCGACTATGCGAACTGCGTTCCCGTTGATGGGCCATGGCGTTTCTCCATGCAGCCATCCGATTTCTACTCCGATGCCGGATGGCTGGCCTACTTCGCGCTCGCCTGCGCCATCGGCTTCGTCGTCGGCCGGCAGATCCGTCGTTCGAAGGACGCTTCGGCACCAGCCGGGTCCGAAGGCTGAACGTCCACGACCCCGTCCACGAATCGGACAAAGCGGCCATTGACCGGGGTATAAATCGCATCGCTGTTTGCGCTTGGTGATATCAATGGAGCTTATGACACTCCTGCAGTTGAAATACATCGTCAAGATCGTCGAATGCGGCTCCATGAACGAGGCCTCCCACGAACTGTACATCTCCCAGCCAGCCCTATCGTCGGCCGTCAAGGAGCTGGAGAAGGAGATGGGCATCGAGATCTTCACCCGCTCCTCCCAGGGCATCGCGCTGACCGTGGATGGCGCGGAATTCCTCACCTACGCCCGCCAGGTGCTCGACCAGTCCGCCCTGCTCGAGGAACGCTACAAGAACGCCAAGCCCCGCAAGCAGCTGTGCCAGGTCTCCACCCAGCACTACATGTTCGCCGTCGAGGCGTTCGTGGAACTCATCAACTCCATCAAGTCCGACGAGTACGAGTTCACGATCCGTGAGACCCGTACGCGTGACATCATCAATCAGGTCGCCAATATGCAGTCCGAGGTGGGAATCCTGTACCTTTCCGATTTCAACAAGGACGTGATCGGCAAGCTGCTGCGCGAGAAGCATCTTGAATTCCATCCGGTGTTCCGCGCCGGTCTGCATGTGTTCCTATCCCGTTCGAATCCTCTCGCCAGCAGAAAATCACTGACCATGGAGGATCTCAAGCCATACCCGTGGATCCAGTACGAGCAGGGAGAGGAAGGGTCGTTCTATTTCGCCGAGGAAGCGGTGTGGCCCGAGTACTCCCCCAAGCAGATCAACGTGACCGACCGCGCCACGATCCTTAACTTCATCGTCGGTCTCAACGGATACACCGTGTGCTCAGGCATCGACAACGAGGACCTCAATTCCGAGAAGATCGTCACCGTGCCTCTGGAGAGCGACGAGACGATGCTGGTCGGGTGGATCACCAACGAGCGCACGAAACTCAGTCAGGCAGCCGAGATCTATCTCGAAAAGCTCAGGTCCGTGATCGCCAACCACGGATACACGCTCATCGACTGACGCTACCGGCTACCGATAACATCAACCGCACGCATTCATCCATGATGACGAGGACTCCGGAACACGTCACGCACGGGTTCGGACCCGTATGGGATCATGCCTCGCGTGTGCTTGTACTCGGTTCGATGCCGAGTCCGAAATCACGCGAGGCCGACTTCTATTATTCGTTCAGGGCGAATCGCTTCTGGCCGGTGCTGGCCACGCTGTTCGACGATCCCTCCCCCGTTCCGCTCCGATTCCCCGCCGACCCCGAAGGGATGGCCCGTCTGGTTGAGAGCAGACGGGCGTTCGCGATCCGACATCGAATCGCCCTGTGGGATGTGATCGCATCCTGCGACATCATCGGAGCCAGCGATTCCAGCATTCGCAACGTCATCGTCAATGATCTCGCGCCGGTGATCCTCTCCTCGGACATTCGTCGCGTCTTCACCACCGGCGCCAAGGCCTCCCAGCTCTACCGGCGATTCTGCCTGCCTCGTCTGGCGGAGCAAGGCATCGACATGCCGTCAGTGGCGCTGCCCTCCACCAGTCCGGCCAATGCACGGATGGGCTTGCCTCAGCTGATCGAAGCATATCGGCCCATACTTGACGCCGTCAGCGATTCAGGACGATAGCAAACACGACTTGACCCGACCGCAATACGGCCAGCCGCCGCACAATCAATGTTTATCGTATACAATCTGTGCGTATACGATAGACGTCTTGCGCGGAACCGACGACGGGAAGGATGTGGGATATGGCGACAGCAGGCACGGCGATAGAACGGCCTAAACCACTGCGGGATCAGGTATACGATCGTATCATCGGACTGATCCTCGATATGAGCGTCAAGCCCGGAGATTCGCTGACCGAACCGATGCTGATCAAACGTCTCGGAGTATCCCGCACCCCCATCCGCGAGGCACTGCTGAGGCTGGAGGCCGAAGGCGTGCTGACGTCGCAGCTCGCCCGAGGATTCAGACTCAAACCACTTGACAGGACCGAAGTGGAGGAGATATTCCCGATTCTCGCATCATTGGAGATGCTGGCGATCAGGGAAATGCCCGACGAGATCCGACCTTCGACACTGAAGCGCCTTCGCACGACGGCGGCCCGGCTCGGCTCCACCGAGGATCCGATCCAGCGGTGGAGACTGGCGGACGAATTTCACCGGCTGCTGGCGGCCGAAGCAGGCAATCACCGTCTCGATGAAATGACCCGGCAGATCCGTGTGATGATCGGCCGGTACGAACTCGCGTTCATGCTGGAGGTCTCACCAAGACATAGAGACGCCGATAAGCGGCATGATCGAATCGTCGACGCCTTGGAGAGGAACGAACGTCTGCAGGCGGCCCGCCTTGATCGGGAACATTGGGATGAAGAGTCCCAGCAGATAACGCATTGGCTGCGATGAGGCGGTGTGTGCCGGTGACGGTCCTCGGATCTTCGGACCGTCACCGGCACACACCGGAACGTCAGGCGCCGTATCGTTCCAGATACGCTTCCGCAGCGTCCCTGATCCCCGCGGTCACGTACGGAGAACCGTCCGCCGCGGCAATGGACTGGCCGGCGCTGAAGATCTCACGGACATTGGCGATGGCGAACACGGGGAATCCGAACTCCTGCTCCACAGCCTTCACCGCGGAGAGATCCGAATCACGGGTCTTCTCCATGCGATCCACCGACAACACCAGACCGACCACCTGCACATCGGCCTCGGCCCTGAGCTTCGGGATGACCTCGCGTACGGCGGTTCCCGCGGTCATCACATCATCGACCAGCAGCACCTTCATACCATCCCGCAGCTGCGTGCCGACCATCATGCCGCCATCGCCGTGATCCTTCTTCTCCTTACGGTCGAAAGTGTATCCGATCTCCATGCCGTACGCCGATGTCAGTGCGATCGCCGTGGAAACCCCCAGAGGAATGCCCTTGTATGCGGGACCGAACACGGTATCGATGTCCCCGGGAAGATTCCCCGCCTTGATCTCGGCCTCGATCTTCTCAGCGTAGAACGCGCCAAGACGAGCGATCTTGCGCCCGTCGTCGAAGGCCCCGGCATTGATGAAATACGGGGATTGGCGTCCGGACTTCAACGTGAACTCACCGAACTTCAATGCCTGGGAGTCCAACAGAAACTCGGTGAAACGAACGTCGATCGGTGCGGTCATGATATCTCCTTGAAATCGCTGGAATCTTGCAAATAGTTGAGGCGCATCAACGCCATGTTCCCCCGGACGCCAAAGTCTCGGCCAGCTGGGGTCGGCTGTCGAGCAGATCCTCGAGTTCACGGGCCACGCGCAGCGGAGCCACGGGATCGAACAGCGCCGCGGCTCCCACCTCCACGGCATTCGCTCCGGCATACAGGTATTCCAATGCCTTCTCGCCGGTGTCGATGCCGCCGATGCCGATGATCGGAATCTCCGGCAGCGCGGTGCGCACCTGCCACACCCGGGCCAGCCCGATCGGCAGCACGGCCGGGCCGGACACGCCACCGGTCACATGGTCGATGATCGGCTTGCCGGTACGGGTGTTGATGCGCATACCGACGATGGTGTTGATCAGACTCAGCGCGTCCGCACCCGCTTCCACGGCGGCACGGGCCGGAACGGTGATGTCGGTGACGTTCGGTGTGAGCTTGACGATCATCGGCTTGTCGGTCAGTCGGCGCAGACGAGTGATGAGACGGCTCAACGCCACCGGATCGGCGCCAACGCTCATGCCGCCATGGCTCACGTTCGGACAGCTGACGTTGATCTCCAGCATGTCGGCCGGGGAGTCGGCGAGCTTGGCCACGACCTCGGCATAGTCGTCGTCGCTGTGGCCGGCCACGTTGGAGATCACGGTGGCGCCGATCTTCTTCAGCTTCGGCAGGTCATCCACGAGATAGTGATCGACGCCGGGGTTCTGAAGACCGACCGCATTGACGTTGCTGGCCGGCCCCTCGGCGGTTCGCACACCGGGATTGCCTTCCCACGGCACCGGCGAAACACCCTTGGTGCATACGGCGCCCAGCTGACTCACATCATAGAACCACCGCACCGCGGCATACTGGAACGTACCGGAGGCCGTGCCCACGGGGTTCTTCCAAGGCACGCCTGCCACCACGGTGGGATGCCTCCATTCATGGGGCTCATACAGGTTGATCGGATGCCTGACGTTCTCGACCATGTTCACTCCCCCCATCCCAGCTGTTCGCGCGTGAATACCGGGCCGTCCGCACATACCTTCAGGCGTCCGTCAACGGTGTCGACGGTGCACAGCACGCAGGTGCCGTATCCGCACCCCATACGCTGTTCCATGCTCAGCTGGCAGGGTAGGTCATGCTCGCCGGCCCATGCGGCGACGGCCTTCATCATCGGCAGCGGACCGCATGCGAGGATCACCGGCTTCGAACCGTTCCCGTCCACCGTCAGCAGATCGTCCCGAAAGCGATCGAGCAGCGTGATCACATTGCCTTCGGATTCGTCGATGCTTTCCGTACGGTCGGCATACCGCGAGACGAATTCGTCGGCGAAATGCTCATGACGGTATCCGAACACGGCGGTGGTGCGCACACCATCCCGCGCCGACAGGCATTGGGCCGCATAGATGAGCGGGGGAACGCCGAGCCCTCCGGCCACAAGCACATAATGCGCATCCTCCTTGGTGCGGAACGGACGTCCGAGAGGACCAAGCACGTCGATGACGTCTCCTGCAGTCAACGTGGCGAACTCGGCGGTGCCTTCGCCCACCACGGCGAAGATCACGCTCACCAGATCTCCCTCCACCTCGCTGACGCCGAAGGGACGGGGCATGAGGTGCATGGGATCGCGGGAGAACAGATTCACGAACTGCGCCGGCCTCGCATGCGCGGCGATGTACGGGTCACGGAAGGTGAGTCGCATCACTCCGGAAGCCAGTTCCCTGATTCCGGTGATCTCCACGGTGTGCCGGGGTGGAAAGAACCCAGCCTCCACGGCCTGTTCCACCACATCGACGGTGGGGTTGAATGTTGCTGACACAACGGCTCCTTTACTGAATCGTCGGGAACGGCGGGAATCGCCTGTCACGGTCACCTGTCGAGGGCCGCATTCAGATCATCCCTCATCGACAGCGCGGAGTCGCGTGCGCACTCCGCCACGACACGGAGGGCCTCGTCGTATCCGAGATCCTCCGAATAGCGATCGCTTCTCCTCCACGAGGCGATGATGCCACGCGAGGAGTTGACGATGGCTCCCGATCCGTGCCCGTCGAACATGCCGGCGACGTCCGCGGCCGTGCCTCCCTGCGCCCCGTATCCGGGGATCAGGAAGAACGTATGCGGCATGCGTGCGCGCAGGGCACGCCCCTCCCGAGGATGTGTGGCGCCGACGACTGCCCCCACACGGGAATAGCCGTGCTCTCCGATGGAGTCGACGCCCCATTCCTCCACCAGATCGGCGACGTGCTCATACACCATCGAACCATCGGCAACCGTCAGATTCTGAATCTCATCACTGGAGGGATTCGACGTCTTCACCAACGCGAACACATCGGCGTCCGCCTCCTTGGCGGCATCCACGAACGGCGTGATGCCGTCCACGCCCAGATACGGGTTGACGGTGACGGCGTCCTCCATCCACAGTTCGTGCTCACTCAGATGCTTGGCGTACGCCGCCGCGGTGGAGCCGATATCCCCTCGCTTGACGTCGCCGAGCACGTACAGACCACGGTCATGCGCCCTGCGGCAGGTGGCCGTGTACACCAGCAGCCCGTTGACGCCCAGCGCCTCGTACATGGCGATCTGAGGCTTGACCGCCGGCACGATGTCGGCGATGGCGTCGATGATCGTCAGATTGAATCTCAGGTACTCGGTGGCGAGACTGCTGGTCCATGCGAACAGCTCACTGGTGGAACCATCCGCGTCCAGAGTCTTGGCGGTGTCGGCATGAGCCCTGTCGATCAGCTGCTTCGGCAGCAGCTCCGGTTTGGGGTCGAGACCGACCACGCTGGGATTGCCGACGCTTGCGATGGCTTCGATGAGTCGATCCATGGGGTAAATCCTTTCTGGGCTTTGCGTATCCGTCGCCGCAGCATGGACGAGCCACGACGACGGGGAATCCTATCGAATGACGCGCGATGCCGGAAGACGTGAGAACACGAGCTTCGAACCAAGCAGCGTGGCAAGGGCCCTGCCGCTGACCTCCCAGCCTCCAAACGGGGTGTTCCTCGCCTTGGAGTGGAACCGCTGCGGATCCACGGTCCACCGTTCGTCCGCGGCGAGCAGCACCAGATCGGCCGTCTCCGGATGCTCCACCGCAGCGAGGTCGAGAACGCGACGCCCCCGCGAACCGGCCCGGTCGACCTCGTCCAGCATCGATGCGATGTCGGCGGGCTCGTGGCCGAGCAATTCGGCGGGACCGGTCGCCATGAGTTCGATCAGACGACGATCATCGATATGTCCGGGCTCCACCAATACCTTGCGACACACGCCGTACGCGCATTCCAGTCCGATGATGCCGTTGGGCGCATCAAGGAAGCCGAGGGCCTTCTCCTCCATCGTATGCGGGGCATGATCCGTGGCGATCATATCGACGGTGCCGTCGGCGATGGCCGCGATCGTGGCCTCGCGATCCTCGGCGGATCTCAGCGGCGGATTCATCTTCGCCAGCGTACCGTACCGAAGGAGATCCTCGTCGCACAGCGCGATGTAATGCGGAGCCGTCTCGCAGGTGATCGGCAGCCCCTCGGCCTTGGCCCGTCGAATGGCCTCGAAGGAGATGGCCGTGCTCACATGCTGGAAATGAACATGGACACCGGTGCGGCGCGCGGCTTCGATATCCCTCGCCACGATGTTCAGCTCGGTATCCTCCGGAATGCCGGGAACGCCGAGTCGTCGCGACACCGGCCCCTCGTTCACCGCGCCGACATCATGATGCTCGCAATGCTCGATGAGATACAGACCGGTCCGCTGGGCGTTGGCCAACACCTGATCGAGAATCGCCGCGGGTACCGCCGATCCGTCATCACTGATCGCGGTCACCGGATGGGCGATCTGAGATTCGTCCTTGGCCGACTCATCGACGCCTCGGCGATACCATCGCCAGTCGTCCGGATCGGTGGCCTGAGCCCCGGCGCGGCCCTTCGAGGCGCAGACGCACAGGTCATAGCGAACGGGGAGCGAGGTACCGTGGATCTCGTCGTAATGCTGCAGAAAATCGATCACGGTGTCGTATCCCGATCCCAGCACCTCGGCGGCACCGGGGTCATCCGGCGACACCTTGCAACCGTCCATCGCCGGCACGGTGTTCGGCATGATCAGCACATTGGTGTAGCCGCCGGAGGCCGCGGCCCTGCACCCGGATACCATGGATTCCTTGTAGGTTTGCCCGGGGTCACGGAAATGGACATGGGGATCCTCGAAGCCCGGAGCCACCATGATGCCCGAAGCGTCGATCTCACCTTCGTGAACGGCGTCCCCGTCGCCGAAGAACCTCCGGACGTCGACGTCGGGGACGACCAGATCAATGGCCTCGCCGGTGTTCCAGACCGTTACGTTGCGCAGCGTGATCATCAGAACTTGGCTTCCTCGTCGCAGTAGTCGCAGCGGTATTCCTGCCGTTCGGAGTGGGCGAGGTGGAATCGCTGCTTGATGCCACGCTCAATGGTGGTCACGCATCGGGGGTTCACGCAGCTGATGACGTTCGTCACCCGTTCGGGCAGGTTCGGGGTGAGCTTCTGAACGATCCTGCCCCCATGGACCACGTCGACCGTGGCCTGACGGGCAACGAGCCCGAGCACGTTGAGATCGATGTTCTGCTCGCCTTCGATCTTGATGATGTCCTTCGATCCGAACTGATGGCTGGTGGTGTTCATGATCAGTGCCAGCCGGGTCTTGGCCGGATCGATGTTGAGATAGTTCAGCACCTTCAGCGCGGTCCCCGCGGGAACATGATCGATGATGATGCCTTCCGTGATGCTGGTCACCTCCATCAGGCGGCCACCTCCTTCTTGTTCGGGTCGAAACCGGGCAGATCGTCGCCCAGCACGGAGCTCTCCAGCGCCATGCGCATGAGCATGCCGTTCTTCACCTGTTCGAAGTATGCGGCACGCGGGTCGGCGTCCACCTCCACGGAGATCTCGTTGACTCGGGGCAGCGGATGCAGCACCGCCATGTCCTTCCTGGCCAGACGGAGCTTATCCTCGTTGAGAATGTAGGTGTCGCGCAGTCGCAGGTAGTCGTCCTCGTTGAAGAAGCGCTCCTTCTGCACACGGGTCATGTACAGCACGTCGAGGTCGCCGATGACCGAAACCAGATCCTTCACCTCCACATAGGAGCAGCTGGGCGTCTCCCGGATCCGGTCGATCACGTAACGAGGGGTCTTGAGCTCATCGGGGCTGATGAGCACGAAATTCACGTTGCCGAAGCGGCACAGCGTCTCGATGAGCGAGTGCACGGTCCGCCCGAAGGTCAGATCGCCGCACAGGCCGATGGTGAGATCGTTGATGCGGCCGAAACGCGACTGCATGGTGCAAAGATCGGCCAGCGTCTGAGTGGGGTGCATGTGTCCGCCGTCTCCGGCATTGATGACGGGGATGTCCACCGCCTCGGAGGCCACGAGAGCGGCACCCTCCTTCGGATGGCGGATCGCCACCACATCGACGAAGTTGGCGACCGTCTTCAGCGTGTCCGCGATGGATTCGCCCTTGCTCACCGAAGCCAGCTGGGCTCCGGCGAAGCCGATGACCTGGCCTCCGAGACGCAGCATGGCGGTCTCGAAGCTCAGACGGGTGCGGGTGCTGGGCTCGTAGAACAACGTGGCGATGATCCTGCCGTCACAGGCGTGGGCCACCTCCCTGCGATGGGAATCGATGTACGCGGCCTTGCGCAGCAGCAGGGCGATCTGCTCCGTCGTCAGATCGTCAAGCGTGACCACGCTTCTGCCGATGAAATCGGAATCGGGGGAACTGGATGAGGAGCTGACCGAAGCAGCTGTTGATGACATGCGCACGCCTTTCATCGAAACTGGTTCATCGAAATATTCTCAGGCGGCCACAAACATTCTCGCGACCTAATCAAGGGTAAGCTGTTATGCGGACGACGCGACACTCTTACGGAAATCAGCGTTCACCGATTATTCATCTTTGCGCGCTTGACGAATCGACATCCATCGGCAACCATCCGCTTGGTAAGCTGGGGTCGGTAGTGCCCGTCAGAGAGAAAATAGGGATCATCTTTTATATGGCCTCGCTTACACTCGTCATCCAAGTCCTGATCGCCGTGCTGATCTCCAGCGCCCTGAGCAATTTCATTCCCCGCATCTCCACCCCGCTGGTACAGATTCTGCTGGGGGTGGCATGGTATTTCACACCGTTCCTGCCCAATCTGGAAATGGACTCGGAACTGTTCATGGTGCTGTTTATCGCACCGCTGCTGTTTCTTGAAGCCCGCAACGTGCCGCGGCGGGAGATCGCGGCCAATCTGGTTCCCTCCATGTCGCTTGCCGTGGGGCTGGTGCTGCTCTCGCTGGCGACCACCGGAGTCACTCTTCATGTGCTGTGGCCTGCGGTTCCGCTCGCCGCGGCGTTCGCGCTGGGTGCCGCGCTCGGACCGACCGACGCGGTGGCCGTTTCGGCATTGAGCAAGGAGGCCAAGCTCTCCGAACGTCAGCTGCACGTTCTGCGGGGCGAAAGCCTGTTCAACGACGCTGCCAGCATCGTGGGCTTCCAGTTCGCCTGCGCCGCCGCGCTTACCGGCACGTTCTCCGCACTCGACTTCACCGAAGGCATCCTGTTCAGCTTCTGCGGCGGCGTGGCCATCGGCTTCATCGTCGGTTTCCTGTTCAACAACCTGGTGCTGTGGCTGCGTCGCTACCGTATGGAGACGATGACGCTGCGCATCGGCATCGAGGTGCTCATCCCGTTCGCCGCATACGTCGCGGCCGAGCACTTCCACGTATCCGGCGTGCTCTCGGTCGTGGCCGCGGGATTGACGATCACGTTCCATCGTTATGGATTCGGCAGCGACATCGCACGAACCAATCTGGTGTCCAACTCCGTATGGCAGTTCATCGAATTCGCCCTCAACGGATCGGTGTTCGTACTGCTCGGCATCGAATTGCCGTTGGCGATGCGTGCCAGTTGGGAGAACGAATCGGTCAGCACGGGGATGCTGCTGCTGGCCATCGGCGTGATCACCGTGGTCTCGCTGGCACTCAGATTCGTCTGGATCTCCGCCATGCTCCGACTCACGCACGACAGGAGGACCGGCAAGCGTCGCAGGATGACGGCCGAACGCTGGCGATCCGCCGTAGTCATGACGTTCGGCGGCCCCAAGGGCACCATCTCCCTGGCCTTGGCGTTCACGCTGCCGTATTCCATCGACGTCTTCACCCACATCCCGCTGCGCAACGCCCTGCTGTTCATCGTATCGGGATACATCGTGGTCTCCCTAGTGCTGGCGAATGTGATGCTGCCTCTGCTGGCCCCGAAGGACGACGACTCGGCGGGAGAGGAATACGCCAAGGATTCGGTGGAGATGCTCCGTCGCACCCTGACGAAGATAGCGGAGCTCGACACGCCCGAAACCCATGCCGAAGTCCGAGCGGTGATGCATTCGTACACCGAACGCATCGATCGGGTGAAACGCGCCGTGCCTCAGGAGACGATGAAGCGTGAGAACAAGGTGCGAGTCTCCACGCTTGAATGGGAACGCAAGTGGCTCAACGACTATGTGAAGGAGCATCCGGAGCATGAGGACGCGGCGAACGCACTGCTGGATCGACTCAGCAATTCACTGAATCATCTGACCGGATCGGGCGGCCATCATATCCAGATCCGGCAGGCGAATCCTCGCCGTCAGGCGCTGATCATCGTACGTCGCGTATGGGGACTGATCGCCCGCATGACACCCGGATTGGATCCAGGCAAGGTCAATGACATGCGAGGCATCCAGATCGAGCTGTTCAAGGCCACGATCGGGCATCTCAAGCAGGAGGTGCTCACCGACGTGGACAACGCCGAGATCATCGCACGTCTGATCGGCGAGTATCGTGCGGCACTCACCACGCTGCACACGCAGACCTCGACGCTGATGCGGCCGAAGCTGCCGTCGCTGCAGGGTGTGGACGACATTCGCACGCAAACATTCCGTCTGGAGCTGGAGACGATTCGCGAGATGCTCGAAGAGGATGAGATCACGCGACCTCAGGCCAAGCTCATGCGCCAGAACGTGTATCTCATGCAGGCCGACGCCGTGCTGTGAGATGCACTACCATGGTGCACGTATCATTCGCGTCACACCTGCAAAGGAGCCCTCATGCCTTCGCTCGAAGAGTCGATGCCCTCCCCCTCCGATGGTGGTTTCTCCACGCTCGGATACTATTACGCCTTCGACGCGGACAGCGCCATCGATGACGATAATCTCGAAGCCGTGATCTGCGCGGACGAGCCGTCGAAGGCGGTGCCCGGCGTGGCGGTGAGCGTCCGGGTCAACGACGAGGTGAAGGCGTCGGCAGGGCAACGTCGGGTGCTGGCCACACTGGCCACACTCGTCAACCAGCAGCTTCCTCACCACAGGGATCCGATCGTGGTGGCGCGGTATGCCATTTCGATCTGCGAGGAACCGCCGAGCGAAGCAGTGGTGCTGTGTACGTTCACCGCCAAGCGAGAACGCCGCGGAGGCAGCATCGTCACGCAGATCCGCGCCGGACGCAATCAGGCGGCGGATGATCGTCTGCTGGCCGGAGGCAGGCGGGTGATCCACTATCTGACCGACTTCCTCGACGCACTCGAAGTGGCAGAGGTCAACAGGAGCCCGCAGCAGGAACGCCCTCAACAGGAACGATAGCTGCTCCATGGGCCGTGTCACGGCTGCCGTCGGCCTATTCCACGGTCTTCGCGTACTGGTAGTCGGTGGCCTGACGAACGGCGTCGATACGCACGGAATCCGATTCCCGCACATCCACCTGCGCGCCGTACTTCACACGCAGCTGGGATCCGACGCCGCCAGCGAACTGCACCGCGTTCTGCAGCGTGGAGGGATTGCCGATGGCCTTCACCACATACGGCGGATCAAGGTATCGGCCGTCGCAGGACACTCCGTTCTGCATGTCGAGAATCGACGTGGATGCGACCACACGAACGCCGTCGAATTCGATGACCTCCGCTCCGGCGTTGCGTAGCTCCTCGATCAGCGTGAACAGCGTGGACGCCTGAATATGCTTGTCGGTCTGGCTGATGGTGATCTCGATGCCCTTGCCTTCCGCCGCCAAACGTCCGGAAAGAATGCCGCTGCTCTCCTCGTTCTCCTTGGCGATGCGCTCCACCTCCTGCTGCTTGTTCGCCGCCTCCTGAATCGATTTGAGCTGTTCGGACAACTGCGTCTTCTGCTGCTCGAGCTTATCCATCTGCGTGCTGGTCTCGTCGAGGAGCCTCACCAGCTCATCCTCGCTCAGCGTGGCGTAGGACGACTGAGAGTTCTGCAGCTGCGTCACGTAGCCGAACCCCAGTAGAGCGCAGAGCAGGGCCACCATCGCCCATGACAGCATCTTCACGCGCATCGCGTGATCGCGAACCTTGTGTGGAGGCCTCTTCTTGACCTGCGGAAACGCTCCGGTCGACAGATCGTCGTTCCGCTCGTCGGCGATCTCCTGATGCCGCATCCTTTTGAACGGCATGGTCAGCTGCGGCTTCGTCTCCCCGCCTTCGACGTCCCCGTTCCCGACGCCTTTGGAATTCCGATCCCCGTTCATCGATCAGCCCCTGAAGATGAACCGCCGGATGGCGGAGACGTTCGAGAAGATTCGGATGCCCAGCACCACGATGACCGCGGTCGTAAGCTGGGATCCGACGCCGAGCTGATTGCCCAGAAACACCAGCAGCGTGGCGGTGATCACATTGGACAGGAAGGAGATCACGAACACACGATCGGAGAAGCTGCGCTCGAAATACGCCCGGGCCGAGCCCAGTAGCGCGTCGAGCGCCGCGACCACCATGATCGGCAGATAGGGCTGCAGCTGGATGGGAATGTCCGGCTTGAGGAAGATGCCGATGACGACGCCCACGATGATACCGATGACTGCCGGCATATCACTTCACCTCTTTTGCGTATTCCAGATCGGGCATGCCCGATGCATCCAGTGTAATCTCCCGGGTGCGGGAGACGTCCGGATAGATGCCCACCTGTGCAAGCGAATCGTATAGCGTCTGATTGTTCTGCTTGTTCACCGCCCGAACCATTGCGGACTGATCTCCGATCGCCTGGATCCTATAGGGACTCTGCACCGCCGACACGCCGACCAGAATGGATTGCCCGGCAACGCGGATGGACGACTGCGCTCCGAGGCGAACGTCGTTGATCGCGATCGCCTCCGCGCCCGAGGCCCACAACCGCGATACGAACTTCTGCAGATCCGCATCGGAGACCACACGGATGGTATGTCCCTTCTTGTCTCTGGGCAGATCGCCCTTCTGATCCTCGGCGGCGATCGGATCGGCCAGAGTGACCGTCACGCCCTCGCCATGCACCTTGACCGTGCCGTTGACGATCCCGTCGCTTACCGTGGTGGATCCGGCTTCCGAAGACTGCTGGCCCGCCGTAAGCGATTCGATCTTCGCACGCTGATCGGCCACCTCGGATTCGAGGTCTCGCTGCTGCTGCGTGCGTTCGGCGACCTGGGTCGCCAGCTCCTCGCGCACCTTCTGACGGGTGTTCTGATGCAGCTCCTGCACCACCACGCACCCTGAAATGCCGACGGCCACGCAGAAGACGAACGTAAGGATTCTCGTGACCCATTTCATCGCGGTCGACTGCTTCTGAGGCAGCAGCATGGAATCATCGAACAGGGGGTCGATCGGACGACTGGTGAGATCGTCGATCAGCCGCAGGGATTCGTCGTGTACCCTGCGACGTCGTGCGCGTCCGGGCACATGCTCGTCATCCTTCACGGCATGCCGGTTGATCAGCGCAAACGTGGATCTTGAGAAGGCCGCTCTTCTTCTGACCGGAGTGGTCTGTGGATCGACGGGATACGATACCGGCAGTTGCTCATTCGGCATGGGCCAGTTCCTCGACGATGCCGTCGCCGGAGCGTCCTTCACCGCCACGGTGAATGAGCATGTACCCCTGAAGAATGTAGATCAGTCCGGCCACCCAGTAGAGAACCGCCCCCCAGATCGCCCCGGCGACCCCAGCGCAGTGCAGTACCTCGAAGAACGGCGAGATCCTAAGATCGGCGACGATGAGCACCGGCACGGACATCAGCAGCAGCGCGGTTCCCGCCTTACCGACGAAATGCACCGGCAAAGGTCCGTAATCGTTATCGGACAGCAATAGCACTTCGACCAGCATGATGACGTCTCTACTGCCTACGGCGATCAGCAGCCACCATGGGAGGATATGAGCCCAGCCCAGAGCGAGCATCGAACAGATGATCAGCAGACGATCCGCGATCGGGTCGAGGATCTGACCGATCCGACTCACCTGATTGAACCGTCTGGCGATATAGCCGTCGATGCCGTCCGAGGCCGAGGAGATCGCCAGAACGACCAGCGACCATATCAGCCATCGGTTTGAGATCAATACGGCGATGACCGGTATGGATAGGATGCGAAGCACGCTGATGGCGTTGGGAACCGTCAGGATGACATTGCGAGGCTCCGGACTGAACGTTTCCTCGGAATGGTCCTCCTCGGGCTCGGTCGTGTCGGTATGGTTGCTCATATTCCTTTTGGAGTCACATTCTCGAAGCCTGCAGAGCGGTGACGATGATCGCCCTGGCGCCGACCTCATACAGCTGATCCATCAGCTGATTGACCTTGGCGCGAGGCACCATCACGCGCACGGCATTCCACTGCTTGTCATGCAGCGGGGAGATGGTGGGCGATTCGAAGCCGGGCGTGATGGCCACGGCCGCAGACACCTTCGAGACGGGGATGTCGAAGTCCATCAGCACATAACGCCGGGCGGTGAGCACGCCCTGCAGACGTCGGCTGAGAACGGTCAGACGCTCATCATGCTCGTCCATTCTCGGAGACCGGATCAGGCATGCTTCGGAATGCATGATCGGATCGGCGAAGATGCGCAGCCCGGCATTGCGCAGCGTAGTGCCGGTGGACACCACGTCGGCAATGAGATCGGCCACGCCCAGCTGCACGGAGGATTCCACGGCGCCGTCAAGGTGGATGATATCGGCCTGCAGGCCGTGCGCCGTCAGATAATCGTTCACCAGTTTGTCGAACGTGGTGGCGACACGCTTGCCATCGATGTCCTCAAGCCGCTGGAACGACGACTCGTTCGGGGCGGCGAAGCGGAACGTGGATGCGCCGAAGCCGAGCTTCATATGCTCCTGCGCCTCCGTGCCGGAATTGAGCAGCAGATCCTCTCCGGTGATGCCGACGTCGATGGTCCCTCGTCCGACATACACGGCGATGTCGAGCGGACGCAGGTAGAACAGCTCGATATCGTTGTCGGGATCCTCGACGACCAGCTGGCGTGAATTGCCTCGCAAACGATAGCCGGCCTCGGCCAGCATGTTCCACGCGGGTTCTGACAGCATGCCCTTGTTGGGCACGGCGACTCTCAGCATTTGGAATCAATCTCCTTCTTCGGGTTCGTTCGCCTTCACGCAGCGACGATCACAGGTGCTTGTACACGTCCTCGAGGCTGATGCCTCGATCGATCATCAGCACCTGCGCATGGTAGAGCAGCTGGCTGAGCTCCTCGGCGGTACGATCGGCGCCCTCGTATTCGGCGGCGATCCAGCTCTCCCCCGCTTCCTCCACCAGCTTCTTGCCGATGAAATGCGTGCCCTTGCCGAGCTCTTCGACGGTCAGCGAGCCTTCGGTCTTCGCTGCGGCCTTGGCGCTGAGTTCCTCGAACAAGGATTCGAAAGTCTTCATTTCAGGTACTTCCCCTTGGTTGTTTCGTTATGTTCTCGTTGCACAGTCGTACCCGGACGTCCGGATCACGCCTTCGGGCATACGACCGTTCAGTCGCGGTATGCGGCTTCGGCGTTCGCACGGATCAGATCGATCTCCGCGGCGATGTCCTCGGCCCCGTACACGGCGGAACCCGCCACCAGCACGTCGGCGCCCGCCTCGGCGACGATGTGAGCGGTGCTGCGGCTTACGCCGCCATCGACCTGAATGTGCGTGGACAGTCCGCGGCGGGTGATCTCATCGCGCAGACGGCGAGTCTTCGCCATCTGGTTGCTCAGGAACTTCTGTCCACCGAAACCAGGCTCGACGGTCATGATCAGAATCATGTCGAACTCATCGAGAATGTCGAAGATCGGCTCGACGGGTTCGGCCGGGCGGACGGCGAAACACGCCTTGCAGCCCATATCCCGCAGTTGCCGTGCAAGTCGGACCGGAGCATGGGTGGCCCCCATGTGGAAGGTGACGGACTGCGCTCCGCACTTGGCGAACTCCGGCGCCCAGCGATCGGGATCCTCGATCATCAGATGGACGTCGACCGGCAGGGGGCTGACTTCGCAGATGCGCTTGACGATGGGCTCCCCCAACGTCAGATTCGGAACGAAATGATGATCCATGACATCCACATGAACCAGATCGGCGTTGGCGATCGCGTTGAGATCACGCTCGAGGTTGCAGAAGTCGGCGGACAGAATGCTGGGTGCAATGTTAATCGTCATGATGCTCATTCTAGGAAGGCTGAACGACGAGCCGGACGAATTCACCGACACGTCGTGTTGCGTTCGCCGTCAGGAACGATTCGACGTCGAACGTCGGCATGGTTCAGCGATCCTTCCGGCGGGATTCCCGTCGCTCATGCTCGGATTCCCGCTCGACCCTGATCCGTTCGAGATCGTCGGCGGTGATCCGCATCAGCCGCTTCGTGTAGTGCTCGGAGGGCCGTCCAACCCTCTGCAGGACGACGAACAGCACAATGCCCAGCAGGCATACGATGATCGCCGTCCACACATTCGTTCGCAGACCGAGGATCTCGGTGGAATAGTTGATGCGTATCATCTCGATCCAGCTGCGCCCCAGACCATACCACATCAGGTACATGGCGAACTGCTGGCCCGCCCTGAGCCGTTTGGCGAGGCGGTGTCCAAGCCACACGATCAGCGCCGCTCCGAAGAGGTTCCACAGCATCTCATACAGGAACGTGGGATGGAACAGGGTGCCGACCGGACAAGGCTGGCCGTCGTAGCACACCTGGGTCTTCCCCATCGAATCGGCATCGTTCAGGGCCAGCCCCCAGGGCAACGTCGTGGGCTTGCCATAGAGCTCCTGGTTGAACCAGTTGCCCAGACGACCGATCGCCTGAGCGACCATCAGTCCAGGAGCCAGAGCATCGGCCAGCAACGCGAAGGGGTACCCCTTGTGCCGGCACCACAGAAACGCACCCAGGGCCCCGAACATAATGCCGCCGAAGATGGCCATGCCGCCCTCCCAAACCTTGGGTATGTTGGCCGGACTTCCCGTAGGAGGGAAATAGGCGTCGGGCGTGGTGACGACGTGATACAGGCGCGCACCGACCAGACCGCTCGGCACCGCGACAAGCGTGGTATCGAGCACCTGATCGAAGATGCCGCCATACCGCTTCCACCGCACGGTGAGAATCCACACGGCGAAGCAGATGCCGATCAGGATGCAGATCGCATACATATGGATCGTGAGCGGACCGATGTGGAATTCGGAGAACGTGGGAGAGGGTATCGACGCGAGGGTCATGGCGAACATGTCACCGTGCATGATGGATGCCATCGGCAAGCGACTCGGTCTTGGCGGCGAGGTCGCGCAGTCCCTGCGCCGGATCCTTCGGAGTCCTATCGTCGTCGGACAGCAGCGTGTGCACCAGCGCGGAACCGACGATCACGCCATCCGCATATGCGCCGACCTTCGCCCCCTGCTCCGGAGTGGAAACGCCGATGCCGACGCACACGTTCCTCGCCCCGGCGTTGCGTGTACGCTCGACCAGATATTCGGGAGAGGCGGTGATCGTGTCGCGCTCGCCGGTCACGCCCATGCGGGAAGCCGCGTAGACGAATCCTCTGGCGTTCTTCGCCACGATGCCGAGACGCTCGTCCGACGAATCGGGGGAAACAAGGAAGATCCGGTCCAGACCATGACGGTCGGAGGCCTCTATCCATTCGCCCGCTTCGTCGGGAATGAGATCAGGGGTAATGAGACCGGCGCCGCCGGCGTTCTCGAAATCACGGGCGAACCGCTCGACACCGTAATGATAGATGAGATTCCAGTAGCTCATGATCAACGGAACGCCGCCGGCCTCGGCCACGGCCTCCACCGCCTTGAACACATCGTTGATGCTTTCCCCGTTGTCCAATGCGATCTGACTGGCCGCCTGGATGACGGGACCGTCCATCACCGGGTCGGAGTATGGCAGACCGATCTCCACCGCGTCGACGCCATGCTCCACCATCGTCCGCAAAGCGGCGAGGGAGACTTCCGGGGCGGGGAATCCATACGGCAGGTATCCGATGAACGCCGGCCGGTTCTCGCCTTTGAAGCGTTCGAACATGGCCTCTGTCGGACTCGGCCGGTGGCTGATGCCGAGCGGCTGACCGGAAGGCGTGGTTGTTTCATTCGTCATGTTGCATCGTGTCCTTGTCTCGTATACGTTCCCTATGCTCACGCGACGGTATCACCGTGCGCGCCGGTGACATCCAACGCCTTGGCCTGATCGTCGGTCAGATATCCGAACCACTTGCCGGCGGTGGCCATGTCCTTGTCGCCGCGGCCGGAGATGTTGATGATCATCACCGGATTCGTGTAGCCCTTGGCTTTGAGATCCTCGGCGGCCTTGTAGGCGCCGGCCACGGCATGGGAGCTTTCGATGGCCGGGATGATGCCTTCGCTCTGGCTCAGATCCCTGAATGCATTCATGGCCTCCTCGTCGGTGGCCCATCCATAGTTCACCCGTCCGATCTCCTTGAGCCACGCATGCTCCGGACCGACGGAGGCGTAGTCGAGACCTGCGGAAATGGAATACGTGTCGAGGGTCTGGCCCTCGGCATTCTCCAGCAGATAGCTCTTGGCCCCCTGGAACATGCCCAGCTCGCCGGTTCCGGGAGCGAATCGAATCGCATGCCGTCCCGATTCGGGACCGTTGCCGCCCGCCTCGTATCCATAGAGATTCACTCGATCGTCGTCGAGGAAGGCGTTCATGATGCCGATGGCGTTGGAGCCTCCGCCCACGCAGGCGCAGATCGCATCCGGATGGTCGATGCCATACCAATCCTGCAGCTGACGCTTGGCCTCCTCACCGATGATCTTCTGGAAATCGCGGACCATCGAGGGGAACGGGTGGGGGCCGGCCACCGTGCCGAGCAGATAATGGGTGTCCTTCACATTGGTCACCCAGTCGCGCAGAGCCTCATTGATCGCGTCCTTGAGAATGCGGTCGCCAAGCGTGACCTCCACCACTTCCGCGCCGAGCATGCGCATACGCGCCACATTGAGCGCCTGACGACGCGCATCGATCTGACCCATGTAGATACGGCACTTGAGCCCCAGCATCGCGCACACCGTGGCGGTGGCCACACCGTGCTGGCCGGCGCCGGTCTCCGCGATCACGCGGGTCTTGCCCATACGCTTGACCAGCAGGGCCTGACCGAGTGCATTGTTGATCTTGTGCGCACCGGTATGGTTCAGATCCTCACGCTTGAGGAACACCCGCGGATGGATCCCCGTCCTTTCGGCGATCCTCTCGGCGAACCGCGGGGCCTCGGTCAGCGGACTCTCCCTGCCGACGTACTGCTTGTTGAGTCGCGCGAATTCACGATGAAACTGCGGATCGGCCTTCGCTTCGGCATACACCCGCTCGAGCTCGTCGAGCGCGGTGATCAGCGCCTCGGGTACGTATCGTCCTCCGAACTGGCCGAAATACGGCCCCTGATGTTCGCTCAGCGGGGTGGCTTCCGATGCTTTCACTCTTTGTCCTGCTTTCACTAGACGGTTCACCGCAAGTTCATGATCGTCTGCGGTGGCGACTCCCTCGCCCACCAGCACGGTGTCGGCGCCGGCTCGGCCGTAGTCCTCCACCTCGACGGAACCGAAGACGCCTGATTCGGCGACGCGAATCACATCGTCGGGCATGTCCTCGGCAAGCTCGACATATTTGTTCACATCGACCTTCAGATCCTTCAGATTACGGGCGTTGATGCCGATGACGTCGGCTCCGGCCGCAACCGCCCGCGCGATCTCCTCCTTCGTGTGGGTTTCAACCAAGGCGGTCATGCCCAGTTCCCGGGTCAACGCCAGAAGATGCCCCAACCGTTCGTCGTCGAGCGCGGCCACGATCAGCAGAACGAGATCGGCACGATGGGCACGCGCCTCCCAGACCTGATAATCGGTAACGATGAAGTCCTTGCGCAGCACGGGGATGTTCACCGCATCGCGCACCGCGTCGAGATCGTCAAGGGAGCCGAGGAACCTGCGGCCCTCGGTCAGCACCGAGATGGCGCTGGCGCCTCCCCTTTCGTATTGTCTGGCCAGTTCGGCCGGATCGGGAATGTCGCTCAGATGCCCCTTGGACGGCGACGCGCGCTTGATTTCGGCGATGACGGGAATCGAATCGGCCTTCCTGAGCCATCGACGCGCATCCAGCGGCTGATAGCTCGCATTCGCCACCTGCTGTTTCAACGCATCGAGCGAGGTCACCGCCTCGCGCGCCCGCTGATCCTCGATGGCTCCCGCCACCAGATCATCCAATACCGACATGATTCTCCTTTGTTGTGCGTAGGCGTGCCGGAACTCACCGACAACCAACCTGTATCACAGTTTTCCCATCATCCGATCGGCCGTCTCATTATTCAGGTCACTCAGGTCGACGACCACCCTCATTACACGGTTTTCAGCTGTGCGGCGATCTGCACGGCCTCCACACTGGCCTCGGCCTTGTTGCGGGTCTCCTGCCATTCGCTGGCGGGAACGGAGTCGAGCACGATGCCGGCACCAGCCTGAACGCTGGCCTCATGATCGCGCAGGAACGCCGTGCGGATGGCGATGGCCATGTCCATGTTGCCGGAGAAGTCGAAGTATCCCACGGTTCCGCCATATATGCCTCGGTCGGCCGGCTCCAGTTCGTCGATGATCTCGATGGCCCTCGGCTTGGGCGCGCCGGACAGCGTGCCCGCGGGAAACGCCGATTTGAACACGTCGAATGCGGTGAGCGAGGGATCCACCGTGCCGGTGACGGTGGAGCAGATATGCATGATATGACTGAACCGCTTGATGTCCATCAGCTGTACCACCTCGACGCTGCTGGGCACGCACACCTTGCTCAGATCGTTGCGGGAAAGATCGACCAGCATGATGTGCTCACTGCGTTCCTTGGGATCCGCCAGCAGCTCCCTGGCCAGACGGGCGTCCTCCTCCGGCGTTGCGCCTCGGGGACGCGAACCCGCGATCGGGAAGGTCATGGCATGCCCCTCATCCACCTTGATCAGCGTTTCGGGACTCGAACCGATGACGTTGAAGTCGCGGCCCTGGGCATCGGTGAGCGTCATGAAATACATGTACGGGCTGGGATTGAGCGTTCGCAGCACTCGATACACGTCGAACGGATCAGCCGGCGAATCCAGATCCAGACGCTGGGAGATCACGGTCTGGAACACGTCTCCGTCCACGATATGCCGTTTCGTTTCCTCGACGGCCCGCTCATACGTCTCCTTGGGGGTGCGGAACCGGAGAGCAGGACTCGGCGCACTGGCATCGAGAGCACTCACCCTGGCCTCGCCCGACACCGGAGTGGAGGCCTTTCGCTGCATTCTCTCCACACGCTCCACGGCTTCGTCATACGCGGCGTCGGCGCGGGTGGGCTTGTCGTCCACATTCACGGCGTTGGCGATCAGCCACACCGACCCGTCCACATGATCCACCACGGCGATGTCGGTGGCCAAGGCCAGAGCGAGTTCGGGCTGACCGGTCTCGTCGGGGGCCTGCGCTCGAAGGGTGGGTTCCCAATGACGGATCGCATCCCAGCCCACGGATCCGACCAGCCCGCTCGTCAGACTCGGCAACCCCTTGACTTGTGGCGCCCTCAGGACTTTCAACGTCTCATGGGCGACCTCGATCACATCACCATGCTCCGGCACGCCGACCGGTACCTCACCGAGCCAATCGGCCTGTCCTCCGTTCGATCGCAGCTGGGCGAGCGAATTCACGCCGATGAACGAATACCGGCTCCAATTGCCGCCGTATTCCGCCGATTCAAGAATGAAGGTACCGCTTCGTCCTCCCGCAAGACGTTCATAGAACCCGACCGGAGTCAACGAATCGGCCAGCAGCCGACGCACGATCGGGATCACCCGATATCCCTGATCCGCCAGCGCGTGGAATTCGCCGCGATCAGGCCATGTCTGCCCCCAACGCAGATGCTCTACACTGGGTTCGCCCTGTGAAACGGTCGCATTCGTTGCGTTGTCTGCCTCATCCTTCATCGTCATGCCTCTCACGCCTTTCCTTCATCATGCACGTCATGCATTCCGTCGTTCGGTGTCCCGTTCGCCCCATGCGGCGTTGCACAGTCCGATTCGGCATCGTCGACATCGCGATGGCCCACCGTCACCGGAAGCGATCCTCCCTCGTCGAAGCAGGATCGTCTACCGGTATGGCAGGCGGCCCCCACCTGATCGACCTGGACCAGAATCGCGTCGCCGTCGCAGTCGAGCGACAACCCCTTCACGTACTGTCGGTGCCCGGAGGTGTCGCCCTTGCGCCAGTATTCCTGTCGGGATCGAGACCAGAACGTCACCCGACCGGAGGTCAGGGTGCGGCGAAGCGCCTCATCGTTCATGTATCCCACCATCAGCACCTCATGCGTGTCGTACTGCTGGATCACCGCCGCCACCAGACCTTTGGCATCACGCTTGAGTCGGCCCGCGATGCGCGGGTCGAGAGTCGTCTCGTTATCGTATACCGTCATCGAAGTTCACTTCACCTTCTCGAAATCGTTCATGGTCATCCCTTGTTCGGGCCGGATCATATCGAGAGCCGCCGTCCAACAGGGCTCTACCGTACGACGTGCCCGGCCGCCCGCAGCGCATCCTTGACATCGCCGATCGTCATCTTGCCGTAATGGAACACGGACGCAGCCAGCACGGCGTCGGCACCGGCGTCGATGGCCGGAGGGAAGTCCGACACCTTGCCTGCACCGCCCGATGCGATGATCGGAATCCGCACCTCACGACGTACCGCGCGGATCATCTCAAGATCGAACCCCTCCTGCGTGCCGTCCGCGTCCATCGAATTGAGCAGGATCTCCCCCGCGCCCAGCTCCTCGGCGCGACGCACCCACCACAGTGCATCGATACCGGTGGATCTACGACCTCCCATCGTGGTCACCTCGAATCCTGACTGCGTGTGACGTTCCCCCCGTTCGCGTCGGGCATCCACCGAAAGCACCAGCACCTGATTGCCGAATCTCGACGACACGTCGGCGATCATCTGCGGGTTGTTGATCGCCGCGGTGTTCACGCCCACCTTGTCGGCGCCGCAGCGAAGCAGATTGTCCACGTCGTCGACCGTCCGCACTCCGCCGCCCACGGTCAGCGGGATGAACAGCTCCTCGGCCGTACGATGCACCACGTCATACATCGTCTGCCGATGCGAGCTCGAAGCGGTCACGTCCAGAAACGTCAGTTCGTCCGCACCCTGACGGTAGTATTCCGCGGCACGCTCGACCGGATCACCGGCATCACGAAGATTCTCGAAATGCACGCCCTTAACCACACGGCCGTCGTCCACGTCAAGACACGGAATCACCCTCACCGCCAGAGTCATCGCTCACCCCTTGTATTGTCTGTATTGTCCGATGTACGCACCGATTGTATCCGCATGGGTGTCGTTCCCTAGGGTAATGTCCATCAGCGACCCCGAATGTAACGAAACGCGGCGGAGCATGACGCATCCGCCGCGTTCCTCGAAGATTCAGCCCTGGTTCTTGGCCGCGAGCTGTCCGCATGCACCATCGATGTCGGAACCTCTGGTGTCGCGCAACGTGGCGGTGATGCCCGCACGGTGGAGGATATCGAGGAATTCCCGTTCGTCCTCCGGCTTGGAGGCGGTCCACTTCGAACCTTCGATGGGATTGAGCGGAATGGGATTGACATGCACCCAGTCGTCGCCGTAATGGTTCAGACGATTCGCCAGCTGACGTGCGTGGACGGGCTGATCGTTGATGCCCCTCATCAGCGCATACTCGATGCTTACGCGGCGTTTGCTGGCAAGATAGTAGTCATGGGCCGCGTCGAGCAGCTGAGTGATGTTGAACCGACGGTTCATGGGCACCAGTTCGTCTCGCAGAGCGTCATTCGGAGCGTGGAGCGACACCGCCAGACGCACCGGAATACCCTCGGCGGCGAGCTTGCGGATGCCAGGCACAACGCCGACCGTGGATACGGTGATGTTGCGAGCCGAAATGCCGAACCCCTCAGGCGGCATGGCACTGATCTGCCGCACCGCGGCAAGAACCGCACGATAGTTGCCCATCGGTTCGCCCATGCCCATGAACACCACGTTGCTCAGGCGGCCCGGGCCACCGGCCACCTTGCCATCCCTCATCGCGATGGCGGCCACACGCACCTGCTCCAGAATCTCCCCGGCGGACATATTGCGGGTCAGGCCGAGCTTGCCGGTCGCGCAGAACGGACAGCCCATGCCGCATCCGACCTGACTGGAGATGCACAGCGTGGCACGGTTCGGATACCTCATCAGCACCGATTCGATGCGGGAACCGTCGAACAGACGCCACAGGGTCTTGATCGTGGTGCCCTCGTCGGCCTTCTGCACGAGCATCGGTTCGATCAGCGTGGGGAAGAACGCTTCGGCCACCTCGCTTCGCTTGGATGCCGGGAAGTCGGTGAAGGCCTCGGCATTCGTGTCAAGGCGGCCGAAGTAATGGTTGGCGAGCTGCTTGACCCTGAATCGTGGAAGACCCAGCTCCCCTGCCCTTTCGATCCGCTGTTCGTCGGTCATGTCGGCGAAATGCAGCGGTGGTTTGCCCCGTCGCGCATGATCCTTCGACAGGATGTCCTTGAACGCACCGGACCTGCCTCCGGTGGTGATGCCGGTTTCGATGTCTTCACTCATGGCGCAGCCTCGAATATCCTTTCACGATTCGTCTTGCGAACGGGAGCATACGATCGAACGATGCCCATACGACCATGTGCCCATGGATCATGGCCCATGATAAGATCCGCATGATCATAGCCCGGTCACGAGCAGCACGATGCAGATGAACGGAGCGGACATGAGAATGGAGTCGGCACGATCGAGCACGCCACCGTGGCCTTTCAGTACATGTCCCATGTCCTTGATGCCCAGATCTCTCTTGAGCATGGATGCGCATAGATCACCGAAGGTGCCGATAACGCCGATGAGCACGCCGAGCAGCAGCGGCACCCACCATCGAGAAGCCCATGTCGCCGTATCGTAGGTGCACAGGAAGATGGTCAATGCGCCGAGGAAGCAGAACAGCATGGATCCCAGCAGACCCTCCACCGATTTCTTCGGGGAGATGCGGGGACTGAGCTTGTGACGGCCGAGCCACGCGCCGAACAGCAGACCGCCGATATCGCCCAGCGAGGGAACGAACAGCAGGAAGAAGGCATGGGCCACCGGATGCTGCGCGGCGACGGGGAGGATGATGAAGCTGGCCAGAAACGGCGCATACAATGCGGTGAACAGGGAGACGGCCACGTTCGTCAGACGGGACACCTCGAAGCCGCTGTGCGGATCGTTGAACGAGGAGTATTCGCGCATGGCCGCGTCGGCGTTCGACAACTTGGATGCCACGGCCATGGAAACCCGCTGGTTGAGCATGGTGAACCGCAGGGATCCACACAGCGCGACGCCGATCAGCGCCACCGGCATGGCAACGCCCATGAAGACGACATGGTACCCTTCGGGAGCGAAATAGGTGCCCAGCAGCATAATGGCCGACGCCGCCCACAACGCCAGCACCGGTATGCGAATGCCGACGGTGGCGAAGTCGACGCGAAGCTCCCATATCGCGACCATGACGAATGCGAGAACCAGAACAACGAAGACATCGATCTCGATCAGCAGGCTGGCCAGGATCAGCGCCACCAGAACGGCACCGGTCGCAATGGCCTGCGGCATGTTCCTGCCGGCTCGCCTGTTGATCGAGTCAATGGCCTCCTCGGCCTCTTCCCTACGCTTGGATGTGCTCATGAACGACCAATCGACTCGGCCTGAGATCCTCAGACCTCCAGAATTTCCTTTTCCTTGGTGGCGAACAGCGAATCGATCTCGTCACTGACCTTCTTGGTGACCTTTTCGAGATCGTTCTGCAGACGCTTGCCTTCATCCTCGCCCATCTCGCCGTCCTTGACCGCCTTGTCGATGGTTTCCTTGGCCTTGCGGCGAATGTTACGCACCGCAACCTTGCCGTCCTCGGCCTTGCCCTTGGCGAGCTTCACGTACTCCTTGCGACGGTCCTCGGTCAGCTCGGGCAGCGTGATGCGGATCACGTTGCCGTCACGATTCGGGTTCACGCCCAGATCGGAATCGCGCAGGGCCTTCTCCACGGCGTGTGCCTGACTGACGTCGAACGGGGTGATGGCGAGGGTCCTGGGCTCCGGCACGCCGATGGTCGCCATCTGCTTCAGCGGAGTGGGGGCACCGTAATAGTCGACGACGATGCCGTTGAGCAGTGCGGGGTTGGCGCGTCCGGTACGAATGCCGGCGAAGTTCTCCTTCGTGGACTCGACGGTCTTGTTCATCTGATCGGTGGCCTGATCAACAACTGTAGCCATGATGTTCTCCTTGAGTGAGTGCTTGTATACGTGCGTACGGCCCGCAGGCCGTTGTTCGGATTGAATGGGGGGGGGTGAATCTCCGCGGTTGCGGTCTACTTGGTCACCGACTCGTCGGAGCTCACGCGGGTGCCGATCGACTCGCCCAACAGCGCGCGGGTCACGTTTCCGGCCTCTTCAAGGCCGAACACCCGGATGACCTGATTGTTGTCGCGGGCCATGGAAAGCGCCGAAGCGTCCATCACCGCCAGATTGTCGACAAGCGCACGAGTGTAGCTCAGCTGGGTGAACATGCGCGCATCGGCATTCTTGCGAGGGTCCGCGGTGTATACGCCGTCCACTCCGTTCTTCCCCATCAGCACCTCGTCGCAGTGGATTTCCAGAGAACGCTGGATCGACACGGTATCGGTGGAGAAGTACGGCATGCCGGCGCCTGCACCGAAGATCACCACGCGTCCCTTCTCAAGATGGCGGATGGCCTTGAGCGGAATGTACGGCTCGGCGACCTGAGTCATCTGGATGGCCGACTGGACTCGCGTGGCCTGCCCCTCCTGCTCCAGAAAATCCTGAAGCGCCAGACAGTTCATGACCGTACCCAGCATGCCCATGTAGTCGCCGCGGGAACGATCGATGCCGGCCTGCTGCAGTTCGGCGCCGCGGAAGAAGTTGCCTCCACCCACGACGATCGCCACCTGAACGCCCTGCTTCACAGCGGGAACGATCTCTTCGGCGATGCGACGGATCACATGCGGATCGATGCCGACGGACCCGCCTCCAAACGCCTCACCGGAAAGTTTCAACAGTACCCTGCGGGGCTTGCCAGATGCGTCTTTGCCAGTCATACAGTGCCTTTCTTCGGTTGTTCCGCTGCGCCCTTCGGCCACGAAACCACGAAAATTACCGTCTATCAGAGTATCCGTTATCGACGACAGTCCCAAGCCAACGCGCCGAGAGATGATGCTTCAACGAAAGGAAGCCGCGCATCCGCATAGGGTGCACGGCTTCCTTTACCGACGATCAGGAACGATCGAAGAGGATCACTCCTCGCCCTTGCCGACCTCGACGCGGGCGAAGGCCAGAGCCTTGCCGTTGGCCTGCTTGAACAGGTCGTTCACGGTCTTGGACGGATCCTTGACGAACTGCTGCTCAAGCAGCACATTCTCCTTGTAGAAGGCGTTGAGACGGCCCTCGACGATGCGGGGGATGATCTTCTCGGGCTTGCCTTCGGCCTGGGACTTCTCGGTGGCCACGCGACGCTCGGATTCCACGATGTCGGCGGGAACGTCCTCGCGGGTGAGCCACTTGGCACCCATGGCGGAGATCTGCAGAGCCACCTCGTGGGCGACGGAGGCACCGGCTTCGTCGGTGGCGACCATGGCCACGATGCTCGGAGGCATCTCGGCGGACTTCTTGTGCGCGTAGATCTCAACGTGCGGACCGGCGACGCGAGCGACCTGGCCGAGCTTGACATGCTCGCCGAACAGGGCGGCGGCCTCCTCGACGGCCTCCTTGACGGTGCCCTCGGCGGAGGCGGCGGCGAGAACCTCGTCCACGTTGCCGGCCTCGGCCTTCACGGCATCGTCAAGTACGCTTTCGGCGAACTCGACGAACTTCGGGGTCTTGGCCACGAAATCGGTCTCGGAGTTGAGCTCCACGGCGTAGCCGACCTGGCCTTCACCGGACTCAACGACCTTGGAGGCGATGGTGCCTTCCTGAGCCTTGCGGCCTTCACGCTTGCCTGCGGCCTGAATGCCCTTGGCGCGGATGATCTCCTTGGCGCGAGCCACGTCGCCTTCGGCCTCGGTGAGCGCCTTCTTGACGTCCATCATGCCGGCACCGGTGTCTTCGCGCACCTGCTTGATCAAAGCAAGACTAATTGCTGCCATTGGTTTTGTCTCCTCTAATAGACTGACCCCTGATGGGAGTTCTGCAACTCCCATCATAGGGTACGATCACTCGGCCTTGGCTTCCTCGGCCGGGGCTTCGGCGGTGGCGCCGTCCTTCTTGAGCAGCTCGGTCTCCCACTCGGCCATCGGCTGATCGGCGGCCTTGCCGGCTTCGTCCTTGTCGGCGGCCTTGCCGGAACGCTCCAGCAGACCATCGGCGACGGCGTCGGCCATGAGGGTGGTCAGCAGCTCGACGGCGCGGATGGCGTCGTCGTTGGCGGGAATCGGGTAGTCGACCAGATCGGGATCGGTGTTGGTATCGACGAGGGCCACGACCGGGATGTGCAGCTTGTGGGCCTCTTCGACGGCCAGGGCTTCCTTGTTGATGTCGACCACGAACAGAGCGGAGGGGGTGCGGTTCATGTTGCGGATACCGCCAAGCTGCTTGACCAGCTTGTCCTTCTCGCGCTCAAGCAGCAGCAGCTCCTTCTTGGTCAGACCGGAAGCGTGCACATCGGAGAAGTCCATCTCCTCAAGTTCCTTCATGCGAGCGACGCGCTTGCTCACGGTCTGGAAATTGGTGAGCATGCCACCGAGCCAACGCTCGGAGACGTACGGCATGTTGACGCGGGTGGCCTGCTCGGAAACGGCTTCGGCGGCCTGCTTCTTGGTGCCGACGAACAGCACGGTGCCGTTGTGAGCCACAGTGGCCTTGACGAAGTCGTAGGCCTTGTCGATCAGATCAAGGGACTTGAACAGGTTGATGATGTGGATGCCGTTGCGCTCCATCAGGATGTACTGCTTCATCTTGGGGTTCCAACGACGGGTCTGGTGACCGAAGTGAACGCCAGCCTTGAGCATCTGGCTCATGGTGATCTGTGCCATGTTCATACCTTTCTTGTCGGTTATTGCCTGGCCATGCGAAGCTGCGTGCAACCCCGTGGGGCCGACCGACACAGCTCGTCGCCGACATGGCGCGTATTCGCGTGCCGAATAGCGGATAATGGTCGGATTCCGCCGCCTGCGACCGCAACGAAACCCATAAAAAGACACGCAAGGTAGCAGTATAGCACTACCTCGTCGTGCACCATGTCGTCCGTCGGCTCGTATTGCGTCAGCGCGTCTGCTGGCGCCTCATCATGCGCATGGCCTCACGACGTTCCTCCTTCTCAAGACGATCGAGGTAGACATGGCCGTCAAGATGGTCGCACTCATGCTGCAGCATCCGTCCCATCAGACCGCTGCCCTCCAGTGTCACCGGCTTGCCGTCAAGATCGATGCCGCTGACGCGCGCGTAGTCGGCACGACGTGTCTTGTACCACAGTCCAGGAACGGAAAGACACCCTTCGTCGCCGTACTGTTCGCCTCGGGTTTCTTCGATCACCGGGTTGAGGATGTATCCGATCCTGCCTTCGATGTTGTAGGAGAACGCTCTGAGACTCACGCCGATCTGATTCGCGGAAAGCCCGGCCCTGCCCGGATCGTTCACCGTTTCAAGAAGATCGTCGACCAGACGCCCGATGGCGGGCGTGATCTCTCGAATCGGATCGCATGGCGTACGCAGCACCGGATCGGGCACGACGCGGATCTCTCTGATGGCCAAGGTATCGCTCCTTTGAAGAATGTTTGAAGAATGATGGGGTTCGTCGGATCCGTATGGCCTCGTCAGCGTTCGGATCCGGATTGCCGTTCGACACCGTCAACACTACCCGACCGTCGGACGTCCGGCTCACCGGCGTCTCCGCGCACCGCGGCCTGCTCGCCGCGGGGCAGTCCATCCGTCGACTCGGCCTCCGCATCCGACTCGACGCCGGATTCCGAATCAGCGGCACGCAGCCTCCTGGACGCATTGGCGAGGGATCCGCTCACGCTCTTGGCCTGATCAAGCACGGGCTCCAGCCTTTCGGTCGCCTCCTTGAGCCGGGGCAGCGCGCTTTCCTGGGCCTTGTCAATCAACGGCGAAATGGATTCGGTGGCCTTTTCGAGCAGCTGCTGCGAGGACGAACCCTTCGCATTGCGAGCGCCCTGCTTCGGCGCATACAGCACCTTGTCGATCACATCGGCGTAGATGCGCAGCACTGCGGGTCGCACCACCTTCATGCTCGGGGTGAGGGTTCCGTCATCCTGCTCGAAATCGCCGTCGAGTATGCAGAACTTGCGCACGGACTCGGCACGGGAGACCGAGGAGTTCGCCTGGTCGACGTACTGCTGGATGAAGGCGCGGACCGCGTCGTTGTCGGAGACGTCGGCGGCGCTCATCGTCGCATCGAGCCCTTGGGACTCCAGCCAGGAGGACAGCATGTCGGGGTCGAGCGTCACCAGCGCCGAAATGAACGGACGACCGTCGCCGACCACCACCACATGCGAGACGATCGGACAGGTGCCGATCACGTCCTCGAGAGGCGCGGGGGAAACGTTCTTGCCTCCGGCCGTGATGATCAGATCCTTCTTGCGACCGGTGATGTACACGAAACCGTCGTCGTCGATCTGCGCGAGATCCCCGGTGAGCAGCCATCCGTCGTCGGTGAACGCTTCGGCGGTACGCTGCGGATCATCCTTGTACCCGACGAACACGTTCGGCCCTTTCACCTCCAGCTCATCATCGTCGGACAGCCGCACGGCGATATCGGCGGTGCCCGGCTTGCCCACCGAGCCGACCCGGTTCGCGGCCTCGAAGTTCACGATGCACGGGGCTGCCGTTTCGGTCATGCCGTATCCCTGGATGAAGGTGATGCCGTCGAGCCCGTTGAAGAAGTGGGCCAGATCATCATTCATCGGAGCCCCTCCGCAGGCCAGGAACCGCAGATTGGGGCCTAGCGCGGAACGAATGGAATTGCCCACCGACCGCTCATAGAAGGCGTGTTCGATCCGCTGTCGCAGACCGTGGCCCTTCCCCTCCTGTTCGTCCTTGCTCCACTGCACGAAATGCTCGAACGCGCGCAGGAACACGCGACCCTTGAATCCGGAACCGGCCTTCTGGGAGGCTGCGTTGTACACCTTTTCGAACACTCTGGGCACTCCGAGCAGATAGGTGGGTTTGAAGCTGCGCAGGTCGGCGAGCAGATGCTTGGCACCGGGCAGATATCCGATGACGCCGTGCGAACCGATGGCGACGTACTGGATGTATCGGGCGAAGCAGTGGGCCAGTGGCAGAAACAGCAGCAGACGGGTCGGATCACCGGCCAGCATGTTCGGCAGACAGTCGTATCCGCCGAGCACGATCGACGTGAAGTTACGGTTGGTGAGCATGACCCCTTTGGGTTTGCCGGTGGATCCGGAGGTGTAGACGATGGTCGACAGATCGTCCGCACGAATGTCGTCGATGGCGACGTCGAGCTGCTCGTCGGACACGTTCTCTCCGAAGTCGACGACGGCGTCGATGCCTGAGGCCTCGAAGTTGAACACGTATTTCAGCGATTCGCAGTCAGGACGAACGGCGTCGAGGATCTGCGCCCGATCAACTCCGCCGGCGAAGGCGATGACCGGACGGACTTCGGTGACGATGCCTCTCGCCTGAGCCGCGGAATCGGTGTCGTAGATCGGTACGGAAACCGCTCCGATCGCCGCGCAGGCAAAGTCCACGATTCCCCATTCATAGCTGGTGGGGGCGTAGATCACCACGGATGAGCCTTTGCGTACGCCGAGGCCCAGCAGGCCCTTCGCCACGCTGCGGACCTTATCGACCATTTGCGCTGCGGTGACCGGATTCCATGATCGTCCGGACTCGTCCTGAACCTCGACGACCACGTCATCGGGATTGCGCAGGCATCGTCGTTTGAGCAACGAGTATATGGTGTCGTCGTCGGTTGTGGGGGTAATGGCAGGACTCGAGTATTCACGCAACATACGAACTACTATAACTTCATGCCCGTCTTACGGTATGGGATCATCGGTAAAAACCGTCGAGGGGTTTTACCGACCTCCATGCGATCGCGTCACCCGAAGTCAAGCATCGTGCACAGCCAGCGGCTGCCCTTCCGTCTCAGCACCAGACTGACGTGATAGTCCTCGTAGCCGATGGACAACCCGATGCAGGCGTCGAAGCATTCGGGATTGAGCAATGTGCCGAACAGGTACTGCGGGACCACGGGAAGATGACGATGCCAGGTGTCCTGCGCATCCTTGTCGGTCTCCAGCAAAGCCGCGAGAAACATCAATCGGTCTATGCTTTTTTCGGTGAGTCGATTGTCCAGAATCTGCGGGCGCAGTCTTCCCCTGACCACGTCGGCGGCGATGCAGGCCAGATGGCACGATCTGGTGGCCAGATCGGCGCACTCCCCCGCGCTGAGATCGTGATGAGACACCCGACACACCCTCATGCGCACCACTCGGCTCTGCCCATCGGCCCCATACAGGCTAGGCATCGTGAACGTGAAGTTCACCCGTTTATCCCCGTCGTCGTTGTCGTTGTCATTCGTCATACCGACCCTCCTTGGTCTCTTCTTTGCGGCGCCCTCATTTCGAGAGCCCGCCACCAGAATGGCATGCTGAGATTCACAGTCAAGTCAGGAAACGCGGAATGTGGATAAGTGGACAATCGGCAGGGTTATCCACAATGCTCGTCTCGGGCGCGCCACGGAGGGAGATGACATGAAGTCGGCATTCGCGGACCCCACTATAGAAAACCCTATGACACCCCCTTTAGGATATCGTTACACCCCCCTCATTTAATTGCACTGGTGCCTCCGTCCGACCTATGAAAAAGCCGACGGCAACAAGCCGTCGGCAGGGTTCGAGGGCATCGACCTCCCGGTCACAACGATCACATCATCGTCGTCGATTCACAGACTCTCATACGGGGTGACCGCAACGCCGCAACGCTGGAACTCCTTGACATCCACATAACCGGTGGTCGCCATGGCTCGCCGCAGGGCACCGATGAAGTTGACCGTACCATCAGGACGATGGCTTGGACCGTACAGGATCTCCTTCATGCTGCCTACGGTCTCCACATGGTACCTGCGACCACGGGGAAGCTCGGCATGGCAGGCCTCGGCGCCCCAATGCTCGCCGTGGCCCGGAGCCTCGGCTGCGCGGGCCAACGGAGTGCCGAGCATCACCGCATCGGCGCCGAGGGCGAACGCCTTCACGAAATTACCGGACACGCCGGTGCCGCCGTCCGCGATCACATGCACGTAACGGCCGCCGGACTCATCCATGTAATCGCGCCGGGCGGCGGCCACGTCGGCGATGGCGGTGGCCATGGGCGCGTGCATGCCGATGGTGGTGCGCATGGTGGAGACGGCGCCGCCGCCGATGCCGACCAGCACGCCGGCCGCACCGGTGCGCATCAGATGCAATGCGGCGCGATATGTGGCCGCACCTCCCACGATCACAGGAACGTCGAGCTCGTAGATGAACTTCTTGAGATTCAGCGGCTCATGGGTGCTTGAAACATGTTCGGCGGACACCGCGGTGCCTCGGATCACGAACAGATCGACGCCCGCGTCGATCACCGTGGAGTAGAACTCCTGAGTACGCTGGGGGGTCAGCGACCCGGCGACGGTGACGCCGGCCTCCCGGATCTCATGAAGCCTTCGGGCGATGAGCTCGGAGCGGATGGGCGCCGCATAGATCTCCTGCATGCGAGCCGTGGCCTTCTCCTGAGGCAGCTGCGCGATTTCGGCGAGCAACGGTTCGGGATCCTCGTAACGGGTCCACAGACCCTCCAGATCGAGAACCCCGAGGCCGCCGAGCCTGCCCAGCTCGATGACGGTCTTCGGACTCATCACCGAATCCATGGGGGCGCCGATCACCGGAACATCGAACTCGTAGGCGTCGACCTGCCACGAGGTGGACACGTCCTGCGGATCTCGGGTGCGACGGGAGGGAACGATGGCAACATCGTCGAGGGAATAGCTCAGACGGCCGGACTTGCCCAGGCCGATTTCAGTCTCTTGTGTCATGCCCTCTAGGCTAATGCGCCGCCCAGACTCCACGCCCGTCGCGCGAACCCGTCAGAGCCCGCACGAGCGTCGGTGCGGACATTTCATGCGCGATGAAACATACATCGTGTATGAAGAAACATTGGTCAAGGTGACCATCACCCACATGCCCGGAAAAGGAGCGACTCATATGGCAAAAATCAAGGTGGAGGGCAAGGTCGTCGAACTCGACGGCGACGAGATGACCCGCGTCATCTGGAAGGACATCAAGGATCGCCTCATCCTGCCCTACCTCGACATCAACCTCGACTACTACGATCTGGGCATCGAGAACCGAGACGCCACCGACGATCAGGTGACGATCGATGCGGCCGAGGCCATCAAACGCGAACACGTCGGCGTCAAATGCGCCACCATCACCCCGGATGAGGCACGCGTCAAGGAATTCGGTCTGAAGAAGATGTGGAAATCCCCCAACGGCACGATCCGCAATATTCTCGGTGGCACCATCTTCCGCGAACCGATCGTGATGAGCAACGTGCCGAGGCTGGTGCCCGGCTGGACCAAGCCCATCGTCGTGGCCCGACATGCCTTCGGAGACCAGTACAAGGCCACCGATTTCAAGGTTCCGGGAGCCGGCAGGCTCACCGTCACCTTCACCCCCGAAGACGGTTCCGAACCCATCGAGCATGTGGTCTACGACTACGGCGCCGACGGCGGCGTGGCTCAGGTGCAGTACAACGTCAACGATTCGATCCGCGGATTCGCACGCGCCTGCTTCAACTACGGGCTCATGCGGCACTACCCCGTGTACCTCTCCACCAAGAACACGATTCTCAAGGCGTACGACGGACAGTTCAAGGACATCTTCGCCGAAGTGTTCGACACCGAATACAAGGACAGGTTCGAGGCGGAGGGCCTGACCTACGAGCATCGGCTTATCGACGACATGGTCGCCAGCTCCCTCAAGTGGCACGGCGGCTACATCTGGGCCTGCAAGAACTACGACGGCGACGTACAGTCCGATTCCGTGGCCCAGGGCTTCGGTTCGCTGGGTCTGATGACCTCCGTGCTCATGACCCCGGACGGTCAGACCGTGGAGGCCGAAGCGGCCCACGGCACCGTGACCCGTCATTACCGCCGTTGGCAGAAGGGCGAGAAGACCTCCACCAATCCCATCGCCTCGATCTTCGCCTGGACCGGCGGACTCAAGCATCGCGCCGATCTCGACGGGACTCCGGAAGTGCGCCATTTCGCCGAAACACTGGAAAAGGTCATCGTCAACACCGTCGAAGGCGGACAGATGACCAAGGATCTCGCCATGCTGATCGGCCCGGACCAGCCTTGGCTCGACACCGAAGGGTTCATGAACGCCCTCGACGAGAATCTCGCCAAGGCTCTCGCTCGGTAATCACAAACAGGGCGAGACGGAAGAACACCATTCCACGGGGAAGGGTCATGGACGGCGGGAATCCACAGTCCATGACCCTTCCCCGTATCCGAAGGTTTCCGATCATCCGATCCCACGCCGTCATGCTCCGTCCGTACCCGGTTCATACCGGAGGATGAGCCACGCGTCAGAGAAATGACCTACAATCCCCATAGTCGATATTTGCAGGTCGACCGGCCTGAAATGCGTGAACCGAAGGATGTGATGTTGTGCTCAACTGGCGAGAACGTGGCAGAATGATCTTCTCTGCAGCCACTTGCGTGGCCATGTTGCTCTCGCTGTCGGCCTGCGGTCAGGACGGCGACTCCCCTACCCCGAAACCCACCGGAACCAGCTCGTCGACGCCCCTATCGGAGCCCGGCACCGCATCGGTGTTCCTTCCTTCCGACGGCATTACGCTTTCCCAGAACACGCCATTGAATAAGTGGACGAAACTCGAAAAAGCCATCGTGGATGCACTCGTCGATCAGGGACTCGATAACAACGACGTCAGCACCGTAAGCTCGAAGAGCCTTGACGATCAGGCCGATGCAATCACCAAGCACCTTGAAGAGCGAACCGAACGAAACGCTCGCCGCCAGAGCGACAACGGAAAAGGCAGTACCGGCAACACCCCCCATGAAACCATGATCATAGCCCCCGTATCTTCTCCGGATGACGTGACTCGGCAGTACGGCGATTATGTATCACAAACGCTGAGCCGCGAAACAACCGGCAACGAATCCCCCTCCACATCCCCCGCATCACCCTCCGCCAACGCCGCAAACGACGATGCATCACAGAACAACGGTGTGACCCGACTTGTTTCCGCACTGGAACAGGCGAGAAAGGACGGGGTGTCGGTAATCCTCGTCGCCAACGGCATTGAGGGCTACAAGCCCGATGCCTTCGTCAGACTCTCCACGCTGAGCAGCATCGCCCGCACCCAGGCCACGCTGCTGGCCAGCAAACTCGACCTGTCGCAAACCACCAGCGAGAATCCCAAGCATGTGGAGATCATGCTGCCCGCCAATGACGACGACGCCATGACCAAGGAGGTGTTCGCCAGTATTTGGGAGGTGCTCGGTCCCTATTACCGTTCCGGGGTCGTGGTGAGCCCCTCGGGTCTGCTTGACTCGCACAGCGACGCGAACAGCTGGAACAGGGTGACGTTCAAGGCGACCGACGCACATGCCGTCGGCACGGAACTCTCGAACCGGCTCGGACTTGACGGGAAGGACGGTCTGCCAGCCATCGACGGAGTGCTCGCCATGAACGATTTCGTCGCATCCGGCGTGGTGTCCACACTGTCGTCGGCCGGATACCAAGGTTCCGCCGCCGACATCAATCCCCAGATCACCATCGGCGGAATAATGGACAACATCGTCGGCAACAAGGACCTCAAAAAGCATCAGGTACCTGACCCCCGGAAGTCATCCGCTTCCGTCTCCGGCGAGGCCACCGATGCGGACGGCGACTCGGCGACCGATGCCTGGCCCATCATCACCGGCTACGGCGCATACCTTTCGAACATCACCGACGTGGTCGACGGCGCCCAATGGAGCACGGGTCTGGAGGACAGAAACGGATACGCCAAGTCGATCGCCGAAACGGCCGTACTCCTCAATGCCGGTAAAACCCTGACCGCCAAGGACGTGGACGGCACCGCAACGATCAACGGGGATACTGTGCCGCTGATCGAAAAGACTCCGATCAGCGTCTCCGCCAACAACCTGAAGAAGGCACTGATCGATCCCGGATACATCAAGCCGGCCGATGCCGGATTGTGACGGGGTGCCGAAGCATCGGCCGAAGGAACTCAGCGGTGTTTCGGCACATAGATCACATTGTCGATGAGATCCGCGTAACGTTCCTCGATCACCGATCGCTTCGTCTTCATGCTCGGTGTAAGCATGCCGTTCTCCTCGGTGAAATCGTCGGAGAGTATCTCGAATTTCCGAATCGATTCGGCACGCGAGACCAGCGCGTTGGCCGCGTCCACGGCACGCTCCACTTCGGTGACGATAATCGGGTTGCGGCTTGCCTCCTCCAACGAGGCCACTTCCTGCCCTCCCTGGGAACGCAGCCAAGCATTCGCATCATCGAGGTCTATGGTGATCAACGCGGAGATGAACGGCCTGCGATCACCGATCACCAGGCACTGATCCACCACGGGTGAGGTCATCACCGACGCCTCCAGAACGCCGGGCGAAACGTTCTTACCACCAGCCGTGATGATGAGATCCTTCTTGCGTCCCGTGATGGAGACGAAACCGTCCGCGTCGATGTCACCCAGATCTCCGGTATGCAGCCACCCATTGACGATCTGCTGGGTGGTGATCTCCGGATGATTGTGATATCCGCGGCAAACCGCACGGCTGCGAATGCACAGTTCACCGTCATCGGCAACGCCGAAGCTCACCCCCTGCATCGGCAGACCAACAGTACCGATCCTGTATCCGGTGGTCGGATTCACACATGCCGGCGCACAGGTTTCCGTCATGCCATAGCCTTCCAGCAACGGAAGTCCCACGCCGTTGAAGAAATGGGCGATCCGCCCGTCCAGCGGGGCACCTCCGGATACGGCGTATTCCACATGCCCGCCGAACACTTCCATAATCGAGCTGTATATCAGCTTGTCGTAGAACAGGTGCTTCAGCCTCACCGACACCGGCATGCGATCATCCGACTGCTGGTATCGGGACCACAGCCGTGCGGTGGTGGCCGCATCGAAGAACAGACGCCCTTTGAATCCCGAACCCGCCTTCTGCGAGGCGGCGTTGTAGATCTTTTCGAAGATGCGGGGCACGGCCAGCACGAACGTGGGCTTGAACACCTGGAAATCCTGAATGATGGTCTTCAGGTCGCTCGACAGGCCAAGCGTCACATTGCTGGCAAAACAGAAGAACTGCATGTATCTCGCGAAGACGTGGGCCAGCGGCAGAAACAGCAGAAGACGACGATCCGGCTTCATGCAGATATCCGGCATGGAATGACACCCCGAATAGGTGATGAACACGAAATTGCCATGGGTGAGCTCAATGCCCTTCGGAGTGCCCGTGGACCCCGACGTGTATACGATGGTGGCGATGTCGTCGCCCTGCACGGCGTTCTCCCGATTCCAGAATTCGTCTTCGGCGATGGTACGCCCGAACTCGGCCAGCGTATCAAGGGCATCAAGCTCAATCACATACACATCAGCAAGGTAGGCGGCCTGATCGCGAATCGACTCCACCTTGTCACGCTGGTCGTCGTTCTCCACGAACGCCATGCGTACCTGCGCGTCGTTGAAAATGGCCTTGACCTGAGCTGCCGAATTCGTTTCGTACACGGGCACGGTCACCGCTCCGATGGACATGATGGCCATGTCCAGAGCCGTCCATTCCCATCGCGTATGCGACATGATCGCAATGGACTCGCCTTTGCGCACCCCCTTGGCGATCAGCCCCTTGGCAAGGGAGATGACCAGTTGTTCGAACTCCTCGGCACTGAACGACTGCCAAGCCCCCTCGCTGTTCTTGAACTCCACCAGAGAGTCGTCGGGAGTGCGGCCTGCACGCTCCTCAAGAATCGAAAAGATGTTCTTGTTGTCATCGATGCGCGTCGTCTCCGGTCGAGTGTATTCCTTCAGCATATAGGCTCCCGTCATTGGTCATCTACAAGGATTCTACACACGGGACTGGGCTATTCACGGTTTTGCCGTAGCGACGGAATGATTCCAAGCGGAGAATATTTGAGGGGCATGACGAACGAGCTGACCGACAGGCTGCTTTCGAACCAGAAAACGAAAAACCGCGGCGGGCGACTCCCGACCACGGTTCCTGGTGGCTCCTGCGGCTGGGCTTGAACCAGCGACCGTCCGGTACACGCGATTCGTCAGTCAGTCGGGATGTCCGGATTTCACGGTCTGGCTGCTGCTGTGGTCGATGGCCGTGACACGGTTCATTCGCCGGACGAACGATCATTCTACGTTGTACAAGGGCTGAGTCAATGATGGACGCCCAGCCCCTGAAGTACGGAGGACGCGCTCCTCCACCCCTATTTCCAAAGGAGGAAACGGGATGCAGGTATGGAACACCAGATACGACATCGACCATGTGGGCCCCAGGGACGACTGGTCCGAGCCGGTCGAGCAGTGGATGCGGTTCCTTCGCACGGCTCATCGGTCGCCGGAGACGATCCGGACGCGCTGGTATCAGATCACCCGGTTCAGTCGTCTGGTCGGCCGTCCGATCGAACTGGTGAGGCCGGTGAACGTGGTCGCGGTGCTCGCCCAGATCGACGGGCTTTCCGCGAAGAAGGGCATGAGGGCCGCGGTCAAGGGGTTCTACGAGTGGGCTCGGGACATCTCCGGTCTGGTGGACGTGGTGCCGCTGTCGGGCGTGCCGTCCTACCGGGAGGGGCAGCCGGTCAAGCCGGTGTGCCCCGAACTGAACGTGAATCTCGGCATCACGGCCGAGGATCGGGACGTGCGCATCTGCTGCATGCTGGCGGCGTGGATGGGTCTGCGCCGCGCGGAGATCAGCTGGTCTCATGCCGGCCAGTTGGAGGACACGGACGATGGCATGGTCATGCATGTGTGGGGCAAGGGCGCCAAGCCCAGGGATCTGCCGGTGCCGGACGGGCTGGCGGTGCTGCTGCGCGAGCGGCAACCCGCGGCCAGGTCGGATTGGCTGTTCCCGTCCGACAGGGTGCGTGGCGAGCATCGGGGCGTGGATTGGGTCGGCAACCGCATCAAGCTTGGTACGGGCGGCTGGCCCGCGCATTCGCTGCGTCGCCGGTTCGCGACGGTCGTCTATTACCGCAACGGGTGCGACATCTTGGCGGTGTCCCGGCTTCTGGGGCATGCGGACGTGCGGACCACGATGCGCTACATCG
>NZ_NMWU01000051.1 GCF_002860355.1 Bifidobacterium margollesii
GAGCGGGCGCGTCGCACGATGCAGGCCCGTAAGGAGGCGCGTCGCGTCCGGCGTGCCCGCAGGGAGCTCGGCGCCCGGACGCGGGCCGCGCCGCCCGCGCCGCGCCGGCCCACGTCCACGTCGGGCATGACGCCGCTGTTCTGAACGGTCGAGGCGATGGGAGGGAGGTGATCGACTTGGACTGGTCGCATGTGGCGGGGATCGGTCTGGCCCTGTGGCTGGCGTTCCTCGTCGCCCTGGCCGTCCACCTGACCTGGGTGGCGGCCGTCGGACACGACCGTGACGTGATGTGCGGGTATCTGCGCGTCATGGCGGGGCTGGTGCTGTTCATGCTGCCCATCGCGGGCGGCATGCTCTGGCTGCTGCGCTGACGTCAAGCGAACGCACCAACGAGCAAACGAACCAACGAGCAAATGGGTGCCGGCCAACAGGCCGGCGCCCATACACACGAAACGGGAAAGGGCATATGACATGAAAGACAAGGAACCAGAGGAACAGAACCTCGACGACCTGCTGAACATTCTGGCCGAACTCCTCTATGAGGCGCATCGGCCGGCGGAACGGGATCTCGACCGCATCGACGGCATGATCCGATCCCACACCGCCGGAAAACCGGCCGCGGACCCCGACACCTGGGGCTTCTACGCGTGGGCCACGATCCTCGATCCGGTCGACCGGATCCTCGACGCGCTCGGGGAACGCCGCATTCGAGAGCACCTTGATCCCGCCCATCCCATGACCGAACGGGACCTGTGGATGGCCTGCCGCATCTGGTCGCGATGGACGCAGATCGCGGACCGGCTCAAGTCGCTGGTCGAGATGATCGACGGAACCGCGACATGCGAGTCGGACAAGGCTCGATTCCTCCTCCGCCGGCGACTGACCGAACTCACGGACGGCACCGAATCGGGGGATTTCGATCGTTCCGACGACGACTATTGGATCCCAGAATCGGGGGAGTGGCGGGACTGGAGGATCCTGGTCGACATGTGCGTCGGCGACTGGATGACGCCGAAGGCCCTGCACACGATCGCCGCGATGATGAGCCGAGGCTCCGGAGCCCCGACACGACGGACGACCGAAGAAGACGCGGCATGACGGGAACCACGGCATTATCCGGAGCGTTCGACATCAAGGACGCGCTGGCGGAACGATGGCGGAGGACCGGGAGGGCCGGATTCTGGCCGGAGATCACGGTCAGCGCGCCCGACGGAGACCTCCGGCTGGATGGAGTCGCTCTGGAATGGTCGTATCAGGTCATGTGGGTGCACGGCTACGAGATCAAGGTCAGCCGCTCCGACTGGCTGAGGGACGCCAAGTACGAACGCTACCGTCCCTACGTGGACACACTGACCGTGGTCTGCCCGAAGGGGCTCATCGCACGCGATGAGGTACCGGGCGACATCGGACTCATGTGGTACGACCCCGAGCGGGACGTGCTGCGGTACCGACGCAGGCCCGGCTATGATGCGCCCGGCGTGGACACCGGTCCGATCAAGGATCGACTGCTGCGCGAGATCGCACGCAGCATGTTCTACGATCCGAGCGTCAGCCGGTACGGCCGGTACCACACCGCCAGGGAGCTTCTGGAGCAGAAGGCCGCGATGGCCGACGTGGGCGCCAGACTGGGGTCGAAGCTCGCCCGGCGCATCCAGGAGCTGGAGCGACTGCAGGAACCCACGTCCATGCGCCGCATGGAGGCGAAGGGCCGCGCATACGACCGGCTCACCGGCCTGATCTCCACCGGGCCGCCGCTCTGATCGGGATGATCGAGGGAACCACGACATGGATTCACGCTCCGGACGCAAATCGCCCCGCCTGGTATTCGAGCACATCCCTGCGCAGGATCAGGCGCTTTCCCCCGTCGAACAGGCGGGCGCACGGAATCCTCCCCGAATCCAGAAGCCGGCGAACCGTCACCGGAGTGACGCCCAGCAGCCTCGCCGCCTGCCCGGTGGAGATCAGGTCGGGCTCCCCGCCCGACGTGAGCGCCCCCATCACCTTCCCGATCTGCTCGTCGGTCAGGGGGATCACCCTCCCGTCACCCGTCGTCAGACACGCGGAACCCTCGGCCTCCTTCATCCCCGGTACGGCCTCCATGCCGAGGAGCCTCAGCATCTCCATCTCCAGAACCGACAGTTTCCGCGACCGATCCATGACGTTCGCTCCTCCCCATGTGAAACAACATGACCATGCATCACGATAATATCAAACATAACGAAAAAAACGATCACCGTGACGGGGTGCGGACCCGATCCCGTTCCGTCACGACCCAAGGGAAGGCGGAGATCGATCATGATCATGCTCTTCTGGTACGCGTTCGTGCTCGTGGGCACCCTGGCCCTGGGCGCCCTGGCGCTGCTGTTCAACTTCCTCGTCGCCCCGCTGCGCACTCTGGCATGGATCATCCAGAAGATCGCCGGCGCGATCGCGGTGCTCGACCTCGCCCTGCTGGCGGTCGCGGGGATCGAGGTCGGGTTCGGAAACCTCGGACTGAAGGAGGGGCTGCTCTTCGGGGGCGTTCTGGCCGCATGCATCGTCGTCGGCGTCCTGACCCAATGGTTCATCGAACGGCCCACCCGGCTCGAACGCCGCGAGGCCGAGGCCGAACTGCGCCGGCGCGACATGGCGATGGAGGACGAGATCCGCCGCCGCATGGCCGACCGGTGGGACCGGACCGGGGGAGGGGCGGCGCCGCACGACGGACGCGAGGTCATCGACACGACGGTCGCGCCCGATCCCCGGTCCGGTCCCGGCTGCCGCTGACGAAGACACCGGACGGAAACCTTGATCGTGCGGCTTAAGGCCGTGCATGAGAGTGCCATCACCCGGCAAAAGGACGGCGGATTCGAGATGCGCCTGACCGGAGAGCAGCTCGCCCACGGCCCCTACATCAGCTCGCCCCGGAACAGCTCGGCATGGGAGCCGATGTAGGGCCCATGCCCGCGCGTTCACATGATTCTCCCAGCCTCCGCCCATACGACCGCAAGCCCGAACCGCCTACACTGGAACCACGGCCCGCCCGGCCGCGCATAACCTCATTCCCTTCTCTCTCCAGGGGACCCCGATCCAGCGGACCGGGGTCCCCTTTCCCATGCCCGCCCGGCCCGTACGACGGGGCGGACAAGACCCGCCCGGAACGCGCCACCATGGAACAGGCCGGCACGGAAACCCGCCGGCCGGACAGGAGAGACCATCATGAACCAGACCGCCACACAGGCCACACCCCGCATCGAACCCTACGAGCGCGCCGAACGCGACTGCCGGTGCGCACTATGCGCCGGCGTCATCCCCGCCGGCGCGTCCGCCGCCAGGATCACCATGCACGCCGCCGACCGGGGGATCCTCTCGCTCATCGCCTGCACCGCATGCCTCACCGTCGTCGCCGCGATGAACCGGTTCGACCCCGACGGCCGTCCGCGCCGCACGCCCGTGGCGACGTTCGACAGGCCCGCCATGACCGCGTGGGCCGGCCAGACCATCGCCCGGGCCCGCGCACCCCGATCCCAGACCAGGATCGGCGGCGACTACCTCGACCGCATCCAGGCCAACACCCGCCATTAGCCGGCCGGACACGGGAAAGGAAACCACGACCATGACCGACATCACCATCCGCCGCATGCTCGACGCCGGACTCGTCCCGCACGGCACGCCCATCGACCTCGTCCTCGCCACGCCCGACGGACGCGACGGGGAGCACGCCGGAACCGTCCCGGTGGAGGACATGCCCTACGCGCCCGACTGGATCCTCGACGCGCCCCTCATCCTCATCGACGCGCGCGACCGCGGGCGCCTCCGCCTCGCCATCGGCATCGCCCCGCCCGTCCGACGCCGCGCCCACGCGGGGGAGGAGACCCCATGCAACCCCGCATGATCACGACCGGCGGCCAGCTCGCCCGGCTCGCCGAACGCATCACCGACCCCGACCGGCGCAACACCATCGTGGTCCTGTCCGTCACGTACGCCGACGGACGCCCCCGCTTCGACCCGGACGACATCGCCCGGGCCGTCGACGGCACCGACACCGACGTCTGCCTGCTCGCCGAGGCCGCCATGGGAGGACGACTCTCCCGCCTCACCGGAGGCGCGATGTGCGCCTACGACGGCGCCGCCAGCATCATCCCCGCCTACGGGCGGGCCCGCACCGTGATCCGGCGCGACGAATCCAGCATGGACTACCTGCTCGAACAGACCCTGATCCACTCCTCCTTCACCCGTCCCAAACGCTCCGGCGCCGACGAGACGCGGCCCGCACGGACGCGACGGGCGAAGCCGGGTCCGGCGAAACCACCAAGACGACGTGACGCCGCAGGCGGCGCCGCGGCCGGCCCGGATCCCTCGGCCTGGCCCGACGACATGCTCGACGACTGGCTCCGCCTCGCCGTCGCCGTCGCCTGGGCCGACGGCACCGACCCCGCCACCAAACGCCGGCACCCCCTGCCCGGATCATGGGACATCGCACCGGGACTCGGCCGCACCATCGCCCGCCGCGCCGACCGGACCAGCATGCTGCGCCGCATGGCCGCGATCCTCGACGGGCTGGACACCACCGCACACCCGGTGAGGGAAGGACGCGTCGGACCGAACCGGCGGGGACGATGGGGCGGACTCGTCTGGCGCGCCTACGCCAAGCAGGGCAGCCCCGCCGCCGGGCGCATCCACTACACCCGCGACACGGACGGACGCGTCGTCTTCCTGGAGTCCGGCGGCCACGACGACATGATCTGAGGAGACAGGGGCGAGTGACGCCGAACCGGTGGGGAAGACCCCCGACTCCGGCCCGGCGCAGCGGCTCACACCAGTTGGAGGGTCCGGCCGTCCGGCAGGACCGCGTCGACGTGAAGCCGCCCGCCGATCGCCTGAAGATACCGGCGCAACGTACGGATCTCCGTACGATCCACATCCCCGGACTCCAGGGCGCTGACCCGCTTCTGACTGACGCCCATGCGCTCGGCGAGCTGCTTCTGCGTCACGTCCTGCGCCCTGCGGGCCTCCCTGAGCTCATACAGGCGCATCTCCTCGACGAGACGGTCCCTGGCCTTGTCGATCTCCTCCTGGGTGATGCCGCTGTCGGCGGCGAACTGTTCAGGCGTGTAGCTCATTTCAGATCCTTTCCGTAATGATCCTCCAGCCAGCGCACATACCGGGCCTCGGCCTCCGGTATGGCCCTGCGATACCACTTGTCCCATTTGCGCTGCTTGTCGCCTCCGACGAGCATGATCGCCCTGCGTCTCGGATCGAAGACGAACAGGATGCGGATTTCGCTGTTCCCGGACGACCCTGGTCTCAGCTCCTTCATCGATTTGATGACGGAACCCTCGATCTTGCCGACCAGCGGGCGTTTGAGGTTGGGGCCGCATTCCTCCAGCACCTTGATCGCCGCAAGGATCTGCACTCTTGATGGTCGATCCAGAGTGTTCAACCATTCCCGGATCGGTTCGAGTTCTATCGTCCACATACCCACAAATATACCATATAAGGTATATATATCGGGTGAGTGGGCAGCCTCCTCCGATCCCCTCGGAGCATGGAACCTCCCCGGGCTCAGGAAGCGAAAATCCATGGCCACGACTGAAAGAATCCGGCCATATTGAAACTATGGCACCATCCTGTAATTCTTCTGACGCTTTTTAACATCCCGGAAGGGGATGCGCGTATGGGCGGGACGCCGGTCCACGTCGATTCCCCCGGAGGGCCTCACCCGCTCAACGATGCGCGAACGGCCCCCGGCGGATGCCGAAACCCTTCCCCCATTCATTCCTCGAATCCCCGATCACCCGCATCAGATCCTCCCGGCCCATCACCCCGGCGAACGGCATGATCGACCGCATATCGATGCCCTTCTGCGACACGTCGAGCGCCACGGACCTCAGACGATCCGGATCCGGATCCTTCAGCGTCTCGCGCCACTCGGCCACCAGACCATGGTAGTAGGAGCCGCGTACCCGGGCCTCGATGCGGGGCAGACGGGCCAAGCCCCTCGAACGGATCAGTCCCTCCGGATAGTCCCTCAGCAGCCGGAACATGAGCAGCCACTGCCGATACTCCTCAAGACCCCGGAAATCGGCGACGTCCACAACGGCATCACCACCGGCCCATCCCGGAACATGCCCGGCCTTCATCTCGCAGCCCTCCCGGCCCGCCCGCTCACGCGTCCACCTCCGCATACGCCACCGAACACGGCACACCCAGCACCGCCAGCCGATCCGCCGCCATCCGCACCGCCGCGTTCTCCGAAGGCCAATCACCGGCATTCCCCGCACGACGGAAATCCGCCTTACACCGCCAATACGACAGCAGCAGCGGCGCCGGCTCCACACCACGCTCACGCGCCACACGCGCCGCCGACACCGCCATCTCCACGATCGCCCGCGCACGCGCATCCGCCCGCGCCCACAGGCCCTCCACCAGATCCCACGCCTCACGCCGCGGCGGATAGAACTCACCCGGATCCTCCCACGCGACCACCGTCTGCCGGCTCACCCCCACCAGACGGGCCACCTGCGCCTGACTCAGACCCAACGACTCCCGCATCACCCGGAAATCCGCCTTGCTCCGCGACACGAACGGACCACGCTCGACAGCATCCGACACCACGCCAAACCTCCCGAAAACCAAAGGGAACGACCATCGCCCCCACACCACCATCATACACCATGTCAACCAAAAACAGACAACCAGTCAACCAAAACACGACACCCAGCCACCCGACGGGCAGCCGGACCCACCCCGGAAAAACCACGCGGCGCAAGGCCACGCGCACACCCCCGAACCGGGGGCATGCGCGCGACAGCACCCCACCCGCTCGTACCGTCGCGGGGACGCGCCGCGAACCCGAACCACAGGTCCGGGCGGTGGCCGACAGCCAGCATCGCGCACGCCCGGCGCGTCGCAACGGGACCCCGCGCGTCCCGGCCCCAAGGGGCCGGCCCCGAACCCGCCTCCCTCCGCTCCGACGCCCCGATGATAGCGCCGGCCGGCCGAGGCCGGCGCTCGGACGGGACGCCTCCGCTCCACTCGACGGAACCAGGGGCCCTCCGGGTCCGCGCGCCCGTGGCGCCACGCGACGGAGCATGCGCCATGCCGTCCGCCGTCCACCGGGGGAGACACCCCCCACGGACGGAAGGAACCGACATGAACGACACGAACGACACGAACGACACCCGCCTCATCCCATGCGACGTGTGCGGCACCGAACAGACCCCCGACCGGCTCGTCGAATGCGACAACCCCTACTGCAACCACCACCACGTATGCCCCGGATGCCACGGCCAGTGCGGGGAATGCAGCAACGACGTCTGCGACGACTGCTCCTACGAATGCGAATCATGCGGCTACCGGCTCTGCCCCGACTGCCGCTACGCCTGCGAGGACTGCGGCTGGGTGCTGTGCGGCGAATGCGGCTACACCGACGACGAAGGCGTCTACCGGTGCGTCACATGCCACCGCGAACACGCCGACGACCGACGCGAACCCCTCTACCGCGGCCCCTACGACGGCAAACCATGGGAGCACGCCGCCTACACCTACGGCATCGAGATCGAAATCGACGGCGACCACAGCCGCGAACCCCTCAAGACCAGCCCCCTCATCGCCGGATGGTGCCCCGACGGAAGCCTCGAAAGCGAAGGACTCGAATACCAGACCCAACCCCTCTCATGGAACCGGCAAACCCTCGAAGCCATCAACCGGCTCGTCGCCAGCATCCCCGAACACGGCGGCAACGCAGGCGGCCACATCCACATCAGACGCACCGCCCGGCAAACCCCCGCACGCTGGTACTGGGCGCTCACCGGACTCAACCCCCAGCAGGCCAAGGCCCTCAACATGCGCCACACCGACGACGCCCGCTGGTGCCACCTCACCCACGGCGACTACACCGGCAAGGCCACCGCAGTCAACGACCAGCACCGCAACACCATCGAACTCCGCACCTTCGGCCGATGGAACCGCAACACCGCCCAGAAACTCACCCCCGCCCTCACATGGCTCCACACCATGTGGCGGTTCCTCCAACACCACCCCGTCCACAGCCTCAAAACGCAGGACATCCAACGCATGAGCCAAACCGCCGCCCGAAACGCCATCCCACGACCCGAAGGCCCCGCCGCCGAACACCGCAGGCGCGCAACCGCCGCCCGCCGCATCATCGACACCGCCACCGAACACGCCAAGGAGGAAGCATGTGCGTGATCGCCACCATCAAACCCGGCACCATGCCCACCAGCACCGAACTCGCCCAAATGAGCGACGCCAACCCCAACGGAGCAGGCATCGCATGGTGGGACGGCCAACACCTCCACCGATACCGCAACCCCGACAACCACCAGACACTCGCCTACATCCACCACCACTGGCAAGCCGTCGAGAACGCCCCAGCCCTCATCCACTTCCGCCTCGCCACCCACGGAAGCGTATGCGAAGCCAACACCCACCCATTCGCCTACCAACTACCAGACGGCGAAACCGGCTACATCGCCCACAACGGCATCGCCCGCCGCCACACCCACGGCCCCCACGCCAACGACAGCCGCAACGCCATCGAAGCATGGCAGAACGGCCAAGACCCCCTCACCGACGGCACCCAAGGAGCCTTCGCCAAGATCGACCACACCGGCCACCTCACATGGATAGCCGGAGGCATCGAACTCCGCGACGGCATCACCGTCAGCAACCTCAACTGGCAATGGGCCGAAACCGACCCATGGGACACCCTCGACACCGCATGGCAGGACGGATGGGAGGAAGGCTACCAGCAAGCCACCCAAGACCTCGAAACCGGAGTCATC
>NZ_NMWU01000052.1 GCF_002860355.1 Bifidobacterium margollesii
CTCTACGCCTGGGCCAGCCAGCACAAGTTCCGACCCGGCGAGGAGCACGGCTCCGCACGCTGGGGCGAGCCGCGCGACATGGCCCCGTTCACCGACCCCGACCCCAAACGCAACCTCCAGTTCACCCGCACCGAAGGCCTCGCGCTCGACACCCACGCCACCCGACGCAACCTCAACGCGCTCGTCGTCGGCGGCTCCGGATCCGGCAAGACCCGCAGCTACGTCATGCCCAACCTCCTCAACGCGTCCATGAACTGGGTCGCCACCGACCCCAAGGGCGAGCTCATGCGCGCCACCGCCCCCGCGCTGCGCGAAGCCGACCCCAAGTACCGGGTGCGCGCGTTCGACCTCGTCGACCCGGCCAGCAGCTGCCACTTCAACCCCATGGCCTACATCAACCCCGACAGCCCCGAGACCAGCATCCTCCAGCTCGTCGAGAACCTCGTCACCAACACCGACGGCACCAAAAAGGACCAGGGCGACCCGTTCTGGAGCAAGGCCGAACGCGCCCTGCTCAACGCGCTCGTCGCCTGGACCTGGTTCCTCGCCGACAACCCCAACCTGCCCGCCGTGTGCGACATGGTCGCCGACATGGAGGCCAGCGAACAGGACGAGACCAAGATGAGCATCATCGACGCGCGCATGGCCGCCGCCAAGGAGCTCCTCGACGAGCTCGCCAAGGGCACGCCCGACTGGGTCGGCGGCATGGACCGCAGGCAGCTCGACCGGATCGCCGACGGCCTGCGGTTCGCCGTCAGCCAGTACCGCACCTTCCTCCAAGGCGCCGGCGAGACCAAGAAGAGCATCATCATCAGCGTCGGCGTCCGGCTCGCGCCCATCCAGGTGCGCCAGATCCGCGACCTGCTGGAAAGCGACGACATCGACCTGCACGCCATCGGCCGGGAGAGGACCGCGATCTACATGATCATCCCCGACACGCACGCCACGTTCAACTTCCTCGCCGCCGTGTTCTACCAGAGCCTGTTCGAGACCCTCATCTACGACGCCGACCACGCGGAGGGCGGGCACCTCGACATCCCCCTGCACTGCATGCTCGACGAGTTCGCCAACATCGGACGCATCCCCAACTTCGAACGACTCATCGCCACCATCCGAAGCCGAGGCGTGTCCGTCAGCGTCGTCCTGCAGAACATCGCCCAGGGCAAGGCCCTCTACGAGAGGCAGTGGGAGACCATCGAGGGCAACTGCGACAGCATGCTCTTCCTCGGCGGCTCCGAACAGTCCACCACCGAATGGATCAGCAAACGGCTCGGCGCCGAGACCATCGACACGCGCAGCGTCGGCGAATCCCGCGGCTCCACCGGCAGCTGGAGCGTCAACATCCAGCAATCCAGGCGAGAGCTGCTCACCCCCGACGAGGTCGCCCGCCTCGACACCGACCACTGCATCTACATGCTGCGCGGACTGCCCCCGTTCCGCAGCCTCAAGATCGACCCCGGCCGGCCCATAGCCCGCCCCAAGAGCACCCTGCGGCACGCGAAATGACGATCGGACGCATCATCCGGGCCGCCGGCCGCACGCTCGGCGGCCTGCTCGTCATCGTCGGCCTGCTCGGCCTCGCCCAGACCGCCTGGCCATGGATCGGCGCGCCCCTGGCCGCCGACACGACCACGACCGAGACCGGGACGGCCGTCCACGCCATCCGCATCCGCGACCACGGCACCGACCGGCCCGTCGGCCGGCTGAGGACCACGCCGCCGCCCGACCCCGGACCCGCGCCCGGCGAGGACGAGCCGATCGGCGAACTATGGATCCCCGCGCTCGGCGACGGATGGCACAAGCCCATCCGGCAGGGCGTGACCAGGCGCGTGCTCGACCGGTACGGCGCCGGCCACTACCCGGACACCGCCATGCCCGGCCGGCCCGGCAACACCAGCTACGCCGGCCACCGCGTGCCCGCCGACTTCGGCCACCTCGACCGGCTGCGCGCCGGCGACCGGATCATCATCGAGACCCCGGCCGCATGGATCGTCTACGCCGTCAACCGCACGCCCTACGTCGTGCACATGAGCCGCACCGAGGTCATCGGCCCCCACGCCGCCGGCGCCGCCCGCGGGCTGACCCTGACGACCTGCGACCCCATGCGGTTCAGCTTCACGCCCGCCGTGGACCGGCTCATCGTCCACGCCTCCTACGCCGGATGGGTCGCCCGGACGGACGGCTGGCCCGCCGAACTCACCCACCCGGCCACCCGGATCCGCACGGCCGCCGCGGCCGCGACCCGCACCATAGGGCGGGCCGCACGCACCCAAACGGCCGGAAGTCTCGCCATCGCCGCGGGCGGCCTGTGGGCGACGCTCGACGCGCTCACATGGATCGCGTGCCGCCGGCGCATGCGCGGCCCGTGGACGCCGGGCATGGACCCCATGACGCTCCTGTGGCGCATCCAGGCCGGACCCATGCCGCGCGACCCGGACGCGCCATGGCCGGCCCGCCTGCCCGGCCTCGCCGTGCGGGCGGCGCTGTACGCGCTCATGTGGACGGCGATCGTGCTCGCCTGGTGGCAGTGGGGCGCGCCATGGATCCAGCGGGCGATGCCCATGTTCGCCACGGGCGCGCCCACCATCGGATAGACCAACGAAACCGAAAAAGGAGGAACCATCATGACCCGCAGACCCACGCTGACGGGACGGGGCATCCGACGCGTCTGCGAGCCGGACGCGACCGGCGCGATCCGACTCGACCCGGCGTTCCCCGCCATGGCCTGGGCCGCCATGATCGGCCGGGACCAGCCGGCCGGAACGACCTACGTGAGGGACGAATGGGGAGTGTCCGCCGCCGACGACGAACGGGAGACGCCGGACGGGCGCCCATGACCGGCGGCAACGGCATCATCGGCCGCGCCGGCATCCGGATGGCCAGCCACTACGCCCGCCGGGACGCGGCCGGCCTCGCCAGGCTCCTCGATCAGGCCATCCCCGAGTCCCACGACGACCCGAACGCCATCGAGAAGACCGCATGATCGCGCATACGCCGCAAGAAACACGTCTCGCCGGCGGCGCGGGATTTGGCCCGCCGCCGGCGAGGGTGCTAGGCTATGGGACGAGCTTGAAAGACCGGATCCGCTTTTGCTGGTGGGGCGGGATTTCCGACTCGAAACCGCATGACCGGCTGCCGCAGGCATCCGTATCACTTTGTCATGTTGTTGTCCGTGTAATACGCATATGCGGAATCGAACGACTCCGTGAAGAGCAGGCGAAGAATCTTCATGGCATCCGTGAACGCCTTTCTGGACGAAGTTCGGGCCGTGCTCCAGAACAGGGAGCGGTAAAGGGGCGCCCGCCGTCTCTCGAAATCGGCTTTGTCCATGGCGTATTCGTCGCTGAAGTACTTGGCATAGGCGACTTGGTCGGCTTCGCTGGTGTTAAACGCCGCCAGTTTCGCCGACAGGTCACATACCTGCTGGACGCGTGTGAGCGCATCGGTTCCGGCGAAGTAGCCCGGATCCAGAAGAGTCAAGCCGAACAGCAGTTTGAGCATGCGTTTCGATGCGCGTACCTTCGCCACCGGAACCGGAAGCCCCGCTATGTCCGTGATACCGGCATTCAGGTTCTCGATGCACTCCGTCTCGGCTGCGGTCAGCTTCGGCAGTCCCTCGACGAACGAGATTAAGGCCTGGTCCGCCGCATTCATCTGGAGCTTGTCGAACCATGCGCCGAGGACGGAGTAATAGACCTTCTCCAACTCGGCGCGTCTGAAGCTAGCGCAGTTCACCTTCTCCAGGAACGTCTGCGCCGGGATACGGTCAAAATACTGGCTCATGGGGTTGTCCGGCAGGGCGTTGATGATTTCGCCGGCGCGCAGTTTCTCCTGGTTCTGCAGCACCTTGAAATAGTTGCGGATCTGGGTTGGATCCGCCGCCTGCATGGTGTACACGGGAATGTTGTAAGTGTTGAAGTTCATCTGGATGCTACTGGGCAGGTCGCGGAAGGAAAGCCTCTTCGCGCGGCGCATCCGCGATAGCCCGTCCGGATCGGAGTCTCCAACGATGCGCTCGATGATCTCCTTCGCCTGGTCGGAGATCTTCTTGCTGAGCTGAAACCAGTCGTCGTAGTTGTCGATCCACTGTCCGACATTGCCGCATTCCATGAACCGGAAGATCGTGGTCAATCGTTGTTTGCCATCCACCAGCTCCTGACGGGCGTTTTTCTCGTTGGCATGGTCGAGGTTGTTGATGACGATATTGCCGATCGGATAATTGAGGATGATGCTCAGGATGAGCTGATCCTTGTATTCGTTGGACCAGATGTATCCACGCTGATAGTCGGGCGAGATGTCAAGGCCGTTGGCGCGACTGTTCTTGATTGATGCCATGAGCGAGATGATCGGCAGCTGGGATGGAGTGATGTTCAATCGTTGGAAAATCATTCACAACTCCTTAGAATCTAAAGGAATATCGTCCACAAGCTTGAATAATATCACAATATCTCTAGAATCTAAGCACTAAGAGTCTCTAGAATCTAAAAGCCTGCCATCGTTCCGAACCGCGGACCGCCCCTACGCGGCCTCCTCCTCTCGACCGCCACCCGGCCAACGCGGGGACGGGTGCTGACGCCGGTGCCCATGGCCACGTCGCGCACGGTCGGGCCCTCGCCGCGCAACACGGCGACGTCGGACTCCGGCCTGCTCCAACAAGCCGGAGTTTTCTTTTATCGCGGCTCGTATGGACCGCAGCTTCAACAGATAACCTGAAACAGGCAAAGACAAATCATGTATGATTTGGGACACAGATATCTATGATTAGGAGTATGCTTGACGAGTATAGAACGGGATCGAACGGATGGTGAGGGCGCGCGGGAGTATGAAGAAAAAAGACGTGTTGAATTTAATTCGGTATCACGCCGAACACAATGATGCGGCGTTCCGCAATGAGGCGTATGGCATCGCGAAGGATTTCGACCGTTCCGGCGATGTGCAGTTGGCCTCCTACATCATCGCGTTGCTGTCGGACGCCAATACCTTCACGCCGCAGGCCGCAGATTCCTCTGTGCGTTCCGAGTTCCTCGTGAAGCGTCCCGTGGTAAAGGCATCGCTGCCCTTGCCGGAAGCCATTACGAACGATATTCAGGGAATTCTCAATGCGATCGGCCGAAATGTCGGCATCCACAGGTTTTTGTTTCATGGGCCGGCCGGTACGGGCAAGACGGAGTCGGTCAAGCAGATGTCGGCCATCATGCAGCGCGACCTATATGTGGTGGACTTCAACTCGGTCGTGGACAGCCGTCTCGGCCAGACGGCGAAAAACATCGCAAAACTGTTCGACGAGATCAACGGTTTCGCCCAACCGGATCGGGTGGTGGTGCTGTTCGACGAGATCGATGCGCTGGCGTTGGATCGTGTCGATTCCCACGATGTGCGTGAGATGGGCAGGGCCACATCCGCGCTCCTGCGTCAGATGGACGATCTGTCGGATCAGGTCATGCTGTTCGCCACCACCAATCTGTTCTCCAAGTTCGACAAGGCGTTCGTCCGTCGTTTCGACGCCGTCATCGATTTTGGCCGGTACACACGTGAGGATCTGGCTGACGTAGCTGAAAGCATCATGAACGGCTACGCCGGCCGGTTCTCGTTCATCGGCAAGAACATGCGACTGTTCCGCAAAATCCTCTCCCTGGCCGAACGGCTGCCGTACCCGGGAGAGATGAAGAATCTCATCCGCTCGTCCATCGCATTCAGCAAGCCCAACGATGAATTCGACTATCTGCGCCGCCTGTACGTCGCGCTCGTGCCTAACGGCGCGAAGAGCCTCCAGGATGTTCGCGCGCTGTACGGGCAGAGGTTCACTCTGCGCGAAGTGGAGATACTGACGGGAGTCTCCCGAAGCACCATCGCACGGGAAGTGAAGGAGCATGGCAATGAATAACACCCTACGGCTTAAAGGCAAGTTCCAGACCAGAAGGGCCCGACGGCCGGGAGCGCCTACGCTGCCCGCACATGCGAAGGTCACCACGGACGATGTGGACGCCAAAATCGGGCAGCTCAATGCCGTGCGTGATTTCTGGACGAGGAATAAGACAGACGTCGCGCCTTTGGTCGAAGTGCACTATAGGACCGTGGTGGCGAAAAGCAACCGTATCCGACAACTGCTGTCCGGACCGGGGAAAAGATCCAACGACACTATTGTCGGCGCACGATTCGAAACGGTTGACGACATTGATTGCCATGTCATCACCCACTACGTGACTATGCGGATCATCGACTCGACCATCGCCGATCTGACGGCCTGCCGGACGATACTTGAACATCATGGTGGCGGTATCGACGCCGACGGACTCGCCGCGCTCACCAAGGCCGGCCTTGACCGCATCGACTCGAACGCCGGTATGAGCAAGACCGCCTTCGCCCAGACGGTCCGTGACGTGTACTACGTCAGGCGGTTCGATGTCAAACAGCATGCCGACGGGCAGATGGACCGCTCCTTGGTCACCATATACAATACCGGTCGCGACGTTCCCCAGACCGTGGAGTTGCTGAACTCCCTCGGCGTGGACGTGATCTCGGCGAACCTGCTAGATCCCACCACCATCAGCATGACACCGGATCAGTACGACGCTCTCATCGGAACCGCACCGTATTTGGTCGCCATGTCATTGAGGGACACTTCGCAATTGGAATTCGAACCGGCTTCCACGCGCGACAAATACTCGCCGAGCATCCCCGAGCCAGGCAACGAGCCGGTCGTCGGCGTCATCGACACGCGATTCGACACGAACGCGTATTTCTCCGACTGGGTCGAATACCATGACGAGATCGATCCGGAAATGGGCGAGGATCCTGGCGACTACGCGCATGGCACGGCAGTCACGTCGCTCATCGTGGACGGCCCCACGCTGAACCCGAGACTCGATGACGGGTGCGGCCGTTTCCGCGTGCGGCACTTCGCCGTCGCGAAGGAGGGCAAGAACAGCTCGTTTGCCATCCTCAGAGCGATACGCCGCATCGTCGCCACAAACCGGGACATCACCGTCTGGAACCTGAGTCTAGGCTCGGCCTCGGAGGCGCCGAAGAACTCCATCTCGCCCGAGGCGGCCATCCTAGACAAGCTGCAAAACGAATACGGCGTGATCTTCATCGTCGCCGGAACCAACAAGCTCCCAGCCGACGACAGGGACAAGCCCAAACGCATCGGCGCACCCGCGGACGCCATCAACGCGCTGGTCGTCAACGCCACCTCCATACTCAAGGAGCCGGCAAGCTACACGCGGGAAGGTCCGGTGCTCCAATTCTTTCGCAAACCCGACCTCTCGTGCTTCGGCGGGGACGACATCGAACGCATGGCCGTCTGCATGCCCGGTGGCGTCGCCCTGACCGCCGGCACATCGTTCGCCGCCCCGTGGATCACACGTAAGATGGCCTACCTGACCCACGTCATGAACCTGTCGAGGGAGACCGCCAAGGCCCTGCTCATCGACTCCGCCTCCGGATGGGGGACATTCCCATCTCATGGCATCAAACTCGGCTATGGCATCGTGCCCACACGTATCCAAGACATCCTGACCACGCCGCCCAATGAGATACGGTTCATGCTTGAGGGCACCGTCAACGCCTTCGAGACCTACAACTGGCGCATCCCCGTGCCGATTGTGAAAGGGAAGTACCCGTACATGGCGAGAGCGACGCTCTGCTACTTTCCGAAATGCGACAGGAACCAGGGCGTCGACTACACGGACACCGAACTGGACCTTCATTTCGGGCGCATGAAGGCCGATGGCATCGACTCGCTCGACAACAACGTGCAAGACGACCCGACCGCGCGAACCTATGAGGGTGATGCGCGCAGGCTCTACCGCAAATGGGACAATGTGAAACACGTCAGCGACATCGAGAAGACCCGCTTCGTGCCGCGAACCACCCGGGGCATCCCATACTGGGGCTTCAAGATCCGCAAGACCGAACGCTTCGACCCGCCGAGTGACGAGAACGGCGGCATGGGTCCCAATGCGGGCGATGGCATGCGATTCGGCATCGTGGTGACCCTGCGCGGTATGGACAGACGTAACCATTATGACGAATTCAAACAGAACTGCCAGCTACAGGAGGAACCCTGGATCGTAGAGGAAATCGACATGCAGACCAACATCGAGCTTTACCATGAGGCAGATGTGAATATCGAATTCGACAACGATGATTCCGAATAGGATGAGAATGCCTTTGTATGAAAGATTAAATGAATGGCTCTGTTAAACCAGAATCGACAAGAAGGAGCAGACACGATGAAGGACGTCACCAACCACTACGCCTACCGCATCCGCTGGTCCGCCGAGGACGGCGAATACGTCGGCACCTGCGCCGAGTTCCCCGGCCTCAGCTGGCTCGACGACTCCCCCGCCGACGCGCTGGTCGGCATCCAGCGGGTGGCCCGCGAGGCGGTCGCCGACATGCGGGTCAACGGCGAGAATCCTCCCGAACCCTACGCCGACCGCACCTACTCGGGACGGTTCCTCGTGCGCATCCCGCCCGAGGAGCACCGGAAGCTCGCCGTCGAGGCCGCCGAACAGGGCATCAGTCTCAACCGGCTCGCCGCCAACCGGCTCGCCAACGCCTAGCGGATCCGCGATCGCCGGAGATGGGCGTGTCGGCCGGATTGCCGCCGCTCGGAGGATCGCGGGGATCCACCGAGCGGGCATTCCCCTTTGTACTATGAGGACGGGTCCTGGATTTGCGCGCGTGATCCGGATCCTCAGAACGGTGACGCCTTCACTGATTCGCTAGGTGCCGCTTCGATCCGGGGAGAGGCACTATTGGCGATGACTGTGGAGGCGTGCTTTTCTTTCGTACAACTCCCGGTACTTCAGGAAGTCATAGATTCTCACGCACTTGCGGAAGTTGGCGTCATCCAGCATGCTGACCGTGACGTCCTCACCTTTCTTCTTTTTCCTGACCTTGCAGGAGGAGATCTCCCTCAGATATTTCAGCAAGTCCTCCGTCTGTATCTCCTCGGGGTTCAGCGAGGTGAGCCGTTCATACGCCTTTTCCTTACCGAATACGTCGATAAGTCCTCCGACGCTTTTCTTCCCGAGCTTCGCTCGGTTCTTCCTCTTGTTGGACAGATCCGTCTTGGAGAGGTAGGAGCCCATGCTGTTTCTCTTATGGATTTCGGACAGTATTTTTTCACCTGTAATGCGGCCATCGTACTGGGAAAGGTATTTGTACATCGGCAGTCCGCCGGGGTTCTTTTTCAGTTCCGTATCCAGATAGGCGCCCACGACCAGCTTGGCGTCGAACGTCTTGTCGTCGAACAGTACATCCTCATACATGTCGGTGACATTCACCGGCCGCCCGTAATCCCTGCCTCCCAAGCCTACGACCACCTCCATATCCGGGGGAAGGATGCGCAGTCCCTCAAGATCGGTGAAATAGACCTTCTTCGTGTGATCCGATGACAGATCCGCGGCTTGGAATATCTGCCTGGCCAGCTGGCCGAGCACCTTGGGGGCGAAACGTTGGTCCAAGTCGCCGATCGCCCGATAGACGGGAGAAAAGTCGTCGGTATGGATGGCAGTCATGGACACGAACGAGTTGCCGACCTTGAAGTTCATCGAACCGTCGATCCGATGGAACGAGGAGTAGTCGATGAAGATGAAGCGTCTGGCCATCTCCCGCGCGTGTCGTTCCCCGGCGCACTCGGCAAGGGACGTGATGATGTTGCCGATATCCGGATCGGATAGGGAATATCCCAGAAAGACGACGGGATATTCCCCGAAGATCGTCAGGACCTTGGACATGAGATAGGACTGGCGTTCCCGGAACAGGTCGTAGTCCCGTTCGTCGAGGACCATGGATTCCGGATCCTCCACTGAACCGTGAATCTTGTAGATCTCGCCGAGACCGGAGAGCGAGGAAAACAGGAGTTCCTCCTGCCCGACGTACCGGTCGTAGTCGGGAAACACATTCTCCATGAGGAGGTCGTAGTTCGTGGTGATCACGCCGGCGACATGCGTGGAGGCACCGCGCAGAAGCTGGAGCTCTTCGGTCAATCTGCACGGGGAAAAGTCCCGGAGGTGCTCCGCGATGTAGATCTTCATCGCAGGAGACCCGGCGTCCAGCTCATCTCCATGCCGGCGACGCCATTCGTCGAATCCCGGTTCCAGCGTGACCCCGAGGAAATCCCGTTCCATGTTGCTCGCGGCCCTGATCAGGGCCCTGTCCTCTCCGACTTCGGCGAGGGCCGCCTGATAATAGGCGAAATACGGCTTCATGCGAGGAGAATGCGTGCTTGCAATCACCCATTTCAGCAGGTCGGCCCAGTTTTCCGTGCCCATATAGCGCTGGGAGACGCCTGATCCGACGAATAGGAACGGAACCCTGTTCGCTTCGGTCAGCAGATCGAAGACCGTGGCGCGAACGCGTTCGTTGAATGATGGGTCACTGTCCAATGAAGGTCCTTTCCCCTTGGGCGGGTGCCGCCCGGTCGGCACGGGTCCGACGTGACGATTCAGGCCGTTGCATGGGTTGTTTTTCATCCATACCGTATCACTGAAGCACCGCGCCGTCCCCACCGTTCCCGGACGGAGCCGATGGGGCGGCCGGCTTCGGCGCGGGTCTCGGCGTCGACGTGGCCCGCGGGCTCGGCGCGCTCGGCGCGGACGGCGCACGGTACGCGGACGAGCCGGACGACGAGGAGCCGGCATACGAACGCCGGTACGGGGATCCCGAACCATGCGCGCCGGAGCCCGAGCCGGAGGATGATCCGGCGCCGGACGACGAACCCTGCGGGGATGCGGAACGTCGTGCGGCCGCCTCGCGTTCGGCGGCCTCACGGGCCTGCTCGGCGCGGGCCGACCTCGCCGCGGCGGCCGCCTTCTCCACGCGCTCGACCAGCGGCTTCAGCCGTCCGGCCGCGTCGACGGCCTCCCTCAGATTCGACCCGTCGATCCTCACGCCGCGCCACCGGCCGGCCAGCACGAGCATCGCGTCGCGATCCGCGCCCTTCGGAGCGTCGGCCAGCTTCGAGGCCCTGCCGATCAGCGACGCCAGCGTCCTTCCCGTCTCCGCGGCCTTCGCCGACGTGGCCGACGCCACCGCGGAATCCAGCCTCCTCGCCGCGGCGTCGATCGAGGCCGCGTCCGACTTCGGGTCGTCGATCAGCCCGTCCAGAACGGAAAGCGCCTCGGAGACCGGACGGGAACCGGCCACGGGGGAGGAGACGGCCCTCTTCCTGATCACCGATGCGGCTTTGACGCTCGCCTCGCGGGCGCGCGCCGCCTCGTCGGCCCGCCGCTTCGCCCGACTCTCCTCGTCCGCGCGGCGACTGGCCTCGGCCTGCTCCTGCAGCTGGGCGTCCCGATGCGCGTCCCAGGCGCGCCACGTCCAGTAGCCGCCGGTGAACACGAGCGTCGAGACCAGCGTGCCCGCCAGCAGCAGCGTGAGCGCCCGGCGCGCGCGTATGGCGAGACGCGGCCTCGGCACGTCGAGCGCGACGTCGGGGTCGGGGCCCGCGATCGACGTCGCCTCCGGGACGTCTCCGGCGTCGGGGATCCCGTCTCCTTCCGCGGATAAGGAAGCGTCGGATCCGGGGGAGCCCGCCTCACCGTCCGATTCGGCCGTCCGGACGCCGGGTTTCCCGGCCGGGCCGGCGGGCTTCGGCCCCTCCGGTTCCGGGCCGGGGTCCTCGGGACGCCCTGCGGACGCCGCGGAGTCGGTTCCGGCCGAGGCAGGGGCGACGACGACGGGCATGGCCGGCGGCTGCGACCGTTCGATGGGAAGCGCGCCGTGGTCCGGGGGATCGGATTCCCTCCGCGCCGCGCCGGGCCGGACCGTCCGTGATGGCAGCAGTCCTGTCAGCGCCCGGCCCAGGCTCCACGGCTCCGGGGCGGGAGGCTCGGGCGGGGGCCCGTATGCCTCCGGCCCCACCACGTACGCCTCCCTGGCCCAATCGGCCAGCTCCGGCCAGCAGGCGGGATGGTCGGGCACCTGGTCGAGACGGTCCCAGTACCTGGGATCCAGGCACATCGAATACAGCTGTCGGGCCGT
>NZ_NMWU01000053.1 GCF_002860355.1 Bifidobacterium margollesii
TTCGCCCGGTTCATCCCCGACAAGAGCGCGCTGGCGACCGCGCGCGCCGANTACGACATCTACAGCCGGATCCCCGCGCCCGCGCGCATCGACCGCACGTGGGACAACGGCACGGAGTCCTCCTGCCACCTGCTCGTGGACGAGGCGCTGGGCATGCTCACCTACTATGCGGACCCGTACTCCTCGTGGCAGCGGGGCACGAACGAGAACCGCAACGGCAGGATCCGGCGCTACCTGCCCAAGGGGACCAGCTTCGACGACCTGTCGGATGCGGACCTGCAGGCCATCGTCGACGAGATCAACGACACCCCGTTGAAGGTCCTGGGCTGGGAAACGCCCAACGAGGTTTGGTACCGCGAGCTCGGCAAGGTAATGTCAAAGACAAGCCACCCAGAGACGAGTGTTGCACTTACAAATTGAATCCGGGGATCGCACTGATCTGATTGCGGAAGCCCATCGGAGAATCTCACCGCCGGAGAGTACAGTGCGGGCTGTGACGGCGTGCGGCTCCGAATGCAAAGAGCGCAGGCCAGGATAATCGAATATCGAAGTGCATACGGTCGATGACTGCGGCCGATAACCACAGGACCGCGGGCGATAGCCGCAGACGGTAGGACGAAAGACATAGACGATACGACGAGTCGGAGAGGTGACCATGACAGAGGAACGGAACAACGAGACGATGGACAACGGTGACAGCGGCACGGTGATCGACAACGCCAAAACCGACACCACAGTCAGGGCCGACAACGCCGAAGGAGCGGCCACGCTGGAGGCGGAGGGCCGCCCGGCGAGTCATGTGTGGATGATGCTGATCGGTGTGGGGCTGGTTTCCGGCATTCTTTCGGGCATGTTCGGCATCGGCGGCGGCACGGTGATCGTGCCCGCGCTGGTGTTCCTCGGTCTTTCGCAGCGGCATGCGGCGGCCACTTCGCTGGCGGCCATCGTACCGACGTCGATCACCGGCGTGATCTCCTACGCCACCGGCGGTGATGTGGATTGGATTGCCGCGCTGCTGCTCGCCTGCGGTCTGGTCGTCGGCTCGCAGATCGGCAGCTGGCTGCTGTCCCGTCTGCCCGAAGTGGTGCTGCGCTGGGTGTTCGTGGTGTTCCTGTGCTTCGTGATCACCTCGCAGATCGTGTTCACCCCCTCGCGTGATCAGACCATCCACATGACCGTGATCACCGGCGTGCTGCTCGCACTGCTGGGCGTGGTGATCGGCACGCTCGCCGGTCTGCTCGGCATCGGCGGCGGCGCGGTGATGGTTCCGGCGTTGTCGGTGCTGTTCGGCGCTTCCGATCTGATCGCCCGCGGCACGTCGCTGCTGGCCATGTTCCCCAGTTCCATCGCCGGTACGGCCGCGAACTGGCGTCGCAAGCTCGTCCATCTGAAGAACGGTCTGGCCATCGGCGTCACCGCCGCGATCGTAGCCCCTCTTGGCACGATGATCGCCGGTGCGGTGAGTCCGCGCATGGGTGCGAATCTGTTCGCGATCTACCTCGGCGTGCTGCTGATCCGCAGCCTGTGGACGGCCATTAAGATCACCCCCGGACTGCGTGAGAAGCTGCCGCACAAGTCGGGCAGGTGACCGCACGGTTCGGCATGATCCGATATCGTAGGAGCCGATATCGTAGGAGTCGATATCGAGCCGATGCTGAGCCGATGCCGGACGCCGCCGCATCATCAAGCGCCATTGTCGAGCAACATTGTCGAGCAACATTGTCGAGCAACGTCGTCGAACCCAGGAAACGAGGTAATGATGCCGCAGTTCAATCCCACCCCCGCCCATCCCGTCGTCGACCATGTGCACGGCACCGCGGCCGACGGCACGCGCTTGCAGGCCGTGTATCTGGAGCAGTCCGCAGCGAACGTTGCGGTCGCGCTGATCTTCGCCGGCGACGAGCTGCCGCGCATCGTGCACTGGGGTCGCCCGCTACCTGCCGCCGGCCGCGGCGAATGGCTGCCCAATCTGTATGATGCATCCAAGCCGCAGCGGGTCTCCGGCGCTCTGGACGAAACTCCGTGGCCGAGCGTGCTGCCCACGCAGGCCGAATCGTGGACGGGCGCATCCCGCTTCGAGGTGAGCCGTGACGGCGTGGAACTGTTCTGCCGGTTCGCGGTGCGGAGGATCACGACCGACATCATCAATACCGTCGATATCAGTACCGTCAATACCGGCGACACGGCCGCGGTGGCCGTGATCGCCGAAGACGCCGATCAGGGCGTACGACTGCGTTGGACGTGCGAACTGCTGCCGAGCGGACTGGTTCGCCAGCGGGCCGACGTGAGCAATATCGGCGACGGCGTGCTGCAGATCGGCAGGGTGGAGCTGGGATTCCCCGTGCCGTCCGTGGCGACGGAAATCCTCACCACCACCGGGCATCATCTGCGCGAACGCTCCCCGCAGCGTCAGTCGTTCACCATCGGAAGATTCGCCAAGGCCAGCATGGTCGGCCGGCCTGACTTCGACGCCTCGCTGCTGCTGTCCGCAGGTGTGCCGGGATTCGGATTCGAGCACGGCGAGGTCTACGCCGTGCACACCGCGTGGAGCGGCAATTCCGTACTGTCGGCGGAACGCACCCCGTACACGACCGGTGTGATCGGCGGCGGCGAAGTGCTGTTCGGCGGGGAGATCGCATTGGAGCCGATCGCCGATACCGTGTCCGATGAGGTCGAGGCCGGCGCAAAGACCGACACCACGACCGGCGAGCGTACCACGGCCGCACACGGCGGGCCGGCGGCCGATCCGTGGGAGCCGCGGCGCTCCTACCGCACCCCGTGGGTGTACGGCTCGTACGGCGACGGGCTCAATGAGGTGGCCGCCCGCTTCCATGCACTGCTGCGCGCCCAGCACCCCAATCTTTCAACCAAACCGCGTCCGGTGATCCTCAATACCTGGGAGGCCGTGTACTTCGACCATGACTTCGACACCCTCGCCGCGCTCGCCGACAAGGCCGTGGAAGTGGGCGTGGAGCGGTTCGTGGTGGACGACGGCTGGTTCGGCTCCCGTCGCGACGACACGAGCGGTCTGGGGGACTGGCGGATCTCGCAGGAGGTGTGGCCGGATGGTCCGAAGAGCCTCAAGGCCCTCGCCGAATACGTGCATGGCAAGGGCATGGAGTTCGGCCTGTGGTTCGAACCGGAGATGGTGAACCCCGATTCCGATGTGGCGCGAGAGCATCCCGATTGGTTGCTCGCCGCGGTTCCCGGGCGGGGCGCGGCTGCCGGTTCGCACGGTGCCGCTGCCGGTTCGCAAGGCAGCGCCGGTTCGGCCGCCCGTCTGCCGATGCAGGGACGCAGCCAGCAGGTGCTCGATCTGACCAATCCCGACGCATGGCGGTACGTGTTCGACGCCATCGACGGTCTGATCGGCGAACTGGGCATCGACTACATCAAGTGGGATCACAACAAGCTGGTGACCGAAGCCGCGTCCCCATACGGTGGCCGACCTGCGGTGCACCGCCAGACCGAAGCCGTGTACGCGATGTGGAAGGCATTGAAGGCGAACCATCCCGGACTGGAGCTGGAAAGCTGCTCGTCGGGCGGCGGGCGCGTGGATCTCGGCATTCTGGAATACGCCGACCGCATCTGGGCTTCCGACTGCGTGGACCCGGTGGAGCGCGTGGACATCCAACGCTACACGTCGCTGCTCGTGCCGCCGGAGATGATCGGCGAGCATGTGGGTGCCAGCCCCGCGCACTCTACACACCGGCCGACCAGCCAACGCATGCGCATGGCCACCGCGTTCTTCGGCCATCTCGGCGTGGAGTGGAATCTGCTCAAGGAGCCTCAGGGGGCGATCGACGAGTTGGCCCGGTGGATCGCCGAGTTCAAGAAGCATCGCGAATGGTTCGCCATCGACACGCTGGTGTATGCCGATACCGGCGATCCGGCCATCCGCCTCGACGGCGTGGTGAAGCCGGATCGGTCCGCCGCGATCTACCGGTTCACGCAGCTCACCACCTCGGCCACCTATCCGGCGGCTCCGGTGCATGTGCCGGGGCTGAAGCCCGAGGCCACGTATCTGATCCAGCCGGTACCGGTGAACGTGGATCTCGGCGGCGGATGGAACAGCGCGGCCGGCGGCGGTGAACTGGAGGCGGCCGCGAACGGTCAGACCCCGCTCGGCTGGTGGACGGCCGAAGGCATTCGGCTGCCCGGCGCGGCATTGGCCTCCTACGGTCTGCGGATGCCGAGTCTGCATCCCGCGAACGCCGTGCTGTTCTGGGCCATCGAGGTGTGAACGAGCCGGTCTGCGGTCCGGGGCGTGCCAGATCGGCGATCGGCTCGCCCCGCTCCTCGTTGCATGATCCGCGTCGCAGGGTCTGAGTCGCATGGTTTGCGATAATGGACGAAATGCGACAGAAAGGACTGCAATGACCGCAGATCAGCGTATGACGCTTGCCGATTCCATCCACACCAACGGTGCAACCCCCAATCCGTGGTGGGCCAACGCGGTGGTCTACCAGATCTACCCGCGCAGTTTCCAGGATACGAACGGCGACGGTTTCGGTGATCTGCCCGGCATCACCAGTCGGCTTGACTATCTGGCCGATCTCGGCGTCGACGTGATCTGGCTGAGCCCGGTATTCCGCTCCCCGCAGGACGACAACGGCTACGACATCAGCGATTATCAGGACATCGACCCGATGTTCGGCACGCTTGACGACATGGACGAGCTGATCGCCGAAGCGCACGACCGCGGTCTGAAGGTGGTCATGGATCTGGTCGTCAACCACACCTCCGACGAGCACGCATGGTTCCAGGCCTCCCGCGACAAGGACGATCCCCACGCCGACTGGTATTGGTGGAGGCCGGCGAAGGCCGGGCATGAGCCGGGCACGCCGGGCGCCGAGCCGAACGAGTGGGGGTCGTACTTCGGCGGATCGGCGTGGGAATACGATCCGAAGCGGGGCGAATACTACCTGCACCAGTTCTCGAAGAAGCAGCCGGATCTCAACTGGGAGAACCCCGAAGTGCGGGCGGCCGTATACCGGATGATGAACTGGTGGCTGGATCGGGGTGTGGACGGATTCCGTATGGACGTGATCACGTTGATCTCCAAGCATGTGGACGCCAACGGTGAACTGCCGGGCGTCGGTGATTCCGCGCGCGATGCCGGACCTATCGGACCGGACGGCTACTCCAGCCCGAACCCGTTCTGCGCCGACGGGCCTCGGCAGGATGAGTTCCTGGCCGAAATGCATCGGGAGGTGTTCGACGGGCGTGACGGCTATCTCACCGTGGGGGAGGCACCCGGCATCTCCGCGGAACGCAACCGGACGATCACCGATCCGGCGAACCGCGAGCTCGACATGCTGTTCCTGTTCGACCATGTGGAGCCGGGCGGCGGACAGTCGAAGTGGACGGCCGAACCGTGGAGTCTGGCGCATCTCAAGCGGTGCCTTGCCGGGCATCAGCGGGCGGTGAGGGATCGCGGCTGGACGAGTCTGTTCTTCAACAACCATGATCAGCCGCGCGTGGTCTCCCGGTGGGGGGACGATTCCAGCGAGGAGATGCGCGTACTTTCGGCCAAGGCGATCGCGCTGCTGCTGCACATGCATCGCGGCACGCCGTACGTGTATCAGGGCGAGGAGCTCGGCATGACGAACGTGTACTTCGATTCGCTCGACCAGTATCGGGATCTGGAGTCGATCAACATGTACCATCAGCTCACCGAGGCGGGCGTACTGTCCGAAGAGGCGATGATGGATGCGCTCAAGGCGATCAGTCGAGACAACGCGCGCACGCCGATGCAGTGGGATGCCACGAAGTACGCCGGGTTCACCGCGTCGTATGCGCCGACCGAGCCGTGGATCGGCACGAATCCGAACAAGGACGTGATCAACGTCAAGAAGCAGCTGCGCGACGGGGATTCCGTGCTCGCGTTCTACCGTCGGCTGATCGAGCTGCGGCACACGAATCCCGTGGTGGCCGCCGGCGACTGGGCGATGCTCGACGAAGCCGATCCGAAGGTGTACGCCTTCGTGCGCACGCTGCGCGAGGAGGGCGTCGGCGGCGGCATCGACGGTTCCGGCGAGAAGCGGCTCGTGGTGGTGGTCAACATGTCGTCCGGTTCGGCCGCGTTGCCGCCGGAGACCAAGGATCTGCTCGGCCTGAACATGTCCGGGGCGATCATCGGCGGTGCGAGCGCCGACCGCGTGCTGATCGGCAACTATCCGGCCGAACAGGTGGCGGCGGATCTGCTGTTCGGCAAGCTCGCCCCATGGGAGGCCTTCGCCTACGAGCTGTAGGCTGTGCGCCGTGGGCTGAGCCCGTCAAGGAAACGGCAGAGCCGTTTCTAGGGCTCAGGCGAGCCGACAGGCGAGCTGACTGATGAGGCTGAGCCCGTTAAGGAAACGGCGGGGCCGTTTCTAGGGTTCAGGCTCGCCGACAGGCGAGCGGACAGAGCGCGGCCGAAAGGCCGACCAACACCACCGAGAAGCTGTCAGCCGGAGGCTGACTGATGAGGTGGCTGGTGCTTGGTGAACTGCACCCCGATTGTTGGACTGGAGTAATTCAGATTCGATGATCGGAGGTGCGGTTTCTCATGTGCGGGGATCGCAGACGCCATTACGGCGACGAGTTCAGGAAGACGGCCTTGGCCCTGATCCGTCAGGGCATCGGGGCGAGGGCCCTGGCCGGACGGGTTTGCATGCCGCGGTCGACCGCGGAAAAATGGGTGTTGTTGTACCGGATCGGCGGGGAGGCGGCGCTCATGGGAGAACGCGGCAACAGGAAATACGACTACGGGACGAAGCTCGCGGCGGCGCGCGACCGCGTGGAGCACGGCCTGACCAAGGCCGAGGTCATGGCCCGGTACGGGATCGCGAGCATCACGACGCTCGAGAACTGGTGCCGCGAGTACCGTGCGGGAGGCCCGGACGCGCTGCGGCCGAAGCCGAAGGGCCGGCCCAGGGGCGCCAAGCCCAAACCGAAACCGGCTCCCACGAGGGAGCAGCTCCTCGAGGAGGAGAACGCGTACCTGAGGGCGAGGGTCGCGTACCTGGAAAAAGCCCGCGCCCTGCTGGCGTCGAAGTCACCAACCGGGAGAAATCGGTGATCGTCTCGAC
>NZ_NMWU01000054.1 GCF_002860355.1 Bifidobacterium margollesii
CGAACGGCGAGGGCATGGTCTCCTTGAGCCGTCCGGCGACCCTATGGGCGATCCGGCCCGCGGTGCGCCATGCGACGCGCAGGAACCCGCTCACCGTCTTCTGGTTCGCCACGGTCATCAGCCACGCGCACTCCGCCTCGAAATCACGCGTGAACCGGCTGCCGGGCTCGGCCCACGGCATGGCGGCGACGACCACGCCGCACCCGGGGCAGTCCACGCGCGGCATCATGGCGACCAGCTCCACCCGCCAGCAGCCGAAGTCCTGGTGACGCCAACGGCGCACGCCGCCGCCCCGGTCATAGCCCGGACACCGCCGACCGCAGCGGGAGCATCTGAGCATGCCGGCATGCGGGCGCACGCGCACCTCGAGCACGGGCTCGGGACGCAGCGGCGAGTCCGCGACCCGCACGTCCTCGACGACCATGCCTTTGACGTTGAGAAGACGTTTGAATAAGCTGTTCATCAGGCGTTCTCCGTGGTTCATTTCTTTGGTCGGAAAACAGAATACACGGGAACGCCCCTCACGCTTACGAAATCAACGGCTCAACGACGAACCCACACCCACGAAAACAGCAATAGCGCCTAATTTTTCCACACCTCGAGACACGGCCGTCAATCAATCACTTCAACAGATTTCAAACATGTAGCCGGTCGAAAAAACGAAGCGATCATCCACAGTCAACGTAATTTGCGTAGTTTTTGGTCTCACCGCGCACAATCTCCGATTCCCGATCCCATCGCCCTCAGACGCAACCGCCGCCGCAAACCACAAACCCCGCAAATCACCGACCCGTCAGGCACAACCGACCCCGCAAATCACCGACCCGCCAGCCGCAAACCGACCCCGCCAATCCACTAATCGCACCTTCCCCCGGCGAACAGCCGAAGATACGCGCCGACGGCCAACAGCAGACCAATATCGATCAGCGGAGCAATCAGCCCGGTCACATAGAAAAACGTGATGCGGTCATTGTGCAGATACTGCGCGTACCAGTAGGCGAAAAAGCCATAGCAGTACGCATACGCCAGCAGACACGCTGCCAGGCCAAGCCAACCCAACGACGACCACGCCGATCCCCCGCGAACAGCCGATACCCCGCGAACAACCGATCCTCTGCGAACAGCACGAACGAGAGCCACCGACACCGACGACACCACCGCCGCAACCGCCACCGCGATCATCGCCAGATTGATCGCGCGATACGCCGCCACGACCTGCCAGGCAACCGTCTCGGCATCCGCCCGCGTAAACCACGGCACCGCCTGCGGCGAAAGATCATCGATGTCAAGGTTCAACTGCTTCAGACCGGCCATCCGCGAAGGCGCGTGCACCCGTCCAGAATAGTAGAAGTCAAGCGATTCGGACCCGATGGCATAGTTGCCGTCAAGCGTCACGGTATTCGCATAGGCATCCCGGCTCGGCGCGAACAGTTCGCCGATCTCGTCCGGCGTGCGAGGCACCAGCGATGCGGAGATCGCGATCTTGTCGGTCTTCCGCAGCCGGCCTTCCGCAAACGCGCGGTCGAGTTCGGCGTTGGCCTTGGCGAACACCCGCTGCACCTCGGCCTCGTCGCGCATGGTGAGCGGGGATTGGTCAATGGCATCCAGCATCCGCCACGAAATGAAATCGCCGGTAAGCTGATCCTCCCCTTGGAATTGCTCCATATATTCGCGGATCTGCGGATAGGCGCGCAACGACGGCGCCGAATCAAACGCCTTCTCGATGGAATCGGCCGGAGACCACACCTCCACCGTCTGATTCGGCGAATCGATACCATATATACGGCTGATGAATCCCGCGAGCTCACCGCTCGTGCGGGTGTTGAGCTCCCTGACTCCGAAATGCCGGTTATTGGCGTCCTCGATGCAGCCCACAATCGCGACCGTAACCATGGCGGGCAGTACGCACAGCGCCACGACGCCGATCTTCGTCGTCACGGAAACAAGAACGTTCTCGGAAAGTCGGGCGCGCAGGACGGGGGCGGCGGCGAGCGCCAGCGCGAAACCGACCATCGGCACCATCCAGATGGAATCCTCCTTGAGGTCGAAGACCAGCGCGAACCATGCGCCGAGCAGCGCGGCGAACACGACGATCCCCGCCATTTTCAACAGGATGATCGCTTCGGTCTCCCCGGCATGATCGGCCTCCACAGAATTGCCGGACTCCACTGATTTGCCGGCTCCCACGGTTCGATCGACCTTCACGGATTCGCCTGCTTCCACAGTTCGATCGGCCTCCACAGTTCGGCCGGATCGAGACGGCACAATATCGACGTTCAGCGAGCGGATCAGCCCCCAGACCATCGTGAGGAAGATCAGCAGACCGGCCACCAGAATGAACAGCACCGGCGCGAACAGCGAATTACGATACACGCGAGTTCCCAGCCAATCCTCGAAAGCGAGTGGATTCCACAGCACATACACGTAGGCGAACATCGACAGGCCCACCATATGGAAGCAACGCTGCACCGCCACCGCGCACAGTAGCGCAGCCAGCAACCACACCGCGAAATACCATAGATCGACATTCACGCCGGACCATCCGATGAACCGCAGAACATAGCCGTATCCCTGATTCTTGGCCAGTTTGTACAGGTCGGTGGAATCGAAGTATCCGGGCAGCGACTGCATCATCAGCAGCTGGTCGTCGGCCCGCTGATTGTACGCGTACCACATATGCAACGTGCACGACATCAGCAGACGCCCGGCGGTAGCGACGGCGCAGATGAGAAAACCCAGGGCGATGATGCCTGTGCGACGCCTGCCGCGAACAGAGAAGCCACACAACTCGGCATTTCGCGTATGGGCCGCCGAACTGCGGGAGCCGGGGAAACCGTCCCTTAACGGCAGCGAACAGATCGTGGAATTCCGCATGAACACAGGCAATATGGTAACAGGGCAGGTCATTGATCACCCCTTTGGCGAGCAGCCCACGGATGAATACCGAAAAATAGCAATGGTCGAGTTGTGAGGCCGACATTGCGGATGATTTGTCGGCTGGCACGATGATGCTATGGTAAGGCAGGTATCGAAGCTGATCGCCGGGCCGATCAAGGGTCATTCGGCGTCGGTCGACGGCGAACGCAAGAGAACGGCGTAAGCGAGAAGCAGCAAGAGAAGAAGCAGACGGATGCTAGACAATCACACCCTTTCCCTGATCATGCCATGCCGCAACGAAGAGGGCCATCTCGCCTCACTGATCAACGCGGTTCCGGCCTTCTACGACGAAATCATTCTCGTCTGCAACGCTTCCACCGACGGCACCTACCGTCTGGCCCGGTCACTGGAATCCGGCACCCCCAGACTCCGCACGATACGGGACGACCGTACGATCAACGGCATCGGCTACGGTTTCGCTCACATGACCGGCATCGATGCGGCGAGCGGAGACATCATCGTCTGCGCGGACAGCGACGGCACGTATCCGATCGACGACGTGCCGCGGATCCTGGACGATATGACACGGCGAAATCTCGCATTCGTCTCCTGCTCCCGGTATCCCGCCGACAATATTCCTTGGAAACTCCAGCTTGGCGTTCGTACGCTGAATGCCGAGATCCTGATGCTTTACGGGCTGCGCCTCCATGATTCGCTGTCCGGCATGTGGGTGTTCCACCGCAGCGTGGTGCCGTCGCTGCATCTGACCGAGGGGGATTGGAACCTTTCGCCGCAGATCAAGCTCAACGCCTACCGGTATCTCGGCAGGCGGTTCGGCGAAGTGCGCATCAGGCAGCGGGTGCGCAGCGGCAGTTCCAAGCAACGGTATCTCGTCACCGGATTAAGGCATCTCATCTGGATCGCCAAGAACCGTTTCACCCCGCAAGTCTGAGTGCGCATACTCCACCGAGTGCGCATCCTCCACTGCGATACGGCCGCAGCGGCGTCACCGGGCACAGTCGGCGTCACCAGGCACACCCATGCCCAGTGACTCACACCCTAGACCCTTGTCATTGCAACGATTCCGAACTGTCGTCACCGGGCACACCCATACCCGGTGACGACACCCATACCCAGTGACAACACCCATACCCAGTGACAACAAACACACCCGGCGACACCAGGCGCGTCCAATCCCGACACCCATGCCCTTCAAGACACGCAGACAAGACACGCAGACCCGGTCACAGCGATTTCCACGCGACATTCTCGCCGCGCCAGCCGGCCTTGACCACAGAGACATATTCGCCGTAGCTCGTCGTATATACGTGCTCGCCGGAATTGCGGTTGTACAGACGGTACACGTTCCTGCCCGAGGCCGGTGCATACCAGGCCACCCCCTCGTCCTTCCAACCGAGCCGCACGAGCATGTCGTGCTCCGCCTTGTTCAGCGTCCAGTTGTGGTTGCCATCGTGACGGTTGTATTCGCGATACACCGCCCGGGCCCCAGCCGTCCCCTTCGGCACCGTGACGAACGCTGCGCCCTTCGCGCTTTCGTCGCGCCACCCCTTCGCCACCAGCATGTTCTTCTCCGCCGCCGAAGTCGTGTAATGGTGCAATCCGGAGTTGCGATTGTACACGCGATACACCGGCACCCTGCCGCTCGTCGCACCCGGTTTGGACGGCGTGGAGGAGCCGCCCGACGAGGAGAGCGGATACCCGAACGCGTTGCAATCCACCTTGCCGGAGATTCCCGGCACCGTGCCGCTTTCCGTGTACTGCCACATGCGGTCGGACGTCGAGAACGCGAACGTGCCCAGTTTCGATCCGAGCAGCCGGTACCGTCCGCTGTAGTTGGCGACCCACCGCACCTTCGCGTAGATCGTGCTGCTTTTCAGCGCGGTCTCCAGATAGCTGGTGTACGAGTACACGCCCAGATTCGTGTACCCGGACGACTGCAACGCCTTGTACCACGCGTTCACGATGCTCTCATACTGAGCCGGACGAGTCGGGCGAGTATGGCCCGTCCACGTCCATGCCTCAAGATCGTAGAACACCGGATATTTCAGGTCGGATGCCTTCACGCCCAGACTCTTGAGGATATTCGCCACCGAACGGCCTTCCGACGCGGCGAACGCGCTGTCGTACGCATACGAATACACGTAGACGCCGAACGGAATGCCGAGACGCCTGCACTCCGCAATGTTGTACTGCACGGTCTTGTCCCGCACGGTGCCGTACGAAACGCGGATGATCGCAGCGTCGACGCCGGAGGCCTTCACCTTGGCCCAGTCGATCCTCCCCTGCCATTCGGAGACGTCGATCACCGCTTTCGCCGAACGGGCGAACAGACTGCCGGTCCCCTCGTAGAACGCCTTCGCACCGCCGTACGTTCCCCACTTCGCGCCACCGATGCCGTTCGGGAAAGCGGCGGAGCCATTGCCGGACTCGGCACCGGAGCTGCCGCCGGACCCACTACCAGATCGGCCGGTCGCCGAACCGTCGGTTTCGGAGCCCGCAGCGGAAGCCTCGGCGGCGCCGGATTCCCGCCACTGCCGCACCGTCATCGGGACGAACGACACGCCACCGGTGGCCGCCAACGGATCGGCGGGGGTTTCCGCAGTGCCGACGATGGACGGATCGGTGACCGTCTCACCGGACTGCAAATCGACGATGCGATCACCAACCGCCGCGTAATCATCGGAGATCACCGTGGCATCGTCGGGGATCGATGCGGCAACAGTGCCGGCAGATGAAGCAGAAGAAGCAGAGGTCGGCACGACACCGGCGCCGGCATCGACACCGGCCGCAAGGGTATCGGCCGCAACGGCAGTGCCATCATCGGCAAGGGACATTGCCGGCAGTCCGGTCAGCAGCAGTGCGCAGACCGCGCCGGCGACCGTAGTCACCGCGCCGAAACGTTTCATACGCCCTGATTTCGACCGTTCACGCCTCATCCATCCGCCGGCCGCCATACGGTCGGTCGTATTGTTACGGCCAGCCATATGCTCAGTCTTGCCGTCAGCCATCTCGCCACTCCCTACGGGCTATGAGCGAATAGCGACCACGCTGCTGCCTATGCGCCGATCACCATTCGAACAGTATGTCATGTCCCGTTCATTGTATCGGTACGCCCGGCAAGCCTGTCAGGAGAAAACAGCCGACGCCGACCCTCCCCCTTGTCGTTCGTTACAGAGGAAGGTGACTGGTGAAGCCGGATTCACTCTTTACCCTCCCCCTGCGGCCGAGCCATGAAGAAAAGGACGGAGGCGTTTTCAGGCGAGGGCTCGCCGACAGGCGAGCGGAAAAGCCGCGACCGCAGGCCGTCCACTCTTGCGGAGAAGGTGGCCGACATGGCTAGGTTCACTCTTTACCTTCCCCTCCGAGGGGAAGGTGGCCGGCGGAGCCGGACGGATGAGGTGGATGCCGACCATGCTCCGTACATTCGCCTCATCATGCCGCCAAAGAGTCAGACGTACGGCAACCGGCACAGCCGGATCGATGGATCAAGCCGCGCTTTGTACAAAAGACCCACTAATCCATCGAAACCGGAACCACCTGAATCGTAAAACCGCATGATTCCAAGGATCTTGTAATCGCTGAAATCACGGATCGGTGGATCAGGATGCAAATCGGAGATTGCGCGCCTTACTCCACCGATCAGGAACTCGTCCGGCGGTCAAACCGATTGACCTAGTCGATGAGGATGGGTGCTTGAATCACAGACTTCGCCACGCAATGCCCTCGCCGCGCCAGCCGGCTCGGATCACGCTCAGGTATTCGCCATAACTGGTGGTGTACACATGTTCGCCGGAATTGCGGTTGTACAGACGGTACACGTTCACCGGCCCGTTCTTCGGCACATACCAGCCGATCCCCTCGTCGCGCCAGCCGAGCCGCACCAGCATATTGTGCTCCGCCCGGTTCATCGTCCAGTTGTGCGTGCCGTTGTGCGGATTGTATTCGCGGTACACCGGCTGCGGATTCACACTCGCACTGTTCTTGCTCACCGTGACGAAACTGTTCGTGCCATGGTTCTCGTCGCGCCAGCCCAGACGAACCAGCACGGTCTTCTCGCCCCAGCTGGTCGTGTAGTGGTGCAGCCCGGAATTACGGTTGTACACGCGATACACCGGCACCTTGCGCACGGCCCCATTGTTTCCATTGCTGCCGTTCGCATCGCCGCGGGTCCAATGCGCGTACAGGATCACGTCGCGCAGATCGGTCATCCTCGTATCCGGCGTCACATTCGTGCCGTCAACCGGCAGGGTGTACCAGCCGACGAACCGGTAGTTCGCACGGGTGGGCGTGGGCAGCGTACCGTATGCGGAACCGTACTGCACCTTCTTGGAGAGCGGCGAGACCGACCCCCCGTTCGCATTGAAGGTCACCGTGTACGTGTTGGCGGTCCAGCGGGCGTACAACGTCACATCGTCGGTTGCGGTCATCCTCGTTTCGGCCACGATGCGCGTGCCGCCGGTCTTCGCGGTGTACCAGCCGTCGAACGCGTATCCGACTCGCGCCACGGTGGGCAGCGTGCCGTATTGGTCGCCGTACGCCACCATCTTGGACGTCGGCACCACGGTCTGCACGCCATTGCCGTCGAAGGTGACGCGGTATACGTTCACCGTCCAGTGCGCGTACAGGGTGATATCGGTGACCAGCCGTGTATCGAAATCATATTTGATGCCCGTATTGCGCTGGGTGTACCAGCCGAGGAACGTGTATCCGGGGCGGGTGGGCGTGGTCGGTTCGGCGGCCTGACCGCCGAGTCTGACCTTCTGCGCCGGAACACCGGACCCCCCGTTCGCGTCGAACGACACGGTGACGGTTTTCGAATTCAGATCCGGAAAGGAGATGTCGGTATCGCCGTTGGAGCCGCCGGTCGCATTGCCGACCACCGCGCCGTCTTCGGCCGCGGAGGCGGTTGCCGTGACGGCCGTGGCCAGTACGCCGCCGCTGATCAGCATGACCACGGAGGCGATGCCGGCGACGATCCGGCGGGACCAGGTTTTCCGCCGATCCGCGGATTCCATACGCCCTGTAGATTCCATGCGTTCCACGGATTCCATATGTTCCGTCTGTTTACGATGCTCGGAGAGACCCATGATCGTTCCTTTCCTCTGTACCCAACTGCGACTTTACCCACCCGAATGGCACGGCGGAAGCATTATTCCGGCAACGGATTAAACCATCGACACCCCTCGGCGATCTGTCGTTTCGTTGCACCGATGAAATCGGGGTGCAACGGGGATGAAATCATCGGTTTTTTGGTACTGGGGGGGGGCGAGCCTTACTGATCAGCAGTATATTGGGCTGTGATGGGCCTGTTGTCCGTCGACCCAGATCGGAGGCCGGGAAGAAGCGGCCTCGGAAGAGAAAGGTTCCGTTATGAGACCCGAACGATCCACCATATTACGCAGATTGACGAAAGTCGGCATAGGAGCGGCGGTTTCGATCGCCATGCTGCTGCCGATGGGGGCCACGGCGACCGCCGCCGAGGGGGACGGCGGCAAGTCGGCCGCCTCGGCGAGCGTGTCCGTTTCGCAGAACACGTCCGCCGCGCCAAGCGCCGCCCCGTCCACCACGCCGCAGAAGAGCGAGGCCCCGAAGGCCTCTCCGAAGGCGACACCGCAGAAGACCGCATCCGCAACGCCGAAGGCCGAATCCAAGAGCACGACGCCGAGCACGCCGGCCCAGAAGGCCCCGGCCAAGACCCCGGCCCCGTCGGCCGCCGCCAACAGCGCCCAGCAGTCCGGCGGCGCCTCCGCCAACGCCGGATGCAGCAGCTCCGACACCGCCTGCGGGATCAAGGTCGGTTCCACGGTCTCCGGCCGGATCATCGACGACGATGACGACGACTGGTACAAGTTCGCCATCCCCGCCAACGGCGTCATCAACCTCACCTTCTCCAACCAGCAGACCTCAAACGGCCAATGGCTCGTGACCCTCTACGACTCCAACCTCAAAGAGCTCGACGCATACACGTTCGACGGCAAGAGCCCCAATCACCCCGCCACCACCAAGATCGGCGTGCCCGGCGGCACATACTGGGTCAAGGTGGACTGCAGAGGGTGGGATTCGCCGGCCTTCGGCATCCAGTACAATCTCAGGGCCAACTACACCAGAACCGCCGCATGGGAAACCGAATGGAACGACGGGTTCGATACCGCCGATCCTCTGGCTGCAGGCAGCACGATCAGCGGCGTCATCCTCAATGACGACGATTACGATTGGTACAAGGTGACCACATCCAGATCGGATACGGCCCAGATCCAGTTCAGCAACGAACAAGCAGCCAACGGCCAGTGGCTGGTAACGCTGATCGATTCGAATCTCAACGAACTCTATACGGAACGGTTCGATGCCACGGCAACGAGCCATGCCGGCAAGAAGGTGACGCTGCCCGCAGGCGTTCACTACATCCGGGTCGACATCAATGGCGGGAATGGCGACGCCCCCTTCCGCCACCAATACAACGTCCGACTGGTACTGTCCCACCCCGATCGCTACACCGTGGCGTTCAATTCGAACGGCGGCTCACGCGTCGCCTCCCAGACCGTGACCAGCGGCAGCAGAGTCTCCCAGCCGAAGAACCCGACCCGTTCCGGCTACACGTTCGCCGGCTGGTACACCGCTGCCAACGGAGGCGCCCGCTATGACTTCAGCTCTCCGGTGACCGCCAACCGCACGCTGTATGCGCATTGGAACAAGAACGCTACGATTCAGTCCATCGCCGCCGTCTCGGTGACCACTCGCAACGGCGTGCGCCCGACTCTGCCCTCCACGGTGACTGCAACCTACACCAACGGCACCAAGCGCGCAGTGAAGGTCAGCTGGCCGTACATTTACTCCGGCCAGTTCGCCAAAGCAGGCACGTTCACCGTGTATGGCACCGTCTCCGGCACCAACGTGAAGGCCCGCGCCACCATCCGTGTGGTCGCCGTCGTCACCTCCATTCCGGCGATCAGCGTGTCCACCAACGCCGGCACCCGGCCGAAGCTGCCCGCCACCGTCAACGCCAAATTCTCCGATGGCGTCACCCGCACGGTCAAGGTCAGCTGGCCCTACATCTACAGCGGCCAGTACGCCAAGGCCGGATCATTCACCGTCAACGGCACCGTCGCGGGCACCAACGTGAAGGCCCGCGCCACGGTGAAGGTCAATCCGGTGGTGGTTCGCTCCATCGCAGCCATATCGGTATCCACCGTCGCCGGCACCCGGCCGAAGCTGCCCGCCACCGTACGGGCCGTATATTCGGACGGCGTCACCCGCACGGTCAAGGTCAGCTGGCCCTACATCTACAGCGGCCAGTATGCCAAGGCCGGATCGTTCACCATCAACGGCACCGTCGCAGGAACCAACGTGAAGGCCCGCGCCACGGTGCGCGTGACCGCCAGGCCGGCGGTGAAGCAGGTGCCGGTGTATCGCGTGTACAACCGCAACTCCGGTCTGCATCACTACACGAGGAACGCGGCCGAGAAGAACATGCTGGTTCGCATCGGCTGGCGGTACGAGGGCGTCTCGTTCATCACCGTGCCCGGCAACACCCCCGGCGCCAAGCCGGTGTACCGCGAGTACAACCGCCGCACCGGCAACCACAACTGGACGATGAACAAGAAGGAGCACGACATGCTCGTGCGCATCGGCTGGAAGAACGAGGGCGTCTCCTGGTACGCGCCCGCGAACGGCAAGCCGGTGTACCGCCTGTACAACCGCAACAGCGGCGAGCACGTCTACACGATGAGCTACGGCGAATACGTGGGCGTGCAGCGCGCCGGCTGGCGCGGCGAGGGCGTCGCCTGGAAGTCGCTGTGATCCAGCCGATCCTTCCGGGCTTCCCCCTCCGAGGGGAAGCCTGACGGTGCAGCCAGTGCTGTTTGGTTTGGTTTCCTGCCCTACGGCATGGAAGAGCCTGTGAGCCGGTTTCCTGCCTTCCCCTTCGAGGGGAAGGTGGCCGGCGCAGGCCGGCCGGATGAGGTGGATGCAGTTCATGCTTCGCCCCGTCCACCTCATCAGTCAGCCTTCGGCCGCCAGCTTCCCCTTCGAGGGGAAGCCTGATTGTGTGCTCCACCCATTCGCCCCATCAGTCCCACCGCGCCCGGAGACCTGCGTTCCTGACGAGAAGTTGGGGTCACCTTGGCGATCAAGCATGCGCGTGCCGGATATAAGTGTGACCGGGTATAGGTATGCCCGGTCACACTGTCTCAGAAGCGTTGAAATTGCAGTAGTTTGAGATACACGTCACCGGACATGGCTGTGCCCGGTGACGCAACATGTGCCCGGTGACGCAATGCACCCAGTGCCTATTCACACAACGACGCCCAACCCGGTCACGCAGACACCCGATCAGACAACGTATTCCCCATCATGTGACGCATTCCCGATCAAGCAACATGTACCCAGTGTTCGTAACGCAGCGCTTCCGATTGCGGCTGCATCACGAACACCGCCTCATGCAAACAAACTCATGCGCGCAGGACTCACGCGATCACAGACTCGCGAAGGCCTGCGACCACAGGCTCGTCCCGCAATTAAGGACGGCCCGTCGAAGCGGACCGCGTCTTATTGGCTTCGCCGCTCCATGAGTGGCGCGGCTTCGCAAAAACCTGATTGAAGGCAGTGCCTTTTGCTACAGGCTCTTCCCACGCCACAGGACAGGAAACCAAACCACGCAGCACTGGCTGCATCCGCCGGCAAGGCGGCCGCAGCAGGAACTCTACGGGAGGCAATGCCTCCCGCTTAACGAGTTCCCTTGCAGCAGCTTGTGAGCGAAACCACCTCGCTCACAAGCTTCGCCACGCGACGCCTTCTCCGCGCCAACCGGCTCGGATCACGGCGAGGTATTCGCCGTAGCTGGTGGTGTAGACGTGTTCGCCACCCCCGTTGCCGCGACCATCGCGCATCTTGTGATACCGCTTCGGGTTGTACAGACGATACACCTTGGTCGGCGCATGGGGATCCACCCCGGGTTCTAAATAGAAGCGCAACACCTGTCTAAGGTTGGAAGTGTTCAAGTCCACAACCGAAGAGAAAGTGCTGCGCCCATGACGAAAGTGTATTCCCACCTGTCGGCCGAGGAACGAGTCCGGATCGACGAACTGAGGAACCGAGAGGGGCTCGGCGNGCGCCAGATCGCCCTGAGGATCGGCCGGGACAAGTCCACGGTCAGCCGCGAGCTGAGGCGCGGCCTGTGGTTCGCGTCCAACGAGAACGACTCCTACCGTCCGTACAGGCCGAAACGCCTGAAGACGGGCGCATGGACCGCGCGCCCGTTCTACTCGGCCCTGACCGCGCAGCGCAAGGCCGAGACCCGCGCCCGCAGGTCGCGCAAGCCCCTGCGCATGGCGTACGACCCGCTGCTCTCCTGGGTGATGGACGCGCTGCGCAAGGGATGGACGCCGGAGCTGATCGAGGGACGGCTCAAAATCGAATGGCCCGACGACCCGCGCATGCGGATAA
>NZ_NMWU01000055.1 GCF_002860355.1 Bifidobacterium margollesii
CTCCGCACGCCCCAGAGGGGCGGCTCCGGACCACACCGCCACGCGCCCATGCCGGCGGACCGCGGCCGGACACGTCAACCCGCGCCGCACGCGCCCCAAAGGGGCCGCCCGTCGCACGTTGACATGACGGCCCGCCGGCACGCCCGCGCGCAACCGGGCCCCAGGGGCCCGCGGAACGGGGAGCGCGCCCCGAAGAGGCGCGCCAACCCTACCACGGCCGCAATGCGCGGCCGACCGTCGCCCCAAGGGGCTCCCAGGGAGCCGGGCCGAAAGCCCGGCCGCCCCGAAACGATTTCCTTTTCGACCCTTCGCCTGACGGCGAACCGATCATAACCGCCAGCCACCCCGCGCCACGCACCTCGAAGAGCCTCCGGCCCTTCGGCGTGCTCGCGGGCCGGCCGACGGCTAACGCTGACGCTTGACCGAAAGGTCGAAAAGAAAAAATCCACGGGACCTGCGATCCCCAACCACCAAGGAGACACGACATGACCACCCTCACCGCCACCCGAACCACCACCATCGACGACACCGCATGGGACGACATCACCCGCGCCATCAACGGCGACCTCAACCCCGACGACATCGACGAAACCATCCTCCTCGCCATCGCCCAAGACCTCGCCGCCGGCGGCAAGCACGTCCGCGACGCGATCCTCGTCACCGCCATCGATCCCGACATCAACGCCCAGGAGGCCGCCGACATGGCCCGCCACCCGCACACGCCCGGCAACGCCCGCCTCACCAAGGACGCCATCATCGGCGCGTGGCGCCACGGCACCGCCGACACCGACCGCGCCCGCCGCGCCATCCGCCTCATCAGCAGAATCGGCCGCCGCGCCAACGCCAAGGCCCCCGCCCTCGCCATGCGCGCCTGCCTCGAATGGTTCGCCCTCGGCGACCCGTCCACCGCGGCCTCCGACGCGCTCGTGGCCCTCGCCATCGACCCCGACATCAGGCTCGCCGTCCTCGTCCTCGCCGCCGCCGAACACGGCATCGGACCACAGGCCGCCTGACCTAACCCGGCCGGGCCGCGCACCCCGCGGCCCGGCACCCCGACCCGCACGAAAGGAACACCGATGTTCGAGATACTCCTCCTCACCTCCATCTGCCTCACCGTATTCGGCGCGTTCGGCACAGCCGTCATCGCCCTCGAATACCTCATCGACCACGCCGACATGATCGCCACCGCCATCATCCTCGCCGCCGCCGTGGCCGTGACCGCGACCCGCCACGCAATCGAACGAGCACGCGGAACCATCGCCCGCAAAACCCGAAACGCCGCCGCGACCCACCCCCGCGCCGCCCGACGGATCACCGGCCAAGCCGGACGATAGACCATCCACGGGCCCCGGCACACCACCTCCGCCGGCCCGAGCGCCCCGTGCGGCGGCTCGCGGAACCCAACCACAACCACAAGGAGACACGACATGACCGACACGGCGACCCCGACCATCACGAAAGGAAAACCATGAGCATCAGCATCCGCATCGAAATCCACAACGACGATTCCACAGCCGGCGGGCACGGCTGGTGGTTCGAGACCGTCCCCTATACCTATCTGTACCCCACCTACACGGACAAGTCCGGTAATCAGTTCCGCCGGATCATCGAAGAGTCCGAACGCTACGAGGGTCACGACGAGGGTGGAGACGAGGACACCTACTATTACGCCGGCACGCTCACCGACCTCGCCAACGACCTCAAGGGAACCGAATACGAGGGATACGCGCCCAAAGCACCCGAAGGATACGAGACCGCGATCCTCGAAATCAGAATCCTCTACTAGACGCCGAACCATCGGCCGATAGACCGTGCGCGGGCCGCGACACACCATCGCCGCCGGCCCGCGCGCCCCGTGCGGCGGCTCGCGGAACCCCACTGGGTCCCGGCTCGCCGCCGCGCATCGACCAGGGCGATGCCGACCGGTCCCACGGGCATCGAGGCCGCGGACCGGACGCGGGAAGGGCGAGACCCTCCCCGCGACCCCACCGGGGGACGGGCCCGCCACGGCCGGCCCGTCCGACACGGCCGCCCGCGGCGCCCGCGGAACGGGGAGCACGCCCCGAAGGGGCGCGCCGCCACCGAGGAAAGCCGCCCGAACGGCTTTCGTTCTTTTCGACCCTTCGCCTGACGGCGAACCGATCATAACCGCCGTCCACCCCGCGCCACGCACCTCGAAGAGCCTCCGGCCCTTCGGCGTGCTCGCGGGCCGGACCGCGGCCAGCGCTGACGCTTGACCGAAAGGTCGAAAAGAAAAAATCCACGGGACCACGATCCCCACGAAAGGAGAACCACCATGCACGACGTGTCCACCGCCATCGCCATCAGCAACGGCAACATCATCGGAGTCGAGGCCTACCTCACGCCCGGACTGCCCTACTTCTCCATCACCGGTCTGAGCGACGTCAGCCGGTCCGACCTGCGATGGGCCATACAGACCGCGGTTGAATCAGCCGGACTGACATGGCCCGCATGCCGGATCACCGTCAACCTCAGCCCGGCCACCGCGCCCAAGAACCCCGACGAGGTCGCCGCCTCCATCGCCACGGCCGTCGCCGCCGCCATCCAAGGACGCACGGACCGCTACGCCGGCACCCCCATCATCGGCCTGCTCGGCCCCGACGGCCGGATCACGGCCGACCCCGGCGACCGGGACCGCCTCGCCAAGGCACGGGCACTCGGCTTCCGCCGTGTCGTCACCGCCGCCGACGAACCGAACCCGGAAGGCATGACCAGCCACCACGCCGCCACCCTCACCGAACTGCTCGCCATCGACCCCGGAAAAAACGAGCCGACCACGATCGAATTCCACGAAGGCGACCGCATCCAAACCCCATACGGGCCCGTCATCCACATCACCGGAGTGACCCCGAAGACCATCCGATACTCCGTCCACGAAACCAGCCCCCTCACCGGCAGGCCCGTCACCATCACCCGCCGCCGCGCACGCCGAACCGTCGAACGCATCCGACACGGCCGCACCGTGACCGTGGACACGTTCACCGACGGCGCGTTCACCTACAGCGCCGAGGAAACCGCACCACGGCACTGACACCCCGCGCGTACACGGCCGGAAGAAGACTCCCGGCCGCCCGCCGCGCATCGACCAGGGCGATGCCGACCGATCCCACGGGCATCGAGCCCGCGGACCGGACGCGGGAAGGACGAGACCCTCCCCGCGACCCCACCGGGGGACGGGCCCGCCACGGCCGGCCCGTCCGACACGGCCGCCCGCGGCGCCCGTGGAACAAGGAGCACGCCCAAGGGCGCGCCAACCCTCACACGGCCGCAATGCGCGACCGACCGTCGCCCCAAGGGGCTCCCAGGGAGCCGGGCCAAAAGCCCGGCCGCCCCAACGGGATTTCCTTTTCGACCCTTCGCCTGACGGCGAACCGATCATAACCGCCCCGCGACCCGCGCCACGCGGCCCGAAGCCAAGGCTTCGGCGTGCTCGCGGCCCGCGCGACGGCCAGCGCTGACGCTTGACCGAAAGGTCGAAAAGAAAAAATCCACGGGACCACGATCCCCAACCACCAAGGAGACACGACATCATGACCGACCTCAAGAGCATCGCCATCATCGACGACACCCACGCCATCCGGCTGCTCGGCGACCCCGACGCCGACAACCCCCTCGACTGGCCCGGCGACGCCCTCGAATCCACCGTCACCGGCCATGCCCGGAGCATCGACCCCGCCGCATGGACGCGACACGACCGCACCGACCCGTTGATCGACGCGATCACCGCGCACAACGAGGGCGACGCGCTCGAAACCGCGCTGGAACGCCACTACGAGCGCCGCGGCTGGACCAGCACCGTCATCGACCTCGAAGGCCCATCCCAAAGCGACTGGATCCGTCTGGTCGTCGCCACCGACCCCAAGCGGTACTGCCCGGCCGAACCATTCGCCCGGGGAGAGCTGACCTCATGGTGGCGCGGCGACGTCTACCGGATCGAACTGCTCAAGGCCGTCACATGGACCTCCGACGACGGCCGCGTCCGCACCGAATGGGAACCCATCGACTCCATCGGCGGAGTCTACCTCGACCAGCAGGAGGACTGGACCGAAACCGCCCGCCGGATGCTCGACATCCGACCCGCCGCCTGAGACGCAGAACCGGCCGCGCCGCCCGTGGCGGCGCGGCACCCCGACACGAAAGGAAACCTCGTCATGAACGACCAAGCAGCCATCGAATCCGCCACGCCGTACATCAACCCCGACGAATGCCGGTGCTGGAGACTCACTCCTGACTCCACCATCATCAGAATCATGGCCGGGCCCGGCATCAGGCTCGGCTACCGCATAGACCGCGAATGCTACGTCGGCATCCGCAAGGACGTCCTCTACATCGCCGACAGGAGCCAGCTGGAAGAGGACGAATACGACAGGCTCCCCGAGCTGCGCCTTGAGGACATCCGGGCCGTCAGGAAGGTTCGGTTCCTTGTCAGGGACGTGGACTTCCACTTCACCATCGGTCTGGAAGACCACCTGCTGATGGCGGTCAGCGGAGGACACGTCGTCATCACCGACCACCGCGGCCACTGAAACCCATACGCTCCCATGGATCGGGACGCCACCGAGACCATGGGAGCCCCATTCGGAGCATTCACCACGAAGGAGAACATCATGCGAATCATCAACTGCCATCTCGACGAGGACGGGAACAACCCGGCCATGAACCTCGCGGGACGCGACGCCTACCGCGAGACCATCGGATTCGGGGAATGGCACGGGCACCCCGTCGCCGTCATCGCCGAAGGCCGAGGCCGGATCATCGTCGGATGGGCGCCCGGATACGTCAGGGGCGCGAAACCCTTCCACGAGGAAAAGGTCGAGGAATACATCGACGAAGCGGAAGGACGCGATCGATGAGGACCTGGCATGACATCGCCAAGGAGCATCACGTTCCGATCCAGGACGTGATGGCGGCCGCCCGGGCCGTCGAAAAAATCGAAATCCCCCATTCCGTCATCGAACGGGACGAAAACGGCATCGGCTTCTCCACGGTGGAATACACCCGATGCTGGTTCGTCAACTCCGACTCCGGCGCCGGCTATGGTCACGCGTCCGACCGGCTTGGACGGGCCTACGCGCGAGGGGACACCCGCTGGCAGGCCGTCGAGAACGCCATCGCCAGGGGCTTCCGGGCCGACCGAAGCAACTGGTGACGCACGCCTGCACGCGGCAGGCCGCGAGGTCGGGAACGTCGGAGGACCCGGCCTCCGGACCAGGCACGGCCCGCACGCGCCCCGTGCGGCGGCTCGCGGAACCCCACGGGGTTCCGGCTCGCCGCCGCGCATCGGCCAGGGCGATGCCGACCGGTCCCACGGGCATCGAGCCCGCGGACCGGACGCGGGAGGGACGAGACCCTCCCCGCGACCCCACCGGGGGACGGGCCCGCCGCGGCAGGCCCGTCCGACGCCGGCGCCCGCGGCGCCCGCGGAACGGGGAGCACGCCCCAAAGGGGCGCGCCGCCATCGAGGAAAGCCGTCCGAACGGCTTTCGTTCTTTTCGACCCTTCGCCTGACGGCGAACCGATCATAACCGCCAGCCACCCCGCGCCACGCACTTCGAAGACCCTTCGGCGTGCTCGCGGGCCGGCAGACGGCTAACGCTGACGCTTGACCGAAAGGTCGAAAAGAAAAAATCCACGGGACCCAGCCAAGGAGACACGACATGCGATTCAACGACGGCATCTACAGCGAGATCCAGAGCTTCGACGCGGGGGAGTTCCTCGGCGTGCCATGCGACTCGGACCACGCCCTCGAATACGACCACCGGTGGGACGTCTACCGCCGACTGCAGATCAGGGAGGCCGGATACGACCCGGACGGACCCCTCACCGATGAGCAGGCCGACGAGGCCGACCTGACCGACATCTACGTCATCAACCGGATCGACGCGGACGGACTCCTGTACGACGCCCTCGGCGAATGGTACGGCAGCCGCCGCGACATCGTCAACCACGTCAGGAGCGCCGTCATCGCGACCGACCCCATGACGCCATGCCGCCGCTGGCTGTACTGGCCGACCGGCATCGGCTACGACACCATCAGCGCCGACCTGCTCGACCGGCCAGCCGACGGCAACGCCCGACGACAGCTCATCGACCTGCTCAACAACGACAGGCGGACCACCGCCTGAGCGAACGAACCGAAAGCCGACCCGCATCACGCGGGCGGCCGCATGAAGCGTACGAGGGGGCGGACGACCCCGCCCCCGACCGGCACACAATCGAACCAGCACCGACCGAAAGGAACCATCATGACCACCATCACCATCCGCCGCATGCTCGACGCCGGACTCACCCTGCACGGCACGCCCATCGACATCGTCCTCGACCGCCCCCAGGGCGTCGAAGGCGACCGCATCGGCAGCGTCTACGAGGAGGACCTGCCATGCGTCCCCGACTGGATCCTCGACGCACCACTCATCCTCATCGACGCGCGCGACCACGGGCGCCTCCGACTCGCCATCGACCCCGCCGGCCACAACCGGAAGGAGAACGATCGACGATGAGCGAACGACCCACCATGAACCTCACCATCGACATCACCGTGCCCGGCGACCTCGACACCGACACCGGATGGGCCACGGACCGGCACCTCACCACCCGACTGCCCCTCACCCTCGACCAGGCCACCCGGCTTCGCGACCTGCTCGACCGCGAGCTCGACCCCGCCGACACCGTCCGCCTGCGCAACAGCACCGCCATCATGTGGCAGACCCGATGCCGTCACACCCGCCTCATCGGCGAGACCCTCGACCGCATCGGCATCGACCGCGACGGACTGCGCATCCCCGACCAGGACCACGTCGTCGTCGGCTGGACCATCTACCCATGGCCCAACTGGTGACCCGAACCCAAACCAACCGACACCAACCGAAAGGAACCACGATCATGACCGACATCACCACTCCCACGCTGCGCGCCGACGGCAACATCGGACGCGAACCCGTCTACAAGGCAGGCGACGACCGGCGCCGCAGCTTCGCCGCGATCCGCCTGCTCAAATCCGAACGCCGCCGCAACCCCGAGACCCGACGGTGGGAGGACACCGGCGTCACGCTGGCCGTCACCCTCAAGGCGTTCGGCCCGACGGCCGACCTCATAGGCCGGCTCGCCGCCGACGGACGGCTCGCCAAGGGCACGCCCGTCGTTGCCACCGGACATCCCGACGCGCCCGAGACATGGACCGACCGGCAGGGCACGGTGCACGCCGACCCCGTCGTCATCATCGACACCATCGGCATCGACCTCATCCGCCAGGCGCGCGCCGAGGCCGCCAGAGCCCGCACCGCCGCGCCCGCCCCGGCCGGACCGGCCCAGGCACGTCCCGACGCGGACACCGCCCGCCGCTGGGAGGCCGACGACGAGACCGTCGACGGCTGGACCACCGACCCCGAATTCTGACCCAAGGAAAGGAGACCGACATGAACGACGACGCGAACGCCCGCGCCACGGACCCGGAGGAGGAGAGCGTATGGGTCACCCTGTCCCTGCCCGCCCGGCTCGTCCGCAGGCTCGCCGAGCGGGCCGACGGGCGGGGCATGAGACTCGACGACTACCTCGCCCTGATCGTCACGGGAGACGACGCGAACGGCGCCACGGACAAGGGAGGCCGGCCATGAGCCCGCGAACCTCGCCCCGCCACCGCAGACCCGCGCCATGCCCCGCATGCGGAGGGACGATCATCCACCGGTGGGGAGCTTCCCCGCTCCTCGACGACACGTCCACCGGACTGCACTTCATCTGCCCCGCCTGCGGCATCGACCTGATCATGGGATGCGTCCCGCGCCGCGGACGGGGACGCATCCGGAAACGCGACGGACGGGACGGAATCCTCGCCGCCGCGACCGCCGCATGGAACCGCACCGTCAACGACCGCAGGAAACGCGACATGCTGCTCGACCGGATGCGCCGCGCCGCGCGAGGGGAGACCGCATAATGAAGGGACACTACTGGATAGGCATCCGAATCGACGAGCGGGCGCCCAGAGGCGACGAGGCCATCCGCGCCCTGGCCACGGTCCGCTTCCGCCGGCCGGCCGGGGACGGGCCCCTGCTCGTCGGAGCGGACTGCATGATCGAACCATGGGCCGCGCCCGTCGCCCGCCGCATCGCCCACGGGCTCACCCACATCGCCGACGACCTAGCCGACGAGCTCGACGAGACATGCGGGCGGGACGCGCCGGACCCGACGATCCTGCCTCCCAACGCCTGGCTCAGACCGCTCGGCGACGGGAGCATCCCCGAACCAGAAGGCTGCATCGCCGCCCTCGACATCGGCGAGAACAGGTCGTACCTCCTCGCCCTGCCGGCAGGGGACCCCGACGTTCTCGCCGGGATCATGATCGCCGCCGCCGCGCTCGGCCAGATCATCGAGAACCGGTACGGCGTCGAACCCTGCGGCAGGCCCGGAAGGGAGATGCCATGAACCAGGCGAGGACACTGACCGAAGGGGATCGGCTCATGCTGGCCGAACGCCCCGAGATCATCCGCGTCGGCCGGACCGGCCGCATCCGCTGGGCGCCCTGGTTCAAACGCGAGTTCACCGACCGGTACGCGCGCGGAGAAACCCCGACCGCGATCTTCCGCGACCACGGGCTCGGCCCCGAACTCATCGGAGCCAAACGCATCGAACGGGCAGCCGCACGATGGCGGAACCGTCCCGCCGCACGCCGACCGGCCGCCCACGGGACGAAACGACGGACCCGTGACGAGTCCGGCCCCGGCCGAGGCCTCATCGACGTGATCGCCGCGCAGAGCGAACGGATCAACGCGCTCGAACGACGGATCCACGAACTCGAAGCCACGGAGGAGGACAGGCCATGAGCGCGCTGACCGGCGGCATCGTCGTATCGGGCAACCTCGCCGCGCCGCCCGCATGCTTCCCCGCCCGCGACGGCATGCCCGCCATGAGCGACATGCGGCTGCTCACCCGACGCCGACGCCGCGACCCCGCCACCGGCGAATGGGTCACGCTCGACGAACCCGCCCTGACGATCGTGCGCTGCTACCGGAGCATGGCCGACACCGTCGCCCGGCTCGCCGAGTCCGGCGGGCTGCCCGTCGGCGCCCCGCTCATCGTCGTCGGCGCCGTGGCCGACAGCCCGGAACTATGGTTCCGCGACGACGGCGCAGCCCAGGCCGCGAACCTCATGATCGGCGAACGCATCGGCCTCGACCTCATCGCCATGCGGCGACGCGAGGACGCCCGGGCGCGCACGGGAGGCGGAACCGTCACGGACGGCACGCGGACGGAGGAGGACACCGGCGGCCGGACCGTCGCATGAGCACCTCCTCCCGACCGATGGCGAACCGCACCATGGCACGCCCGCCGACCGGACGCAACCGGCCCGCGCCCGCCCCGAAGGGGTCGGCGCGTTCCGGCATGACGCCCGGCCGCCCGGCGCGCCCGTGGGCGAATCGTCATCGACCGAAAGGAGACACCCATGACCAAGAACGACCACGCCCACCTGCACCTCATCTACCTGCCCATCAGCTGCCGGTGGTGCTTCACCCTCACCGGCAACGACATCATCCCCATGCTGGACCAGCAGACCTTCGACTCGCCCGAGGACGCGGGCCGGTGGATCAAACCCCTCGGCCTGGAACTCAGGGGACGATGCGTCATCACCGTCGGACCCAACCCGTTCGGACGGGACTGACCCGCGTGGGGCGGATCCCATCGGGATCCGCCCCACGCCGTGAAACGGCCGTCATCGTGGAGCCCGATCTGATTCAAACGTCCTCGCCGGCCGGTGTCTGGCGGTCGAGCGGGATGACGTCGCCGCACCGGTCGAACAGATCATCGTAGATGGATTTCAGTTTTCTCCGCAGGCCCTCGGACATGGTCCTGCCGGGCTCGGGGAACTCCTCCGGAGATATGCAGGGAAGAGTGAGATTCGCATGTCCCAGATAGACGCTTCTATCGTCCTCGACATCCAGAGCCTGCCGATCGTCATACGGAATGGCACGGGCGTCGCCCGCCGTGAAGGGAACCAGAGCGATCGCATTCGGCACGTCCTTCGCATGAAGGGCGACCCCACCGGCTCCGATGGACTGTCGGATCAGCGAGGAATCATGCTCGGACCTATGCGGGCGAAACAGCTGCATGGGACTGATGTCCCCGCGACGGAACGGCTCGCCTACATGCTTCCTCCTTCGGGAATAGAAGCCCTGCGGATCACGCAGCACGCGCAACACAACCTCGCCATCCGCGATGGTCAATGGAAGATCATGCGATTCCATATGAGAGAGCCACCTTTTTGGCGTCATACGCGGCTGGACGCGTATTCATGAGCGAGACGCATGACCTCCGTCCGCACATTCCCAGATCGGGGATCGATCCAATGTTCCCGTCCCGAAAGGCATATCAGTCCGGATATACCGTCCGTGCCGGTCTCGAACGACAACTCGTTGTTCCGATCACGGCGGAGTGAGAACTCGACGGTGCCGTTGTCGGTGGGCCAGATCATCAGATCCGTCAGGTCGAGGCCGGAATCCCTGAGATACCCCGCCAGAAGAAACGCATTGGAGACGGACTGGCTGAATGGTTTGAGGGCGCCGTCCCCGTCGAAGTCCTCCGGGAGTCGCCCGATGTCGATCAGGGTCTTCTCGATCCGGTCCCATGCCTTGCTCCGGACCATGGAGGAGTATTCACGATTTCGGACCTTTGCGCCGGCGAGGGATCTCGGAATCGCACGGATGGTTCCGTTCGATCCCCTGCCGGATCTGAGAAGCGGATCAGCGGGAACGGTCAGAAGGTCTGTCATGATAGTTCTCCTCCACGGAATCGGTCCTGAATCGGTTCGATGAGGTCGAAGAACACGCTGTCGGCGACGCCATGAATCTCATCGAGGACGGATGCCAGATCCGCGGATGCATCGATATCGTGCCGGTAGACGGAAACGTCGCAGATGACCGACTGGCCGGATCCGAACAGATCGGCTTCTCCTATGTTCAGATCAACGGCGAGATCGGTCCTGATCCTGCGGGAGAAGTCATAGAAGCATCCGACTTCGTCGGGATCGCGGAAGACCCCGATTCGGCGGGGAGCCGCGATGGGCAGTCCGAGATCCTCACGGAGGAAAGACCGTGCCGTGCCTCCCGCGAAGTGATCGGGACGGAAACGATCCACATAGCGAAGAACGGTCAGTCGGATATGATCCGACTGGGCTTGCATCATGTCGTTCAGCGCGCGGACGATCCGCATCGACTCGGAGCGGAAACCGCTCCAGGTCTGATAGGTGTCATCGCTGATCAGTCGCAGCTCGCCGTGCAGCAGGAGCCATGAATACCGAGAGTCGTTGATCGAGTATGAGGCACGGTACGAGTCCGAGTCGCTCTCCGGGTCATCGGAAAGAACCGTTCTCTCGTACTCCACGTCATGTATTCCCTTGGACAAGAGCTCCTTGAGAGCAAGGTGACTGATAACGGCCGTGTTTTTTTCGTCTCCCCATAGGAGCCTCAGCTCGGTGCGGATCAGCGGAGCGTTATCGAGATGAGATCGTTGAATGTTCGCCATCGTCTCCTCCTTTTCCGGTCCCGTTCATTACGGATAACCCTACTCCATGAGGAGGCGACCGGATTCCGTGTATCTCATGTTCAGGTCCGCGAGACCACGCGTCGGGACTGGGGATCATTCAGGGTCCGCGACGCCTCGGCGTCGCGGACCCTGTCCTTTCCCGCCGGGTCATCCCATCATCATCGGATCCGGCGGGAAGCTGAGGACGGGTTTCAGTCGTGATCCCCGTCGCCGGCGAACCACGAGCCATCGGATCCGGCGTCGACGCCGCCCGCATCCGACGTCGACGGAACCGCGGCCCCGTCGCCGTCGCCGCTTCCGTCTCCCTCGCCGTCGTCCGCCCCGTCGGACGGGGTCGGATCCGGTCCGAACAGGATCCGCCGTTCGGGAGCGGTGAGCCCGGCCAGCAGGGCGACTTCGTCGCGCGAATACCCCCAGTCGCCGGTCAGGCTCCCGGCGGCCGACCACGCGTCGTGCTCGGCCGCGCGCAGCGCGGCCATCGCATCGGCAAGCGCGTCGATCGACCGTCGCTGACGGTCCAGCTCCTCCAGCCGGTTGCGGAACCCGTCCTGGGCGAGCATCGCCCTGCGGGTCATCTTCGGTTTCGTCACCATGGGACTTCTCCTTTCGTTGCGTACGGATGGGCGGACAATCCCCACCCGCATCGGCGTGACAATCACGTCGTGAAAGGAGGCTACCCATGAATCGAAACGATCCCGTCCGCCCCGCCGTACTCCATGCGACGGCATGTCCCCGAAGGACTCCCGGAAGGACCCGCAGGCGCGGGGAGACCGGGTTCGGGAGGAGGCCCGAAAACCGGGGGAGAGAGGGGACAGCCAGCATTGCATCCGTGGCCACGGATGCGACTTCGCGCGTTCGCGCGCAGTGCTGTCCGGGAGACCCGGGCCCCGTAGTCGGCTGCGCCTCCGTGGGTTCCGCGGGGCGCGGAACCCGGTGTTCGAGTGTCGTCGGGCGCGGGCCCGCGGGGTCGGTGCGGCGTCGTTTTCGTGGCCGTGCGGGCGTCGTCGCGGGGCGGTTCGAGTGTCGTCGGCGTGCTGGTTTCGGGGTCGGGCCGGCGTGTTTTCCGGTCCGGTTCGGTGTCGTTTTCGTGGCCGTGGCGGGGTCGGGTCGGGCTTGGTTCGTGGCCGGTTGCGGCTTGTTTTCGAGTGGGGTGGTGGCGTGATGGGCGGCTGGCTGGAGGGTCGCAGGCGCAACGTCTGCCGCAAGATCATGTTCACCGAGGAGGAGTGGGGGCGGGTCGAGGCGCGGTGGCAGGCGTGGAAATACACGGACCTGCACGGCGAGTCCGCGCGCTTCTCCGACTGGGCGCGGCGCATGCTCACGGACGGCCGGATCGTCCGTCTCACGGTCATGTTCGACCCCGCGGCCATCCGCGGCGAGCTCGCGGCGATCGGCAACAACGTCAACCAGATCGCCCGCACGGCGAACACGTACCACACCGTCTCCGAGGCGCGGATCCGCGAGGTGCGGGACGCGCAGCGGCGCATCGAGGACCTGTTCCAGGCCATGAGCGACGACTACCGCAAGCGGCTCGACGAGGAGGGAGTCACGTCATGACCTACGTCAAGATCGGCGAGATCCACCGCACCCTGCCGCGCGCGATCCGCTACATCATCAACCCCGACAAGACCGACGACGGCGCATGGGTGAGCACGAACTTCACCAGGAAAACGGCCCCGGAACGGGTCGCGGACATCATGCTCGCCGACGTCGACGCGGCCGTCGGAGGCCGCGGACGGAACGGCGTGCTCGCCTACCACGTCATCCAGTCGTTCGACCCGGACGACCCGGTCACGCCCGAACTCGTCCACGAGCTCGGCCGCGAGTTCGCCGACCGGATCACCGAGGGCAAGTACAAGTACGTCATCGCCACGCACGGCGACAGGGACCACCTGCACAACCACATCATCATCTGCTCGACCAGCGACGTCGACCGGCGGAAGATGCGCGTCATCCCATCGAAGAACCCCCGGAACTGCACCCTCAAGCAGTGGCGGGAGATCAGCGACGAGATCACCCGGCGCGAGGGACTGCACGTCATCCGTACCGATCCCGACCATCCGAAGTACGCGCACGGCGGCATGGCCGGACTCTACCCGGCCGCCCGCGGCGCCGGCAGCAAGGACCAGCTGCGCCGCCGCATCGACATGGCCGCCGGCCGCGCCCGCGACTTCGACGGGTTCCGCCGCGAGCTCGAAGCGAACGGCGTCACCGTCACCGTCCGAGGCCGCCACCTGACCTTCGAAAGCCTCGACACCGGGTTCCGCTGCCGCGACAGCCGGCTCGGCCAGGCCTACGACATGACCAACATCATGGCCCGGATCGGCCGCACCACCCTCGTCCAGATCAACTTCAACCGCTCGCTCATCGCCCGCCGGCGCGACGACGGCACCATGCTCGTCCGCCTGCCCGGCACCAGGGGAGCCGAACACGTCGCCATCCGCGAGGACGAATGCATCACCGACGGCAAGACCTACATGGCGTTCCTCGCCAGCGGCGCCGAACGCATCATCACCGACCGGCGCGACCGGTACATCAGGGCCGTCGAGGCGGAAAGCCTGTACGCATGGTTCGAGCCTCCCGACCTCGACCTGACCGGACTCGAAACCCGCACGATACGCCCCGACATCGGCGCCAGCGACGCCCAACGCCGCTGGTACCGATGGCAGGCCAGGAGACTCGACGACCTCGACCGCACCGGCCGCGCCCTCATCGCCGCGAACCGGTGGGGAGGCGAGACCGGCGACTGGAACACCGCCATCGACCGGCTCGAACGCGAGATCCGCGCCGAGCGCGCCGAACTCCAGGGCGTGCTCGTCGCCATCGCCGACCGGCACGAAACCGACGGGGACGACGCGCCCGACGAGCCCATCGACACCGATCCCGAGATCCGCGAACGCACCGAACGCCTCCAACGCCTGAGCCTCGACCTCAAGGCCCTGCGCGACGAACAGCGGCGACTGCGCGAGCGGAACGACGGAGGAAAGGAGCGCCGCGGCACACGCCGCAGAACGTAACCGCCACCCGGAACACCACCAACCCGACATCAACGGAAAGGAACACCACCATGGACGGAGAAGCCATCGAAATGGAGGAGCGCCAGCTCCTCAAACAGGCCGCGAGCCTGACCATCCGACTCACCGGACGGGGCGCGCTGCAGCTGGCCAGACTGCTCGTGCAGATCGCCAAATGGCCCTTCCAGCGGGATCCCCAGACCAAGGAGAACCGGCGCAAGGGCCGCCGGCTGAGCGAACGCGAACTGCAGCACACCGCCGACGGGGGCGTCAAGATCACCCGGATCAGCCCCGACGACGCCCGGCGCATCACCCGCGAACTGAAGAAGGCCGGCATCGACTTCCACGTCGAGAAGGCCCGCGGAGACGTGTGGTACCTGCACTTCGAAGGCAAGAGCATCGACCACCTCCAGCACGTCCTCGAACGCGTCGGCATCCTCGACCACAACGCCCTCGCCGAGACCACGCCCGACGAGCCCGCGGCCGATACCAGACAGATCCCCGTCGTGGAACAGGCCACGCCCGACGAGCCCGAACCCGTCACCGCCGAGATCCCCAAAACCGGGAAAACCGAAGGAAGGAACGCCGGCGAACCGGAACCCGACGGAAAGACGGCCGGGCAACGGGAACCGTCCAAGGCGGACGGGCCTGACCCATGGGCCGAAGCCGTCGCCGCCGACGCCGAACGGCGCGCCGCGACGAGGAACGAACCCGCCATCGACCCGCTCACCGGCGACCGCGTCAACCCCGACTACCCCCAGCCCGGATGGCCCGAGCCCGAACCCGTCACCGCCGAGATTCCCAAAACCGGGAAGACCGAAGGGAGGAACGCGGACGAACCCGAACCCGTCGGAAAGACGGCCGGGCAACGGGAACCGTCCAAGGCGGACGGCCCCGACCCGTGGGCCGAGACCATCGCCGCCGACGCCGCACGGGACGCGAACCGCCCGGCGCGCACCGCCGGGAGCAACGGCGGACGCGAGCCCGAACCCGTCACCGCCGAGATCCCCCGAACAGGGAAAACCGAAGGGAAGACCAGGACGGCCGTCGAGGACGCGAAGGCCGACGTCAGGAAGCGGCTGCGCGGCGAGATCGAGACCCGCGCCCAACGCAAGCTCGCCGAATCCAAACGCCGAGCCCCCACGCACGCCAGAAACGTCCCCGACATCAACACCCCGCACCGAGGCCGCAAATGAACGAAAGGAGCCCCGACATGAACCAGCCGACGAAACCCGACGCGCCGACCGCAGACGACGGACGCGGCCCGGCCCGGACCCGAGCCGAACGATGGCCCCGCGTCAACCTGCCCAACCGGCTCGTCCGCCCCTACACGCACCGAGACCGGACCGGGCGCGAATGGCAGAAGGCCATCGTCAACATCCCCTCCGGCACCGAGATCGACGGCGTCCGTCTCGACGGATACAGCCTCGACACGTTCCTCAACCCGCACGCCGCCGCCCAGAAGCTCAACGGCAACGACGTGACCATCAGCTTCAAGCCCGGCGACGGCGTCCGCCTGTTCAAGGGCCGCGGCGAGGCGCAGACCACGCTCGACGTCACCGACCCGTGGAGACTGTGCACCGCGATCAGACGCTCCCGCGACCAGTGGAAGACGCGCCACGCGGCCGACGACCCGAACGCCGGACAGGACCCATGGCAGAGCGTCCATGGGCACCTCGCCGCCCTCCTCGAACCGGCACGGGACGCCCCGACCACGCAGGCCACGGATCTCGCACGCCTCACCGCCCGCACCGACCCGCAGGGCCTCGAACGCGTCGCCGGGCACGCCGCCGAGGCCTACATCGACGGCCGCTGGGCGCCCGCCGCGACCCTCGACGAGCTCACCGACATCACCCGCACGACCGCCCGGACGGCCGGCGCCCCGGCCGACGAGCCGACCATCCGACAGGCCGCCGAACAGCTCA
>NZ_NMWU01000056.1 GCF_002860355.1 Bifidobacterium margollesii
GTTCTTGTCGGAAACAGTGGAAGTCATAATCGATTGCCTTTCAGCAGTAGCAAACACAAAAGAACAGAAAATATGACGGCTCTTCGGCCAGACGACGGATGAAACCATGTCCGCCAAAGAGCTGGGCGCGGACGATCTCGCTCGCGTCGGCGAGCAGCTCGTCGGCCTGCGCGCGCTCCGCATCGGTGAGCGCGTGCCAGCGGCGTTCCAGATCCCCGTGCGTGGCCAGAGGCGTCGTGTCGCCGCCCATGCCCGGATCCGCGTCCGGATCGGTCTCCTCGTCGGCCATGACGCTTCTCCTTACGCGGTCGCGGTGGTCACGGTGATCGCCGCGGTGGTCTTGTCGCTGAACGTGACGGTGCCGCCGGTGATCTTGCCGGCCGCGTCCGCGGTCAGGGCGATCGCGGTCACGGACTTGCCTGCCGCGCCGGGGTCGCCTTTGTCGCCCTTCGCGCCGGCCGCCCCCGGATCACCCTTGTCTCCCTTCACGCCGACGGGCGGGGCGACGAAGTCGAACCCGCTGCCGTCCGCCTTGACCTGCGGCACCTTGCCATGGCCGGTGGCCGCGTCATAGCCGGACAGGGTAGCCGGCGTGACCGAACCGGCGGCCGGCGTCGAACCCGTGCCGCCGCCGGTGATGTCGATGGGATTGCCGTCCTGATCGAGGAACTGGGTTTCGATGACCGCCTGCCGGGCGTCGTTGGTGACGCCGCTGGTCAGGTGGTGGAATTCGACCGCCTGCGCCATCACTTGCCAGCCTTCGCGGTGGGTGCGTCGCCCTCGACCACGGCGAAGCGGTCGGTGAACACGTACCACGCGTACAGGATCTCCAGTCGGAGCGCGATCTGGTTGTTGCGTCGCAGGTCGCCCTGTCCGTCCGGATCGCCGTAGGTGATGGTCTCGAGCGGCAGGTTGCGCTGCACGCCCCAGTAGATGCCGTTCTTCCAGTCGCCGACGATCGCGCCGACCTTCGGCACCGTGTACGTCTCACCCTCGGCGGGCGCGGCGAACTCGGGCGCGTTCACGGTCGTGGTGACGGATGCGGGGATGCCCTTGAAGCTGTTCATGGTCACGCCGTAGCCAAGCTCCGGGTAGAGCGGGCGCTTCTGCGTGTCCTTCAGGGTGGCGAGGCCGAAAGCGAATTCGCGGCTCATGGCGATGCCGTTGACGTCCCAGCCCTCCCTGTCGTTGAGGATCAGGCCGATGGCCTGCTCCACGTCCACGTCCGGGCTGGCGGTGCGAGCCACGCGCTTGGTCGTCGCGTTCAGGTAGTTCGTCCACGCGGTGACGGGCTTGCCGGACAACGGGTTGAGACGGTAGAACACGCCGAGGTCGAGAGCACGGGACAGGGCCTTCGCGCCCTCGGTGGCGAGCTTGTTGATAATGCCGAGCTGGTAGTCGGCGTCCGCCCACTGCACCTCCTGGTCGAAGCGCATGGTGACCTGCGTCTTGTGGGTCACGGTCTTGACCACGCCGAACGAACCGGTCGTGCTGGACTTCTGGGCGCCCTCGTCGACGAACTCGGCGCGGGGCCGGTTCTCGAACGTGACGATGCTGGTCTCGCCGAAACGCATCGCCTTCTGCTGGGACAAGACGCCGATGGCGCTGCCGGACTGCACCTGGTCGACGATGCCGTCCGCGATCTGGTTAGGCATCGCCTTGATGCCGCCGGTACCGAAAATAGCCATGATAAGGCCTCCTTGGAAAACGGATTGGATGGATTGACTAGTTGGAGAACACCTCGGCCGCGTACTGCAGCAGGTCGTTCGGCGGGGTCTGAGGCGTCCTGCCGGGATCCGTGACATTCGGCAGCTGTCTGCCGGTCTTCGACGCCACGTATTCGCCGATGGCCTTCGCGTGCGCCTGCATCTCCTCGAGCGTGGAACCCGTGATGAGGTTCGCGGGCAGACCGGATTCGGCGGCGACTTGCGATCGCCATTCGTCGGCCTGCTTCTCGGCCTTGAGGGCGTCGAGCTCCTTCTGGAGCCTCGCGGTCTTGGCTTCGGCCTTCTGCTGTTCGCTCATCTGCGACTCCTTGAGCTGTTGCAGCTCGTCGGCGGCCGCCTTGTTGTCCTTCGCACGCTTCTCCCACTCGCGAGAATGGGTGACGGCTTCGCGGTATTTCGCCTCCCAGTCGGTCTGCTGCTCCTCGCCGTGCGGCTTGGACGTGTCCTGCGACTGATTGGCGTTGTTGGCTTCCTCGGCCATGTGTTCCTCCTAATGGTGTTGTCGGGGCCCGTTCCGGGCATGAAAAAAGCCACCCGTGCGGGTGGCCATGAACAGGGAAAATGGTTATAGGGGTCTAATCGGATGAACCCGCGTCGTACTTGTCGACGACGGCAAGCATGTCCGCAAGGAACGCGCGCAGCCCGCTCAGATCGGGCTTGACCTCCACCGTGACGGATGCAGGCTCAGCTGGTTTATCCATGGTTGGCTCCTTAAATGAGAAAACCACCCGTGCGGGTGGTCATAGACAGAAAAAGAGTAAGCGGCTTAGCCTTGGTCCTGTTCGTGGAGGGCCTGTCGAATGTCGGCTTTGATCTGCTGCTCCTTCAGGCCGTAAACAGGATTGCCCGCGAAATAGTCTTCACCGTATTTGGCATGGTATCTCTTTAGCAGATCAAGATATTCGGTATCTGATGTGGTGTCATAGACAGTATCCATGGCCCGCAATCGTTCGATGTTCGCCTTGCCGGCATCATCGAACGGGAACACGTGGACGGGAATGATCTTGCCTGTGACTTTATCCACGAGACGCACGCAATCATCATCGAAACCAAGAGCCGGCGGGTGATCAACGGGCACAAAAAAATGCTCGGCGTTCTCATACCCCTCCGGGCTTGTTACGCAATGGCCGGCATAAAGATCCGCTATGATTCCACGAGCCTGATGATAGCTAGTTACCATCTATTCCCACCCCCTATCGACGTAATCGAATCTTATCATTTTTTCGGAACCATCTCCCTGCCATTGGGTTTGACGGCAGGCGCATCAGGACTGCTATAACTCCACCGGACATATTCGCCCCATGATTTGTCAATCTGCCTATCCGACGGACCCCAGTATGCCGCATTGGCCTCACTCGTGGTAGGTGCATGATCGCCAGCGCCGATGACCCACGACGTCGGTTTGGGCAATCGGGTATCGAAGTTGAGCCGATGCCCATCCATAAGCGCATCGGAGGGAAACATGTCATCGACTCGTATATAGGATGAGCCTCCGTTCTTGACCCGGCTAAGGTATCCGTCAGGGTCACGATCTTCTCCTTGGAAATCGTACATTTTGACGGTCTTTCGACCGTTTTTCATGACGATTTCCGCATTCCATACATGACCGCCTTTGGTTTTCCAGCTTCCTCGAATGAAGAATCTGGCCCCCACGGGATAGGATTCAAGCTCCTTGAGGATGGAGTCGGCTTTTCTTCTGGGCGCGCAATTTGTCCATCGGCGTTGTTTGCCGTCGCGGGTCATCCAATTGGATATGTAGAAATGGCGGATGCCGGTTTGATCATACATACCACGTGGCGCTGCTATTACGTCGTATCCGCGGAGCCGAAGTTCCGCTACCTGACAGCAGCGTTGACAGTTGTTGCCATAGGGGTCGTACACGCCTTGAGGCACGTTCCCGATGTTCGGGTTGACCGCCTTGGACGTGAGCTGTGAAAAATGTTTGAGCGGCTTGGACAGTTTATATCGTCGATCCAGCTCGGGAGACAGGCTTGGCGCACGAGTCTCCACCCCGTCCCCGAGTTTATCGGAAAACATACGACGCATGGCAGCAAGCACATCCTTGAAAGACGTTTTCGGCGCGGCATGCTTGCCGCTGCCTTCCGCTTCGCTGATTTCCCGTTTCCCCGCGTCGTACATGCTCTTCCATTGGGCCTGTCTGGCGAGGAGGTGTTCGTCCCTGCCCCAGCTGGGCACGACGCTGCAATGGCAGTGACCATCATGGAAACCCGAGCCGAAGTCGGCGGTCTCCTGGCTGTTGTAGGCGAAGCCTCGGGAGGCGAGCATGACGCAGAACGCGCACGGTTTCGCGCTGCCGCACACGCGCGCCCACTTCGGCCGGGTGGGGTCGAGTTTGATGTTGCGCTGCATGGTCAGACGCCCGGACGCGTTGATCATGTCGGCGATGAACTGCTGCGCGTCGTCCACGTTGTCCAACGGCGGCCACAGGTCGTCGATGGTCATGCCGGCGCGGCTGCGGCCCTCCATGACCTGCTGGTAGGTCAGGCCGTTGAAGTCCGTGTTGCTGAACCCGTGCTCGACCTGCCACAGCACGCGCGACGGGTCCACGAGCTTGGCGTGCAGGAACTCGGGCATCGGCTCCGACGATTGTTCGGCCCACAGGCCGCGCAGCTGGTCGTAGTACTCGTTCGCCAGCTGGCTCGCGTCGCGAGCGTACTCGCTGACGAGCTCCTTCAGATCGATGTCGCCGCGTTGGATGGCGGTCTCGATCTCATCGGTGGCCGCGTCGGTCAGGTTATCGAGATTCGCCTGATAGTCCTTCTGCGCCTGCTCCAGCAGACGCTTCAGATCCCGGCCGGCCGGCAGGCCGTTCATCGCCGTCGCCATCCGCCACCTCCTTCAGGTTGACCGGGACCATGCCCGTGAACCGGATGCCCGCCAAGCCGAGCCTTCTCGCCGCGTCCTCCGGCTCCACGCCGGCCCGGATGGCCACGCCCAGCGCGTCGAACCGCGCCTTCAGCTCATCGGGGGGGGGTCTGCTCCTCCACGGACCGCGGCCCGGTGGTGGCATTCCCCTCCTGCTGGACGGTCGCATCCTCCGTCTGCTGTTGGGGCTGCAGGGTGCGTGCCCTGAGCGCTTCGATGTTCTTCTGGGCCTTCATGCGCTGCTGGTAGGCGCGGAAGGCCTGGATCTCCTGGAACGTGAGCCCCGCCTTCATGAGCCCCACGTCGGAGTCGGCGAAGTCCGCGTTGACGCCGGCGATCTTCGCGTAGTAGTCGGCGCGCGCCGCGTCGCTCACCTCGCGGGTCGGCGCCCACACGGGCGTGATCCGGTTGAGTTCGTCGGCCGGCAGGTTCAGCGCCATGCCCACCACGTCCTTCAGGGCGCGGGAGAAGAGCCGGTTCTGCCGGTCGGCCTCGCGCGACAGCTTGCGTTCCGCGGCGGCCATGGCCTCCGCGGACGCGGGATTGTCCATGGTGATGCCCAGATCGTTGACCGGCAGGCTGGTCTCGGAGGCGACGAGCATAGCGATCGTGCGCAGCATGTCGGAATGCGGCTGCATGGATGCCTGCTGGACCTGCTGCATGGCGGGGATCTCGCCGTTCTCGTCGCGGCTCACCGCGTTGATCGCGCTGATCAGGCTGCTCCACGTGTCCTTGCTGAACGCGTCCCGGTCGAGACCTAGGAACCAGACCTTGGGGGCGCTGTAGAACTCGGCGTTGCCCTCCATGCGCACGAGCGTGCGGTAGGCGATGTCGGTCAGGCTCATCAGCGGGCGGCTGATCCTGCTGCGGCCGAACGGGCGGTCCAGCTGGGGGTCGTAGCACAGTGCGGCCACGGTGGGCCTGCCCCAGTTCGTGGACTGCGCGTCGGCGATCCACCTGCCGCCGGTCTTCGAACATTGGTAGAGGCGGTCGGGCAGCCATATGGAGAACCCGGTGACGTCGCCGTTCTCGTCCGCGTCGGTGATGGTCATGGCCGAGCCGATGCGGTTGCGGGGCGTGTCCCACACCGCGCTCGACCATTCCGCGGAGCGCGGGATGATCCGAGGGACGCCATCCGGGCCGCGGCTGACGGTGAGGAACGAGCAGGAGTGCTTGTAGGCGCTGACGACTGCCTGCGCCACGGTCGTGTCCAACGCGTTCCCGTCGAAGAGCATGTCCACGTCGCCCTTCAGCGCCCCGTCTGCCGCCGCATCGACGCGGAACCCCTCGAACGCGCTCAGATCGGCGAGCGTGCGCACCGCCTTGGCCGGCCAGCCGACCGGCGGCATGACCATGTTCGACTTGATCCGGCCGGGCATGCTGATGCCGAAGTCCTTCAGCCGTTCGTGCGCATCGTAGTACAGGGTGCGCAGCACATTGCCCGGCTGCTTGGCCACCCACACGCGCAGGAGCCGTTCGACCACGTCCCAATCCGCCTCGTCGATGCCTGCGATGCCCCGCACCTCGGGCAGGACGCTGCCGTACAGGAAAGGCTTGCCGCCCGAAGCGGCCACGATCTCGCTGGAGACCATCAGACCATCACCTCCTGTCGTCTGTTGGGGTTGCGTTTCGTGACGTAGGTGCCGTACAGGGCGAGCGTGACCGCCACCAATGGGGATATGTCGATGTCGCTGCCGGTCTTGTTCCAGCCGAACGCGCCGGACGGCCCGATGTTCCTCGTGGCGGCGTTCGCGACCGCCTTCGCCAACGCGGGCTGTTCGTCGTCCGTCAGGTGGGTGAGCCTATGGTCGCGCAGCATGTCGAGCAGGCGCCCGCAGGCGCGTCCCATGTCCGCGGCGTTCGTGACGATCACCCTCACGTGCCGCGCCTTGAGGTCGGGCAGCAGGCTCATGGCGGGC
>NZ_NMWU01000057.1 GCF_002860355.1 Bifidobacterium margollesii
CTCGGTGCCGCTGTCGTTGCCGCCCGCAACGGAGTGGTAGGACGCGTAGGCGATGGTCTTCGCCTTGCTCTTCCCGCCGGTCAGGTGCATCGTGGTTTTGACCGTGAACCTGAGGTTCCCGTCGAACCGGCCGTCGTTGTTCGTGTCCCAGTCACGGTGGGCGGGCGTGTCGAGGGACTTGACGTCGAGCCTCACCCGGTCGGACACCGGATCCGTGCCGCCCGCGATCAGGAGGGACGAGGCGTGGGAGTCGAATTTCGTGTCCCGGGTCACGTCCTGCTGGTTCCAGTCGGCGACCAGGCCGTTGGCGGCCTGGCTGGTCACGCCGGCGGTCATCAGGCGGGACGCGGCGGCCGTCCAGGACTCCTTCGCGTCCCCGTGCCCGGCGTGTCCGGTGTCGTTGAGCACGTACCGGCCCTGTTTGGGCACGTTGAGGTCCCACCAGTAGAAGCCGGCGGGCCACCGGTCGCCCACGCCCAGGTCCTTCGGGCTGACGGTGGGCGAGGCGACGGTCCTGCCGCACTTGGGGGCCACGGTCACGCTCTTCGTGTGGTCGGCCTTCCCGTCGCGGTCGGTGTCCACGTTGAGCGTGCTGGTGCCGGTGAACGTGGTGCCGGAGGGGATGTTCGTGCAGCCGGTCCAGATCAGGTCGGACACCGGGGTGGTGCTGCCCGCGATGTTGAACGTGGCCTGGGCGCGCGTGGCGAACGACACGGACGGCACGACCGTGGTCCAGGACTCCGCGGAATCATCGAAACCCGGAAGGGTCTTACCTTGATCAACGTGGGTCTGCTTGGGCACGCTCAGGGTGAACCAGTACTTGCCGGCCTGCCACGCGCCCATGCCGAGATCCGCGGGAGCGTAGTACGAACTCCAGCTTGCCCCGCAGGCCATGGTCACGGGCTTGGATTTCGACGCCTCCGGAGTGGCGTCACCGTCCTTCGACCAGTTCAGCGTCAGCGTGCCGGTGAACGTCGTGCCCGCCGGGATGTCCGTGCACTGCGCGTACAGGCGGTCGCGCACCCGCTGCGTGCCTCCCGAAAGGGCGGGCGGGTCGGTCGGGTTCGCGTCCGTGCCGGCCAGGGCCTTCGTGGAGAAGTCCACATGCTCGTTCCTGTGGATCTGGAACTGTTCGTTGGGGTCGTTCGAGCCCGGATGCACGGCCACTGCCTGCAGGCCCAGGGTGAACCAGTTCACGGAGTCCTGACCGTACACGACCGCGTCGAACCAGTACCTCGCGTTCGGCTGCCACTCGGTCTGGCCCTTGAGATCCGAGGGGACGAACTCCTCGCTGTCGAACGTGCGCGACTGGGTCGCGGAGAACGTGGCCGGCAGACCGTACACGGTGCGTTTCGCCGCGATGGCCAGGTCCTCCCTGCCGTCGCCGTTGAGGTCGGCGTGCAGGGTCACGTCCGCGATGAGCTTGCCGTTGCCGGCCTTCGCGCTGGCGATCGAGTTGCCGCCGTTGTGGCGCACGGTGATCGAGTCATGCATCGGCGCGGTGGGCGAGGCGGGAGCGACGCCGTCGTTCGCGTTGCGCCGGAAGGTCGACACCGTGATGGACGGCCTGTTCGGCGTGGAGTACGCCTCGCTGGGCCGCTCGGTGCCGCCCGCGCTGTACCCGATGTACGTGACGTTGCTCTTGAGGAACGACTTCCACATCTTGCCGCCGTTGTTCCCGTTCGACCCGTCGTAGCCGGGGTCGCCGGCCCTGGCCGGACGGATGATGGTGTCCCACCAGATGTTCGCGCCCGCGGGCCAGGCCTTGCCGTAGCCCAGGTCGCCGGGCGTGGCCTCGGGGCTGAGGAACGACACGGACTTGTTCTTCAGGATCAGCTCGTTCTGGATCTCCAGGTACGTGCGCGCCTTGTCGGGCCTGCCGTCGCGGTTCTCGTCCACGTTCAGGTGGCTTTCGATGGTGAAGTAGTCGTCGCGGAAGTGCGTGTTGCCGCGCGCGGTGACGGTGATCTCGTCACGCAGCCGGGAGCCGGTGGTGATCTGGTTGGAGAAGATCCTGGCGGGACGGTCCTGGCTGACCTTCCTCCAGCCGTTCGTGCCCGAGTTCGCGTACATGGCGTTCGTGCTGACGTCCGCCGACCAGCGGGGCGCGGTGTCGAAGAAGATCAGGTTCTGCTTGTTCTTGATGCTCGGGTCGATCGAGTAGAACATGAGCCGGATGCCGGTCCCGTAGGGCTGCGGATGGTTCTTCGCCGCGTCCCTCAGCGCCTTGTACTCGTTGCTGTTCCTGATGGTGTCGGGGATGTCGTCCTCGCGGTTGTTGTGGATCGCGCTGAACACGTAGTGCATGTAGCCCAGCGCCTTGTCGCCCTTGGGCAGGCGCATCACGTTCGTGCCCGGCCCATACGGCGAGAAGTACACGACCGCGCGCATCCGATCCTCCTGCGCGGTGTTCCACGAATAGTCGTAGCGCGTGAACTTCGTGCCGGCGTCCGGCGTGTCCGCGCCGGCCTGCACGCACAGGGCGGTGACCGGCTTGTTGGTCGTGTCGTCGCGCAGGTCGAAGATGCCCGTGAACGCGCCGCCCGGCATCACGTAGTCGCGGTGGCCGAGCAGGGTGAACGGCTCGCCCGTGCGCGGCACCACGCTGAACATGCCGAACAGGCGGCCCAGCAGACCGGAATCCCCGTTCCCGTCGCGCACGTCGTCGGGCATTTCGGCCAGCTCCGGGCTCGCCCCGTCGAACCGTCCCATGACGGTCATCCAGCCGAACCCGCCGCCATCGATACGGCTCGCCCCGTCGACCGTGGTGGCGCTGACGCTCGCCTGACGGTCCGGGGTGTCCGGCACGCCCAGATACACGCCCTCGGGCACGCTGGCGTCCTGTTCGTCGCCGACCGTGCTCGCCGTCGGCCTGACGCCGGCCCGCAGCAGGGCGTCACCCAGCTCGGTCGCGGCCTTCGCCCGCGCCACGCCGTCCGTCGAACGCCACAGCACGTCCACAGGATCGCCGGACGTCTTCACGCCCGCGCCGGCCACCGCCTTCGCGGCCAAGGCCCTGACGGTGTCGTCCACGGCCGTCGCGTGCAGATCATCCCACGACAGGGCCTTCGCCCGGTCCAGGCTCGTCGGGTACCGGCCGACCCGGTACAGGCGCACGGTCACCCCGTCCAACGAGGAGGATTCCTGCGAGCCGACATGGATCGTGCCCCTGCGCTCCCCCGACGCGTCCGGCGTCGCCTTCCGCTCGGCCTTGGACTTGGTCTTGGCCTGCGGTGCGGGCGCGGCCTTCGGCCTCGCCTGCCCGCCGGCGCTTCCGGCCGTCGACGCGGCGGACGGGGCCGAGGAGCCCGGCTTCGCCGTGGGGGAGGGGCCGGCCGGAGCACCGGTGTCCTTCCCATCCTTGTCCGCCGTATCGCCCGCGGCGTCGTCCGCGCCGCCGCCGGTGCTTCCGGCGTCGCTGCCGGCGGGCGGCGTGACCGTCACCGTGCCGTCATCGCTGCCGCCGTTGGTTTGGCTGCCTGTCGTGTCCTGCTGGATCGTCACGCCCGCGTCGGCCGGTGACGTGTCCGCCGCGTTGGCGGTCACGCATCCCGACACGAGCGTCGCCCCGGCCACGGCCAGGGCGACGAGACCTCGTATCCGTCCCATGCTCCCGTTCCTTTCCCTTGGGTTGGGAGGGCGACGCCGTTCGCCGCCCATACGCGGCTCATCGTCACACGTTTTCCGGGAATGTTGTCCGCCCACCCGTACACGCCCGGAAACGGCGGAATCACAGGCGACACGCCGAAACCCGGAAACACGCGCCAGACGGGACGGAACGGGCATGGGAAGGCCCTCCCGACCGGAGGACGGACGGGAGGGCCCATGGGGATCACGCCGCGCGGGGGAGGGTCACATGGTCTTCCAGGCGACGCCCTCGCCACGCCACCCGGCCCTGATGACGCTCAGGTACTCGCCGTAGCTGGTGGTGTACACATGCTCGCCGCCACCATTGCCACGACCGTGCTTCGGCTTGTGGTAGCGCGTGGGGTTGTACAGCCGGTACACGTTCGCGCCCGTGGGCGAGGTGTACCAGGCGATGCCCTCGTCCCTCCAG
>NZ_NMWU01000058.1 GCF_002860355.1 Bifidobacterium margollesii
CCATGCGGATGGTGACCTTGATGCGGTTGTTGAACGCCTCGAGCCTGGCGTTGGAGTAGCCGAGCTCGATCGTGCGCAGGATGTCGGGCCGGCGTCTCCTGATCTTCCTGGAGAGTTCGACGATCTCGGGGATGCGGCTGTGGGACGCCCAGAATACCCAGTGTTTGAGCTCTCCGCGGGCCTGTTCGATGGGGTGTCTGAGCAGGTTGCGCAGGAGTTCCTTGAGCCGCCATGCGCGGTAGAGCTGTCCCCTGGGATCCGTGTTCCCCAACGCGGTGAGGGATTCGTCCTGCCGTCCGGTGAGATGGTCGGGGTTCTTCAGGACCGCGTACCTGACGCCGCGCATGCGTTTCGTGGTCTCCTCGTCGCCTTCGCGTCTGGCCTGGTTCCAGAGGCGTTTCCTGACCTGGTCGAGCGCGTCGCTCATCCAGGAGACGATGTGGAAGCCGTCGAGCACGCGCTGCGCGTCCGGGCACCATTCGCGCACGCATGAGTCGATCCAGCGTGCGCCGTCGCCGGTGACGACCCGGATGGAGGCGCGCTGCCCGTCGGTGAGCTGCCGGAAGAACAGGTCGAACACGTCCCTGCCGTACCCGTCGTGCGCCCAGATGACACGGCGCCGCTCGTGGTCGACGACGACGGTGATGTACGTGTGGCCCTTGCGGTAGCTGGTCTCGTCCACGCCGATCGACGTGAGGCCGTCGAACGGCGAGGGCATGGTCTCCTTGAGTGTATTGCTTCAATGTTTGTTCAGCAGGTTGAGCGGTGTTTTCCCGCAGTGTGGGCTGATGGTTTTCCCCGGTGTCGTCATCGTCTTCGGATGATGTGAGAGGCATCGGTCCGCCGCCTGTATATTCCCGAGTGCCGATTGGTTGTTTCGGCCGGTTGCCGCCGGCCGGTGCTCGGGAAGGAAAGGATCATGGCGATACCGATGCCCATTGTGCAAGATATCAGGAGACTGGACCGGCAGGGGTTGTCTCGTTCGGAGATAGCGCGGCGGCTGCGTGTGGATCGCGGGACGGTCGCGAAGTACGCGGACGTGGAGGATCTGAGTCCGAGGCGTCCGGACGACCGGCGGTACGGGTCGAAGATCGACGAATTCGCCGCGGTGGTGGACGGCTGGCTGGAGGCTGATCGCCGTATGCCGCGCAAGCAGCGGCATACGGCTAGGCGCGTGTACGACCGGCTGGTAGAGGAGCATGGTTACGAGGGCTCGTATTCCGTGGTGCAGCGGTATGTGAAGCGTTGGCGGGAGACGAACCGGGAGTCGTCGGCCGCGTTCCTGGACTTGTCGTGGGCTCCGGGAGTGATGCAGGTCGATTTCGGGGTGGCGTTGGCCACGGTCGCGGGGCGTGAGACGGAGACGCATTGTCTGGTGGTCTCGTTCCCGTGGTCGAACATGCGGTACTGCGTGGCGATGCCCGGGGAGAACGCGGAGTGCCTGTGCGCGGGGCTGATGCTCGTGTTCGCGCATGTGGGCGGCGTCCCTCCGGTCATGGTGATGGACAACGCCACCGGCGCCGGGCACAGGGACGCGAAGGGCGAGATCACGCTCACCCGCGTGTTCGAGTCGTTCGTGGCGCACCACCGGCTCGAGGTACGCTTCTGCAACCCGTATTCGGGTCATGAGAAGGGCAGCGTGGAGAACGCGGTCGGGTTCCTGCGGCGCAACATCATGGTCCCGCCTATGCGCGCGGAGTCATACGAACAGTTGTCGCGTCTCATGCTGGAGCGGTGCGACGCCCTGGCCGGCTCGTCGTACTGCCCGCGGCTGATGGACGTGCCCGTCACGGAGGTGTTCGCCGAGGACAGGGCGGCGTTGACGCCGTTGCCGTCCACGGTGTTCGACCCGGTGCGCTGGGAGTCGAGGAAGGCCGACAAGCACGGCCGGATCAACATCGACTCCCGCTCCTATCTGGCCGGCGGCGCATGGGCCCGTCGGCGCGTGCAGGCCGCGGTCCGGTGGGACGCCGTCACGCTCGTCGATCCCGACACCGGCGTGGTTCTGGCCGAATACCCGCGTCCCTACGGGGGCGGACCGCGTGTTCTGCAGGACCCGGCGCTGGTGATGCCCATGCTCGCCGCGCGCCCCGGCGCGTGGGGCGAGAGCCCGATACGCCCCGACGTGCCCGACGACATCCGCGGCTGGCTCGACTCCATGGACGGCAAGACCCTCAGGGAAAGCCTCAAAGCGATAGCCCACGCGTGCGCCGCCGCGGGTTTCGATTCCGTGATGCAGGCGTGCGGTGAGATCCTCGCCTGCAACAAGGACATGGGACTGCACGAGGACACCCTCACCCCGATCGCATTGCGCATGCGCGACGGCGACTGGGAATACCCCGGCGCGATGGACGAACCCGACCTAAGCGGCTATGACGAGTTCATCACCGGCACCGGCCATGACGACGGGAGGCGGGGACGATGAGCGTCAGACCCGATCCCGCGGTCCCGGAGACCCGCCGCAGGCGGGCGTCCACGACCGAGAAAAGCGAACGGATCCTGAAAATGAGCCGCGGCCTTCCCCTGACGCGCGGCGTGCTCGCCGACATGCTGGCCGAGGCCACGCCCAACCAGCTCGACCTCATCGAACGCTGGTTCACGGCCGAACTCGACTCACGCGAGCAATCCAGACGCGTCCGCCTCCTGAGGCAGGCCGGATTCCCGGCCGACAAGACACTCGACGGCTACGACTGGACCAACCTGAAAATGCCCGCCGACTGGGGGCGCGAACAACTCGAGACCCTCGGGTTCGTCGACCGATGCGAGGACCTCGTGCTCTACGGGAGCGTCGGCACCGGCAAAAGCCATCTCGCCATCGCGATCGGCAGGCTCGCCTGCGCAAGAGGCATCCCCGTCCGGTTCTTCACCGCGACCGGCCTGCTCATGCGCCTGCGGCGCGCCCAACAGGAGAACCGGCTCGACAAGGAGCTCGCCGCCATAGGCAAGGCCAGGCTCCTGATCATCGACGAGTTCGGCTACCTGCCCATCGACGAGGAAGGCAGCCGCCTCCTCTTCCAGATCATCAGCGACAGCTACGAGACAAGGAGCATCATCTACACCACCAACATCGAATTCAGCGGATGGGGACGCGTCCTGGGCGACAAGAACATGGCAGCGGCCCTCATCGACCGCACCGTCCACCACGGACGACTCATCAGATTCGAGGGCCGCTCCTACCGCAGCCAGCACGCCCTCATGACCAAATAACCAACACAACAACACAACACAGGCAGGCAGCGGCCGATACCGCACACCCTGCGGGGAACCCGCCACCCATCCTGCGGAAAAACACCGCTCACAACGAGGTGGTGCCGTTTTCTTGGACTGGGGGTTCCGGGAGGCGGGCCATGGTGAAGTATACGAGGGAGCAGCGGCGGCGTGCGGTGGAGTTGTATGTCCGGTATGAGTGCTGTGCGGCGGATGTGATCCGGGAGTTGGGGTATCCCAGCCGGGAGGCGTTGCGTATGTGGCATCGGGACTGGCTCGAGGAGCAGGAGACCGGGGTGCCGTCGAGGCGTGGGGAGCGGTATGCGCGCTACACGTTGGAACAGAGGCGGGCCGCGGTGGATCATTACCTGACGCACGGGCGGCGAGCGAGCCGTACGATACGCCAATTGGGGTATCCGAGCAAGGAGGTGCTGGCCTCGTGGATCGACGAGCTCGCGCCCGGCGAACGCCGCG
>NZ_NMWU01000059.1 GCF_002860355.1 Bifidobacterium margollesii
CCGGTCGAGCAGCCGGTCCACGAGCCGGTCGGTGTCGTCCGGGATGTTGTACGACGGGCCGGACACGCCGCCGGCCGCACGCGCGGACAGGTCGATCCGGGTCTCGTCGGCCAGCTGGTCCCACGAGCGGCGCAGGCACGTCCACGAGCGGATCCGCTTCGACCAGTACGGCGAGACCAGGGCGCGTTCCAGCATGCGGCGCGTCGCGGCCGGACCGCGGCGGGCGACGAGTTCGAGCCACGCGTCCCGGTCGCCGCGGGGTTCGGCCGAGCCCAGGCCCCTCGCCGCTCGCAGTTCGGCCAGCAGCCCGTACGGGCACACGCCGTTCGGATCGACGTCCGGCATCGGGCCGGCCGCGGGGACCGCGGATTGCGTCGGGGCCGGTTTCCGGGCCGTGGGAGCCGGACCCGGCTGCGCGGTCGGCGTCGGGGTCGGGCAGGCCGGCGTCGGGGTCGGATCGTCGCCGCCCGTCGGCCGAACGTCGGTTTCGGTTTCGGTGGTTTCGGTTCGGGGCTCGCCCTTGGGGGAGATGTCCCCGTAGGGGACAGAGGGGGATATTTGTTTGGTATTTGTTCTTCTACTTGGAGGTGTCACCGGTGACACCCCTGATGGTTCACCGGCGGCACCCCTGTCGTCCGGATCGTCGTCGAACAGGGGTGTCATTCTGACACCGCTCGGGTTCGGCTTGTTTCCAACGGTTTCGAGGGGTGTCATTCTGACACCGCCGGTTTCGCGGGGCGCTTTCTCCCGCTCGCCGGCGTTCCCGGCGCCCGCGGTGCGGTCGGGCCGGGCGGACGCCGTCGCGCCGCCTGGACGGGTTCCGGCGCTCGTGGCTCCCCGTCGCTGTTCGCGTTCGAGCCGGGCCTGCCGGCCGGGCTTCTCGCTGACGTGTTCCAGCGTGACGTGCATGCAGCATTCCCACACGACCGGCCGGTAGGCGGCGGGCACCCACTGGCCGTTCTCGTCCCACTGGGCGAGCCGCTGGTTGCCGCGGCGGATCGCTCCGCACTCCTCCAGGCCCTTGAGCGCGCGTTTGACGCTCGACTCGCTGGTATGCGCCTCCTCGGCGAGCTTGGCCACGTTCGGCCACGCGCTGCGCCCGTCGGGCTGGCAGCGGTCCGCCAGCGCGATCAGCACGAGCCGCGCGGTCGAGGTGGGTGCGGGCGCCTCCCTGAGCGCCCACGACGTGCATTGCCAGCTCATGATCCCCGTCCCTCCCCGTTCCTCGATCCGTCGACCGCCAGGCGGAGCAGCCGTACCCTCGGCACGGGCACGCCCAGCATCATCGACAGGTAGAAGTCCATGCTCCCGTCGCGCGGCGCGCGGGCCAGCAGCCGGACCCGCGCGCCCGGACGGCATCGCCGCTTCGCGGCGTGCGGCGTGTGGTTCGCGTTCATCGTCGGCCTCCCATCACGGGATGCGCGACCATCGTCTCCAGACGGGACAGCGCGCGTCGCGCCCGGTCCCAGGCCAGGATCGCGCCGCCGTGCATCAGCCTCGCGGCGTCCGATTCCCGGCCATGGGAGGCGTCGAGCTCCTCAAGCACGGCGCGCACGACCGTCTCCGTCACGGCCCTGGAGTCCCTGACCCCGGCCCGGTAGGCGCGGCGGGCCAGCTCGCCGCGCGACGCTCCCGTGCCGGTCTCCTCGATCAGATCGAGATGACCGCGCACCTGTTCCTCATCCATGCACATTCCTTCCTTCACCTTTCTCCCGTCCGTGTCTTTCCCGTGCCTCCGTTCGGCCCTCTTTCCGGGTTCCCGGTATGATCGGACCCGTCGGGTCCGGTCGGCGAGGGGAGGCCTCCATGGGAGACGACGGAGTGACAGGCGGCGAGGATCTCGTCGGCGGTACGGCTGGTGCGCGTGATCTGGCGCATGACCCATGCCCTGTCCGGATCGGCCCCGTCATCGATCAGATGGAGGCAGACCAGGCCGTCGACCTGCTCGCCGAACAGCTGCGGCCATACCCGATCGACGCGATCCCACAGCCCCGCCGGCACGACGACCGCCCGTTCGGGCCGACGCTTGTAGGGGCGTGGGCCGATGACGGCCTCGTAGGAGCGGCCCTGATCGGCCCAGGCGTAAAGGCAGCCGAGGGGCTGGTGGACGTGCTCGGCGGCACGCCCGCCTCGTACCACGCCGCACAGGTGATCCTGCGGTATACAGCCATGGTCGAGGGGATCGTGGTCCGTCCCGACCGTCGGCGCGAAGGCATCGGACTGGAGATCAAGCGTTGGCTCGACGTCTTCGCGGCACAGCACGGCGCTGGACTCGTATTGGGAATTCCCGTCAACGAGGGGTCTCGTCGCCTCAACGAGAAAGCCGGCCACAAGGTCCCTGGCCCCGACGTCGCGCTCGTCCTGCAGGTCCACGACCGTCACGGCGTCCCCGTCGCCCCTCCCGCGGGACAGAACCGGAGCCAGTCCGAGGGATACAGCACATGGGAGTTCCGACCGCTCGCCCGCATGCGGGACGCGTTCATACAGGTCGGACAGACGCAGGGGTATTCCATTCGCGTCGGCCAGTATCCGGCGCGGCCCGAAGACCGTGCCGACACGCAGGCCGCCACCGTCGGCTGGTACCGGCTCACCGCCGGCGGGTATGCCATGGAGACGGAACGGCTGCCCTGGGCGTGACGCCGGACCAAGCCCGGCCTTCACGCCTACGGCGCCCTGCCCGTCATTCGGATCGAGATGACCACGCACCTGTTCCTCATCCATGCGCATTGCCCTCACTCTTCCTTCCCGGAAGGAACCCGTCCGCCGTCCCGACGCCGGGCGTTCCCGCCGTTTTGGTTCTGGTTCGGGTCGAGCATGGGCATCAGCAGCATCCGCACCACGGCCCTGACGCACACGGCCAGCAGGACGATGGTCGCGACCGCGCCGGCCGCGCCGGCCGGGCCGAGCCCGTGGATGGTCAGGATCCTGCCCGCCATGTACGCGATCATGCACGACGCCCAGAGGAGCACGCCGCCCAGCCGGCGTTCCCTCCACCGGCGTTCCCGTTCCCCGGCCTTCGACCACTGGTCCGCCTCGACGCCCTTGACGGACCGTCCGACGAAGTAGCGGTGCACGGTCCCCACGAGCGTCGCCAGGGCGAGCGAGGTGGCCATCGCGACCGAGACCATCAGATCGAGACCCAGCGCCGAGGGATCGTGGTCGGCGGCCGACCATCCCAGCAGCGCGCAGCAGACGACGGACGCCGAGCAGACGGCGGTCGTGCGGAGCACGGCATGGCGACGGTCGTCCGGCATGCGCGAGGGCTTCGGATCGTCCCTCATCGCGGGTCTTCCCTCCGTCCGGCCGCGCCCGGCACGCCGCCTGGCGTCATCATGGTGTTTCCTCATCATCGGTTCCTCTCCTTTGCCATCGGTTATCTCAGGTCTCGTTTCATGGGGTCGTGGATCCATTCGTCGTATTCGGCGCATCCCATGGCGATCAGGCCCGCGCCGAGCAGGAGGATCACACCGGTGAGCACGTCGGCCGCCGCGCCCGTGGTGAGCGTGTCCGCGGCCGGGCCGACCGTCGTGATGACCGAGTCCAGTCCGTCGCGGGCGATCGTGATGCCGGCGAGCATGCCCGTCGCGTACGCGATCCGGCACAGGCACAGGGCCAGGAGCCGGCCGGGCGTGTCCCGCGGGCCGATCGGCCCGCCGCCGCGCCCCGTCATGGCCTGTGACCTACTCATCGGACCGTTCCCTTGCGTTCCGGGCGCGGCGCATGTCGTCGCGTT
>NZ_NMWU01000006.1 GCF_002860355.1 Bifidobacterium margollesii
CTGCCTGAGGTCCAGCGCCTTCTGGGGTTTGGCGTAGATCCACTGGTAGAGGCACTCGTGGCTTATCCGCATGCGCGGGTCGTCGGGCCATTCGATTTTGAGCCGTCCCTCGATCAGCTCCGGCGTCCATCCCTTGCGCAGCGCGTCCATCACCCAGGAGAGCAGCGGGTCGTACGCCATGCGCAGGGGCTTGCGCGACCTGCGGGCGCGGGTCTCGGCCTTGCGCTGCGCGGTCAGGGCCGAGTAGAACGGGCGCGCGGTCCATGCGCCCGTCTTCAGGCGTTTCGGCCTGTACGGACGGTAGGAGTCGTTCTCGTTGGACGCGAACCACAGGCCGCGCCTCAGCTCGCGGCTGACCGTGGACTTGTCCCGGCCGATCCTCAGGGCGATCTGGCGCACGCCGAGCCCCTCTCGGTTCCTCAGTTCGTCGATCCGGACTCGTTCCTCGGCCGACAGGTGGGAATACACTTTCGTCATGGGCGCAGCACTTTCTCTTCGGTTGTGGACTTGAACACTTCCAACCTTAGACAGGTGTTGCGCTTCTATTTAGAACCCGGGCGCTGAACGTGATCGAGTCCCTGCCGGCATGCGCCGGTCCAAGCCGTTCGGCAGGCACACTGACATGAGTGAAGAACGCGTTGTCCACGGTGAGCGGCCGCTTGCGCAGGTCGGCGGCGATGTCCTTCTGCAACGATTCGGCGAACGATTCGTAGCTTTCCGAGGCGATGACCGTGAGCAGGTTGACGTCCTGCACCTGCGATTCGCCAAGCACGTTGACGTCCTGTCTCACGCCATCCCTGTTCACGCACAGTCGCAGTCCGCGTCCGACTTCCTGCCGTTTGCCGACTTCCGAATCGGAATGCTTGAGCGTGCAGATCTGGAATACGTTGGGGTTGTCCCATCCTTCACGCAACGCCGAATGACTGAAAATGAACCGGGTGGGTTCCTCGAAGCTCAGCAGTCGCTCCTTGTCTTTCAGAATCAGATCGTAGGCGCTGATGTCGTCGCTTTCGTCTCGTCCGCGTTTGATCTTCGAGTCGATCATGCGATGATGCTTGTCGATGCTGAAGTATCCCTGATGCACGTCCTTGCCCCAGGTGCGACGCAGGAAATCCATGTAGCCGTGACCGTCGTCGATTCGTCCGTCGAGGAACCATTGCACGCAACGATCGTATTCCTCTTCGAACATGGTGGCGTATTCGCCGGGGACCGCATTGCCGTCATCGTCGTATCGACGGTATTTGACCACTTCGTCGATGAAGAACAGACTGAGGCACTTGATGCCCCGTGCCCACAGGTGCTCCTCCTTCTGCAGGTGACTGAGGATGGTTTCGCGAATCTGGATTCGACGAAGGTCACGTTCGGAACCGTCGTTGAGGATTTCACCTTTACGCAGCACAGTTCCGTTCATGAACCGTACGTACCCCAGCTCGTTGCCGTCCAACCCGTCCGGCACGATGCCGTCCGGGGCGATGCGCCAGCCGTCGCGGTATGCTTCAAGTTCCCGTGATGCCGTATACAGGTCGTCACCGACGTCGAATACGCCGGACGCCACGCCCACATTGCCTGCGGCGGTGAGACGCTTGTATTCGATGCGGGCCCTCGGCGGCTTGCTGGCGCTGACGATGATGTCCTGCAGATACAGGTAGCCGTCGGTGCCTCGCATGTTGTTCAGCTCGAAGCCCTTGACCTCGATGCGTTTGACCAGACGCTGGTTGTAGGCGTCCAATGCGTCGAGCGAATAGACGAGATCATGGTGGATCTTGTGCGTGGCGGAATAGTTCAGCGTGAACAGCGGTTTGAAGAGGTCGATGCCGTTCTGCGTGGCTTTGCCTCCCATTTTCTGCGGTTCGTCGAGAATGATGATGGGACGTGTGGCGGCGATCACGTCGATGGGTTTGCGCGAGCCGAATTCGTCGCGCTCGGAGAAGATGATGCGCGACTCCTTGCTGCGCCCGCCCTCCTTCATTGAGGTGTTGAACGCCTGCATGTTGATGATCATCACGGCGATATCTGGCGAGGATGCGAAGAAGTCGAGCTGGGTGAGGTTCGACGAATCATAGACGAACCATGCGAGTCGTTTGCCGTAGCCTTGGGTGCCGTCCATGCCGGACGTGTAGAAGTAGTCGGCCGTGGTGCGCAGGGATTTCGCCACGCCTTCGCGGATGGCGATGGACGGCACCACGATGATGAACTTCGACCAGCCGTACCGGCGGTTGAGTTCGAAGATGGTCTTGGTGTAGACGAACGTCTTGCCGGTGCCGGTCTCCATTTCCACGTCGAGTTCCACACCGCCGTGCCCCCGGCACAGGTTCGGGGATTCCACGAGGTTCTGCCGCCGTTGGATGCCGTGGATGTTGCTCAGCAGCTGATCGCCGTTGAGTTCGATGTCGGCGTTGCGGTAGCCGGTGTCGTCAGCGTCGTCGAAATCAGGCTGCTTCGGTTCGGAGGCATCGCCGAAGTCGGCGTCGAGCGCTCCCTGCGTCATCTCGGGAACCGTGGCGAACACGCGCGTCGGACGCACGCCAAGGTCGCGGATGTAGCTCATGCCGACATGCGGGGGCTGTCCTTCGAACACGTCGCATACGGCGTTCGCGGCATCCGTCTGATACTGGTATTGGGAGAACCTAAAGCGCATCAGATCACCCTCACCTGCGTGGCACCCTGTTCGGCATTGGCGGCCTGTTTGAAGATCTCGGCGAAGTTCGTGACCGTCTGGCTGTTCTTCAGACCGGACTCCCCCACCACCGCATACGACGGCCTCGGGTCAAGCTCGGCCATGCCATGCAGCACCGATTCGGGGATGTCCTTATCGAAGCAGGCGACGAGCTGGCCGCCGTTCACCGAATACACGGTATGCTCGGCAAATGCCGGCCCATCCAACACTTCGATGGAGGAATCATAGGGCAGCTGGAATGATGGCAGGCATTCGAACAGTTTGTCGAGGGCGCTGCGCCCCGGCTTGGCAACGTCGATCATGCTGTCGAGCATGTCCTGCGTCACCTCGGTCGGTGGCTGGTTCACATCGCGATAGTTTGAATCCTCCACACGTAGCACACGGAAGCCGATGTCCGGCACCCGCTTTGGCTCGGCGCCAAGCTCCAACTGCTCGTTCGACTTCTCCACCTCGGCCTTGATCTTCCCGCCAGCGCGACGGATGCGCTCCTCACCAATCTCGCAGATGGTGTGGTAGCCAGACTTCGCCGCCTCCGACTTCTCGTCGCACACCTCCGGCAGCTGCACCATGATGAACTTGCGATTGCCGCCGTCCTCGGCATTGAGCTTCATCACCGCATGGGCCGTGGTCGCCGACCCGGAAAAGAAATCAAGAATCAGGGAATCGCTGCATGTCCCTTGCTTAGTTAAGAAACGTATCAACTCAACAGGCTTAGGGAAATCAAATATTTTCCCCTCGAAAATTGCAGAAAGCTCACGAGTTCCATCGGTCGTAAAACCGACATTTTCAGAGTTAAGCCACGTAGAAGCAGCAGTCGTAATCGAACGCAAATCAGAAAGGAACTTTTTCTCACGTGGTCTTCCACCAATAGAATTTGGCCACAAAATACGGTTTTCGTCTATCATCTTTGCAATAGTGTCTTTAGATTTCGACCATCCACGTTTAGGATTAGGCGGATATACGTCTCCGTTTTCCGGATTTACAATATCGAAATGTAAATTTGGACGCTGGGATGCATTTGCCAACCCAGAGAGATCAATACTAGCCCACGGACCACGTGGATCATTATCTGGGTTTTTGTACTTCCCAACGTCGATAGGAACACCGGTCAGAACGATATCAGGCTTTTTGGCATACACAAGAATACTTTCCGTATCAGGAGAAAGACGTGTCGCATTACGACTATCGGCATTCTGGCGCCGATGCCACTGAAATACTCCAATTCTCTGCACATCACCGTATATCTCATTGCAAAGATTCAGCATATTATTCAATTCATTGTCATCAATGCTGATGAAAATCACACCGTCATCGGAAAGCAAATCCCTCGCCAGCAGAAGGCGCGGATATATCATGCTGCACCAGTCGGAGTGGAAACGACCATTGGATTCAGGGTTGGCGACGAGCCATCCTCCTTCGTCACTGTACTCGCCGTTACCGTCGTTGTATTCGTCGGCACCCCGCTTGAAATCGTCATGGTAGATGAAATCATGCCCGGTGTTGTACGGCGGGTCGATGTAGATCATCTTGATCTTGCCGGCATAGGTTTCGCGCAGAATCTTCAATGCGTCGAGATTGTCGCCTTCGATGTAGAGGTTATGGGTGCCATCCCAGTTCTTGCTGCGCTCCTTGATCGGACGCATGGTTTTGGCGATCGGTCGGCGCGCTTCCTCCTTGGCCGCGCGCTTACCGGGCCAGGTGAACCGGTAGCGTTCGCGAGCGCCTTCTGCCACGTCGCCGAGGTTTTCCCGTAGTGCGTCGAAGTCCACCGTTTTCCTGGCTTGTCCGGTGGCGGGGTCTTTGACTTCGGTGGCCACATTCGGGAACAGTGCGATGAGTTTCTCGATGTTCTCTTCCGTGAGATCCGGAGTCGCCGACTCAATGCGATTTAGGGGGGGGGGCTGCTTGGTTCATGGTGTATTGCTCCTTGTACGGCTTGTCTTGGCGACGATGGTTTGCGTTTCTGTGTTATTCGTTGAAACGAGTGTTGACATGCAGTGTCAGTTGAGGACGCTCCTGCGTACGGGCGTTTCCTTGTAGACCGCCATTGCCATCCGATACGGCGAGGATGGTGCCGAATGAGAGGTCGTGCAGTTCCCGTACGGTCAGTCCCGTCTCCTCACTGATGGTTCCGGGGAAAACCCTCTTGCTGCGATTGGTCCGTTCGACGAACGAGAACACCTCGGAGCGTTCCCTCGCAATGCCGCCGGGCTCCGCTGCACGGTAGCCCTTCGCCGTCAACGCGGAGCATGTTCGACGGTACTCCCAATCGGAAAGACGTCCCAATTCGTGTGCGCGACGTGCCATCGCCATGGCGGACACCTTGAAATAGCGTTTGCCCTTGAGAATGTCGGCAACACCCGCATGGCATGGCACGACTGCCTTCACCCTCCGTTCCGGCATGAGCAGATTCGCGGCGAACTCATGCGCTTCCGCCTCGACATCACGGCTATTCGCGTCCTCAGACATCGAGTCGACATGCAACAGCAAATGCCCGATCTCATGGGCGATATCAAATCGCGCACGTTCCGCCGTCTTCGCAGTATCAACGGCCACATACGGTACACCGTCGAACATGAAACTGAAAGCATCCACTTCCTTGCCCACAGGAGGAAGACTGAACAGACGGACACCATGCGCTTCGGCAAGTTCGGTCATGGCAGGCAGGGGATTCTCCCCATACCCCCAATCGCCGCGCAATGCATCCGCGGCCTCCCGCGGAGTCCAGCCCATGTCACCACCAATCGGCAGCAAACAGTCAGGCAGACGAAAATGCCGTTCTATCCAGTGGAAAAACAACAAGGCATTCCGCCCATGCCCCACGGCCGATCTACGCTGTCTCACCGTGGATTTGCGCAACGATCTGAACCATACCTGGGATTCCGTCAGATCCTCGATCAATGGAGCATCCGGCAATACGGTGAAGAAAGACGGGACAACGCCCAGTTCGTCGGCAAGCAATGCCGATTGGGATGACGGCGCCCCGTTCTCCTCGTAGTTGGCGACGGTTCGGGACGTTACCCCCAGCCGTTCGGCAAGCTGCACCTTACTGAGCCCTGCGGTTTCCCGTGCACACCGAATACGTTCCGGATCAAGGGATAGGCGAACGTCGTCAACGCGCGGAAATGGCGACGGCAGTGTCGTCACCCTCGTTGCGCCCATCGTCACGAACCTCCACAATTCGGCTATCGATGCCGGTTTCACCAAGCACGATACGTTTGTCCCATCCCAAAATCTTACCGTCATCAGTCACACCAATCGGCAATGACACCTCGAGGCTGACATGCCGATCGTCGACATCGCGATGAAACAGCAGCAGCCACAGCGTCTGCGGACGCGCTTCGGCCTCCGCGGACAGTTCGTCAAAGCTGAGCTGCTCCGGTTCCTCTGCCGCATTGTTGTTCTGAAGTTCCAGCACAGTGACGACCCCAAGCTTGTTCTTGGGCTGCGGCACCCCTTCGATCACGCCGGTAGAGGCATTGCCTTGTTTGAAAGCGAAAGCGAGCCCATCCGTGCGACGGGCTCGCGGCGAGGTCTTGTTGTCGGCCTCCCTGTTGGCGCTCCACCCATCGAGCATATCCACTTCCTCACGGACGGCTTCGACAAAGCGATGATAGAATCGCGCTCCCGGAGCGCTGAGCTGCGAGTGCAGATCACTGGTCTCCCGCGCTTCGCGCAGAGCAGCAATTGCGGCATTACGCAAAACATCCGCTGAGAAACCGAAAATTCGACTGAATTCCCGTTCAGCCAACTTATTCGTGAAAATACGCACATTATCACTGAAATCAGGCTGAATCGACATCATCAGCTCCTCTCAATTGTGTAGGAAACCAGAAAACTATGTCAGGTTATCACACTCCAGATTTTTACGTTTCAGTCGAGCCTCCTGCAACTGATTCCACAGTTCGTTGCGTTTGACGATCTGCCTGGTTCGGTTATGGGCCTTCTGCAGACGTTCGATCTCCCGGGTCAATTCCACCATCCTGTGCTTCACCGCTATTCGGTGGTCCACCCGTTCAGGATTCGTATCACCGAGAATGATCTGCGCGCACATGGCGTTCCATGCGGCATCCAGATTCAGGGGATCAAGCCTGACGTGAATGCGGGATGCCTCCTCCGGCTCTCCGGCGTATACGCGACCCTCCATCAGCCCCTGCGCAACGTTCGCGCTGCGGAACACCGCCAGCGTGCAGACATCCCGCCGAACGCAGACGAATAGGAGGCGAGCCCTCTGCCGACTCTGTTCGCCATACACCCGCGCGATATGTTCCAGCACTTCGATCGGCAGCCTGTCCTGCTTCAGCTCCACACCCATCACGTAGATCGCCGTCACGGAATCCCCTGCGGTAATACCGGTGGACGATTGGCTGATCTGGGCGAGCATGACGAACGACTCCACCTCATCCGTGAAGCGTCGCCGCAACCGTGCCGTCATATTCGCATGGCGATAAAAGCCATCCTTGGGCAGTCGTGCTCTCGTCGCCGGCACGGCCGTGGTGCTGGGCAGTCCGAGGGTCATGGCGGTCACCTGCCCGCAGGATGCCTTGCCCTCACCGACCTTGACCATCATGCAGCCTCTTTCGGACGGATCACCAGAAAGCACACCAGCTCGAAATCATCAAGCCCCTGTACTCCGGCGTCGAGGAAATCACCCAGCCCCGTGGCGAGAAAGCTTTGCGCGGCGGTCTGTTCGTCCTGTTCGACGATGCTGGCCACCGCATCCTGCAGCAGTTGGGAGGCATGGCTCATATCCCGGCCGCCATGGGTACGCCGGTTGTACCGTCGACACAGCCGCTCATCTGGCTCGACCTTGCCACGGCACAGCATTCGCATCACATCAAGACACGCCTTGGGCTCCAGATAGCCGTGCACGATCGTGCCATCGTCGCGGACCTGCACGAGATAATACGGGTGGATTCGATTGCGCCCTTCGGCGTTCACCGCCTCATTCACGTTGCGAAGTACGAACATGATGCCCGGCTCATCGCCCTCCACCACCGCGTCAATGCCGGTCGGCATGTGGTCGACGTCCGGATTACGCTTGTGATAGCCGATCAGATCCATGCGGAATTCGTTCAGACCAAGATCGGTGATGCTGATGCTGCCTTCCACGTCCTCCAGATCGGGAACCTCATCGCGCATCTGCCTGAGCTGCTTCTCACGGTATTCAAGATCGTCGCGCCGATCATCGCTCAACGGATTATCGTTGCCCGTGGAGGCAAGAACACCCGCCTTCATACGGGCCTCCACACGATCCTTAAGCCGCAGATACTTGTCCAACGCCATGTCCGGCCAGTAATTGACCAACTGGATGCATTCGTTCCTCGACCCGATACGATCCACGCGGCCGAACCGCTGTACGATGCGCACCGGATTCCAATGAATGTCGTAGTTGACCATCATGTCGCAGTCCTGCAGGTTCTGGCCTTCGGAAATGCAGTCCGTAGCGATGAGGATGTCGATGTCCTGCCCGTCCAACCCTTGCGCGATCTTGTCGCGCTCCTTTGAAATCGGCGAGAAGCAGGCGAGAATATCGCTCATGTCTCCCCCGACCTTCTTCAACGTGCACCGGCCCGGCCGGGCCCCGGTCACCTCCGCGGTCTGCATGCCGAGTGTCTTCGCGTAGACGCTTACCTGTTCATACAGGTAGTCCGCGGTATCGGCGAACGCAGTGAACACCAGCACCTTGCGGTTGCCGGGATTGATAGGATGCTCGACCTTGTCACGAATCGTCCTATAGAGCTGGTGCAGTTTCGCATCATGCTCGGGATCGATGTCACCGACCATACGCAGTAGATCATGGATGACGTGAATATCGTGGTTGATGTACCGGCGCCAATCCTTCCAGTTCATGTCGGCAAGCAGAAAACGGTTCTTGCCCTGAGTGGTGAATTCACGCGTATCGAACTCCATCTGCTCGGCATCATCCTGATCGAGGTCGAAGCCATCGTCGAACCGACCGGCATCAATGCCGGACACCATACTCAGATCGCGATGTTCGGCACGATACCGCTCATACCGGTCGATCACCGCAACGGTATGCTCCATATAGCCAAGCACGCGTTTCAACGTTACGCGGAACGAATGCACGCTGCTTTCAAATCGTTTGAGCAGATTCGTGGCCATAAGCTTACGAACCCCGGTCTCACGGCCGGTGGTGGTCAGGCTGACATCCTCGTCCTTGAAATACTTGGCCCTCCGGGAATCCAGAAGGAATTCGGACGGCATGTACAATGCCAGACCGAGCTCATCCAGCTTGTCGTAGATCTCGTCATAGGAAACCCGGTCCTCCCGCGTGGAGAGCTTCGGCTGCACGCTGATCGGCTTGAGCCGCCGGGGGAACCTGCCAATGGCGTTCATATCGTAATAGCGTTGGATATGCCGCCGGCTGCGCGCCACCGTCACCTGATCAAGCACCTTGAAGAAATCGAAGTCCAGACGATCCATCAGGTTCGTCGTCGTTCGTTCATTCGCATCCAGCTTCGACCATGCCGTATACGCCTTCTGAGCGTTTCTGAACACACTGTCGATGTCGGTGGACAGCCCCAGTTTCGCGGCCCAATCGTCGTCATTGCCCTCATAGGCCAAGGCGAGCTGATTCTCCAGATCCCGGAAACGATTGTTCACCGGCGTGGCGGAAAGCATCAACACCTTGGTACGCACGCCATTATGGATAACCCTATCCAGCAGTTTGGCGTACCGGTTCTCCCTGTCATCGGTCTTGGCTGCGGAATCCAAACCGTTGCGGAAGTTATGCGATTCGTCGATCACTACCAGATCGTAGTTGCCCCAGTTGATGCGTTCAATGGGAATGCCCGCCGCGGAAGGACCCTTCGACCGGCTCAGATCGGTGTGGTACAGCACGTCGTATCGCAGATGATCGTCGACCAGAGGATTGTTGATCGCATTGGCCGTGTACGTCAACCAATTATCCTGCAGCTTCTTCGGACACAACACCAGCACGTTGCGGTTGCGAGACTCGAAATACTTGATCACAGCCAGCGCAGTGAAGGTCTTGCCGAGACCGACCGAATCGGCGAGAATGCAACCGTTATAGGTCTCCAGTTTGTTGATGATGGCGAGCGCGGCGTCCTTCTGGAAGTCGTACAGCATATTCCATACGCGGCTTTCACGGAATCCCGTGCCTTCCTTGGGCAGTACGTCGTCGTCGATGTCTTCGAGGAATTCGCTGAAAATGCGGTATAGCGCCATGTAGTACACGAGTTCCGGCGGATTCTCCTGATACATGCGTTCGATGCCGTCGATCACCGCACTCGTCACATCGTGCAGATTTCCACCATTCCACGCTTGATCGAACTGCTGTAGCAGGCCGCGGGTCTGCGTCGCTTCCAATTTGACGCAGCCCGGCGAAGCCGAAGCGTGTCTGGTCGTGCCCAATTGGGTGGTCGAGAACTCGTTGAACGGCATATATCCCACGGTCGTATCGGCACCAGTGCCGGCGTCATGACCTTCCACGGCAAGGAACTGACTGAAACCGCCTTCATCGTCGGGCGACATAAACGTCACATCATGCCGACGGATCCAATCAGCACATTCTCGGGCCACCGCCTTCTGCGTCAGTTCGTTGCGCAGCCGAACCTCCAGTTGAGTACCGTATAACCCTTGTTCGCGCCCCAATCTGGGGATATAGAACTCTCGACGTTCCTTCGGTGTGGAATCCTTGGTAAAGGTCTTCGAGGTGAAGATGAATCGGAATTCACCGGCCTGCTCCAACTGCTCCTGCAGCTCCCGATAGGCGTACATCGAAAACAGCGACGATGCCACCGAAATCCGATCACCGGCATGAATCGTTTGGACAAGATCATCCTTCACCAGCGAAGTACGGTTGTCGATATACCCAAAATCAGTCACTCAGTCAGTTTAGCCCGACAAGGGTGATTTTCCCTCGGCCGGACTAACTCGACCACCCTCAGTCCGCCACCGACGGCCAGCCCTCGCCGGCGGGGCATACAGTCCATGAGACGAGCTCCCCGTTTGCCCCGCATGGCCAGCTCCCATCAGCGGGGCATACACACATTCCTGACCTTTTTGCTACTACTGTCGTAGGAACGAGCAGGCGATCCAGAGGCGGACGCGGGAGGCCTCCTGGCCGAGGTCGAGGCCGAGCAGACGTTCGATCTTGTTCAGACGGTTCTCCACGGTATGCCGGTGCACGTCGAGCCGTTTGGCCGTGGCACCGACGTTGAACGAGGTGGCGAGCAGTTCGCGTATGGTGGCCAGCAGCGCCTCGGTCTCCTGCTTCGGCAGGCGATACAGCGGCCGCAGCAGTTCGCGCGAATAGACCACGGCCAGATCGGGGCGGATCAGCTCGTGCACCGACATGTCGGAGAACGAGCGGTCGGCATCGTTGAGCCGCCTCAGATGCAGATCCTGCACGGCCTCGGGGAACCGGTATTCCATCGACTGCCATGACGAGCAGTCGCAGGCGCCGAAGTCCACGTCCTCCATGGTGAGCAGCGCGCCTTCGGCCGTCTGCGCGCAGTCCTCGCCCATCACCATCCAGAGTCGGTGATCGTATTCGCCGAACAGCAGGCGGCCGGTGCCGACGACCGACTCCGCCGAGGAGTTCAAAGCGGCGTACAGTCGATCGACCGCCACCGATTCGCCGTCCACGCAGATCAGTCGTAGCGGAGGCTGGGGAATCTCCGCCCACAGTTCGTCGGCCATCGGCAGCATGGCGGTGCCGTTGCCCTGGGCGAACGCGCCGATGCATGCGGATCTGAGCCGACGCATGTGCCGTTCGCTCAACTTGAGCTGGGGCACGATCACGGACATCACATCGGCGGCCACCATGGTCACGGATCGCAGCAGCATGTCGATCCGATCGGCCTGCGCGGCCGACGCCACCACAATGCCGACGAGGCGGCCATGCGAACCGTTGGCATCCCGCACCACACTGGCGCAGTAATCCCGATCCGATTCCGATCCGAACAGCGTGGTCATACCGGGGTTGGACTGAGCCTCCGCGGCCTTGGCGGCCAGTTTCATGGCCCAGTCCTGCGCCTGCTTGCCGAACGTGCGGTTGGAGATGTCGATCACCGTGCCGCTCGCATCCACGTAGGCCGCCCATCCGGAAATCAGTTTGGCGGTGATCGCGATCACGTCGTGTACGGAGTCGCCGCCGGCCGCGGCCTTGAGCACCTGCCGCTGCAGCAATGACGACTGCCGCATCACATCGTCATGCCGGTCGGTCAGCGCACGGGAGACGATTTTGGAGATCGGCGAGAACGGAATCTCCAACGGCACCTCGAACAGGGGAAGTCCCGCATGATTGGCCGCGTCGATCAGCGCCATCGGCGTGGTGGGATGCTTCACCGCCACGCCGAAGCCGATGGCCACCACACCCGCCTGAGCCAACTGCTCCACATAGGTGTCGCACCACTGCCGGTAGGCCGACGACGCCGATGCGAACCGGGCCGGCAGTCCCACCGCCTTGCGGGCGTTGACCAGCAGGGCGTGATCGTCCTCGGCGGTCATGGATTCGGTGGGAAAGTTCGCTCCGGTGGTGAGCAGCACCTCCCCCGGTTCGCTCCACATGGCGATGTCGAGGATCTCCGCAGGATGAACCCATGAGATATGTCGGTCGATCGCGCCGTCCGCTCCGGGGCACACCAGACGGAGCTTCAGCGACGGCTCCGCCAGCAGCTGTCTGAGCGTAATGCCTCCGGGAGCGTCATCATGACGGTCGAACGAGGCGCTCCGCAATGCGAAGCCTGCGGATGACGACGCGGATGACGAAGGCGACGCGGACGGCACGGTTGACGCGGACGGCGCAGTTGACGCGGACGGCACGGTTGATGCGGACGGCACGATCGGCAAACCTACAGCAGCGACTCGTTGTACCGGTGAACGGCGAGGGTGCGACGGGATGCCGCGAGGTTTTCGAGCACGAGACGACGCAGCGCCCGATCGGCCTGCTCATGCGAGGCCAGCCACTCGTCACCGGCCTTCACCAGCGCGGCCGGGTCCGCATAGCCGGGATACAGTCCGTTCAGCAGGGTTTCCGCCATGTGGTAGGTCTTGTGCTTCCACACCCAGTCGATGGCGTCGAAGTATTCGGCCACATACGGGTCGGCGAGCTCGCGGCTGTCGGTGCCGGAGAAGGCGTACGCCACGGCCTCCATCTGCGAGTTGGTCAGATCGTCGTTGTGCAGGGCCTGATCCCACGCCCAGCGCTTGGCCTCCTCGGTGTTGATCGCGGCCTTGGCGCCGAATGCGAACTCGCGGTTCTCGGTGGTGTCGCGGCGGGCGAGCTCGGCGTCGATGCCGTCGGAGTCGATGAGCCCGTGATCGGCGAGCGCGTGGATGAGCGACCACTTGAGGTTGTTGTCGATGTCGAGACCGGGAAGAGCAAGCGTTCCGTCGAGCAGGCCCCGCACGTTGGCCTCGAAATCGGCGTCATGACCGTAGCCGAGATACGCCTTGAGCAGCTGGAACTGGTTGTCGGAGCCGGCCTGGGCCTCGTTGGCAAGCTTCCACAGGCGCTCGGAGACCTGCTCGAGCACCTCGCCGCGTCGTGCGGACGCCACGTAATGGTGCGCCGTGGTGCTCATCTGGGCGAGCGCGTAGCGGAACGTGGTGGATTCGGTTTCGGTGGCGAGGGCGCGCAGACTCACGTCGATGAAGTCCTCGGCGGGCAGTTCGCCGTCGCGGGTCATGTCCCACAGGCTCAGCCATACGACGGCCCGTGCGAGGGCGTCAGTGAAGTCGGGCAGTTTGCGCAGTGCGAAATCGAGCGACTGCTCGTCGAGTCGCAGCTTGGTGTAGGTCAGATCGTCGTCGTTCACCAGAATGAACGCCGGGCGCTTCAGCCCCTCGGCTTCCGTCACCTCGGTGGTTTCGCCTTCGACGTCAAGTTCGAACCTCTTGGTGCGCACGACCTTGCCGGCGTCATCAACGTCGTAGAAGCCAACGGCGAGGCGGTGCGTACGCAGTACGGGGTGTTCCTCCGGCGCGCTCTGACGCAGGACCAGACGGGTGATCGTCCCGTCCTCGGCGGTTTCGAGTTCGGTGGCGATCGTGTTGATGCCGGCCGATTCGAGCCACTGTCGGCTCCACGCGGCCAGATCTCGGCCGCTGGTCCTCTCCAGCTCGCCGAGCAGGTCGGCCAGCGTGGCGTTGCCGTACGAGTGCGCGGCGAGGTAGTTGTGGATGCCCTGGAAGAATCGTTCGCGACCCACGTAGAACACGAGCTGCTTGAGCACGGAGGCGCCCTTGGCGTAGGTGATGCCGTCGAAGTTCACGTACGTGTCGTTGAGGTCGTTGATCGGCGCGACGATCGGGTGGGTGGTGGGCAGCTGGTCCTGCCTCAGCGCCCAGCTCTTCTCGCCGGCGCAGAAGGTGGCCCAGTCGTTCGGCCAGTCGGTGGCCTCGGCGGTGGCGAGCGTGGACATGAATTCGGCGAACGACTCGTTGAGCCACAGATCGTTCCACCACTTCATGGTGACGAGGTCGCCGAACCACATGTGGGCGAGCTCATGCAGCACGGTTTCCACACGACGGTTGGCCAGTGCGTCGGTCACCTTGGATTCGAACACGTAGGAGTCGCGGATCGTCACGGTGCCGATGTTCTCCATGGCGCCGGCGTTGTATTCCGGCACGAACAGCTGGTCGTACTTGCTGTACGGGTAGGGCACGTCCCACTGCGCGTTGTAGAACGCGAAGCCTTTCCTGGTGACGTCGAAGAGGTAGTCGACGTCCTTGGCCATGGCGTCCTTGAGCGCCTGACGGCAGTAGATGCCCATCGGGATGGTGCGACCGTCCTCGTTGGCGTATTCGGTGTGCCAGCTGGCGTACGGACCGGCCACGAGCGCGGTGAGGTAGGAGCTCATCGTCGGCGTGGTGGCGAACGTCCAGCGCTTGGCGGTCTCGGGCTCATGGTCGCCCAGCGTGCCTTCGTCGGTGAGACGATCGACGCTGCTCACGGTCCGTGCCACGCCGTTGGAGATCACGTCCCATGACTGCGGTGCGGTGACCGTGAAGTCGAAGGTGGCCTTGATGTCGGGCTGGTCGAACACGGCGAACACGCGGCGGGCGTCCGGCACTTCGAACTGCGTGTACAGGTAGACGTTGCCGTCGGAGGGGTCGACGCTGCGGTGCAGACCTTCGCCGGTGGTGGAGTATCGGCAGAGGGCCTTCACCGTCACGGTGTTGTGCGCGTCCAGACCGGTCAGCTCGATGCGGGAGTCGGCCACGACGTCGGCGGGCAGTTCGACTCCGTTGAGCGTGACGGATTCCACGGATTCGGCGATCAGATCAAGGAACGTGGCCGATCCCGGTTCGGCGTCGAAGGTGATGGTGGTGGTCGATCCGAAGGTCTTCGGCCCGACGGTCAGATCAAGGTCGATCGCGTAGGCGGCGTTCGAGACGATCGCGGCACGCTCCTCGGCTTCGATTCTCGTAAGATTGGCTCCCGGCATGATTATCCCCCTCTATATGGTCTATACGGCCCTGATATGCGGCCCTGTAATAACGATAGGGCTCCCCTCCGTATGAGGGGAGCCGCTGATAGGTCAGTTCTCGACGTCCTGGGCGATGTCGGCCACGACGGGCACGATCATCGGACGACGGTGCAGCTTGCGCGAAACCCAGCTGCCCAGCGTGCGACGCATGATCTGCTGCAGCTGGTGGGTGTTCTTGGTGCCGCGGATCATGGCGTCCTCGAGGTTCTCCACGATCTGGGAGCGTACCTGCTCGAATTCGCTTTCGTCCTCGGCCACGGCGTTGAGGTAGATCTTCGGACCGGAGACGACCTCGGAGGTTTCGGTGTCGACCACCACGAAGCTGGAGACGAAGCCCTCGGTACCGAGGATGCGACGCTTTTCCAGCTCCTCGTCGGTCAGCTCGCCGACCGAATCGCCGTCCACGTACACGTAGTTGCACGGCACGGAACCGACGATCGCGGCCTGACCGTGGTAGAGGTCGACCACGTCGCCGTCCTCGGCGAGCACCACGTTCTTCGGGTCCACGCCGGTCTTCACGGCCAGCAGGCCGTTGGCCACGAGGTGACGGTTCTCGCCGTGGATCGGCATGGCGCACTTGGGCTTGACAATGTTGTACATATACAGCAGTTCGCCCTCGTTGCAGTGGCCGGAGACGTGGACGGCCGCGTTGTCGCGGTTCACCACGCGGGCGCCGAGCTGCACGAGCTTGTTGATCACCTTGTACACGCCATGCTCGTTGCCGGGGATCAGCGAGCTGGCCAGAATCACCGTGTCGAACTCGTTGACCTTGATGTACGGATGGTTGCCGTCGGCGATGCGGCCCAGCGCGGCCATCGGCTCGCCCTGGGAACCGGTGCACATGAACACGAGCTTGTCGTCCTGCACGTCGTCGGCCTGCTTCATGTCGATCACGGTGTCCTCGGGAATGTGGAGGTATCCCAGATCGGAGGCGATGCCCATGTTGCGCACCATGGAACGGCCGACGAACACCACCTTGCGGCCGTACTTGTGGGCGGCGTCCACCACCTGCTGCACTCGGTGCACATGGCTGGAGAAGCTGGCCACGATGATCTTGCGGCTGGCTTCGGCGAACACGCGGTCGAGCGCCGGGCCGATCGAGGTTTCGGGCTTGACGAAGCCGGGCACCTCGGCGTTGGTGGAATCCATCATGAGCAGGTCCACGCCGCGTTCGCCGAGCTTGCCGAACTCCACCAGATCGGTGATCTTATGGTCGAGCGGCAGCTGGTCGAGCTTGATGTCGCCGGTGTCGATCAGACTGCCGGCCGGGGTCTGCACGAACACGGCGAGGGCGTCGGGGATCGAGTGGGTGACGGTGACGAACTCCAGGTTGAACGGACCGACCTTGAGCTTGTCGCGCCCTTCGACCTGCACCTTCGTGGGGTTGAGGTGGTGCTCCTTGCACTTGGCGTCCACGAAGCCCAGCGTGAGCTTGGAACCGATCAGCGGAATGTCGGGACGCAGCTTGAGCAGGTACGGCACGCCGCCGATGTGGTCTTCGTGACCGTGGGTGAGCACCAGCGCCTCGACCTTGTCGAGACGGTCCTTGATGTAGTTGAAATCAGGCAGGATCAGATCGACGCCCGGCTGCTCCTCCTCGGGGAAGAGCACGCCGCAGTCGATGAGCAGCAGGTGACCGTTGTATTCGATCACGTTTATGTTGCGGCCGATCTCGCCGAGACCGCCCAGCGGGGTGATGCGCATCGAGCCCTTGCGGTACTTCGGGGGCGTTACGAGGCGCTTTTCGGTGGTGTTCTGGGCGTTGCCGTTCGCGCCACGACGCTGGCCGCCACGACGTCCGCCACGGGAATTGCGCGTGTTTCGCTTGCTGTTGTTCTTCTTGTCGTTAACCATTCTTTTCGTTGTTTCTTATTTCTGTGCCCCTGCCTTTGCAGGGACGACGATTGATGGGCGTCGGCCGGGGTCGCACGGAATCGCGGGGTCGCAGGAGTCCCGCCGTCTACAGGAGTCCCGCCGCACGCATGCCGGCTTCGGCCTTGGCGATCTGTTCGGCGTTCGGGCCGATGTTGGGCAGGCGCATCGTGGTGTCGGGAATGTACCCTTTGACCTTGCATGCGGCCTTGGCCATCACCGCCTGATAGCCGTCGCCGTTGAGGGAGTGCACCAGCGGGGCGAGCCGGTTGGCGAGACGTCGCGCGGTGGCGATGTCGCCGGTGTTGAACGCATCCACCAGCTGACGCATCGGGGAACTGGCCACATGGGCGATCACCGAGATGATGCCCACGGCACCGATGGAGAGGAACGGCAGGAACAGGCCGTCGTCGCCCGAATACCAGGCGAGTCCGGTGCGCTGCTGCTTCTCCACCGCCGCGGCGAGATCGCCGGTGGCGTCCTTGACTGCCTTGACGTGATCGAGTTCGGCGAGTCGATCGTAGGTTTCGACCTTCACCTTGAGTCCGGTGCGACCCGGTACGTCATAGACGATGATCGGCTTTTCGGCCACCTCGTTCACGGCCTTATAGTGGCCGACGATGCCGTCCTGGCTTGGACGGGAGTAGTACGGCATGACGACGAGCACCGCGTCGGCGCCCGCCTCCTGCGTCTGTTCCACCATGCGGACGGTGTGGGCGGTGTCGTTGGATCCGGCGCCGGAGATCACCGGCACGTCCACGACCTCCTTGACGGCTTTGACCAGCGCCACCTTCTCGTCCATGTGGGTCACCGGGGATTCTCCCGTGGTGCCGTTGACGACCAGACCGTCCGCCCCATCGGCCACCAGATGCCGTGCCAGCGTCTGCGCGGCCTCGTAGTCCACGCGGCCATCGGCGGTCATCGGCGTAACCATAGCGGGAAGGATGCGCCCGAACGGGGCGGGGTCAAGAAGATGCATTTCACCGTCACTCATAGTGTTCAACTTAGTTACCGCCGCAGACGAGCGCCGAGCGAGCCGATGATTCCTTCCGCATGACGAACACGTCCGGAGCCACGGGGCCGGTTACGCGTGCGGCATCCGACCACACAGCGACGTCAGACCACACAGCGACGTACGACCACACAGCGACGTCAGACCACCCTCAGACTGCCTCCGGCAGTCAGCTCCCGCCAGCGAGAGCGAAAACTACCGCGCAACCACAATCCGTCCCCGCCGGCGGGGGCTGGCTCGCCAAAGGCGAGACCGGGGGTGGTCCGACAGCGGGAGCGGAATAACGCGTGCGTCGTCAAGGCACGGCGGACGAAGGCGTATCGCATACGTCGAGCCCGCCGTAACGCCGACGACGCTCCGTTATTCCCTGACTACAGGTCGAGGAAGGTGTCGAGACCGATAGTCAGCCCCGGATGCAGCCCCACCTTGCGCACCGCGAGCAGTACGCCGGGCATGAAGGAGCCGCGGTCGAAGCAGTCGGAGCGGATGGAGAGCTGTTCGCCGGGGTTGCCAAGCAGTATCTCTTCGTGGGCGTTGAGCCCGCGGAGGCGGACGGCGTGGACGTGGATGCCGTCGACGACCTGGCCGCGTGAGCCTCCGTCGGTTTGGGTGGCGTCGGGGACGGGGCCGAGGCCGGCGGCACGGCGTGCGTCGGCGATGGTGTGTGCGGTGTGGATGGCGGTGCCGCTGGGGGCGTCGACCTTGTTGGGGTGGTGCAGTTCCACGACTTCGGCGGATTCGAAGTATTTGGCGGCGAGACCGGCGAAATAATCGGCCAGTACGGCGGAGATCGCGAAGTTGGGGGCGATGAACACGGCCTGGTCGGCATGCGGGGCCTTGGCGAGCGCGGCCCGTACCTGGTCGAGTTTTTCGTCGGTCCAGCCGGTGGTGCCGACGACCACGTTCACGCCTTGGGCGATCAGTGTCAGTACGTTGTCGAGCGATACGCCGGGTACGGTGAACTCCACCGCCACGTCGGTGTTTTCCGGCGTGATGGTGGTCAGATCGTCGCCGGCGTCCAAGGCCAACGCCAGTCGCGTGTCCGCTGCGCCGTTGACCGCGTCGACCACATGCGATCCCATGCGTCCTTTGGCGCCGACCACCGATACTCTGATACCGTTCGTTGTGATACCGTCTGCCATATCCGCTCCTTGATTACTCGTATTGTCTATTCGTACTGTCTATTCGTATTGTCCGTTGCGTTCGCTGCGGTATCCGTTCACCGTATGCCGATCGATGTCGGTTCGACGACGAATACCGGCGCATGGTTCAATCCGTCATCCAACCTACCGCACGCCATGCATCATGTACCGTGCATCATACGGCTGTTGTTCTTCCTCCGCATGTTCTTCCACGCAAACGATCCCGACATGATTCGGATGGCATTGAGCACGGATGTTGAAGAGGAATGTCCGGCGACCTATCGTGAAGGTATGACTCAATCCGCGGCCAAGAACATCGGACCTATCCACGAGCATGGCGCCAACGTGCTCTACCAGCATGGCACATTGGCCCAGCTGGTTCCCGGACTGTTGGAGGGCACCACCACCATCGGCGAACTGCTGTCCCATGGGGACACCGGCATCGGCACCGGAGAGGGGCTTGACGGCGAGCTGATCATGCTCGACGGCGTGGCGTACAAGATCGGAGCGAGCGGCCGCGCCGAAGTGGTTCCCGACGATTTCACGCTGCCGTTCGCGAGCGTGCATCACGCCGCGTTCCAGTATCAGTGCGAACGGACCGATATCGGCTTGGAGGATCTCAACCGCAGGATCGTCGCGGCCAACGGCCGGGCGAACACGTTCTTCTCCGTCATTGTGCGCGGGACGTTCAGTTTCATCAAGACCCGCGCGGTGATCAAGCAGCAGGCCCCCTACCCAACGTTGGAGCAGGTGGCCGACCGGCAGGCCATGTTTCTCGGCCACGATGTGAGGGGCACGATGCTCGGCTATTTCTCGCCGGTGATGTTCAACGGCGCGGCCGTGGCCGGTTTCCATGAGCATTTTCTGTCCGACGACCATTCGATCGGCGGTCATGTGCTCGACGCGGTGTTGGAGCGCGGAGACATATTGAGTCAGGTGTTCGATACGCTGGTGCAGCATCTGCCGGTGGACAACCCTGAATACCGAAGCCATGATTTTTCGAACGATCCGATCGCCGAGGCCATCGCCAAGGCGGAGTGACCGGTCGACTCCGCTGTAATTGGCGCGGTAATTGGTCAAAACCACATATAAGGAACCCTGAAACCGGTCCTTAATGAGCTGAATGACCAAGTAGAGGGTCTGTGAACTGCGCCCCATATGACGTTGCCCCGCCGCTGGGGACAGGCGGCAGGGCAACCATTCAAGGTTCGATCCTCATCGGGATCGATGGATCAGCTGCGATCGCACGGATCAGCGCTGGGAGGCCTCCTCGATGGCGCTGGCACCTTCGCGGGCCACACGACGGGCGTGGCCTTCGGCCTGGGAGACGCCGTAGTAGGCGGCGATGGCGATGTCCTTCATGTCCTCGATCATCGGAATGCGCGGGTTGGCGGGGGTGCACTGATCCTCGTAGGCGCGCATGCCGATCTGATCGAGCACGCTCCAGAAGTAGTCCTCATCAACGCCGGCGGCCTGGAAGGACCTGTCCATGCCGAGCTTGTTGTCGCGGTAGTCCTCGACGGCTCGGGCCAGATTCTCGACGCCCTCCTCCGGAGTGCGGCCGGGGTCGATGCCGAGGTTGCGGGCGATGTCCTGATAGCGCTGCGGGGCGACGTACTTGTTGTACTTCGGCCAGCTGGTCGGCTCGTCCGGAAGCTGACCGTTGTAGCGGATCACGTACGGCAGCAGGATGGAGTTGGTACGTCCGTGGGCGATGTGGCACAGTGCGCCGATGGTGTGGGCCATGCCGTGGCACATGCCGAGGAACGCGGAGCCGAAGGCCATGCCGGCCATGGTGGCGGCGTTGTGCATCTTCTCCTGGGCGGCCGGGTTCGCGGCGCCTTCCTTCACGGAGGTTTCGAGGTTCTCCCAGATCAGCTTGGCGGCGTGCAGCGCCATGCCGTCGGTGAAGTCGTTCGCATACACGGAGACGTAGGCCTCGAAGGAGTGGGTCAGCGCGTCGAAGCCGGAGTCGGAGGCCAGCTTGCGCGGCTGGGTGCGGGCGAGCACCGGATCGACGATGGCCACGGACGGGGTGAGCGCATAGTCGGTGATCGGGTACTTGTAGCCGGTCTTGTGATCGGTGATCACGGCGAACGGCGTGACTTCGGAGCCGGTGCCGGAGGAGGTCGGCACGCACACCAGATGGGCCTTCTTGCCGAGGGCGGGCAGTTTGAACGCGCGCTTGCGGATGTCGAAGAACTTCTCGCGGATGTCGGAGAACTCGATTTCCGGGTGCTCGTAGAGCAGCCACATGATCTTCGCGGCATCCATCGGGGAGCCGCCGCCGATGGCGATGATGGTGTCAGGCTGGAATTCGTCGCGCATCATCGCGGCGCCGCGCTGCACGGTCTCCACCGAGGGCTCCGGCTCCACGTAGTCGATGATGCGGTAGTCCACATGGTTCGGACGCAGGCGCAGCTGCTGGATGGCCTTCTCCACGATGCCGAGGTCAAGCATCACCTTGTCGCACACGAACACGACGCGGTTGACGCCGGCCATGTCGCGCAGGTACTTGATGGCGTTCGGCTCGAAGTAGGTCTTGGCCGGGATCTTGAACCACTGCATGTTGTTGTTCCTCCGAGCAACGCGCTTGATGTTGATGAGGTTGACGGCCTGGACGTTGCCGGAAATCGAATTGCCGCCGTAGGAGCCGCAGCCAAGGGTGAGCGACGGGGCGATGGCGTTGTAGATGTCGCCGATGCCGCCGAGGGAGCTCGGCTGGTTCCAGATGATGCGGCAGGCGTGCATGCGGGTTCCGTACTCGTCGACCAGATCCTCGTCGTTGGTGTGGATGGCGGCGGTGTGGCCGGCACCGTGCAGCAGCATCTTCTCGCACATCTCGAAGGCCTGCTCCTGATCATCGGCCTTGAGGAAGGCCTGCACCGGGGCGAGCTTCTCCATGGTCAGCGGCTCCATTTCGCCGACCTCCTTGCATTCCGCGGCGAGGATGGTGGCGTCTTCGGGGATCTCGAAGCCGGCGGCCCTGGCAAGGAACTGAGGAGACTTGCCCGGCACCACGGAGTTGAGCTTGGTCTTCTGGCCTTCGTGATCGTAGGCGGTGACGCCGAACATGTACTGTTCGAGCTTGGCCTTCTCCTCGGCGTTGACGAAGTAGGCCTTGCGCTTCTTCATCTCGGCGATCAGCGGAGCGTAGACGTCCTTGTGGGCGATGACGGCCTGCTCGGTGGCGCAGATCATGCCGTAGTCGAAGTGCTTGGAGAGCACCAGATCGTTGGCGGTGCGCACGATGTCGGCGTCGGGGGCCACGTAGGCGGGGGCGTTGCCGGCGCCCACACCGAGGGCGGGCTTGCCGGAGGTGTATGCGGCGTGCACCATGCCGGGACCGCCGGTGGCGAGGATGGTGGCCACGCCGGGGTGCTTCATCAGGGCGCCGGTGGCGTCGATGGAGGGGTGTTCGATCCACTGGATGCAGTTGGCGGGGGCGCCGGCCTTGACGGCGGCGTCACGCACGATGCGTGCGGCTTCGACGGAGCACTTCTGGGCGCCGGGGTGGAAGCCGAAGACGATCGGGCAACGGGTCTTCAGTGCGATCAGCGACTTGAAGATGGCGGTGGAGGTGGGGTTGGTGACGGGGGTGACGCCGGCGACCACGCCGACCGGCTCCGCGATTTCGGTGATGCCTTCGACGTCGTCCTCGCGGATGATGCCGACCGTGCGCTGCTTGGCGAGGTGGTTGGTGATGTGCTCACAGGCGAAGATGTTCTTGGTGGCCTTGTCTTCGACCAGCCCTCGGCCGGTCTCCTCGACGGCCAGCTTGGCGAGCACGAGGTGCTTGTTCAGCGCCGCGACGGAAGCCTTGGCCACGATGTGGTCGACCTGCTCCTGATTGAGCTTCTCGAACTCGTCGAGAGCGACCAGCGCCTTCTTGACCAGATTGTCGACTTCCTGCTCGGCGGGGTTCACCTCGGGAACCACGGACTCCACGGGAGCCTTCTCCTCAGCCGTCTTCTTGGCTTCGACCACAGTGTCCTCCTTGGGATCGGTCCAAATCTTTCGGTTCGGTATCCGTTTGCCGTGGTGCGCCATGCGCGTCCGACACGGATCTGCATTGTCTTTTGTGATATCGCATCGTTCTTGATGTGACCTTGATCACAATAACGCACATGCCAATTCTTGGCAAAACCAGACACGATCTTTTATAAAAGTCTTTTTCAAAAGTGATCCGAAGCCGTCCGGCAACACGCATGGATCCCGTGCAAGCACACCCTCAGCCGGGGTCGTTCGCATCCCTGCATGACAAAAAGAGGATAATGGGGCTATGGAACGAACGACTTTGCATCGATACGCGACCCGCCCCGGACTGTTCCTCACTGACGATGGCGGTGCCGATGCCGTCGTATGGTCCGAAACCGCCGACCAGATATGGCTCTCGGTCATCGAACCCATCGATGAGCCCAGCGCCTTCTACACCAACGCCACCCGACTGCCGAAGAAATCCGCCATGCCGTTCGATCAGCAGATCGACATCTATCCCGTCTGCTCCCGCATCGTCGAGGATCAGTACTGCCGGGAGACCCTGTTCAAGATGGAGGGCCCCAACTACGGCATGTGGTACGTCCATCTGCCGAAGGCATGGGACGGCATGCGCTACGGATACCGGGCCTCGGGCGCCTGGGATCCCCGTCGCGGCGTACAGTTCAACCCCTACAAGATCCTGCTCGACCCGTATGCCAAGGGCATCGACGGCACGATGGAGATCTGTCCGGAAGCATTCTCCTACCAGTGCGACATCCGCAACGGCGAAGTCATCGGCGACCCGTATGGCGCGATGAGCGAGCTGGATTCGCTGGGACACATGCCGCTTTCGGTGGTCGTCGACGACCGCGACAAGCACAAGCACGAGGGAGATCCGGAACACCCGCACGTTCCGTGGAGCAAAACCGTGATCTACGAACTGCACGTCAAAGGCTTCACCAAGAACGCACCGTGGATGCCCGAGGAGCTTCGCGGCACCTACGCCGGTCTCGCCCACCCCACCACCATCGCCTACCTGCAGAATCTCGGCATCACCACCGTCGAACTGCTGCCGATCTTCGCCAGTCAGACCGAAGTGGGCATCGCCCAGCGAGGCAAAACCAACTACTGGGGATACTCCACGCTGGGATACTTCTCGCTGAATCCGCAGTACGCCACCGAACGGGCACGCCGACTCGGACCCAGCGCCGTGCGTCAGGAAGTGATCGACATGGTACGCGCCCTGCACGCCGGAGGCATCGAAGTGCTGCTCGACGTGGTGTACAACCACACCTGCGAGGGTGACATCAAAGGCCCCACCGTCTGCTGGCGCGGCCTGGATTCGGTGAGCTACTACCGCCGCAGATCAGACAACCCCGGGACGCTGATCGACACGACCGGCTGCGGCAACTCCCTCGACTTCACCAACACCCGCGTGATCGAGTACGCCGTGGATTCGCTGCGATACTGGGGCAAACGTATCGGCGTCGACGGTTTCCGCTTCGATCTCGGCGTCACGCTGGCCCGATTGGAAGGCACGTTCAGCAAGCATCATCCGTTCCTGTACGCGCTGCGCAGCGATCTGATGCTCGGCAATCTCAAACTCATCATGGAACCGTGGGATCTCGGCGAAGGCGGGTGGCGCACCGGACAGTTCGGCATCCCGTTCGCCGAATGGAACGATCGATTCCGCGACACCTCCCGAAAGTTCTGGCTCACCGACGTGGACAGTCAACGCCGCGGACACGGCAACGAGATCGGCATGCAGGAAATGGCCACCCGACTGTGCGGATCGGCCGATCTCTATGCCACGGACCCGGGCCGCGGAGCCGTAAGCTCCATCAATTTCATCTCCTGCCACGACGGTTTCACCATGACCGATCTGACCCGGTACAGCCACAAGCACAACGAGGCGAACGGCGAAGAGAACCGTGACGGCACGGATATGAACCATTCGGTGAACTTCGGCGTGGAAGGGCCGAGCGCCGACAGACAAATCGAACGGACTCGCGAACGAGCCGCACTGAACCTGTTCGGCATGCTGCTGATGAGCCTCGGCACCCCGATGATTCTGGCCGGCGACGAGTTCCGCAACACCCAGGACGGCAACAACAACGCCTACTGTCAGGACAACGACATCAACTGGCTGAAGTGGGATTGGCTGTTCACCAAGGAGAAGACGCCCGAAATGAGGAGGCTGGAGGCGGTCACCGATCTGATCGCTCTGAGGAAGTCCATCGACCTGTATCATCATGAGGATTTCTTCACCCTGCTGTCGATGCTGGGGCTGATGAAACCGTCGAGCCGTGTGCAGTGGATCCTGCCGGACGGTTCCGCTCCCGCTGAACATGATTGGTTCGACAAGTCAGTGAGGGCGTTCGCCATGCGACTGCTTTCCAAGGTGGATGAGGACGTGCTGATCGTGATCAACGGCACCGACGACGACCGAACGTTCGTGCTGCCCGACGACACCTCGTGGAAGATGCTATGGAGTTCGGCCTCGCTTGACAACGAAGGACCGGTACGATTCGACGATCTCAATGATTTCGATGAGGTGAAGGCCGACGAGCTTGCGGAGGAGCAGCAGTTCAACGACGCCTCGCAGGGATTCACCGCCGAGGATCTCGCCTTCATGGATCGGACGGCGGCCGAAGCGGCCAGCAGGGCGGAGAAACGCGGCGACGCGACGACTTCACGAAACGATCTGTTCACCAAGCATCGTCAGTGGATTCGACGGAACGACCAGCTCACATCGGCGTGGAGTGGTGGCGGCACGACAGCCGAAGGCCCGCAGATGCAGACGCAGGCGACGACCATGAACGCCGCTTCTGCCGAACACGGGACCGGTACCGAGGACGAGCTGGCCGACAGGAGGCACAATGATCCGTGGCTGATTTCCGAACTGAGCATCAATCTGTTCAAGCAGCAACGTTCATGACTGCGCAGGTCTGCACGATAACAGAAACCCCCTCCGCCTCGTAGGAGACGGAGGGGGTTTCGTATACGCCGAAATGCAGCGACCGAGTCTTAACGCTTGGAGAACTGCGGGGCGCGACGTGCCTTGTGCAGACCGGCCTTCTTGCGTTCCACCGCACGGGCGTCACGAGTCAGGAATCCGGCCTTCTTCAGGGTGGCGCGGTTGGCGTCGCGATCGATGGCGTTCAGAGCGCGGGCCACGCCGAGACGGATGGCACCGGCCTGACCGGTGGTGCCGCCGCCGTCGACGAGCACGATGACGTCGAACTTGCCTTCGAGCTTCAGCAGAACGATCGGGGAGTTGACCTCACGCTGCTGGATCTTGCCCGGGAAGAACTCCTCCAGGGTGCGACCATTGATCGTCCACTTGCCGGTGCCCGGAACCAGACGAACGCGAGCGACGGCTTCCTTACGACGACCGGTGCCATAACCCGGAGCGATCGCGGAAGTACCGGTGCCAGCGCCGGCGTTGGTTTCGGAAGTGTACTGGGTGAGCTCCTCTTCGGTCTCCTGGACCGCGGAGTTTTCGATGTTTTCAGCCATTGCCTTTTCTCCTTTCGGTCCTATTACTTAGCCTGCTGAGAGACCTGGGTGATCTCGTAGGGAACGGGCTTCTGCGGGGTGTGCGGGTGCTCGGTGCCGGCGAAGACGCGCAGGCGGGTGAGCTGCACCTTGGACAGACGGTTCTTCGGCATCATGCCCTTCACTGCGGCGCGAATGATGCGGGCCGGATCCTTCTCCAGCAGTTCGGCGTAGGAATCGGCGCGCAGACCGCCCGGGAAGCCGGAGTGCTGGTAGAGGTTCTTGCCGAGCTTGTTGCCGGAAATGGCGATCTTCTCGGCGTTCACGATGACGACGAAGTTACCGCCATCGGCGTGAGGAGCGAACGTCGGCTTGTTCTTGCCGCGCAGCAGGTTCGCAGTAACGGTGGCGAGACGGCCAAGGACCACGTCGGAGGCGTCGATGACGTACCACTCGTGGCTCAGATCGTTAGGCTTCGGTGAGAAAGTTTTCACGATATACCTTTTCTTTACTATTGTGTTCCGGGCAATTCAGGTTGGTTAGGCCCGTTTTGCCTCATTATCCGTGGGCTCCCTGAAAGTCCTAATGGCGAGTGGGACAGCGCTTTTAAGGACCCCTCTAGGGAAACACAACAATCCACTAGCATACCGCGTTTTGTCGTAACGTCAAAACAAACATCATGATGCGACACGCCGATGATTTTCGGGCGATTCGGGCCCTCCATCCCCGGTGCCGCCAGCCCCGTCATCCACCGATCCATCAATCGAGCCACCAACGATCTGCTCGTAGAGCCGTTCCAATCGTGATCGCCTGTCTCTCTTCCCCAGTTCGCACTCCCACACGACGATCACGCGCCATCCCATCGCCTGCAGCTGCCGATGCTGGGCCTCGTCACGTTCGCGGTTGCGCATCAGCTTCGCCGTCCAGAACTCCACGTTGGATTTCGGCATCGTATGCCTGGCGCATCCCTCATGCATATGCCAGAAGCATCCGTTCACGAACACCACGGCATGCCATTTCGGCAGCACCACATCGGGATGCCCGGGATACCGTCGATCGTTCTTGCGGAATCGCAGCCCGCGTGAGAACAGATACCGCCGGACCATCACCTCGATCGACGTATCCTTGCCGCGAATGCGGGACATCGTATAGCTACGAGTCCCGCGTTCGAAACGGCTTGGGGATTCCGGGGATTTCGATCTTCCGGTTCGACTCACTTCTCGCCGCGCATGACGGCGGCCAGCGACCTCACCCGCGGATTGTCGAACAGACCGTCCAGCGATACCGCGCGCCCCTCACCATCGGCCAGAGGAATACGCCAGTTCGGATATTCGTTGTTGGTGCCGGGCTGGTTCTGTGTGCGCCGCTCCCCTACACCATCGGTGATCGTGGCGCACAGCAGCTTCGACGGCGAGGCGCACAGCGCCCGATGCATGCCTTCGATGAGATCCTGCTCATGCTCCGACTCGTTGTTCATCCAACCGCGTTTGATCCATCCGCCATCGGCCAGCATGGACAGCAGCGCATTGTGCTCGCGCTGCGCGTCGGCGAGGAACTCCTCGTAGCTGCCGGTCAGCAGATCAAGATCATGACGCAGCTTCACATGCACGTAGTTGAGATATCCGGCGGTGGGCGGAATATCGTGCGTGGTGACGGAAGCCAACGTGAGCGGACGCCAATCCTGCGGCTTACGGAACTTGCCTTCCCGCTGCTCGAACCATTCGATCGCGCAGCCGAGCAAACCGTGTTCGGCCAGCGACTTGGCCATGTAATCGGGCACCACACCCAGATCCTCGCCCACGACCACACCGTGGGCGCGCTTGGCTTCAAGCGCCAGGATACCCATCATCACCGCGGAATCATAGGTCACGTAGGCACCGTTCTTCGCGCCACGGCCCTTGGGGATCCACCACAGGCGGAACAGGCCGATGGCATGGTCGATGCGCACGCCGCCCGCATGGGAGAACATGCCGTGCACGATGTCTCGATAGGCCTTGTAGCCGGTGGCGGCCAGATAATTCGGGTTCAGCGGCGGCTGGCTCCAATCCTGCCCCTGCTGATTGTAGAAGTCCGGCGGAGCCCCCACCGTGGCCCCATAGGCGAATCGTTCGGGGTTCCACCACACGTCGGAGCCCAGCGGATGCACGCCGACGGCCATGTCGGCCATCAGACCGATCTGCATGCCGGCGTCACGCGCAGTCTGCTGCGCGTCGTCCAACTGCTCGTCGGCAATCCACTCCATCCACCGATAGAAGTCAAGCGTTTCGGGATACTGATCGCGCAGCTGCTTGATCTCATCGGAATCGCGGTTGAACCTGCGCACCCACGAATTCGGGTCGTCGCTCGGCGCGCCCCACTTGTCGTAGGCCAGACACCAGGTGGCGTATCCTTCCAGATCCGGGCCGGCGTGCTTCTTGAACTCGTCGAACGCACGCTGCCTCTCCTCGGTGCGACCGGCCTTGAAGATGGTCCACAGCGCCGGCATCTTCGCATTCCACATCGCATCGCGATCGAGCCGTTCGGCGTTGTCGTTCAGCGCGCTGACGGAATCGTGCAGTTTGCGGATCCGAGCCTTGTCGTCGTCGGAAAGCCGATCGTATTCGGCGATCCGCTCGGGGCTGATGTACGTGAAGTTCACGAATCGACGAGAGATCGGCAGATACGGCGAGGGGGTGAGCGGCGTGCAGGGTTCGGCGGCATGCACCGGATTGATCAGCACGAAGTCGGAACCCGTCTTCTCCTTGGATTCGCGCAACAGGGTCTTGAGATCGGCGAAGTCGCCGATGCCCCACGAACGGGACGATCTGACCGAGTAGAACTGAGCCATCCACCCCCACAGGTGGCCGTTCTTCATCGGATCAAGCAGCTCCACCTTCGCCGGAGCGCTGATCAGCGTGGCCGATTCGGTGCGGTTGTTCACCGTCACATGCAGCGTGTGATACCCCAGAGGCACATCGGCGGGAATCACGATGGCCGAGTTCACGATGAACCGGTCATCGAGCGGCTGCGCCATCGCGCCATCCCCGGCCACTCTCGGAAGATCCCCCTCGTAGCGGCTGCCGTTCTCAAGCTCCAGGGTGGCCTTCGGCAGATCGAACACCCCATGGTTCACCTTCACGCGGCTTTCCTGACCTGCGATATGCAGAATGGTTGGGGGAATCAGACGTTCCAGCTTGCTTCGCGCGTCCTTGCGCAGTTCGGATTCCACGGATTGCTCGTTGGAGGCATCGACGCCCAGACTGGCCAGTACATCGATCAGGACGTCATCATCGATCTCGATGTACTCTCCCTGCTGGCCGATATAACTTGTGGCAACACCTTTGGCCTTCGCCAGCGCAATAAGCGGGCGGGAAAGGCGTTCCTCGGATTCTTCTCGCTTTTCCATGGTTTCAGCTTAACCCCGAAACCCACCGACGCACCGACTGACATACCCAAAGTCGCCCGGGAACCATCAAAACCGACAATTTCGCAATCATCGTTCACCGACCATCAAGACTCAGTTCAGCATCGAGCCCCACCGGGGCGATATGAGTTCGGTGGGAAAGCAGACGCGTCGCACGATCACCGTTCCGAAAGAGGCCGTCTCACACGATCGACCGTTTCATGCGGCTATTCGGCCGCAGACCGACGTTTCTCCACGGCATGTCGCACCTGAATATCCGAATCCTGAGACAGCCGATCGATCGTCTCCTCGCTGGCGCTCGGGTTCAATGCCACGGCTCGGCGGATCATGGCGGTGAGCACGGCAGGGCCGGGCTGATCCTCGGACGCGCCGAATCGAGAGAGATAATCCAGCGTGGCGGCATCGTTGCGCTCGTCCTGAGCCCCCTCCATACGCATCTTCCACGACGTGCGGGGATTGGTCAGTGCGGCTGCCCTCACTTCAAGCACATCGTCCTTGGTGAGACGGCCGACCAGCCAGTTCTTGTCGTCGGTGTTCCGAGCCACGGCCTTGCGCACCGACACCTCGGGATCGACGCTGAGCTTGACGAGGATGTTCGGGAACGGCATGTTCTCGGCCAGATACAGTCGATCGGCCACCGACGTATGCAGATTACCCGCCACGGCCTCCAGCAATGCCGTGGCTCTCGAAAACGCCGCGGCATCACCGCGATCGGGCAGGGGACGTCGCGCGAACTCCCCCAGTTCCTTCGGGTCCGTGGAATGACGTAGCCGCTCATAGGAGGCGGTCAGCGTCTCATGGGTCTCAGCCTCATGGGACTCAGCAGGTTCGGCATCGGTCTGCGCAGCTACGGTCTCGGCGTCAGCGGTTTCGGTCATGCGCTACAGCATAGTCGGCGGTAGCGCCCAGTATCTTGCACACTTTGCTTTTCGCCCGCTCCGAACGTCGAAGAACGAACCGGCCACGCGTGTGCCTGCAGAAAACCACCCAAACAATTGCAATCCCCGAAGGAGTAGCCGTTTTCGACTATCAAAGCCTCGAAGCCTGAAAACAATAGCCAATTACTAAAACCTCAAACTTTACGCCATCGTGTATTGCATATATTTCAACACCGTCAGATCCACCGGCCGCACGTCCATGACCTCGTCCGCCGCATCCACGACATCCAGGACCGGCTCGAGGACATGGCCGCCCCACGCACCGCGCGGCTGGCCAGACGCGCGGGCCCGGACATGGCATACTCGAACAAGACGCTCGCCCGGATCACGGGCGTCGAACCACAAGACAACGAAACCCAACCAGCCGACAAGGACCAGGATTTCGCGCTCACCCCAAGTGAGGCACCACTCCGGATTACGCGCTCACTTTCAAATGAGGCGCCTCACATCAACGACATCATTGCGAAATTTGCCCCCGGTGCTCAAGCAAAGAAATCCGGCGTCAAAGGGATTGAAAGGATAAAACATGTCCATGACCGCGATCAATGAGGGATACAACCTGTTCGTCCCGCTGGACTCACAAGGGGAACGGGATATGCAGTACGCGGATTTCAGCACCGAGCACTGCGCGACGTTCGAGCTGCGGAGAACCGAATATGAAGCGCTCAACCCGTTATGGAATGCCTATAACTTCGCATTCCGAATCATCATCGACGAATACGAGAACGAGGAGCTTCCCGCCAAATACGTAGGCACCGCGCTGACCATGGCGCAGACCGCGCTGGAGAAATGCGAGGACGACATCGAGCGCAACGGCCTCGACACCCTGATCAAGGCGCTGCGGCTCGCGCAAGAGCACCACACGTTCATGGAAGTGGTGTTTTGATGCACATATACAAAGGGCACAATCCGAAGGAGGTCTGGTACCAGTATGTGACGGACAACACTGACGATCCCCGCCGCAATGGCGGGGAGAACGCTCCCAAGTGCGTCCACGCATCGAGCGAAACCAAGGTGTCCGATCCAGCCATCGGCGATTCCATGTTCGGGGAACCCTACAACCTATGGGATGCCGAACGGGGCATCACCATCCGCCGCATCAGCGCCACATGGCTGGACACTCACGCCAGCACCGAACAGAAGTTGCGCAATGTTCTCTCCGAAGCGCGGTCCACGCATGTGGACGAGCTTGTCATCCACGACGACCGTCCGCGATGCGACAATCCGGCGTATCGGTCGTTCTCGCGGCGCTCGCTCGACGCATTCCGCTCGATGTTCGAACGATCGGGGATCGCATGCCGCCTCGTGTGACGTCGTCGCCATAGTCGGATCCATCGGCGGCTCCGCAGGCCGACCGATCGGCAATCGGCCGGCCTGCGGAATCAGTCGGGCACGGGACGGTTCATACTGCCGACGGTCTCCACGGATACCGTGGCGTTGAAGGTCTCGACCACCCGTCGTTCGAAATCGTCGGCCTGAATTTCGGGAATCGAGAATCCGGCGGTGATGCGATCGGTGAACTGTTCGTCATCCACCGTACCGTTCGCCGCCGAGATCAACTGCCGCATCATGGCAAGCTGCGCGTAGTCAAACGTGCTTGTCATGCACCGGCACGGCACGATAAGAGCACCCTTCGCGGCCTTCACCGCCAGCGAGGCCGCGCTGGAGTAGGCGCGGATCAGCCCACCCGAACCAAGCAGAATCCCGCCGAAATATCGGGTCACGGTCACAACGCAATCGGTGAGTTCGGATTGTCGAAGCACGTCAAGAATCGGCTTGCCCGCCGTTCCCGAAGGCTCGCCGTCATCGCTCATCCGCTCCCCCAGCTGTCCGTCCGCGCCTCCCCATACCGCGGCGTAGGCCACATGACGGGCCTTGGGATGCAGATCCCGGATGGACTGCACGAAATCCAGGGCCTCCTGACCGGATTCGATGTGACAGGCATCGCCGATGAATTCCGATTTCTTCTCGATCAGCGAATCATGGGCCGGATCGGCAGCGGAGTTGAGCAGGGTGCGCATGGAACGGCATTCCTTCGAAGGTTCGGGATCAGGGATTCGGTTTCAGGACAACGATACCAGCGGGATTTGCGGGCAATCGCATTCACGGACGATCACACCACGACGTTGTACGATTCGCCACGCAGAAACGCCACCGCCGCGCGCACGTTCTGCTCGACGATACCCGCGAACGCCTCCGGCGTCTTCCACGCCACATGAGGGGTCATCACCACGTTGTCGAACGAGCGCAGCGGAGCGTCAGGCGGCAGCGGTTCCGGTGCGAATACGTCCACGCCGGCGGTGATGTCTCCCTTTGACAATCGCCGTTCCAAGGCGCCGGGAGCGATCAGTTCGGCGCGGGCCGTGTTGATCAGCATGGCGCCCGGCCTGAGCAGATTGAGCTGATCGTCGCCGATCATGCCTTCGGTGGCCTCGTTGAGCGCCAGATGCAGACTCACAACGTCGGCCCGGGCGAACACGTCGTCGATGCTCGACGCGGCCGAGGCCCCCAGTTCGGCGAGCGCGGTCTCATCGGGGTGGCGGGACCAGACGATCACCGGCATGCCCAATCCGCGGGCCATCTGGGCCACCCGGCGACCGATGCCACCGAAACCGATCAGGCCGAGCGTGCGATGGGTGAGCTCGTCGATGTCACTGATCGGCCAATGATCCGGTCGCATACGGGCGTTCAGCGCGCCCACACGGTGGGTGAGTTCGAACATCAGGGCGATGGCGTGCTCGGCCACGGCGTTGTCACCATAGTGCACGGCGTTGCACACGCTGATGCCGAGTCGTCTGGTCTGGGCGAGATCCACGAAACTGGCCACGCCGGTGCCGCCGAAGGTGATGCATCGCACCGTGCTCGACACGCGATCCATCAGATCATGCGAAAAGTGGATGCCGGTGGAGATCACCACGCTGGCTCCCGCCATACGGGATGCCAGCACGTTCTCGTCGGTTTCGAGATCGTCGTGCATGATCACGCGAGCCAGCGAGTCGAAGGCGTCGAGCCGCGAGGCGAACATCGGCACCATCGCGGGGAAGCAGATGGGAATCGACACCAACGGAAGATCCGAACGCTCGGCGTTTCTGGTAATCACGGTCATGACCCCAAGCATAGCCATGAGACCCGCCCATCGAGCCCGAAGCCGGCCGGCGATCCTCGGGCGTGGCGAGCTTACGCGCATCCCGAAAATTCGCTATCGTAAGGAACGGAGACGGGCGGACAACGGCGTACCTCCGTCCCCGCTTTACACGTTTGCCACGTCGTGCTCTCGGGCCCATACCCACCGGGCTCGGCCCCATGCCCACCGGAAACCATACGACCGGTTCACGCCACACGCCGCCATCTCGGCATACCATATGAGCATCGCCTCGTCCGCTTCCGAAACGAAAGGACCGATCATGCGCACGACCATTCTCTCCGAGGCCGATTTCTGGACCATCCACGACCCGGAGATCCTCAACGACTCCTTCGCCCGCATCGTCGCGGTGGTGCTCGACACCCGCAAGGACCGACTCCCCGAGGACAATCCCTCCGCACGGCACGACTGCCAGGCCATCGCCGACGAATTCATCGAACGGACGAACGAGATCCTCGCAGACAGCCCGTTCCGCTACGAGCCGCGCAAGGGCGTCACCTACGAATTCGACCATGAGCCGGACGCCGCCGACATCGAACGGGCTAACCAGGAGCTGAGCGACACCTACGAGGCCCGGATCGTCGATCTGTTCTGGGGTCTGGTGCCGAAGCACGCACGCTGATCGCGAGAGTCCCACCACTCGCACGCCCGCCGCGCGCCTGCCGCACACCCGGCGCATGGCGGGCGACAGTCACTGCCCGCCGCCCGCCGCATCCGATTCCGTTGGGCCACGTCGTTGCCCGACACCGTCACCCAACGATGACATGTCGTTAACACACGGCATGGCTATCCTTGGTACGAACCAAATCGGAAAGGGGGAATCCATGGTTTCCAGAACACCGTATGTGTTCAACATCCAGCATTTTTCCACGCATGACGGGCCGGGCATCCGCACCACCATCTTCTTCAAAGGATGCCCGCTGCGATGCCAATGGTGCCATAATCCCGAAAGCCAACTATTCGAGCCGGAGGTCATGACCCAGAACGATGGGAGAAAGGAACTCGTCGGCAAGCAATACACCATCGACGAGCTGATGACCGACGTGATGAAGGATCACATGATCTACGACCAGTCCGGCGGCGGAGTCACACTCTCCGGCGGCGAGGTGCTGGCCATGGACCGCGACTACATCATGGAGCTCGCCCGGCGACTCGACGAACAGGAGGTCAGCATCGGCATCGACACCTGCGGGGTCGCCGCCACCCGCACCGTCGAGCAGATCTGCGACTACGCCGACTTCTTCCTGTACGACCTGAAGTTCATCGACGACGATCTGCATCGCCGATACACCGGCGGCTCCAACCATCTGGTGCTGAAGAACCTGCAGGTGCTGGCCGCGAACAACGCCCGCATCTTCCTGAGGCTCATCATGCTGCCCGGCATCAACACCGGCAAGGACATGATCGAACGGACGATGCTGTGGCTACGCACCAACAACATTCCCGTCGAACAGGTGGATATTCTGCCGTATCACAAATACGGCATGGACAAGTATGCAAAGCTCGGACGTGAGGCCATCTACTTCGAAGTGCCCGAAGACGAGCAGATGCAGGAAATCAAAACCGAAATCGAAAAGTTCTACGACAACGTGACCATCGGCGGATGACCGGCGGTCATGAGACAATCAACCATGTTGCGGGCCTGTTACGCCGACCGCGACACGCATAACACGACGGCGTTACGATGGTCGCAATACCACGCAATCGGAGGGAGGCATGGCGATGAACGATTTCACGATCGACGGTCGTATCGCGCATGATTCGCCGCTCTCCGCGTCCGCCCGCATTCCCGGCCCGACGGCGAACGGCTGCACGTACTCCCGCAAACGCAGTCAGGGACATCCCGGCGCACGCAGCGGCGCGGAAACCATCGTCAAATAATCCGGTCCTGCGCACGCATCGAAGCGTGCGATTCCACCGTTGCCCGCCGAAGCCGACCGCTATCGGGGATGATCCTTACGCGCCGATCATCCACCAGTGACGATCTCCGCCCGCGCGGAGTGTTCGATTCCACCGGTGCGGACCGTTCTTCACTACGGATCATCAGGATACCGATCGCTTGGCTACGAATACCTCAGCTACGAAACGCCCACCCATCACCTCATCAGCCGGCCGATACCGACAACTTCCCATCAAAGAGAAGTCCGTAAGGCGAAGCTTGGGTGGCATTGCTTGCAATCCACAATCCAAACCCACAACATCAACCAACAATCAAGGGGAATCACCTATGACCACCGCAACCATCACGCCGGTAGACACCACCACCGGCATCAACTGGGACGAAAAGCGCGGCTCCACCATGCGCACCAAGCGTCTGCGCGAGCTGAGCGAGACCACGCACCCGAGCATTTCGCTGGAGCGCGCGCTCATCGAAACCGAGGTGTACAAGCAGTACGAAGGCAAGGTGCCCACGCCGGTGCTGCGCGGCATCTTCTTCAAGACGCTGATGGAGAAGCGCACGCTGTATCTGGGCGACGACGAGCTGATCGTCGGCGAGAAGGGCGTGGGCCCGCAGTCCGCGCCGACCTTCCCCGAACTGTGCTGCCACAGCCTTGAGGATCTCGACAACATGAACAACCGCGAGCATGTCTCCTTCTCGGTGACCGAGGAGCAGAAGGAGATCCAGCGCGACGTGATCATCCCGTTCTGGCAGGATCGCGCCTCGATGACCAAGATGATGAACATGCTGCCCGAGGAGTGGCATCTGCTGTTCGAAGGCGGCATGTACACCGAGTTCATGGCCCAGCGCGGCCCGGGCCACACCGTGGCCGACGGCAAGATCTACAAGTCCGGCTATGCGGACTTCATGAAGCGGATCGACGACGAGCTCGCCGCCATCGACTACAACAACGACATGGACGCCGAGCACAAGCAGTCCGAGCTGCAGGCCATGCATCTGGTGTGCGAGGGCATGATCATCCTCGGCCGGCGCTACGCCGCCCTGGCACGCGAGAAGGCAGCCGAATGCGACGATCCGGTGCGCCGCGAGGAGCTCGAACAACTCGCCGAGGTGTGCGACCGCGTGCCGGCCCATGCGCCGCGCACGTTCCGCGAGGCGATCCAGATGTACTGGTTCACCCACATCGGCGTCACCTCGGAGATGAACAACTGGGACGCCTACTCCCCCGGCAAGTTCGACCAGCACCTCGAGCCGTTCTACAACCGTGAGGTGGCCGCCGGCACGCTCACCCGTGAACAGGCCCGCGAATACCTGGAGTGCCTGTGGGTGAAGTTCAACAACCAGCCCGCCCCGCCGAAGGTGGGCATCACGCTGAAGGAATCCGCCACCTACACCGACTTCTGCAACTTCAACACCGGCGCACTGCGTCCGGATGGCACCTGCGGCGTAAGCGACGTGAGCTACCTGATCCTCGAGGTCATGGACGAGATGAAGCTGCTGCAGCCGAGCTCGAACGTGCAGATCAGCCGCAAGACCCCGGAGCACTTCCTGCACGAGGCCGTGAAGATCAGCCGCAAGGGCTGGGGCCAGCCGGCGTTCTACAACTCCGACGCCATCATCCAGGAGCTGCTGAACATGGGCAAGTCGCTCGACGACGCCCGCGAGGCCGGCATCGCCTCCGGCTGCGTGGAGACCGGCACCGCCGGCAAGGAGGCCTATGTGCTCACCGGCTACCTGAACGTGCCGAAGATCCTCGAACTGGTGATGTACCGCGGCTTCGACCACTACACCAACAGGAAGATCGGCCTCGACTGCGGCGACCCGCGCGACTTCACGAGCTTCGACGAGCTCTATGCCGCGTTCGAGAGGGAGCTGAAGTACGTCACCGACATCAAGGTGGCCGGCAACAACCTCATCGAGCGTCTGTTCATGGACACGCTGCCCGTGCCGCTGCTGTCGGTGATCACCGACGACTGCATCGCCAAGGCCAAGGACTACAACTGCGGTGGCGCCCGCTACAACACAAGCTACATCCAGTGCGTGGGCATGGGCACCGTCACCGACTCGCTCACCGTGTTCAAGAAGCAGGTCTTCGAAGACAAGCGCTTCTCCATGGACGAGGTGCTCGCCGCTTGCGAGGCCGACTTCAAGGGTTACGACGACATGTTCGACCAGGTGTTCAACCACACTCCGAAGTACGGCAACGACGACGACTACGCCGACGACGTGCTGCGCGATGTCTCCGAATCCCTGCAGAAGATCGTGGCGGGCCGCCCGACCCCGAAGGGCTCCAAGACCATCGTGGAGTTCCTGCCGACCACCTGCCATGTGTACTTCGGCCAGACGATGCTCGCCTCCCCGAACGGACGACACGAGCACATCGCCCTGCCCGACGGCATCGCACCGGAGAAGGGCGCGGACGTCAACGGCCCGACCGCCGTGATCCGCTCCGCCGCGAAGATGGACCAGCTCAAGACCGGTGGCGCGCTGCTCAACCAGAAGTTCACGCCGCAGGTGGTGGCCGGCAAGAAGGGCATTCTCGGCATGAGCGCCCTGATCCGCAGCTACTTCGCGATGGACGGCCATCACATCCAGTTCAACGTGATCGACCGCGCCACGCTGATCGACGCGCAGAAGCATCCGGAGCAGTACAAGGATCTCATCGTCCGCGTGGCCGGATACTCCGACTACTTCAACAATCTGGACAAGGCCCTGCAGGACGAGATCATCGCCCGCACCGAGCAGACCCTGTACTGAGTTCCAGTCATAAGGGGATGACTGACCGTTCTTCATCCGGCCAGTCATCCCCTTACTTGGTCAACCCGTTCACAAAGAGCCCGAAAAATGGCTATTCATGAATCGATTGACCAAGTAAAGGGATGGCCGAACCCTTGCGAACGAGCATCGGCTGCGACGAACGTCCGGAGCAACTCAACCGACATGGTTCAGCCGGCAGGCAGATCCTTGACAAGATAGTCAAGATACGCGCGGAACCGTACGGCAAGCGGTTCCCCCTCGAATCCGGCCCGCTTCTCTTCAATGCGACGATGCAGCAGACCGGCATATCCGAACACCATAAGCTCGTTGATGATGCGTACACGATCCTCGTCCATGCCGACGCACAGCGGCCTCAGCACGAGCAGATTGCGCTCCAGCAGGGAGAACGATGAGAAGATCGGAGAAAGCGCCAGCTCTTCCGGCGCCTGCCGCTCCTCGGGAAACAGTCGATAGTACTGTTCGCAGATGTCGGTAAGCGACTGGCTATGCGCACCGAAGAAGATGCGCTCGAACGCCTCCGGATGCCGGTCCGACACCTCGCAGAACACCTCCCAGGCGACGAAGAACCGGTCACGGTCGGTATGGCATGATGCAAGCCGCTCGGCCACGGCCTTGTTGTACAGACTCAGATATTTGAGCGACGCATAGAGCACCAGCTGATCGAGATCGCTGAAATACAGATAGAGTGTGGCACTGTTGTACCCGGCGTCATCGGCTACGTCCCGTATGGTGACGCGATCCACGCCACGGGCTTCCATGATCCGCTGCGCCGACGAAATGAAGGCGATCAGCGTGCGCTGACGACGCCGATCACGGCCGCTTCCACGATTCGTACCGGTTGCACGATTCGTACCGGTTGCACGAGCCATATGCCGACTCCCCCTTCCCCCATATTCATTATGCCTTCGTCTCGCATCGGCCGTGTAACCGTGCCTCGCATCGCGTAACCGACCGGAAACGCTTCGGTAATCATGATTACAAACTAATCATGTTTATTAAATCATATCCATACCGCCTCATCCGGGAGGGTGAATATGAACGCCATCAAGGAACATGCCATAGGGCTCAAGCACAACATCGTCACGCTGATCCTGCTGTCATTCGCCGGTTCGATCATCTACGGACTGCCATACTTCCGCACCTATTATTACGACGCCTATCAGCAGATGTACCACCTCACGAACACACAGATCGGCGCGCTCGGCAGCGCATACGGTCTGCTCGGCGTCTTCTCCTACGCCATCGGCGGCATCCTCGCCGACAAGTTCGGCGCGAAGAAGCTCATGATCTTCTCGCTCACCGCCACCGGTCTCGGCGGATTCCTGCACCTGTTCATCACCGATTTCCACATGCTGGTGGCCATCTACCTGCTGTGGGGCGTCACCTCGCTGCTCACCTTCTGGCCGGCATTGATGAAGATCACCCGCATGCAGGGCACCGAAGACGAGCAGAGCCGCGTCTACGGCATCTTCGAAGGCGGCCGCGGTGTGTTCGGCGCCGCGCATCTGGCCGTCGCCACCGCGATCTTCGGATTCTTCCAGGTCAAGGCCATGCCCGCATTGGGCATCCGGTGGATCATCGTGTTCTATTCGGTGGCCCCGCTGATCCTCGCGGTCATCTTCGCGTTCCTGATCAAGGAGCCCAAGGCCGGTGCCGCACAGGACGCAGCCGCACAGGCCTCCGCGGCAGAGGTCTCGGCCAATACCGGCACGGCCAAGGCCGACGACGCCGAGGAGTCCGCCAGGGAATCCGGTCTCACCCTGCACAGCGCACTGACCCTGCTGCGCATGCCCGCCTTGTGGCTGATCATCCTGATGGTGTTCACCACCTATTCGATCCGCATGTCGATCTTCTACTTCGCGCCGTTCTCCAGCAACATCGTCGGCACCACCGCGGTAGTGGCCGCCATGGTTTCGGCGTGGCAGCAGTACATCCGCCCGTTCGCCGCCCCCGGAGGCGGATTCCTCGCCGACCGCATCGGCCGCGGCAACGCCATGACCGGCGGATACATCCTCATGGGCGTGGGAACCGCACTGCTCTTCCTCGTACTGCGGATGTCCGGCACCGCACAGATGGTCATGCTGGTGTTCGCCTGCTCGATCGTCTACTTCGGCGTCTTCTCCAACTACGGACTGCTCTACTCGTTCCTCACCGAAGGCGGCGTGCCGCTCGGCGTCTACGGGTTCGCGGTCGGCGTGGTCTCCACGGTCGGCTACCTGCCGGAGGTGCTCTGCCCGCTGCTCGCCGGCGTGACCCTCGACAAGTATGCCGGATCGACCGGCTACTTCATCTACTTCGGATTCATGATCGCCATGACCGTGATCGGACTGGCGCTTTCGATCCTATGGACCAACACCTTCGGCAAGCGGTACAAGCGGCAGGAGGCCGAGCGGAAGGCCCGAGAGTCCAAGGCCCGGCAATCCAGGCAGTCCGCCGCCAAATCCGACACCGTACTCGTGGCGTCGGTCTCCTCGAAACCGGCCGTCAGCGAAGCATAACCGGCTCGACCCCTAGGCCGGACCGATCCATCAGCCGACTTCCGGAGCCATTCCTCAGACCATCCACATCCAACCATCGCATGCAAAGGAGCGAAATCATGACCAACGAATCAACGGTATCGGAGACAACCGATACGCAGCCGGCATCCCAAACCCCGGCGACATCCCCAGCCCCGGCGAAGCGGGTGCTCGACAAATCCGACTTCCCCTACGATTGGGAGGTGACCGAAAACATCTGGGTGCCGATGAAGGACGGCACGCGGCTTTCCGCCCGCCTGTGGATGCCGAAGACCGACAAGCCGGTGCCCGCGATCATGGAGTACATCCCCTACCGCAAACGCGACGGCATGCGCGGCCGCGACGAGCCGATGCACGGCTATTTCGCCGGTCACGGATACGCCGTGGTGCGCGTGGACATGCGCGGCGCCGGCGAATCGGACGGTCTGCTCAGGGACGAATACCTGCAGCAGGAGCAGGACGACGCCGTGGAGTCGATCGACTGGATCAGCCGCCAGCCGTGGTGCGACGGCAACGTGGGCATGATGGGCAAGTCGTGGGGCGGATTCAATTCGCTGCAGGTGGCCGCGCTGCGACCGCCGGCACTGCGCGCGATCATCTGCGTGGGATTCACCGACGACCGGTTCAATCAGGACATCCACTACAAGGGCGGATGCCTGCTCAACGACAACTTCTGGTGGGGCAACATCATGCTCGCCTATCAGAGCCGTGCCATCGACTCCGACATCAAGCCGGAGACATGGAAGGAGGAGACCCTCAAACGTCTGGACGAGATGCCGCTGTGGCCGCAGCTGTGGATGGAGCATCCCACACGCGACGACTACTGGAAGCACGGATCGGTATGCGAGGACTATTCGGCGATCACCGTGCCGGTGTTCGCGATCGACGGGTGGGCCGACGCCTACACCAACACGGTGCTCACGCTGATGGAGGGGCTTTCCGTACCCCGCAAGGCGTGGATCGGACCGTGGGCGCATGTGTTCGCGCATGACGGATACCCGGGACCGGCCGTGAACTTCCTCGGCGAAGCGGTGAAATGGTGGGACAAGTGGCTTCGCGGCATCGACAACGATACGATGGATGGTCCGATGGCCCGCGTGTGGCTGGAGGATGCCATGCCACCGGAAACCGTGCACCCGGTGAGCCGTGGTCGCTGGGTGGGCGTGGACTCCTGGCCGTCCGCCGACGTGACCGGCAGGGAGCTGAGCCTGACCTACGGACGTCTGCTGGATGCGGACGACGCTGCGACGGGACACGACGATCATGAGATCGTCGAACTGTGCACGCTGCCGAATCATGGTCTGACGGCCAACGAATGGATGGGCGCCGGCGTTCCCGGCGAGAGCCCGGCCGATCAGCGGATGGACGACGGCATGACCATGACGTTCGACAGCGGCGTGCTGAGCGACGACGTGGAGATTCTCGGCTACCCGCGCTTCGACGTGAAGCTTTCCAGCGACAAGCCGGTGAGCATGCTGTTCGCGCAGCTTTCGGACGTCGCTCCCGACGGTGCGGTGACCCGAGTCTCCTACGGGGTGATGAACCTCACGCATCTTCAGGGGCAAAACACCATCGTCGAGCTCACGCCGGGCGAGACGGTGGACGCCTTCGTGAGGCTGGACGTATGCGCGCACCGCTTCCCCAAGGGGCATCGCATCCGCCTGTCGCTGGCGAATTCGTTCTGGCCGATGTTCTGGCCATCGCCCGAACTGGCGACCCTGTCGCTGGATCTGAGCAGCGCGAAGCTCACCTTGCCCGTCTTCACGGGCAAGGACTGCGAGGGGCCGGACCCGGATGCGCAATGCGCGCCGCTCACTCCCACCACCGTGCTTTCCCCCGGCCATGTGGATCGCACGATCACCTATGATCTGGTCAACGATTCGTGGACCTCGATCACCGATGGCGTGGGCGGCGTATTCGGCGAGGGCGTGTACCGCTTCGACGACATCGGCACCGTGGTGGAGCATAACCTCAAGCGCGAGCTCACCCTGTCGAACAAGGATCCGCTCTCGGCGAAGTACACGATCACCCAGAAGATGAGGAACGGCCGCGAAGGCTGGCTCACCGACGCCGACATCGTCGTCACCCAGACCTCCGATCGGGACTTCTTCTATCTCAAGGGGTTCATGACCGTGAAGATCAACGGCGAGGAATCATTCCACCGCGATTGGGACGAGAAGGTCCCCCGCCGGGGACTGTAAGTCCCCGCTTCAGTCTTCTGGATTATAGGCCAGAATGTGTGTCTGTTTTGGCCTATAACCCGGTTTTCTTCTCTGGAACTGAATGCGCCTCTGCTCCTGACGTAGGGAGTAGAGGCGCATCTTTACTTGGGTCAGCCCGTTCGCCACCAGCTCGAAAACGGGTACTCATGAACGGGCTGACCAAAATGAACTTAACCGCGAAGCATCATCAAAGACCATCACGGGAACAGGAATTCTGTTTCAATCACTGACTGACTTGCATGATACGAGCAGTCACACTCGGTATGGTGATGTCACCTCCCAGCGAAGATTGGTATGTGATGGTTCCCTGTGAAGTCCCCCATATATCAACAATGTCGTTCTTAAGGATACGGCTGTCCGCACTTGTCCTCACATACATCACATAAATTACGTGATCACTGTCCCAATTACCATAATCATCCTGCTGAACACTTACACGATACTGGGATACAGTATCGTCTTCTATAACTTGTACAACTTTGCCATGTAAATGCACGCGCTTACCCGTATTTGCCTGAGGATTACGTGCCAGTTCATCGAACGGGATGTTTTGTGTGGATGATTTGAACTGATCGTCACTTTCCTCGACCGTCACGGAAAACTCCGCTTCACGGCCTTCATAAATCACTGTGAACTTTTGTGTCTTACCTGCTTCCAATTTTCCGGGATTCTTTACTTTATAGCCTTCGGCAATGGTCTTCGTACTGCCATCGGAATACTCACCAGTTACAGAGATTCCTGTTGTCATATCGTTAATCTCGGTTCCGGCCTTCGTACTACCAGAGTATTCCACACTGATAGATTCGAGAGTCACTTTCTCTTTTTCAGCAGTCTTCGGATTTTCGGTTTCCTGCCGTTGTTGTTGCTGCGTGGATTGAGATGAAGCCTGCGAGGACGATTCATCGGTCATCTCTATAACCCCAGCAACAATGAAGAGTAAAACGAAGAAGCCAACGACAGCACTTGCAACCAAGGACAGCACAAACTGCCAGACTTTCAACGTAATTGTCTTTGCATGTTTGCCGGCAGGAGGCTGCGAATATTGAGATGAAAACTGCAGTGGGTACTGATTCGGTGCTTGTTGCTGCGGGTATCCGTTGGACTGAGGATACATGGGATCCTGCCTCATCTGCTGATACTGCACCGTAGGAGCGTGTTGTCCATATTCAGGTTCAGACTGCTGAGTATCGGACATGCCCGAAGCGGAGACAGGAATCTCCGCTTGGCTCACCGTCTGCTGAGAAACATTCTGCTGAGAAACATCTGGAATTCTTTCTGTAGGATTACTCGTTTGTAACGGAGTCGACTGAGAAACCTGACCTTTCTTTCCCGAACCACTGTCATCCATATTGACCACCGGATTCTTCATCTCACCCATAATCACTCCATTGCGTTAGCCAATCACCAGATATTATTACATTCGTACCTGTGTCGCGGACAATCCCGAACCAAAACCCACACTGCTAGAGCAAAACAATGACTACTACTTCCACCATGCCACCAACTTCATCACGCTTGTCATGCTCAGATGCGACGGCCTTGACACCTTGCTACCGGAATCAGCAATCCAGCCCACAAAGAAACAACAGAAACCTCTCAAATAAAAGGTTTTTTCGGATGGGTTCCTGTAAGTCGAGCGTCTTGCGGAGTCGGCTGTTGATCGGCAATCGCGTCGAGGTAATCCTTGTGGTATGCGCTCAGGTCGGTGCCTTTTGGGAAAGTACTGGCGCGATAGTCCGTTGGTGTTCTCGTTGGCGCCGCGCTGCCACGGGGGTGCGGGTCGCGAAAATACACCTGCATGTCCAGTGTGGCCGAAATACGCTTGTGCAGGGCTAGGGCGTTTCCCTGTAGTCCTAGGTCAACGAGTTCCTCAGGAGCTTGGACAGGTGTTGCATTTTGCCAATGACAGCCTGCTGGACGTCGGCGTCGCGCCAGTCGGGCAAGTGCAGGAGGATCGGAACCGTGTTGATCGTTCTGCGGCCGTGCCGATCACAGGGTTCGCGCTGCGCTTCAGGCCACGGCTAACAGATGAGAGAATTCGGATTCGATGAACGAGATGGACAATGAAGCCGCCTCACCGTCGAAACGGGATGTCATTGCCGACCCGCATATCCCCGCATGACTTTTCAGGATCCCGTGGATTTAAGGTGCATTGGGCCTGAAATGCACCGTAATCCATCGAAGACAATGCAACCGCGGCCTCAAAACCGCATGATTTCAAGGTTCCCAAAATCACGGAAACCCTATTCCGATGGACTAGTGGTCATTCCGAGGTTTTCGCATCCTAATCCATCAAACCGGAACGAACTCTTCCAAACCATCCCGAGCCGACTCAGCTGGCGATTGCTCGGGACGAGTGTTGCCCCCTCATCAGTCATCCTTCGGATGACAGCTTCCCCCCGAGGGGGAAGCCAAGGTTGCAAAGTCATCCTGTGGATGGCCGCCCCTGAACCACACCCGGGGGAAGCCTTAACCCAGCCCGCCAGCTTGCGAAGTCTCACAAAAAAGGGAAGCCAAAGTGACCTATAAGGGCAGCCAAGGTTTTCACACCAGGAAGCCGTGGGGGTAGATGTCGGTGGAGTCGAGCTTGAAGGTGCTCACGCCGGTGATGAACGCCTTGCCGGTGATCTGCGGCACGATCGCGTCGTAGCCGGCCACCGAGGTGCGCGAGGCCGGGCATCCGATGAACTTCGAGCCGGTGATCGACTCGAATACGGCACTGTCGCCGATCTCCATCTCGCCATGCGCCACCAGCGTGGCCAGTTTGGCGCTCGTGCCGGTGCCGCAGGGGGAACGGTCCACCTGCCGGCCGCCGAACACCACGCCGTTGCGGTAATGCCCGGTTGCGGCGTCGAACTGCCCGAACTCCACCAGGTCCACGCCGTGAATGTCCACCAGCGGATGCCGCACATCGATCTGCTCACGCGCGGCCCTGAGGATCGCCATGCCGACGTCGGCGATCTCCTGCGAATGCGCGGCGTCGATGTCGTAGCCGAGGCCGAGCGAATCGAAGTCCACCAGGGCGAAGAAGCTACCGCCGAAGGAGATCGTGGCGGTGACGTCCCGCACCGGCACGCCCGGCTCGTCCACATGGATGGAAACCGGGTCAAGCGCCACGAACGCCGGCACGTTGGTCAATGTGGCGTTCTCGACCTGATGGTCGCGCACATGCACGGTGACGGTGATGAGGCCGGCCGGGGTGTCGAGATGCACGTCGATGTCGTCGTTCGCGATCTCGGCGAAGGAATCGTATTTGCCGGTGACCAGGCCGGATTCCACGGCGAACGTGGAGACGCCGATGGACCCGTGCCCGCACATGTTGAGGTAGCCGCCCGAATCAGTGAACACCGCGCCCAGATCAGCGTCGGACCGGGTGGGTTTGAACAGAATCGCGCCGAACATGTCGCGATGGCCTCGGGGCTCCAGCATGAGGATCTTGCGGATGTCGTCGTATTCGTTGATGAGCTTGTCACGCACGGCGATGGCACTGGGCTCGTCATCGAGCACGGTCAGTCCGCCCACCAGAATGCGGGTGGGCTCGCCCTGCGTGTGGGATTCCACGGTGGTCAGTCGAGGACTGTCGCTGAACATCGCATCGTTGAGCACGTCGCGCGCGGCGGCGAGCGCCCGGGCGTGGAAGGTGGATGAATCGTCGGCGGCGCTGTGGGCCGTGGCGTTCTGATTAACGGTGGTGCAGGTGTCGGTAAACGTCATGGCAACTCCCCTTTGGTAACGCATGCGCGTTGCAGGCGCATGCACAACGCGTCCAGCAAGGGGAGGTCGACCGACGGTCGGATCGTCCGGATCGTCCGGGCAATCTATATTCGCCGCACGAAGCGCGACAGCACTTCGGCTACGATTCTGGTGGGCTCCCCCACCAGCGGCTGGGCACCCTGATGCAGGCACCAGTCATACAGCATCGATCGCTCCGCCATCGCATAGAGGCGGACAATATCGTGTGTGGAATAATCCCGCGTGATTTCGCCGCGATCCTGACCGCGGGCGACCAGCTTGCGGTGGATGGCGAAATAGAAGCGGTCCTGGTTCACCAAAGACCGGTCTCCACGCTCGTTGAGCTGCGACGCCAGCTGTGCGCTGAGCAGCTCGACCGGTACGTGCCGTTCGATCCATCCGAACATCTGCCTGTTGAGGTATTCGATCTGTTCGACCGCCGAGCCTTCGGGATCGAGCTCGGCGTCCATCTCGCGGTACTGTTCGTCGAACACGTCGCTCAGGGTTCCCAGCAGGGCGGATTTGCCTTGGAAGTGATGGTAGAACGTGCCTTTGGCGATGCCGGCTTTGGCAATGATGTCATCAATGGTGGTCTTCTCGAAGCCCTTTTCCTTGAAGAGCTCCCAAGAGGCATCGATGATGCTGCCTCGCGCGTCTCGTGCCATTGACGAGTCCTGCCTTTCGAAACTGAATGCGGAAAGAAATGCAGATTCCATGATAGACCGCTCCTTTCATCGCATGCAGCCGCAGTGCGGGAATCGCCGGTCGGCACGGGACGGCGAGACGTGACGATCGTCGTTATGACGGATCAGACGTTGTGGCGATACTCGTAGGGCAGGGCCTTCATCTGTCCGAAGTGGTCGAACTCCTCCATCGCATTGAGGGTGTCCTTGAGGATGCCCATCTGCATGGTGGGGTTGTTCGGCTCGCCGGCGTTGGAGCCGATCGGCACGAGCGGTGCGGTGATGCGCGGCGCGCCCTGTTGGCGGGCGATGGGCGGGAGCGCGGCGATGATGCAGGTGCTCATGCCTTCGGCCTCGCAGCAGCGCAGCACCAGCGTGCAGGATCGGTGGCAGGTGCCGCAGCCGCCGGTGGCGAGTACGATGTCGGCGCCTTCGGCCTTGAGCTTCCGTGCGATCTCCGGGCCGGTGACGTGCTCGAATTTGTCGACGTTGCCGCCGCCGCCCATGAAGCCGAAGAACGTGGGCACCAGGGAGCCGATGAAGCCTTCCTTGACGAGCTCGCGCAGACGGTCGATCGGCAGCATGGCGTTGACGTCCTTGTTGATGTCGGAGTTGTCGAAGCCGCCGTGGGTGACCATGAGCTCGTCGGACGGAGTGTCGGACGGGATCTCACGGTAGCTCCAGTCGCCGGCCGTGTTGAACGGCGTCTGATCCTTCTTGTGAATGCCGCCTGAGGTGATGAAGGCGACCTTGCATTCGCTCAGCGGTTTGGTGAGCGGGGTCCACACCGGCTTGGGGGTGATGGGCACGTAGATTTCGGACTTCAGGCCCTTGGCCGTGGTCAGCTTGAACTTGGTTGGCATGATGGCTCCTTTGATGTGCCTTGATGTGAATGACGGTGATGCGGATGATCGAATGGAGGACGACCGGATGACCGGCGATCGGACGCGTCGATCAGATCACGTTGACGTAGCTGAGGTAGAACTCGCACTCCTGACCCACCGCAAGCGGCTTGTCGGTGTAGATCAGCCTCAGCGGCAGCGACAGCACGCCCATGCGTCCGTTGACGCCGATGCGCACGCCCACCTCGGTGACTTCCTTGATGACGCCCTTGAGCTTGAGGGGCCTGAGTTCCACCTGCATTTACGTCTCCTTTCGGTCTGCTGGTCTTCGATTCCCGGTCGGAACGGCTCAGACGAGCTTCTTGTTGGCCTCGATGACGGCTTCGTCCCACTTGTGCTCCGGCGGTTCGATCGGGATGCCGGCCATCTTGGTCTTGAGCATCAGGATCGCGCGGGCTGCGTCCTCGGGAGTGGTGGTGTTGTCGGCGAGGATCTCGTTCTCGAAGCCTTCCGGATCCTTGTTGAGCTCGATCATCGCGTCCATGTACTTGTTGCCGACGACCAGCTGTCCCTGGTAGGCGGCGAAGGTGACGCCCACGACCGGCACGCCACGGGAGCCGATGGCGGCGATGTTCTCGGAGAAGTCGATGTGGTTGTTGCCGAAGCCTTCGGTGGTGACGATCGCGCCGTCCACCTCCATGGCCTCGATCAGCGCACCGAGTCGCTCGGAGACGAAGGTCTTCTCGTCGTTGACCTGCGGGGATCCGATGAACACCACGCCGGTGAGATCCAGCTCCTCGTCGGTCTGCAGCGCCTCGACCATCGGCTCGCGGAAGAAGTGACGGGTGATCTCCTTGGTGGCGGGTCCGATGCAGGCGAGGGCGTGAATGCCGCCGTCGAGCACCTCGTTCGGGCTGAGCACCACCGGCACGTTGCCGAGATCGACGTTCTTCTGACCGCCCTTGACGCCGCAGGGCTCGGTGGGCACGAGCAGGTTGTCGTGCATGGCGCCCTGGCCCATGATCTCCTTGACGAGCACCACGCGCGGCTTGCCGGCACGGCGAACGTCCTTGAAGGTCTCCTCCTTGATCGGCTTGACGCCGGAAAGATCCTTGATGGCCTCGCGGCATGCGTGCACGATCACGTCGACGGCGCTGTGGGCGGCGAACGGGCCGCGGCGCTCCATGCCGGTACCCTTCTCGATCTTCACGTCCACGCGGATCATGATGTCGTTCTCGTCGGGGCAGCCGGGACGGCCGTAGCGGATCTTCTCGTCCATGTAGCCTTCGCAGGAGCCGAACTCGTGCACCTGCACGCCAGCCTCGTCCATGCCGGTGAGCACGAACACCGCGCCGGAGAGCACGTTGGTCACGCCTTCGCCGAGCTTGCCCTCGGCCTTGGCTGCGATCGGGATCACGTCCATGATGGTGTTGGAGTAGACGTGGCGGTCGGCCGGATCGATGACCTCCATCGACACGTCCTTCACCAGCGGATCGGCCTTCTTGGCCGCGTCGACCAGCGCGGTGTCCACGGTGAGCACGCCGTCGGCGTATGACGTGGCGTCGCCGAGCACGACCTTGGTGACCGGGTAGTCCTTCTTGACGAGGGTGCGCAGCACGCGGTCGGAGGGAACGTCGTCGGCGGATTCGTCCGAGGACGGCGCGGCGGGAGCGGCCGGCGCCGGCGGGACGGGTGCACCGGAAACGACGCCGACCGGGAAGCTCAGATCGAGGCCTTCGGCCTTGTCGAGGTGCAGGTGCACGTAGCCGTCGGATGCGCTGATCACGGGCGTCGCATCGGGAGCGGAACAGCAGCAGGGGGATTCCGAATCCTCGGATTCGTCGGCCGGCTCATCCGCTTCCGGCTCCTCCTCGGCGATACCGTCGAGCAGTTCGGGGGTGAGCTGGGTGAGGGCCTCGCCATCGTTGATCAGCGTGGCGCCGAGGGCCTGCTTGATGGTCAGGCCGCCTTCCTTCAGCGTCATGAGGTTGGAGTCGACCAGATCCGGGAAGATGGTCGGATCCTCGAAATCAGCGGCGCTCAGCACGGTTCCTGCGGGACGACGGCAGCACAGCACCGCCGGGTCGTTGAGGTGGGCCTCCAGCGTTTCCTGAGATAGCGACATGTCGTTTCCTTTCCCTTGATTGTTGTTGATTGATACGTATGACGGATGTGTTGGGTTTCGTTTACGCGGCCTTCACCGTTTTGCGGAAGGCACGGATGATCGGCTCGTCGCCGGCCCTCATGAAGGCGTCGGTGGCGTGATGCACGCGCATGCCGAGTTTCGGAGCCACCTGCATCACGGTGTTGGAGCAGTCGGTGCAATGGGAGATCAGCACGCTTGTGGCGCCTTCCTTCTTCAGTGCGATGATGTTCTGCGCCTGCCCGGGGCAGATGCCGGGGTTGCGGCATTTCAGTCTTCCGTTGGGCAGCCGGCACGCGTTCTTGCACAGTCTCACGTCGACGAGCGGCGCGCCCTTGGCTTCGACGATCGCCCGAAGACGCTCCTCGCTGGCACCGCAGGCGCAGACGATGATGCCCATCGGACCGGGGTCGGGGATCTCCGGACCGGCGATGATGATGCCGCCGCAGGTCTCGCCGATCTCGCTGTCAAGCGATCCGAGGCTGCCCATGTACGGTCCGCCGATCATGATCTGCTCGTCCGGCGTCGGGGTATGGATCTTCAGTGCGGAAAGCACGTCTCGTACCTTCAGACCGATCGGCACGTCGTAGATCACGAGGCTGACGTCGTCGGGGAATCCGCTGCCTTCGATGCGCCCGGCCACGGTGATGTCCTTGGTGGTGACGGCCAGATTCTCGACCACGGCGTTATGCACGCGCATCAGCGATTCGACGTTCATCACCACGGCTGAGGCGGCACTGGGGATGGCGTCCGGCGGCAGCAGCGTCCCCAGCACGTCACGCACGATGGCACGCTCGTCGCCGGCCGGATACCTGTCCTTGAGGAAGGAGATCTCGATGGCGGGGTCGATGTCGTATTCGACCCTGCCTTCGGCCGCGTCGTCCAGTACGGCCTGCAGCCTGCGGACGGCGACGATGTTCTTCGGTTTGATGGCCACGATGCCGCGCTTCGCGCCCACCGCCCTCATCGAGAGGGTGAGGCCGGAAAGCACCTTGGCGGCGTCGGTTTCCAGCCGGGCGTTGTTGTGCTCCAGCAGGGGTTCGCATTCGGCGGCGTTGGCGATCACCGTCTCGCAGCCTTTGCCGAAGGCGAGCTTCTTGAAGGTGGGGAATCCCGCACCTCCCATGCCGACCAGACCGGATTCCTTCACCTTGTCGATGATGCCGGCTTCGGTATCGGTCAGGTTCTTCACCGGGATCTCGGCGAACAGCCGGGAGGATTCGATGATGTGATGCTTGCGAGCGCTCATGCGATTCCACCTCGTTCCTGTATGGGTTTCGTTCCTGCATGGATTTCCGCGTAGGGTTGCTGCGCGATGGTTACGTGGGTGAACACGTTCCAGGAGCGATGTTCTTTGTTCTAGAACGTGTTCTATTTATAGAGTAGAAGAGACTGTGTTACACCTCAGATTTTCCTGTGTTACCATCAAGTTACCGTCGAAACATCTAGAACACAGTACAAGAAAATCGCTCGGTTTTTCCACAGCACTGCGGCCCCAGCCGACAGCCCCTACCGGTTTACGGCACTGAGGAACTGCCGGGTGCGTTCGTTGACCGGGTGCGCCATGATCTCCTTCGGATCGCCTTCGTCGATGATCGACCCGTTGGCCATCACCACCAGATGATCGCCGACGTCGCGGGCGAAGCTCATCTCGTGGGTCACCACGCACATGGTCATGCCGCCTTCGGCCAGCTCGCGCATCACGTTGAGCACCTCGCCGCTCACCTCCGGGTCAAGCGCCGAGGTCGGCTCATCGAACAGCATCACGGCCGGGTCGAGCGCCAGGGCCCTGGCGATGGCCACACGCTGCTGCTGGCCTCCGGAAAGCTGCGAGGGCTTATGATCGGCCCGATCCTCCAACCCCACTCGCTTGAGCAGCTCCATGGCCCGCTCCTCGGCCTCCTCCCTGCTGCGGCCAAGCACATGCATCTGCGGAAACACCACGTTCTTCAGCGCGCTCATATGGGGAAACAGATTGAACTGCTGGAACACCATGCCGCATTTGCGCCTCAGCGCCATGAGATCGGCCTTGCCCAGATTCTCGGTGAAGTCGACGAACTGCCCGTCGATCACCATATTGCCGTCGTCGGGCTGCTCCAGCAGATTGATGCACCGCAGCAGCGTGGACTTGCCGGCGCCCGAGGGGCCGATGATCGAGCACACTTCGCCGCGCTCCACGCGCAGCGACACCTCGTGCAGAATCTTGTTGCCGTTGTACGACTTGGCCACGGCGCCCAACTCGATCATGTATTTGCTGTGATCGACGTCGTCCGTCGTCTTCGCGGCCACCGACTGCGATACCAATGATGCCAGTGTCATGTTGATTCCCTTCCTGCCTGTGTGAATACCATGCGTTGTTCGAATACCGTGCGATGCTCGTATCGCGAATCGCCGGAACGCCGAACACGGCGGATGCCGCCGGCGGCGGAGGCCCTCGACCACGAACCGGCAGCAGCCGACTGCGGGGTCGAGGACGACCGTCGATGCGGAATCGACGTCTCGCCGATCAGCTCATCGGCACGACGTACTGCTTGGAGCGGATGTCGGCCAGTCCCTCGTCGAGGCCGTACTTCTTCAGCGTGGTCTTGACCTTGCCGTCCTTGATGATCTTCTGGATGCCCTTGGTCATCGCATCGCCCAGCGAAGTGTTGCCCTTGGTGTACGGATAGCTCACCTCAGGCGGCTCCACCAGCGAGTTGATGCGCTTGTCGGGGTTCTTGTTCGCGTATTCGACCACGATGTTGTCGTTGCCCTTGAACTCGTCGACCGCGGTGCCGTACGCCTCCATGATCATGTCGACTCGGCCGGCCTCGAGATCCTGCTTCATCTCCACCGAGCTCGGATAGGTCTTCACCTTGTCGCCGAACACCTTCTGCATGTCTTCCAGCCATCCGTAGCCGTCGCCGATGCCGATGGTCTTGATGCCCTTGGCGTCGATGTCGTCGATGGACTTGATGTCCACGCCCTTCTTGGAGGCGTAGCCGACGCCCTCCAGATAGATCGACGCCGGGAAGTCCACGGCCTGCATGCGCTTGGCCGTCACGTTGATGTCGCCGGTGGCGGTGTCGACCTGGCCGGACGAGATAGCCTGCATGGCATTGGCGAAGGAGGCCTGCTGCCATTCGACGTTCAGGCAGTTGGCGTCGGCGATCTCCTTGATGAAGTCGATGTCCATGCCTTCGGGGTTGCCGCCGTTGTAGCTGGAGTACGGCGGCTGGTCGATCACGCCGACGGTGAGCGTGCCGGATTTGATGGTGGTGATGTTCGACACCAACGGGGTACAGCCCTCCTTGGCACCGGACGACGAGCTCGACGAACTGCCGCACGCGGCGAGCGCGGTGACGCTCATCAGCGCGGCGCAGGCGGCCGCCATTACTTTTCTGGTTCGTGAGATTCGCATGGCGATATTCCTCTCTCTTGGTTGGTTGGTTGGTTTGTGGGATTTCGGGGGTAAGTGTGCGGGGTCCGCGGGCGAGGTCCGGTGAACGGGCATCGCGGGCCGGGACCGGTCCGGTCAGTAGCTCAGGGCGAGCCGGCGTTCCAGCCAGCGGGTGATCCACGAGGCCGGCAGGGTGACCACCGCGTAGCAGATGCCGGCGAGCACGAAGACGCGCAGGTACTGGAAGGTGGTGGAACCGTAGGTGTAGGCCTCCTTCATCAGTTCCGGCACGGCCACGGTGTAGGCCAGCGAGGTGTCCTGGAACAGGAGGATGGTCTGACCGAGCAGTGCGGGAACGATGGATCGGAATGCCTGCGGCAGGATCACGTAGAAGAACGTGGTGCCGCCCGCAAGGCCCAGCGCGTCGCCGGCCTCGCTCTGGCCGCCGGGCACGGATTGGATGCCGGCGCGGAAGATCTCGGAGCAGTAGCAGGAGTAATTCCAGGCCAGGGCGATGATGGCCGAGGGGAAGCTGTCGAGCAGCACACCGAAGGTGGGTAGACCGAAGTACACCAGATACAGGATCACCAGGGCCGGCATGCCTCGTCCGATTTCGACGATGACCAGGCCAAGCGCGCTGGTGAAGCGGTTGTGGCTCATCACCATCATGCACAGCAGCAGGCCGAGCGGCAGACCGATGATCATGGAGACGCCGGCGAGCAGCGCGCTGGTCTGCAGACCGTGCAGCATGCCGGGAAGCCCTTCGGCCCAGAATTGCAGCAGTGGTTCCTGAGTGGTCATGTCAGATCACCGCCTTCCGCAGATTGGCGTCGAGTCTGCGCGACAGCATGGCCACCGGGATGCTGAGCAGGATGTACAGTATGCCGGCGATGGCGTAGGGCAGCACGCCGGCCACCGAATTGATGTTCTGCTTCGCATAGCCCTGGGCCATGAACACCATTTCCGCGACAGCGATGGTGGAGGCGATGGACGAGTTCTTCAACAGGCCGATCAGATAGGTGGCGATCGACGGGCTGACGATGCGTGCGGCCTGCGGAATGATCACGCCGAAGAACGATACGGTGCCGGGGATGCCCAGCGCGGCGGCGGCCTCGTATTGGCCCTTCGGTACGGATTGCAGCCCGCCACGATAGATGTCGGCGAGATATCCGGCCGAGATCAGGCCCAGTCCGACGATGGCGGCCTCCAGAGCGGTGATGCGGAACGCCGGTGTGGAGAAGCCGAATTTCAGCAGGAACAGCCACACGATCATCGGCACGCCGCGGAGCAGGTCGACGGCGAGACGTACGATCCAGCGGATCGGCGCCACTTTGGTTCTCAATCCGAGTGCCATCGGAATGCCGAGCACCGCACCGATCGCAAAGGCGGCGACCGTGATCAGCAGTGTCATCGGAAGTCCGGAAAGCACGACGAGAAGCGGCTCCATATGAGCCCCCTTCCTCTTTGTTAGCTCATGAACCTCAGACAGCGGAACGAAATGGCGGATGTGGGATGATGCCTGATTCCGTTGTGCTGTGATGGCAATCATTAAAGAGGGTATTTGGGGCGAATTCTTTGCTCGGGCGTTAAACGGAAGTGAACCCGGTTCTAGTTCGTAGTCCATTCGTAACACCCCGTGCGATAGCTCGTCATAAATCGACCTTATGAACGATGAAGCCTCTCGCGAGGAGAGGCTTCGTGCAGGGGGACGCCATTCGGCGGATGATCTACGAATCGGATGGCGATTTAATAGTCGGCCTTCTCGGCCTTGTTCGGATCCTCCACCGGATTGCCGTTCTCTTCATACCTGCGCAGCAGACTGGTGGCTTCGATGTCGGCGGCGATGGCCTTGGCACCCTCGGCGTCGGGACCGGGAGCCGGCACGAAGAACGCCTGGCGATAGTAGCGCAGCTCATCAAGCGACTCGATGATGTCGGCGAGCGCACGGTGACCGCCGTGCTTGGCCGGCTTGTTGAGGTACACGTCCGGGTACCAGCGTCGGGCGAGCTCCTTGAGCGTGCTCACGTCGATCACGCGGTAGTGCAGCAGGCTCATCAGGTCGGGCATGTAGCGGTCGAGGAACTTCTTGTCGCTGCCCACCGAGTTTCCCGCCAGGTGGGCCTTGCCTCGCTTCGGCAGCCACTGACGCACGTATTCGATCACCTGACGCTGCGCCTCGTCAAGCGACAGTCCGTTGGCGTTCCACTCGTCGATCAGCCCGGACGAGGTGTGCATGTTGCGCACGAAGTCGTCCATGTGCGCCACCGCGGCGTCGGATGGTTTGATCACCACGTCGATGCCTTCGTCAAGCACGTTGAGATCGAAGTCGGTGGGTACCACCGACACCTCGCACAGCTCGTCGCGGAAGATGTCGAGACCGGTCATCTCGCAGTCGATCCAGATGAGTCGGGACTCCTTGGGATCGAAGGTCTCCTTGTCGTTATGCGATGCCATTGCCGCCGCCTTTCCCTTGCGTGTCGTCCGCGGTCGGACGTCACGCTCGTCATTGTCGAACATGACAGCATACCTCGGCGGCCGAACAGCGGAAGACCGGACGTCCGCAGGCGGTCACCCCCGACACGTTCGGCGCATCCGCATCATTCGTCATGCCCGCTGCGTGGAGCCGCATTGGTGGTGTCGCGCAGCACCAGCGAGGTGGGAATCACCGTATACGGTTCGTCGAGGGTCTCCCCCCTCATCAGGGTCAGCGTCTTGCGCCCGATGAGACGGCCCGTCTCCAGCGGATCCTGATGCACGGTGGTCAGCTCCATCAGCGACGCCCGGTAGTCGTCGTCGAAACCGATCACCGACATGTCCCCCGGCACGTCCACACCCAGCCGCCGAAGCTCCTTGACCAGCGAGGTGGCCACCTTATCGTTCTCCACGCATACGCCGGTGGGTGCCGATGGCGCGCTCATCAGCTGCGCCGCGATGCCGGAGAACTCGTCCTGTTCGCTTTTCATGCCGGTATGGCCCACGGCCGGAATCAGCAGAATGTTCTCCTCATCGTACCCCAGTGCGGCGGCGGCCTCCGAAAATCCGCGCGAACGCAGATCGGATGTGCTGAGGAACGGTGAGATCTCCGGCTGTTCCACATAGGCCAGACTGCGATGCCCGAGCGAATGCAGCAGTCGCACCGGCGAACGCATGGCGGCGATGTCGTCCACACGGGCGGTGGCGGAGAAACCGTCGTCGTTCGGCGTGTTGAGCCCCAGTACCGGTACGGTCATCTCCCGCAGGATCCGCGTCTGATCTTCAGTCAGCGCGAAGGAGACCACCACGACGGCGTCCACGTTCTGACTGCCGGGCAATCCCTGCACGAATCGGTCCAGATTCTTTTTCTCCCACATCACGTAGGGAATGACGTCGTATCCTTCCTGCGAGAGCACTTCATACACGCCCTCGAATGCGTGCGAGGTGAACCAGCCGCTGATTCCGTTGGGCAGCAGCACCGCCACGCGCATGGTTTTGCCGCTGGCCAGCGATGATGCGCTTTTGGAGAAACTGAAGTGCAACCGTTCCGCGGCGCCTTCCACACGTTTGCGGGTTTGGGGGTTCACCTTGTCGAGCCCGCGCAGGGCACGGGAGACCGTGGATACGGAGACTCCGGCCTCCCTGGCCACATCGCCGATCGTCGTACGCGCCATCCTGACCTCCGTATCTCATCGTCACCTGCAGGAATCCACATCGAAACCGTTCCACCATGCCCGTTTCACCATGCGATTGCATGCCTTACTGTATGCGTCATGACGGAACAACGAATACATTTCCACCAATGACTATCATTCCTTGCCCAGCATCGCCGCCAGGTACCATGATGCAAACGATACGATCATTATACATAAAAGCGTTTGCACTACTGAAACGTCTGTATTTTCAACGTTTTTATATACCCTCAAAAGCGACACGCCGATAACGTTTTGATAAATTCGATGCAAACGCTATTATCATTAACAACGTTAAGCAAAAACGCAACGACGCACAACGCTCCAACATGTTCCAAAAGTCTCGCAAAGACCGATGAGAACTGACCGATAAGCACATTGAGAACCAAGTGCCTATACGACAATCCATAGTGCAAGCGTTTTTATTAACAACGGAAACATTCGAAGGGAAGGAATGATCATGGAAGCAGCAACCGATCCGGCACTGTGGTGGAAGCAGGCCGTCGTCTATCAGGTCTACCCCCGCTCGTTCAAGGACTCCAAAGGCTCCGGCCTCGGACAGATCGCCGGCGTGACCGAAAAGATCGACTACCTCGCCAAGCTTGGCGTCGACGCCATCTGGCTCAGCCCCTTCTACCCCTCCCAGCTCGCCGACGGCGGATACGACGTGGACGACTACCGCAACGTCGACCCCAAGCTCGGCACCATGGACGACTTCGACGAACTCGCCAAGGCCGCCCATGAACGCAACATCAAGGTGGTTGTGGACATCGTCCCGAACCACTCCTCCAACCTGCACGAATGGTTCAAGGAGGCGCTGGCCGCGGCCCCCGGCTCCCCCGAACGCGACCGATACATCTTCCGCGACGGCAAGGGCCCCAACGGCGACCTGCCGCCCACCAACTGGGACAACCACTTCGGCGGCCCCGCCTGGACCCGCGTTCCCGACGGTCAGTGGTACCTGCACATGTTCACCAAGGAACAGCCCGACTGGAACTGGAAGAACCCCGAGGTGCGCGCCGATTTCATCAAGACCCTGCGCTTCTGGCTCGACCACGGCGCCGACGGCTTCCGCGTGGACGTGGCCCACGGCCTGGCCAAGGACCTCGACCGCGACGACCTCGACAACTACGTGGTGTGGTGCACCTCCGACCAGCCCGACGACGGATCCCACCCGGTGATCGACCGCGACGAAGTCCACGAGATCTATCACGAGTGGCGCAAGGTGTTCAACGAGTACAACCCGCCCGCCTTCGCCGTGGCCGAAGCCTGGGTACAGCCCAACCGCCAGTACCTGTACGCCAGCCCCGACGATCTGGGACAGATCTTCAACTTCGAATTCGCCAAGAAGGACTGGATCCGCGACGCCATGCACGAAGCCATCGAAGAGGGCATCGCCAGCGCCGACCGTTCCGGCTCCTCCGCCACTTGGGTGATGAGCAACCACGACGTGGTCCGCCACACCACCCGTTACGGACTGCCGCAGGTACCCACCAGCGAATACCACCAGCTCGCCAAGGATTGGGTGCTGCGCGACGGCACCACCTATCCGCTGAACAAGGAGCTCGGCACCAAACGCGCCCGCGCCGCGATCCTCATGGAGATGGCCCTGCCAGGCTCTGCTTACATCTATCAGGGCGAGGAGCTCGGCCTGTTCGAGGTGGCCGACATCCCATGGGACCGTGTGGAGGACCCTTCCGGCCACCGCACCTCGCAGGCCGCCAGCACCAAGGGCCGCGACGGCTGCCGCGTGCCGCTGCCGTGGGTGGCCGCCGACGCCCCGAAGCTGGAGAACCCCGATGATGAATTCGGCACCGGAGGCTCCTTCGGGTTCTCCCCCGCCGACGCAGCCGAGGAACCCCACCTGCCGCAGCCGGCATGGTACAAGGACTTCGCCGCAGACGTGGAGGACGCCGACCCGAACTCCATGCTCAACCTCTACCGCAAGGTGCTGGAACTGCGCCACCAGCTGCAGACCACCGACCTGAGCATCGAATGGCTGCCCGAGGACCGTTCCAGCGGCAAGCCGGATGGTGCCAACGGCTTCACCGGCGGCACCATCGCCTACAAGCGAGCCAACGGCTGGGCCTCGATCACCAACTTCGGCGCCGACCCGGTCGACCTGCCGGCCGGCGAACTGCTGCTCACCTCCGGCCCGTTGACCGAAGACGGCAAGCTCCCCCAGGACACCTCCGCCTGGATCCAGCTCTGAATCGCTCCGACCGTTCCAACGAGTCTCCCGCGCTCTTGGGACGGTCGGCCCGGCATGTATGTTGCTCGACACACTCAAGGCCGTTCGGCCCCGCGTCCGGACAAGCCGGACGCTAGCCTACGGTCGAGCGACATACATGCCGAACACTCCCTCTCGCCCGAACCAGACAACCCACGGCCGAGGGATTCCTCGCAACAGCGAAAGACTTCACCCGAACAACCAGCATCTCAAAGAGGAGAAAAAGGAAATGACCACTGCAACAGTGAACCCGACTCCGGCAAACACCAAGTCGGAGAAGTGGCGTTACGTCGGCGGCTTCATGGCCTTCGCCGTGCTCTCCGGCGTCGCCTTCTTCGGCACCATGTCCGTACTCGTACCGCAGCGTCTGCGCGCCGATCTCGGCATGGGCGCCACCGAATCCACCGCCGCCCTCGGCGCCATCAACTCCGCCGGCTCCATCGCATCCATCTTCATCGCCCTGTTCATCGGCGCGCTTTCCGACCGCACCGCCAGCCGCTGGGGCAAGCGCACCCCGTGGATCTTCACCGGCGCTTTCATCTACGGCATCTGCTTCTGGTCGCTGAGCCGTCCGTCCACCGCCGTCATCATCGGCATCTGCTACGTCGTCGCCCTCATCGGCCTGAACATGGTACAGGCCCCGATCTACGCGCTCATCTCCGATCGCGTCGAGGAATCCAACCGCGCGACCGTCTCCGCGGCCATCGGCGGCGGTGGTGTGATCGGCCAAGGCATCGGCACCCTCATCGGCTCCCGCTTCATCGAAAACGTTGAGATCGGCTTCATCTGCACGGGTCTGTGCGCACTGGCCGCCGGTGTGCTCGCCGTCGTCATCACACCGAAGGAACCGTCCAGCAAGGACATGGTGAAGGACACCTCCAAGCCGATGTGGAAGGTGATCATCGAATCCCTCACCCCGCCGCTGAAGGACTGCGGCGACTTCTACCGCGCGTTCATCTGCCGCACCTGCCTCATCGTCGCCTACCAGATGATCTTCAGCTACCAGCTGTACATCCTCACCGATCACATCGGCGAATCCACCAAGCAGGCCGCCGTGTCCATGTCCGTGATCTCTGTGCTCACCATGGTCGCCTCTATGATCGCGTCCCTGATCTCCGGCCCGATCGCCGACGCCCTCCACCGCCGCAAGGCCCCGATCGCCGTCGCCTGCGCCGTGTTCGCCATCGGCCTGGCCATGCCGTGGATCTTCCCGACCCAGATGGGCATGTTCCTCTTCGGCGGCATCGCATCCTTCGGCTACGGCATGTACCTCTCCGTCGACCAGGCGCTGAACGTGGACGTGCTGCCGAACAAGGAGACCGCCGGCAAGGACCTCGGCTTCATGAACATCGCCACCTGCGCCGGACAGGCCATCGGCGTGGCGATCACCTCCAGCATCGTCGCCGCCACCCATTCCTACAACTTCGTGTTCCCGACCGCGATCGCCATGGCCGCGATCGCCGCGATCGCCGTCCTCGGCATCAAGCGCGTCAAGTAACTCTCACAGGTTCGCCCGAAACCGGAACCACAGGCCGGACAGACCATCCAGCACGTACCGTTCCATCCCTTCCCCCAGTTCCCGCCTCAGCCGCAAAGCCGAGGCGGGAACTTTTGGCGCTATTGCTGTTTTCGTGGGTGTGGGTTCGTCGTTGAGCCGTTGATTTCGTAAGCGTGAGGGGCGTTCCCGTGTATTCTGTTTTCCGACCAAAGAAATGAACCACGGAGAACGCCTGATGAACAGCTTATTCAAACGTCTTCTCAACGTCAAAGGCATGGTCGTCGAGGACGTGCGGGTCGCGGACTCGCCGCTGCGTCCCGAGCCCGTGCTCGAGGTGCGCGTGCGCCCGCATGCCGGCATGCTCAGATGCTCCCGCTGCGGTCGGCGGTGTCCGGGCTATGACCGGGGCGGCGGCGTGCGCCGTTGGCGTCACCAGGACTTCGGCTGCTGGCGGGTGGAGCTGGTCGCCATGATGCCGCGCGTGGACTGCCCCGGGTGCGGCGTGGTCGTCGCCGCCATGCCGTGGGCCGAGCCCGGCAGCCGGTTCACGCGTGATTTCGAGGCGGAGTGCGCGTGGCTGATGACCGTGGCGAACCAGAAGACGGTGAGCGGGTTCCTGCGCGTCGCATGGCGCACCGCGGGCCGGATCGCCCATAGGGTCGCCGGACGGCTCAAGGAGACCATGCCCTCGCCG
>NZ_NMWU01000060.1 GCF_002860355.1 Bifidobacterium margollesii
TCTTCCCGCCCGTCAGGTGCATCGTGGTTTTGACGGTGAACCTGAGGCTGCCGTCGAACCGGCCGTCGTTGTTCGTGTCCCAGTCACGGTGGGCGGGCGTGTCGAGGGACTTGACGTCGAGCCTCACCCGGTCGGACACCGGATCCGTGCCGCCCGCGATCAGGAGGGACGAGGCGTGGGAGTCGAATTTCGTGTCCCGGGTCACGTCCTGCTGGTTCCAGTCGGCGACCAGGCCGTTGGCGGCCTGGCTGGTCACGCCGGCGGTCATCAGGCGGGACGCGGCGGCCGTCCAGGACTCCTTCGCGTCCCCGTGCCCGGCGTGTCCGGTGTCGTTGAGCACGTACCGGCCCTGTTTGGGCACGTTGAGGTCCCACCAGTAGAAGCCGGCGGGCCACCGGTCGCCCACGCCCAGGTCCTTCGGGCTCACGGTGGGCGAGGCGACGGTCCTGCCGCACTTGGGGGCCACGGTCACGCTCTTCGTGTGGTCGGCCTTCCCGTCGCGGTCGGTGTCCACGTTGAGCGTGCTGGTGCCGGTGAACGTGGTGCCGTCGGGGATGTTCGTGCAGCCGGTCCAGATCAGGTCGGACACCGGGGTGGTGTTGCCCGCGAGGTTGAACGTGGCCTGGGCGCGCGTGGCGAACGACACGGACGGCACGAGCGTGGTCCAGGATTCCGCGGAATCATCGAAACCGTTAAGAGGTTTGGCGGAAGGCACGTGAGCCTGCACCGGGACGTTGAGGTTGAACCAGTACTTGCCGCCGGCCCATGCGTCCATGCCGAGGTCCGCGGGCGCGTAGTACGGGCTCCACGAGGCCCCGCAGGCCATGCTCACGGGCTTGGATTTCGACGCCTCCGGAGTGGCGTCACCGTCCTTCGACCAGTTCAGGATCAGCGTGCCGGTGAACTTGGTTCCCGCGGGGATGTCGGTGCACTGCGCGTACAGGCGGTCGCGCACCCGCTGCGTGCCGCCGGAGATGGCGGGCGGGTCGGTCGGGTTCGCGTCCGTGCCGGCCAGGGCGCGAGTGCTGAACGACACGTTTTCGGTGTTGACCGGCATCGTGAACTGTTCGGCGGGGTCGTTCACGCCGCTGTGGTCGCCCTGCGCGGTGAGCGCCAGCGTGTTCCAGTTGTTCGCGTCCTGCCCGTAGGCCTTGACGTCGAACCAGTACTTCGCGCCCGGCATCCACTTGGTCTGGCCCTTGAGGTCCGAGGGGACGAAGTCCTCGGAATAGAACCGGAACTGCCGCGCTCCGCTGAGCGGGGAGGGCAGGCTGAACGTGGTGCGCTTGGCGGCGGAGACCACGTCCTCCTTGCCGTCCTTGTTCAGGTCGGCGTGCAGGGTCACGTCCGCGAAGACCTTGCCGCCGTCCTTCCCGGATGCGATCGAGTTGCCGGACGCGCGGGAGACGATGATCGAATCATGCATCGGCGCGGTGTCGCCGGCCGGGTTCACGGGATCGTTGCTCGCGTTCACGCGGGTCGTGGTCACCTTCAGGCTGGGTTTGACCGGGGTGCTGGCGCGTTCGACCGGATCCTGCCTGCCGGTGGCGGGATCCCAGCCGATGTGGTCGTAGTACTGGCCCTTGTTCGCGTTCCAGTTCGCGGACCCCTTGATCGCGGTGTTCTGCTTCATGTACGAACGGTAGCCGTACGACTTGGCCTCGGCCAGCGTCGCCGGGTCTCCATGGTCGCCGTCCTTCGCGCGGCGCACCGCGATGTTGAAGTAGATGTCGCTGTTGGCGGGCCAGTTGTTCACGCCCCTGCCGTACACGCTCGACGGGCTGAACGTCTTGTCGTACCAGCGTGACTGGTCCTTGGTGAACGTGTCCTTGACCACCTCGGTCTCGGTCGTGCCCGTGACCTTGCCGGTCGCCCGGTCGCGCACGCGCAGGACCCACTGGATCGTGAAGAAGTCGTCGGACGGCTTGGGCCCGTCCATGGCGGTGATCCTGACCCGGTCCCGGACCTGGCTGGTGGTGTTGATCTTCGTGTCGGCGCTGAAGCTGGATTTCCAGCCGGAGGACGTGCTGTACTGGAACTGGCTGAGGATGCCCGGCCTCCAGCGCACGGTCTCCCAGCCGATCAGGCTCTGCCCCTGATCGACCGGGTTGGCCATGTAGAACAGGAGACGGATGCCGGTGGCCTCCTCGGTCTTGTCACGCCAGTTGGCGAGCACCGTCTTCTTGAAGTTCTCGTACGGCTGCTTGCCGATGACCTCCGGGTAGCTGCGAACCGGATCATGGCCGTTCTGGATGTAGGAGAACATGAAGTGCATCATGACCAGAGCGGTGTTCCGGTCGCGGCCGAACATGTTGCCCGGACCGTCGATGCCGTAGTACACCACCGCGCGCATCTTCCTGTCCTGCTCGTCGTTGTACCGGTAGTTGCGCGCGTCGTACGTGGCGCCGATCTCCGGCGTGTTCGCGTCCGCCTGCACGCACAGGAGCGTGCGTCCGGTGTTGTCGCTCATGCGGAAGTCGCCCGCATAGTACGGGTATCCCGCGTACGGGATGTGCTTGATGTCCTTCAGGGTAAGCGCCCCCTTGCCGGCGGCACGGGCGGAGAACAGGCTCATCGCCCGGCTCAGCAGGCCCGGCTGCGCGGCCGGATCGCTGGACTTGCCCTCGGCCCGGCTGGCGGCGTTCACGGTTCCGGCGATGACGATCGCTCCCAGCGTGTAGTCCTTCAGCCGGGCGGTCCCGTCGATCGTGGTCGCGCCGAGGTTCGGTACGGCCTCGTCGACGTCCGGCACGCCCAGATACACGCCCTCGGGCAGGCTCACGGTCGTCGCGCCGGTCACCGTGGCCGTGGGCTTCGCGCCCGAGGCGTTCAGACCGGAGAGCATGGCGGAGAGCATCATGCCGCGCTTCTCGATGTCCATCTCGCGGTACACCGCGTCCACGGGATCGCCGGACGTCTTCACGCCCGCCTTGACGGCGGCCTTCGCGGCCAGCGTCCTCACGGTGTCGTCCGCGGCGACCGCATGCAGGTCGTCCCACGAGGTCTTCGCCGCCAGCTCCTTCGTCATGCCGTTCGGGTAGGAGCCGATCCGGTAGAGCGTGACGGTCACCCCGTCCAGACTCGTGTTCGCCTGCGCCGTCACCGCGAGGGATCCCTTCCGATTCCCCGGCGCGTCCGGCGTGGCCTTGGCGTCGGTCTTGGTCTTGGACTGCGGTGAGGGCGCGGCCTTCGGCCTCGCCTGACTGCCGGTGTTCGTCTTCGGTGAGGGCGCGGCCGTCCTGCCGGGCTTTGCCGCGGGGGAGGATCCGGCCGACGGGCCGGCCCCGTTGTCTCCCGCACTCCCGTTCGTGTCGTTCGCGCCGCCGGTGCTTCCGGTGTCGTCGGCGGTGGGCGGCGTGACCGTCACCGTGCCGTCGTCACCGTCGCCGTTGGTTTGGCTGCCTGTCGTGTCCTGCTGGATCGTCACGCCCGCGTCGGCCGGTGACGTGTCCGCCGCGTTGGCGGTCACGCATCCCGACACGAGCGTCGCCCCGGCCACGGCCAGGGCGACGAGACCTCGTATCCGTCCCATGCTCCCGTTCCTTTCCCTTGGGTTGGGAGGGCGACGCCGTTCGCCGCCCATACGCGGCTCATCGTCACACGTTTTCCGGGAATGTTGTCCGCCCACCCGTACACGCCCGAAAACGGCGGAATCACAGGCGACACGCCGAAACCCGGAAACACGCGCCAGACGGGACGGAACGGGCATGGGAAGGCCCTCCCGACCGGAGGACGGACGGGAGGGCCCATGGGGATCACGCCGCGCGGGGGAGGGTCACATGGTCTTCCAGGCGACGCCCTCGCCACGCCATCCGGCCCTGATGACGCTCAGGTACTCGCCGTAGCTGGTGGTGTACACATGCTCGCCGCCACCATTGCCACGACCGTGCTTCGGCTTGTGGTAGCGCGTGGGGTTGTACAGCCGGTACACGTTCGCGCCCGTGGGCGAGGTGTACCAGGCGATGCCCTCGTCCCTCCAGCCGAGGCGCACGAGCATGTCGTGCTCGG
>NZ_NMWU01000061.1 GCF_002860355.1 Bifidobacterium margollesii
CTCAGTCCCAATGTGGCCGGTCGCCCTCTCAGGCCGGCTACCCGTCAAAGCCACGGTGGGCCGTCACCCCGCCGTCAAGCTGATAGGACGCGACCCCATCCCACGCCGATGAAATCTTTCCCAGCAGACCATGCGATCAACTGGAACATCCGGCATTACCACCCGTTTCCAGGAGCTATTCCGGAGCATGGGGCAGGTCGGTCACGCATTACTCACCCGTTCGCCACTCTCACCCCCAAGCAAGCTTGGAGGATCCCGTTCGACTTGCATGTGTTAAGCACGCCGCCAGCGTTCGTCCTGAGCCAGAATCGAACCCTCCACAAAAAAACTGTGAAAAGCCGAAGAACGGCTCGAAAAAACAAAAAAGAAGAAAAAAGACGGACACCACGATCCCGACCACGAAGGCCGAACCATGGCACCACACAGAATCCTTCCAAAACCCAGTCCACTTCAACCCCTCCCGGGGACCCGAACCACGCTCACACGCGACCGGGCGGGACCGGACTGGCAATCATCAAAAAGTAGTACAAAACACGCTCTTGAGTTCTCAAACCACCACCACACCAGCAAACGAAACCGATCCGAACCGAACCGATCCGGCCGTGCCGGGCAGCGAGTAAGAAACTTACACGAACACACACCACAACGCAAACCGGAGAATTGCAGACTTGCGTAAACCCCAATAAAATCAAGGCCTTCATCGGCGTGTCGCAAAAGGGCAAAACAACCGTAAGCCCCGGGGTTATCCGCTGCTAAAACCAGCATAAACCTCAAAAGATTGCTCGTTTATTTCCGTCTCGGGGTTTGGATCGGCGTGTCGCGCCCAAAATCCGATTCGTCATGCCGGCTCCACCATCCCGTTACCTAGACCCATTGCCGGACGAACCCGGCACTCGGCAAACTCGGCACTCGGCAAAATCGGCACCTGCGAACTCGTCATCGATCTCCTTCGACTCGTAATGTCCGCCTGCCGGCAACTCCACGCATCGCTCTCACCCAACCGCAGCCCGACCTTCCACGTCAGCGCCCGTACCGCAGCCCGACTCATGATCATGAGTATGCCCGGCAGATCGCGTGATCTGCTGATCTCCCGATGAGTCACCGGCCAGCCAGTCGGCTGGTTCGGAGCAGGATCCGATCTTCCCCAGTCGCCCAACTTTTCTTCAGCATCCCCAACAGACGTCCTTCCCAACAGACATTCAAAGTGGATGCATCGGACGGGCGCATCAGAAGCATGCAGCAGACCAACGCATCCAGGGAATGTGGGAACCGAAATTAATCGTTCGAAAAGCCGCGATGGTGATCAGCAGTGAAGTGATTGCGATCGACAGCGATGCAATTGCGATCGGCGGCGTGCAGGTACAGGACATATCCGATTCGCAGCTGAAGATGGTATGGCAATGGCCGAGAATCTCGACAAGCAGAACGAGTAGATGGCTCTGTCTACGCAGACAGGGCCATCTATGCAGGCAGAAAGAACCATCTACACAGAGAAGGCCGTCTAAGCACCCAAGTTCGCATGAGTCGACAGGGCCGCCTGAATCGACAGGGTCTTATAAGTCAACAGGGCCAGTGAGCAGGAATCGTCAGCAAGTCCAGGCAGCAAGACCGGGCAAGCACCCAGTACCATCTATCGGTATCACATGCCCGATAATGTACATTATGTCAGATGTTGGATAATAAAAAAGTGGGGGTTGCTCCCGTAGGAACAACCCCCACCAAACAAGTGTATGCGGCGGCGTGTTACTCTCCCACACCCTACCGAGTGCAGTACCATCACCGTGCCAGGCCTTAGCTTCCGGGTTCGGAAAGGGACCGGGCGTCTCACCTGGGCCATGACCACCGCAAAACCAAACACACGACACCACCAACAGGGCGATGCCGGCAAAAACAGTGACCGGCCGGGAACCGGACAGCGGACGCAAGCAACAACACCATCGAAAACTGATCGCAGTCAACCATATCAGTGCTCCGTGTCACCCGGACAACCCACCGGACCGGCAAACCCAGTCCCGCAACCCGCCACGAACGACGGGCAAGTCGTGTGATTGTCCTTCCCCCGTTAGTACCGGTCGGCTCCACCCCTCGCAGGGCTTCCACCTCCGGCCTATCAACCACGTGTTCTCCATGGGGGGTACACACACCCGAACGGGCATGAAGGAATCCTTATCTTGGAGAAGGCTTCCCGCTTAGATGCTTTCAGCGGTTATCCCACCCGAACGTAGCCAACCGGCCATGCCACTGGCGTGACAACCGGCAAACCAGAGGTTCGTCCACCCAGGTCCTCTCGTACTATGGGCAGGACTCCTCAAGATTCCAACGAGCGCAGAGGATAGAGACCAAACTGTC
>NZ_NMWU01000062.1 GCF_002860355.1 Bifidobacterium margollesii
TCCGGGTGATGCCGGGCCGGGCGAGCCCGGTCATGGCCGTGGCCAGCGGGTCGGTCACGGCGTGGTCTCCGTCCGGCTGACGGCGCCCGGCGTGGTGGTGGCGGGGCTGACGGACGGGTCGAGGGCGATGAGGTCGGCGCGCAGGACGAGGCTGCCGTCGGCGCGGCTGGCGCCTTCGCCGCGCACGACGATCATGTCGCCGCGGACGGGCCGGCGGCGGGCGAGCCAGTCGCGGTGGCGGCCTCGCGCGTGGACCTCGACCGCGAGGCTCGTGCCGTCGGGCATGGCGACGTCGAGGCTGACGACGGTGATGGTCTGGCCTCGGCCGACGGTGCGGTCGACGGGGTCGCGGGCGAGCCGGCCGAGCAGCCAGTATGATCCGGTGGTCCTCACGGCGTCCCTCCTATCGTGCGTTTCGGGTGGGCTTGTCCCGGTTGGGTTCGGTCCGGTCCGTCCGGGCGTCGAGCCTGTCCTTGGCTCCCTTTTCGATGAGCCGGGCGAGCCGGGTCTTCGCGTCGATGATCCGGTCCCGCTTCTGTTCGGCGGCGAGGCCGGCGCCGCGGGCGAGTCTCGTGAGGGCTCGTTCCGCCGTGCCGGCGTGGGTGCCGTTCTCGCGTGTGCGCGTGGTTTCGGCGCGGCCCCGGTTCGCGGTGCGCGGGTCGCGGGCGGGCCGGACGCTGATGGTGGCGACGGGCGCGGGCAGCGAGTATCCCTGGTCGATGCCGATGGCCTCGTCGGGCGCGTCGAGGTCGGTGTCGGCTACGGCGCCCATGGTCTCCTGGATCGCGTCGTCGAGGTCGGCGTCCCCGGTCTTGGCGTCGATGATCCGGTCGAGGGTCTCCTCCAACGCCTGCGCCAGGTCGATGCGGTCGGGGTCCGCGTCGGCGGGCACGATGATCTGGTATTCGGGGGCGCCCGTGTTGGTCGCGGTCCCCTGGATGGTGATGTCGGCGATGGTCTCGCCGTCGAGGAGGTGGTTCTCCAGGTCGAACGGCCTGGGCGCGGGATGCGGCGTGGTCTCGCGGCCGTGACGGTCGTAGCCGTTCGCTTCGAGCTCGTCCCTCCATTGCGCGGCGCGCAGCGTGGCTTCGGCGGACGGGGCGGCCAGGCCGCGTTCGGCGACGCGGGCGGTGAACCGTTCTCGCATGTCGGTCTCGACGATCCTGTCCACGGCGAGGCGGATCACGTCCGGGTCGGTGATGCCGGTGCTGTTTTCGAGCAATGCGGTGGTGCGGTCGAGGCTCTCGCGCTCCATGGCGTCGATGGTGAGGTGCGATCCCTTGACCCAGTCGTCGGCGAGGGAGTCGACGAGCCGGTCGTACTGTTCGAGGCGGTAGGGGCTTTGGGGTTTCGTGCCCAGCACGAACGAGGCGATCTGGTCGGCCTGGTCGAGCGTGGAGCGGGCGGGTTCGGCGGGGACGAGTCCGCCGTCGGCGCGGAGCAGCGGTGCCGGGCGGCGCCCGTCTCCCGGCTGCGAGGCCGGTTCGGCCGGCCGCGGCCCGTCGGGCGTGTCCGGTGCGGGCGCGAGGTCGGGGTTGAGGTCGTCGGCGCGCCCCTGTTCGACGAGCCGGTGGAACTCGGCGGCGCCGGAGGGCATGTCGCCGTCGAGCCGGTCGAACGCGGGGCGCACCATGTCGGCGAGCACGCGGCGCATCGCGCCGTCGTCGTGGTCGATGCCGTTGAACGCGAGGATCCTGTCGGCGATGCCCTCGGGCCCGTCGTGGAGCATGACGTTGTCGTGGGAGTGCTCGCCCCACTCGTCGAGCAGGCTCGTGGCCCGCTCGTCCCACGGGTCCGGGTATCCGGCGGCGGGGTCCCCCGGCGCGTCCGGCGTGCTCCGGTCGGGGTCTCGCCCGTCGTCGGGCATGAACGTGTCGCGCAGCTCCTCGCGGTCGAACGCGGTCAGGGGCGGGACCTCCTGGTCGGGCATGAATCCGTGGTCGCCGAGCTCGACGCCGTCGTTCATGGCGCGGTCGCGGCCGAGCCGTTCCACGTCGATGTAGCCGTCGATGCCGCCGACGCCGCCGGCGCCGAGGCCGAGCAGCTGCGGCATCTCGGTGGCGATCACATGCCAGCCGTAGCGTTCGTCGAGGCTGGGCGTGTTGGCTTCGGTCACATGCTCCGGAAGCTCGTACGGGTCCCATTCGATGTCGTCGGACTGGGCGGCGAGGTTGGCGAGTTCGATGGGGTCGTCGATGAGGTTGATCCGGGCCATGGGTTCGATCCTGTCGAGCAGGTCGGGGTCGTCGGCCAGGCGCTGGTCGACGGTGTGGGCGAGGAGGTTGAGGTCGTGCAGGTCGGCGTACCGGTCGGGCGTCCAGTCGAGTTCGGCGAGCAGTCCGGACTGCTGTCGGTCGGTGATGGTGGTCTCTCCCCGGTTCGGGTCGACGCCGACCGTGTCGGCGAGGAACCGGTCGAGTTCGGGTTCGCTTACGGGCAGGCGGATCCATCCTCCGCTCGCCTGGCCCTGGGTGTATCGGGCGAGGCTTTCGACGTATACCTCGATGCTGGTGTCTGCCATGATGGTGTTCCTTTCCTTGTCGTTGTTGTTTTCCGTGGTCTATCGGTTGGCTGCGCGGGCGCGTTCGGGCGCGTCGGCCGCGGGTTCGGAGGGGTGCATGAGCTGTTCGGCGCGGGCGTTGATGCGCGCGCCGAGCGCGGCCTTCGCGTCCGTGGGTCCTCCGTCCGTCGTCGTTGCCTTCGGCCGGTCCTCGGGACGGCCCTTGAGGGGCGGCCACGAGACCGTTTCCGTCCTCTCGGGCGGCTCCGCGGGGTTCGTCGGAGTGCGGGGGCCGGCCGGCTCCCGAGTGTCGGACGGTGTCGACGTGCGGCCGGTCGGACGGGTTCGCTCCGGCGCGGCTATGGTGGCGGCATGCCGGTTGATGGCGTCGGTGGCGTCGCGCAGGATGAGCCAGGCGACGTCCCACCGGGCCGCGTTGGTCAGGGGCATGGGGTTGCCGAACG
>NZ_NMWU01000063.1 GCF_002860355.1 Bifidobacterium margollesii
GCGTCCTCCTGCTCGTGCCATGTGAGCGGCCGGCCGTCCACGGTCCATGCGGTGGCGGTGAGCGTGGCCCGGTTGAGCCGCGCGTACAGGTCGGTGACGGCGGCGGGCGTGGCCCCGTCGTCCTTGAGGAGCCGGTCCGTCTCGTCGAGCAGGCGGGTCATGGCCTCGGCGTCCTTCGCATGCCAGTGGTGGGCGCCGGGCTGCATCGCCCGCCGCTGGCGGGCGGCGAGGGCCCTGAGCTCGCCCGTGTCGATCGGGGTCGTGGCGTTGACGGTGATGCGGTAGCGCTGGCCGGTCGCCCTGAGCTCGCCTTCGGCCAGGCCGGTGCGGCGCAGGGTGCCGCCGGTGGCGCCGGACGGGTCGGAGTACGTGACCTTCGCGCTCTGGCCGCCGAGGTCGAGCGACGTGATGTCGGGCCGGCCGTTCGGGTCGAGCGTGCCGGTGATCGTGGCCGTCCACACGCCGTCCGTGCCGCGGTGCGCGGCGACGCCGCCCGGCAGGGCGACGGGCGTGCCGACGGTCTGCCTCCAGGACAGGGCGACGGTGAGGGTGCGTCCGGCCGACCGGTGCCGGTAGGTGGTCGTGCCGGTGCGGTCGAGCACGCCAAGCGTGCGGGTTGCGTCGTCGCGGGTCTTGGTCTCACCGTCCATGGCCGCCGGGTCGAGCGTCGGGTCGTTGCTGGTCGCCGTCAGGCGGGCGACGGGGCGGGTCGCCGCGTCGGCCGTGAGGCTCCAGACGTGCGGCGCGGTGCGGGTCAGCGGCACGTCCCGGCCGTCGACCCTCACGCTCCAGGTCAGGTCGGTCAGGTTCCTCATGGCCGTGTCGATCCGGTCGGCGGCCTGACGGGTCTCGTCGTCGGTGGCGGTCGGGTCGAGGGCGGCGGCCGCGGCGATCGCGTCCCGAAGCGTCCTGACGCTGTCGGCGGTCCGGTCCGCGTCCCGGTCGTCGAGCTTCGCGCGGCCGGCGGCGATGGCCTGGTCGAGCCGTGTGCGGTCGGGGGTGCGCGAGGCGGTGACCGTGACCAGCCACCGTTGGCCGCCGGTCTCGCCGGCCGACGTGCCGGTCATGGCGATCCGCCCGTCGGATGCCTCGGGCGTGTTCCAGGCGATGGGATGCGAGGTGCCGTCGGACAGGACGATCCGGTCCATGGCTGGCGTGTTCGACCCGTCGAGGGTCGTGTCGGCCGACGCGGTCCACACGCCGTCCTTCAGGGAGAACGGCCGGCCGTCGACGGTGATCTCCCGGCCTGATGTCCATGAGGCGTCCGTGCGGATCGCGGGCCGGGTGCCGTCCCGTCCGGCGGTCAGGACGGCGGTCGTGAGCGTGACGCCGAGCTTCGGGTGCGATGGGGTCGGGTTCGTGGCGGTCAGGGGCACGACGGTGCCGTCCGACCCCAGGGCGGTGGGGTGC
>NZ_NMWU01000064.1 GCF_002860355.1 Bifidobacterium margollesii
AGGACCACGGCGACCAGGACGGCGGCGAGCACGCCGAGCAGGATGATGTGACTGCGCTTCATGGTGTTCCCTCGATTCCTATTTGATGAAGCTGATGCCGGATCCGAGCGCCCTGAGCTGGGCGGCGGTGAACCGTTCGATCGCCACGCCGCCGTAGCCGGTGCCGGACTGACTGATCGTGATGGACCCGTCCGGCCTCACCTCCTCGACCACGGCCACATGACCGTAGGCGGGGCTGTGCCCGTGGACGCCGGGCTCGAAGCACATCACGTCGCCCGGCGCGGGGGAGGAGGACACGGTCATGTGCAGGCGGCGCGCGGTGTCGTTCCACCATCCGCCGTTGCCCATGTACGGGTCGACGGGCCGGCCGATCTGCAGGCGGCGGACCGCGGCCCACCAGGTGCACTGGAACGTCGGGTAGCTGGGCGCGGATCCCGTGGGCGCGCGCATGGCCACGTAGTCGACGTGGTAGCCGTCGGCCTGCACGATCATCGGCGGGTCGAGCTGGCCGACCCTGCCGCCGCCCGTCCCGGACGTCGGTCCCGTGTACTTGGGGATCAGGGAGAGGGTCTTCGCCACGTAGTTGCGGGTCTCCGCGTAGGCGGGGATGCCGCCGGCCTGGGTCACGGCGCCCGGGCCGGCGTTGTAGGCGGCGAGGGTCAGCTGGAGCGTGTCCCCGCTGATCGCGCCGCCCCGCTTGAGCGTCTCGACCTGGGCGGCGAGCTCGCACATGTAGTGGCCCTGCGAAAAGATCGCGTCGTGCGGGTTCATCACGTCGGCGCGCCCGTCGCCGTCGCCGTCGCGCCCCTCGATCGCCCAGGTGGAGGGGATGAACTGGGCGATGCCCTGCGCGCCGGCCGACGAGCCGGAGTTCACGTTCCAGTCGGACTCCGTCTCGATCTGCGCGGCGATCACCGGGGCGGTGACCACGGGGCAGATCGATCCGGCGCGGTTGACGTCGGCCGCGTATTGGGCCGGCACGTTCGCCGCGTCGCCGCCCGTCGCGGTCGACCCGTCGAGCGAGGGCAGCAGGCTCAGGATCGCGATCAGGGCGAGGCCCACCGCCGCCACGGCGAGCACGGCGATCAGCAGCGGTCCGGACATCACGGCCCCGGCCGCG
>NZ_NMWU01000065.1 GCF_002860355.1 Bifidobacterium margollesii
GGATGCATTTGAGAAACATGGCGGTGCCGATGGTGAACGTCTTGCCGATCTGACGGCAGCTGGAGACCACGGTGCCGCCCTCGCCGCACGCGTACCGGCCGTCCCGCCTGCGGGCGAACAGGAGGTAGAGCAGGCCCTGCTGCCACGGGTCGTACCGGATGCCCGCCTTGACGGCGACCCTGTTGAGCCGGGTGAAGTCGGAGGAGACGATGCCCGACGGCTGGACGAGGTGGGCAGCGATCTCAGACAACCGACGCTCCGGCATCCGCATCCACCCCCTCCAGCGGCTCGTCGTCGAGATCGAGCAGCGGGTCACCGCCGCTCAGATCGTCCAGTTCGCGGCACACGGCGATCAGCTGCCGGCTGATCGCGGGCAGCGCGTTCGCGGGCGTGCCCGGATCGTCCAATGCGGCCTGCAGGCGGTCGCGGTTGTGCCGCAGCACGTCCTCGATCTTGCCGTCCATCATCCGCTCGAACTCACGACCCGTCAGCGGCGCCGGCCCGGCCGTGGCCTTCCCGGCGGGAGCCTTCCGCTCCTGCCGCCCACGGGCTTCGAGGAGGGCAGCTTGCCGCGGCGTAGCCAGTAGGTGACCATCTTGCGGTCGACGTCCAGCCCGTAGTCATCGCGGAGCCATTGCGAGCAACCGGCCGCGAGCGGACGTCCGATGGCCTCGGCCGTCCGCTCGCGGCGGTGATCTCCGTGCCGCAGACAGGGCATGGAAACCAGAACCAAGGAACTCTCCGACTTCCTCTACGGAGGCCGGTACCCCAAAGGCTACCCGGCCGGCCTCGAACGCATCCTCATGCGCAAGCTCCAGATGCTCAAGGCCGCACGCGAACTGCGGGACCTGCGCATACCGCCCGGCAACAGGCTCGAACCATTCAAAGGCGATCGGCGTGAGCGAAACCGCCATCGGCGAGATCGTCAACGGCAAGCGTCGCATCAGCACCGCGATGGCATGGCGACTGTCCAAGGCACTCGGCACCACCGCGGAGTTCTGGAGCAATCTCCAGAGCGATATTGCCGTGGCTGGTTGTCGATAGCTGATGTGGTTGGCTGAAAGCCACATTTTTATCGGATTGTTCACAAATTCTCTCCTTATTCGTTTTTCCTAATCACGAAGATTAGCGATTGAATTTGTTAAACGTAAATTATAGATATATACTTCGTTTAAGAATGCTAAACCGCGTATGAAAGGAAACGGAGCGAACATGACTGCGGCAACAGCAAGTCCAATGACGAAGGATTCCGAGCAACGTCTGGCAGCCGTCATTGCGTTTAACATAAAGGTGTCACTGGCGGCAAAAGGTCGCTCTCAGACGGCTCTGGCTGAGGCATTAGGTATTAAACGGTCCGCAATGTCTCAAAAAATGACCGGAAGAACAGGCTGGTCGATCATCGATCTTGTCAATGCATCGCGCTTTCTCGGCACGAGCATTGAGCACCTCATTGATGATTCGCTCTTGAACAGCATGGATGTTCCCGAAAACGAAAAAACCGTGGCGGGTGACTCCCGACCACGGTTCCTGGTGGCTCCTGCGGCTGGGCTTGAACCAGCGACCGTCCGGTACACGCGACTCGTTAATCATTCCGAATGTCCGGATTTCACGGTCTGGCTGCTGCTGTGGTCGATGGCCGTGACACGGTTCATTCGCCGGGCGAACGATCATTCTACGTTGTATAAGGGTTGAGTCAATGATGGACGCCCGGCCCCTGAAGTACGGAGGACGCGCTCCTCCACCCCTATTTCCAAAGGAGGAAACGGGATGCAGGTATGGAACACCAGATACGACATCGACCATGTGGGCCCCAGGGACGACTGGTCCGAGCCGGTCGAGCAGTGGATGCGGTTCCTTCGCACGGCTCATCGGTCGCCGGAGACGATCCGGACGCGCTGGTATCAGATCACCCGGTTCAGTCGTCTGGTC
>NZ_NMWU01000066.1 GCF_002860355.1 Bifidobacterium margollesii
GTCACGCGGATCAGGGCCGTGCCGGCCCGCTTGCGGGTGACGGCGCTCATGCCGGACGTGCGGTCGAACACCGGGGACACGGTCCAGTGCGCGGGGTCGGCCACGAGGACGGTCCAGTCGCGGCGCGTCGGGTCGAACCCGTCGAGACGTCGCCCGTTGACGAGCAGGCCGGTCAGCCCGGCCCGGTGGGTCGCGTCGGTCAGGTAGGTGACGGTCAGGGTGGTGCGGGCGGCGTGCGTGCCGTCGGGGCTGAGCGTGTCGAGCACGTAGGTCCAGGTCATGCCCGCGCCGCGGGTGACGGTCGGCCGCACGGTCTGGCCCTGCCAGCTGCGCCAGGCGACGGTCCCGCCCTCGGGGATCGTGTACGACGTGGCCGTGACGGCCACGTACCGGCCGTGCAGCACGTACCCGTGGTCGCGCAGGCCGGCGGTCGAGGGGCTGGGGGCCGCCCGGTCGCCGCCGCGGTCGACGGGCGCGGCCGGGGCGAACCGTTCGGCGGCGGTGGGCTCGTGGTCGCGGACCACGGTCACGCTGTACGTGCGGGTCTGCCCGTTCGCGGCGCGCACGGTCCAGTACTGGGTCGTCGCGTACGCGCTCTGCCGCACGTCGCCGGCGGACACGGTCACGCCGTTCGGTGCGACGGGCAGCACGTACACGCCCGGCGCGTTCGCGCGGATGCGGATGGTGTAGTCGAGCGTGTCGGGGTTCCAGCCGTCGATCAGGTCGCCCCTGACGGTATGCCCGGCCTTGTTCACGTAGATGCCGGACAGGCGGGCCGCGGTGGCGGTCGGCGTGGCGGCCGGCCTGGCGAACGTGACGTGCACGGTGTACGTGACGCCGTTGAGCGTGACCTTGAGTGTGCGGGAGCCGTCCGGGCCGAGCGTGGTGGGGATCGGCGCGCCCTCGGTGACGCCGCCGCCGTCCGGGGCGGCGCTGGTGTGGCCCAGGGTCAGGCCGCTGGTGAGCGACCCGGCGGGCAGTTCGATCCGGTAGTCGGCCTTGGTCTCGCGGAAGCCCAGGGGGTGGGTGGACACGGTGCCGTCCGCGCGGGTCTCGATGAGGTCCAGCGAGGCGACCCGGCCTTCGGTGCGCGTGGCGGTCAGGTAGACGACCCAGTGCTGCGCGTGGCCGTCGACGTCCGTGTCGCCTTCGGCGATGCCGCGGCGGATCCAGGTGCGCGTGGCCTCGCCGTCCTTCCTGGTGACGGTCTGGCTCCACCGCACCGGGGTGGC
>NZ_NMWU01000067.1 GCF_002860355.1 Bifidobacterium margollesii
CTTTCGGCTGAACGGCCCTCGAACCATTCGCGACCCTCTGCGATGCCACCGCGCTGCCGCCAGCGGAATCGAAGCTGACGGTGCGGTACACGGTCTGCGGCGGAATGGCGGTCCACCGGGCCGTGAGCTTCAGATCCGAGGTGACCGGGGTGTTGAAATCCCACTTCGCATTGCCGTTGTACCAGCCCGTGAACGAGTAGCCGCTGCGGGTCGGCGCCTTCGGCTGAACGGCCCTCGAACCGTCAACGACCTTCTGCGAGGTTACTGCCGTGCCGCCCGCACTGTCGAACGATACGGTACGGTACACCGTGTTTGCCGTCCAATGCGCGACAAGCTTCAGGTTCCCAGTCACGGGGGTGTTGAAGTCGTACCTGGTGTTGCCGTTGAACCAGCCCGCGAACGAGTAGCCGGAGCGGGTAGGATCGGCGGGCTGAGACGCCTTGGCGTTCTTTTTTACCGTTTGTGTGGGCACCGTGGTGCCGCCGGCCGGGTCGAACGACACCGTATACGTGGTGCTCGCATCCAGCAGGGCCATGTACTGGTCGAACTTCTCCAACAGGTTCTCAGGAAGGGTCATGTTCTGATTGGAAATATACTCTCCATCTTCGGGAAGGATATCGTTCGGGAAGCCCCAACCCGGCATGTAGGGATCATTGACCGAGCCGCTGGTCTTTGAATAGTAATTCTGGGCATATACAGTATTACTAATAGCAATGGTTGCGTACACGTACTCGTTATATCGCTGGTGGATTTGGCTCCAGTTGCCGTTGACATAGGTGGTGTAATGACCAGTCTCACCGACCCAGGATCCGTCGGCCGCCTTGCCGTCGAGCTTGCCGTCGGTCATGTCCCGCTCGTAGTTGACCTTCTCGTTGTCAACTCGACCGTTATTGCCGTCGTAGAAGTCCCGGAACCCGCCATTATTCCACGTCGTAGTGAGATTCTGCGCGTCGCCGCCGCCCCAGTGGCCTCCGGTCGCCCTCACCGCGTTGGCGATGAACTGTTCGCTGAGCAACAGCTGCATGTTGAGTTGCTGGGCCGCCAGCCGCTTGTTCGGATCATTGCAGCGGCGCCCCTTGCCGGCGGGTAGGTCCATGCGGCACGGCTCGTTGGTCAGCGTGGCGCGGAACTGGTTGGACTTGACGTCCTCCTGCAGCGCCTTGCGCGTGTTCGCCAGACTCGTGGCGTCTCCGTCGGCCCCAAGCTTCGTATAGGAGGGATCGTCCCTCATAAAACGATCAAGAACTGCAACCGCCCGCCTGGCGTCGGCTCGTTCATCCTCCGATTTGGCGGTGACGCTGACCCATTTGGCGAACCCGTACGACGAGTTGATCTGCGCCTGGGTCAAACCCTTCGACCAGTCCTCCGCCGCGTGCGCCCCGACCGCGGGCGCCAGCGCCACCGTGACGATCATGGCCAGCGACGCCAGGACCGCCGTCAGTCCTCGTCTCATACTCCTATTCATTGTTTTCTCTCCTTGATCACTCTCCCCGCGGGGATTCCGATGACTCCAAGCCTACGCCCGGACACGGGATCCCCACGGGAAACAAAACCATCATTCGACTCACTCACCGG
>NZ_NMWU01000068.1 GCF_002860355.1 Bifidobacterium margollesii
CTGCGGCGGAATGGCGGTCCACCGGGCCGTGAGCTTCAGATCCGAGGTGACCGGGGTGTTGAAATCCCACTTCGCATTGCCGTTGTACCAGCCCGTGAACGAGTAGCCGCTGCGGGTCGGCGCCTTCGGCTGAACGGCCCTCGAACCGTCAACGACCTTCTGCGAGGTTACTGCCGTGCCGCCCGCACTGTCGAACGATACGGTACGGTACACCGTGTTTGCCGTCCAATGCGCGACAAGCTTCAGGTTCCCAGTCACGGGGGTGTTGAAGTCGTACCTGGTGTTGCCGTTGAACCAGCCCGCGAACGAGTAGCCGGAGCGGGTAGGATCGGCGGGCTGAGACGCCTTGGCGTTCTTTTTTACCGTTTGTGTGGGCACCGTGGTGCCGCCGGCCGGGTCGAACGACACCGTATACGTGGTGCTCGCATCCAGCAGGGCCATGTACTGGTCGAACTTCGCCAACAGATTCTCCGGAAGAGTCATCCCTTGATTGGTCAGATAATCGGAATCCTCCGGAATGATGTCGTTGGGGAATCCGGCTCCGGGCAGATATGGTGGATTCACGGAGCCGCTGGTCTTTGAATAGTAATTCTGGACGGTAGTGTGCCAGGCTGTGCCGGTAAGGCCGATCGAAGCGTATATATACTCACCGTACTGCTGTTGGACCGGGCGCCAGTAGTATCCGACGTAGTTCACGTAGTGACCGGTCTCTCCCACTGCGGAGCCGTCTGCGGCCTTGCCGTCGAGTTTGCCGTCTGTCATGTCCTTGTCATAATTGGAGACCTCGCTATTATAGAAGTCCTTATATCCGTCATCGCTGGAGGTGATGCCCTGCGCGTCGCCGATGCCCCAATGACCGCCGGTAGCACGAACCGCATTAGCAACAAACTGTTGATTGAGTAGCATCTGCAGGTTGAGCTGCTGAGCTGCCAGCCGCTTGTTCGGATCATTGCAGCGGCGCCCCTTGCCGGCGGGTAGGTCCATGCGGCACGGCTCGTTGGTCAGCGTGGCGCGGAACTGGTTGGACTTGACGTCCTCCTGCAACGCCTTGCGCGTGTTCGCCAGACTCGTGGCGTCTCCGTCGGACCCGAGCTTCGTGAAAGATGGATCATCCTTCATGTCGGATTCGAGCTTGTTGATCGCTCGTCTGGCGTCGGCCCTCTCATCCTCTGATTTGGCGGTGACACTGACCCATTTGGCGAACCCGTACGACGAGTTGATCTGCTCTTGGGTCAAGCCCTTCGACCAGTCACCGTTAGTGTCGGAACCCGTGTCCGCATGGGCTCCCACCACTGGCGCCACCACGACCGTCAACAGCATCGCCAGCGACGCCAGGACCGCTGTCAGTCCTCGTCTCATACTCCTATTCATTGTTTTCTCTCCTTGATCACTCTCCCCGCGGGGATTCCGATGACTCCAAGCCTACGCCCGGACACGGGAACCCCACGGGAAACAAAACCATCATTCAACTCACTCACCGGAGGCGGAACCGCCTCCGGCTACCCGAATGTGAAACCTCACCGGTCGATGGGTGCCGCCCTCCGGGCAGGCACCCATCGACCCGTTTGGGTGTTCACCCGTTTGGGTGTTCACCCGTTTGGGTGTTCACCCGTTTGGGTGTTCACCCGTTTGGGTGTTCACCCGTTTGGGTGTTCACCCGTTTGGGTGTTCACCCGTTTGGGTGTTCACCCGTTTGGGTGTTCACCCGTTTGGGTGTCGGCCCGTTTGGGTGGGGGAAGGGATCGT
>NZ_NMWU01000069.1:0-80 GCF_002860355.1 Bifidobacterium margollesii
CGATACGTAGTGGATGCAGGATTCGAACCTGCGAGGCAATAAGCAACCGAGTTACAGTCGGCCCCAATCGACCACTCTNG
>NZ_NMWU01000069.1:88-1500 GCF_002860355.1 Bifidobacterium margollesii
CCCGGGTTCTAAATAGAAGCGCAACNCCTGTCTAAGGTTGGAAGTGTTCAAGTCCACAACCGAAGAGAAAGTGCTGCGCCCATGACGCAAGTGTATTCCCACCTGTCGGCCGAGGAACGNGTCCGGATCGACGAACTGAGGACCCGAGAGGGGCTCGGCGTGCGCCAGCTCGCCCTGAGGATCGGCCGGGACAAGTCCACGGTCAGCCGCGAGCTGAGGCGCGGCCTGNGGTTCGCGNCCANCGAGAACGACTCCTACCGTCCGTACAGGCCGAAACGCCTGAAGACGGGCGCATGGNCCGCGCGCCCGTTCTACTCGGCCCTGACCGCGCAGCGCAAGGCCGAGACCCGCGCCCGCAGGTCGCGCANGCCCCTGCGCATGGCGTACGACCCGCTGCTCTCCTGGGTGATGGACGCGCTGCGCAAGGGATGGACGCCGGAGCTGATCGAGGGACGGCTCAAAATCGAATGGCCCGACGACCCGCGCATGCGGATAAGCCACGAGTGCCTCTACCAGTGGATCTACGCCAAACCCCAGAAGGCGCTGGACCTCAGGCAGTACCTGCCGCGCGGCAAGCGGCACCGCACGCGTTCGAAGGGCAGGAGGGCGAAGGGGGCGCGCATCCCGATGCGCGTGCCGATCGCCGACCGGCCCAAGAGCGTGGACTCGCGCCGCGGGTTCGGTCACTTCGAGTCCGACACCGTCGTCGGCGCGTCCCCGTCGAAACGGTGCATCGACACGCAGGCCGAACGCAAGAGCCGCAAGCTGTTCGCCCGGTTCATCCCCGACAAGAGCGCGCTGGCGACCGCGCGCGCCGAATACGACATCTACAGCCGGATCCCCGCGCCCGCGCGCATCGACCGCACGTGGGACAACGGCACGGAGTCCTCCTGCCACCTGCTCGTGGACGAGGCGCTGGGCATGCTCACCTACTATGCGGACCCGTACTCCTCGTGGCAGCGGGGCACGAACGAGAACCGCAACGGCAGGATCCGGCGCTACCTGCCCAAGGGGACCAGCTTCGACGACCTGTCGGATGCGGACCTGCAGGCCATCGTCGACGAGATCAACGACACCCCGTTGAAGGTCCTGGGCTGGGAAACGCCCAACGAGGTTTGGTACCGCGAGCTCGGCAAGGTAATGTCAAAGACAAGCCACCCAGAGACGAGTGTTGCACTTACAAATTGAATCCGGGCACCTCTCCATCGAAGTAGCTGGTATTGTTTGACCATTTTTATTACTTACTACTTTGTTCTTAGTAAGTAATAAACAATATAACGGCATTTATCCAGTTTGTCAATCCATAAAATTGACCACGTCGTTTCATGCGATCTGCTCAGTCCGGCATGTTGATCATATAAATGATCATAATTAAAATCACAATAAGCAAAATGATTGACGTGAGGAGCTGC
>NZ_NMWU01000007.1 GCF_002860355.1 Bifidobacterium margollesii
CGTCGAACGGCGAGGGCATGGTCTCCTTGAGCCGTCCGGCGACCCTATGGGCGATCCGGCCCGCGGTGCGCCATGCGACGCGCAGGAACCCGCTCACCGTCTTCTGGTTCGCCACGGTCATCAGCCACGCGCACTCCGCCTCGAAATCACGCGTGAACCGGCTGCCGGGCTCGGCCCACGGCATGGCGGCGACGACCACGCCGCACCCGGGGCAGTCCACGCGCGGCATCATGGCGACCAGCTCCACCCGCCAGCAGCCGAAGTCCTGGTGACGCCAACGGCGCACGCCGCCGCCCCGGTCATAGCCCGGACACCGCCGACCGCAGCGGGAGCATCTGAGCATGCCGGCATGCGGGCGCACGCGCACCTCGAGCACGGGCTCGGGACGCAGCGGCGAGTCCGCGACCCGCACGTCCTCGACGACCATGCCTTTGACGTTGAGAAGACGTTTGAATAAGCTGTTCATCAGGCGTTCTCCGTGGTTCATTTCTTTGGTCGGAAAACAGAATACACGGGAACGCCCCTCACGCTTACGAAATCAACGGCTCAACGACGAACCCACACCCACGAAAACAGCAATAGCGCCATAACTTTTTTCATCCTCCTCTGTATTATTTCATTACGGGCTATTTGGCTAAGGCCATAACAGCTATAACGCCTGGATTCTCTTTCGAGCATGCGGCACGAGCCATTTCCATTCTCTGGATGATTGCCGGATTGATTGCCCTGTATTATGCTTTGCGTGCTTGGGACATCGATAGGACGTATTGCTGGGCTACCTGTGGTTTAGTTCCGTTCATTCCGGTTTTTCTTAATCCTGCCACGGCCGTAACGAACGATGCACCAGGTCTATTGGTGGGTGCTGGAGTCGTATGGGTAGCGAAGAGATTCTTCATCGATGAGCATTATGGAATGCTCGTTCCAAGTGTTATTATTTTGCTTTCCTGCTGCATTAAAGGCACTTTCGCTTTCCCGTTTCTTGCATTATTAATTGTCGTGGGTCTCCGTAGCCTCGTCGATTTCATCAAGAAGAAAGATATACAAAGTTTTCGTAATATTCTTTCCGTTATCGGAATGGGCATAGTTTCTCTGATTGGTGTCTTTGGCTGGAGCATAATTCAGTCTCATCGTGGGGATCCGTCATATGTTTCCGCTATTACCGGGGTCAGTACTAGGCCTGTGCGAGGGCTTCCGATTGGAGAATTCCTGAAGACCATTATGTCAACGTTCGATTTCTCCCAAATTCCAGGAACGTTGCGTCGGACGAATGATTCCGTAGGGTATGTATTCTGGCTATCCATACTGCAGATAGTATTGCTGGGAGCGGTGTTCTTCCTTTATTTCCAAAACGACAAAAAGAAATCTCAAACCTACCTTATATATTCCACGGTTCTTTCCATGCTGTTGGTGCCTGGTCTCATCCAAATCAGGGAATACCTGAGCAATGGATCTATGCTAATCGGGGTCTCTGACCGATATGCAATAGCGGTGGTTCCGTTGGTTCTTTGCTGCTGGGCATTAACCCTGCAAAACAGCAAGAAACCCATTGTAGGGTGGGGGGTTCCTGTGATAGGGTGCTTTATCTGCTTTAGTGCAGTGCTTGGATTGATGCCAGCCTAGTCCAGGGTGTGTTTGCGCTTGTTGTGTTGTTGAGGTGAGGATGGATGTTTTTGGATTGGTCGCTTGACCGTCTGAAAACCTTCATCCTCGTCTCCCCAACCACCTCTTACACGCCAAAATGCCAAGAGCTAACATGGTGCTTGTATTGGATAATGCCTGCTAACACTGCTTTATTGGGGAATGGTCGATTACAATGAGGGCCATGCCTACATATGTGCCTGCAGCAGATAACACTGTAAAGACGGAAAATATTCTTGTCAGTTTCCTTATCCCTGTGTATAACGCGGAGGATAGGCTGCCTGCAACGCTGGACAGCATCGTCGCCCAGGATGACGGCACCATCGAGATCATCTGCGTCGACGACGGTTCCAAGGACGGCAGCGGCAAGGTGCTGGAGGAGTATGCGCAGCGGTATCCGTTCATCCATGTGATCACACAGGAGAATCAGGGCATCACCTGCGCCCGCAATACGGCCCTTGCACAGGCCACGGGGGAGTGGCTATGCTTCGTGGATAATGACGACATCGTCGCTGAGGATGCAGTGAAGGTGTTCCATCAGACCGCCGAACCCGATCTGGATATCGTGTACTACGATTATGAGAAATTCACCACGGATCTGCCCAATCAGGTAGGAAACCATGTGGGGGATTCCTCCATCATCGAAGGCGATGCGCTGATCAAGCTGCAGAGCGATTGCATCAATCGATTCCGCAGCAATACGCCCCTGATCTCCCATAAGACCATGCCGACTCCGTGGGCCAAGATCTATCGTCGGGCGTTTTTGACCGAGCGTGGTCTGAAGTTCCGCCCCGAAGTGAAGCACGAAGAGGACGTGGTCTTCAATTTCGAGGTGCTTTCCTACTGTCGGAAAGCCAAGAAGGTGGATTATGTCTCCTATTACTATCGTTGGTCGGTGAAATCCGAAAGCCACCGATACCGGCCGGATCTGGCGGATGATGCCGAGAAGACCCTCGCCGCATACCGGGACATCATCGCTCGCCGATATCCCAATCGTGCGGACATGCGCATGCTCTATGATTACCGCGTTCTTTGGGAATTGCTGTACTGCACGGTGTTGGGGCCGATTCATCCGATGAATCCTGAATCGTATGCCGCCCGTAGGGCACAGTTCAATGCATTGCTGAGCAGACCGATGTTTGCCGCCGTGCTGGCTAATCGCCATGTCAGGACCACCCTGTTTGAGATGAGACAGTCCGTGCTGGCCACGCTGATCAGATTGCGTTGTTTCTGGATTCTGAATCAGATGGGCAAGATCGTCGGCAAGGCACGGTAACGCCATGAATCTGCAAGTTCGATAACGAGTATGTGAAAGGGCGATATGCGTCGCGGACTGATTTTCAGCCTTTCCAGCAATGTGGTGTTCTTCCTGAGCGGATATCTTCTGCATTTCTTCCTGGGCAACAGCATGCCGGCCGCCAGCTATGGCATTGTCGGCACGATCATCACCGTTCTGGATTTCGAATACATGTTCCTCAGCAATGGAGCACGCCAGTCTTTGGCGAAAGAGATATCGATGAAGCGGTTCGATATCGTCGATATCGTCAAGAAGACCATCTCCTTCCAGCTGATCATCATTGCGTTCTTCTTCGCGGTGAATTTCTTCGGTGCTCCGGTCTTCGGCATCGTACTCAACGATGCGTCGCTGGACTTCTATTTCCGTGTTGCCGCGTTTTTGATTCCCGCCAATGGTCTGTTCGTCATCCTTCTGGGCATCAATGACGGTCTGCAGCAGTTCGGCATCAGTGCCTTACTGGGTACGCTGTATCCGATCGCCAAGCTGTCGGTTATCCCACTAATTTTGTTCGTTTTCAAGAATGATCCGGTCGTAGGTCTTGAAGCGGGGTTTCTGCTGGCGCTGCTTGTCTCCATTGCTCTCGGATGCATTCTGCTGGTGCCGTGTCGGCACAAGCTGGCAGAGCGGCGTTCCACTAAGAGGATACAATTTGCCGAAGTGGCGTCTCATACGCTGAGCTTCTCATTCTTCTTCATTGTGGTATCGCTGGTGTTGAGCGTCGACACCTTGGTTGTCAAGGCCGTTGTGGAGCCCGCATCGATGGCCGGCTACTATACCGGTGCGGTCAATTTCGGCAAACTCGCCTACTATCTCATGTCTGCATTCGTAACGGTCATCCTGCCGGTCGTTTCGAGATTCGTGGGTGAAGGCAAACTTGACCAGGCCATGCAGAAAGCCCGTGAGATGGTCGTTATCGCCTTCGTGTTCATACTGCCCATGGCGGTGATCATCTCCGCCTCCAGTGAATCGTTGCTTGCAGCGTTCTACGGTTCCGATTTTCGGATTGCCGGCTCCGCTTTGACGTTCCTTTCGCTATCCAATTTCTGTATGGGTATGACGGTGATGCTGAATATGGTCCTGACATCTCATAGAAGCACGCATTTTTCCGATCTGCTTTCTATCGGATCATTGGTGATCGTTATTCCCGTGTTTGTTCTCGCGGCGAAGTTCTTCGGCATCAGCGGCATTGCTCTGGCCAGTTTGGTCAGTACCTTTACGTTGATGACGATATCGTGGCTTAGGATGCGTCACGATATCGGCGATGTCATGACTCGTCGTTCGTGGATGCTGCTGGTCGGTGCCGCGATCCTGTGGCTTGTCGCAGACGTTGGATTCTCCAGAATCCATGTTGAGAATATCTTCGTGTTGGCCGGCATATACGTCATAGCGTATGCCATCTATGTCGGCGCATTGGTCGCGTTCCGAATCGTGCCTTTGTCGGGTCTACGCAAAATCGTTTGATGTCGTTATTCTGCGGAGGCGTACTTGCAAGCTGTTACACTGAGTTCGTTTATGTGGAGCGCAGTCGTTGGAGAAAGTGACTGTCAGGAGGTCGTGCGTTGCGGATAGTGGTTTTAGGTGGAATGGGCTTTTTGGGCAGGGGACTGGTGAAGCGTCTTACGGAATCCGGAAAGCATGAAATCACCGTATTCGACCGTGTGGTGCCTCAGACGGATGATGCTCGGTTGTCCAAGGTCGAATATGTGCAGGGCTCATTCGAATCCGGATACGACTTCGCCACGCTGGTCGACGGTGCAGATCTGGTCATTCATCTTGTTAGTACTTCCGTACCTGGCAATGAGAGGGACACCCTTGACGAGATCCAGGGCAATGTGATCCCCTCGGTCGAACTGTTCAACGCCTGCGTGACGAAGAAGGTCGGCAGGGTCGTGTTCATGTCGAGTGGAGGCACCGTCTACGGTGCCTCATCGCGACCGAACCGGGAGACCGACCTTCCCGACCCCATCAACACCTATGGCCTGCAGAAAGTGATGATAGAACAGGCGTTGCGCTATGCATCGAGAAGCTCCGGTCTCCAGTATCAGGTCATTCGTCTGTCCAATCCGTATGGTCCGGGGCAGAATCCCCGCGGCACGCTCGGCCTCATCACCAAACTCGTCTATCAGGCGCTGAATCACGAGACCATCAGCATTTTCGGCGATGGCTCCGTGGTACGTGATTTCATCTTCATCGAAGATGCCATTCAAGCCATTCTGGATGTTATCGACAACGGCGAGCCGAATGCCACCTACAACGTCGGTCGAGGCATCGGGACGTCGGTCGCCGACGTGGTCAACGCCATCGCCTTGACCCTGCCCGAGGAGATTCGACTTGAGCACAAACCCGGTCGCAGGGTGGATGTGCCGTATTCCGTGCTGAACATCGAAAAATACAGAAGTATCGCGTCCATCGACGATTTCGTATCATTGGATGCGGGCATCATGAAAACATACGAATTCTTTAAGGAACACCGTCAATGAAAAAGAAACTGCTGGTCACGGCATCTACGTTTCCCCGCTGGATGAACGACACCGAGCCGAAGTTCATCTACGACCTGTGCATGCAATTGAAGAAATACTATGACGTCACGGCGTTGGTTCCTGCCGCCCCCAAGGCGAAATCCGTGGAGAACATGGAAGGCATCACCGTCAAGCGGTTCCGATACTTCCCCGTCGAACGACTGCAGACATTGGCCTATCCCGGGGCCATCGTTCCCCGAATCAAGGAGAAGAAGGCGCGCGGACTCCTCGTTCCGTTCTTCTTCATCGCCCAGTATTTCGCCACCCGTCGTGAGATGAAGCATTGCGACGCAGTGCTGGTGAACTGGTTCGTGCCGCAGGGCGTCACCCAGTCGTTCCTTCGCCGAAAAAAGCCCTATATCGTCTCCGGCCTGGGAGGAGACGTCACATCGCTCAACGGGTTCCCCCTCAGTCGAATCAAGCAGGGCATCATTGATGACGCGGGAGCGGTCACCGTGGTCTCCGACGATCTGAAGAAGGTGCTGCAGGCGAAGTACAGGAACACCGATGACATTCGCGTGATTCCGATGGGTGTGGATCTGACGTTCTTCGGTCCGGAGCATCGGGACGAGACCCTACGCGCCAAATACGGCAAGCCGATCGTGCTGTTCGTAGCGCGGCTGGTGGAAAAGAAGGGTGCTCGATATCTGTTTGAGGCGATGAAGGACATCGACGCCAAGCTGCTGGTGGTCGGTAACGGGCCGGAGATGGATATGTTGCAAGGTAAGGCGAGGGAGCTGGAGCTCGACTGTGATTTTCTCGGTCCGAAGAACAAGGACGAGTTGAAATCCATCTATGCATCATGCGACGTATTCGTCGCACCTTCCGTGATCGCCGCAAATGGGGACAAGGATGGTTTGCCGGTCGCGATTCTGGAAGCCATGGCATCCGGAGCCCCCATCGTTGCCTCCGATATCGCGGGAATCGCCGAGGCTGTGGTCGACGGTGAAAACGGATACCTTACCGAACCGAAGAACGTGGCTTCTCTTCGCAAGTCGATCCAGAGGATTCTGGACGATGAGGAGTCGCGAAAGGAGTTTTCGACGAACTCGGTCAAGCTGGCCAAGAGGTTTGATTTTGCCAGCATCGGTGAGGAATATCACCAGCTGATTGAACGAATGCTGCAATGATGTGAACAGGCTCTGAATCCATATGGATTCAGAGCCTGTTCACATGCCTGTTATTCTACGTCGGGTTTGCCCGGCAGGCCGGTGGGCTTGCCGGTGTAGCCGCCGAACTCGTCCTGCTCGGCCCAGATCCTCTGATAGGGGAGCGAATATTGGATCTCCTTGGTACGCTCCAGCTCGTCCTCCACCAGACGACGCTGGATGCGCTGCACTTCGGAGATGATCTGCAGGGCGAAGCACAGAGCGCCGAGCATCAGCAGCGCCACGCCCAGCATCAGCGACTGCAGATGCCCGTCGGTCATGCCCATGGCGGCGAGCACGAGGAATCGGATGATCGGGATCAGACCGGCCACGCCGAAGACGATGCCCGACCATTTGAAGATCACGTTCGACTTGAACATCAGGAAGCTGCGGATGATCGCTCCGCCCGACTTCGCCATATGCTCGAAGATGTTCGAGAACAGGCGAGATTCGCGGGTCTTCGGATTCGTGGTGATCGCATACGAGGTGATGGCGATGCGCTTGTTGCCCGCCTGGATGATCGTCTCCATGCAGTAGCTGAACTCGGTGACGATGTTCAGCTTGATGAGCGCTGACTTCGAATAGGCGCGGAAGCCGCTGGCGGCGTCCGGGATATGCGTGCCGGCCGCCTTGTTCACCACCCAGGATCCGAAGTGCTGCATGCGCTTCTTGAACCAGCTGAACTCTTTGATCTTCGAGGTCTGGCGATCACCGACCACGATATCGGCCTCGTGACGCACGATCGGCTGCACCAGATCGGCGATCGAGGCACTTGGATACTGATTGTCTCCGTCGGTGTTCACCACGATGTCGGCACCATGCTTCAGCGCATAGTCCACGCCATCGCGGAACGCGCGAGCCAGCCCCATCGGCTTGGCGTGATGCACCACATGCTGCACGCCAAGGGATCGGGCCACCTCCACGGTCTTGTCGGTGCAGCCGTCGTCGATGATGAGTAGCTGGATGTCGTCGATGCCGGGAATTGCCTTCGGCATGTCCTTCAGAACAAGGGGGAGGGTCTTTTCCTCGTTCAAGCATGGAATTTGTATGAAGAGACGCATCGTGAAGTCGCTCCCTATTAAGCTCTTATCTAGGATGAATTTCGGTAACTAAGGATATCGTAGTAGGTACCGCATACGGCTAGACGAAACGAGGTAAAACGTATGAAGGGCATTATTCTTGCGGGTGGTTCGGGAACGAGACTGTATCCGCTCACCACGGTGACGTCGAAGCAGCTGCTTCCCGTCTACGACAAGCCGATGATCTACTACCCGCTGTCGGTGCTGATGATGGCCGGTATCCGCGACATCCTGATCATCTCCACCCCGAAGGATCTGCCGAACTTCGAACGTCTGCTGGGCGACGGAAGCCACTACGGCGTGAATCTGAGCTACAAGGTCCAGCCTTCCCCCGACGGTCTCGCCCAGGCGTTCCTGCTCGGTGAGGAGTTCATCGGCGGCGAGCCGTGCGCGCTGGTGCTCGGCGACAACATCTTCTACGGCAACGGTCTGGGCCGTACGCTGCGCGGCGCCGTGAGCACCGCCGAAAACGGCGGCGGGGCCACCGTGTTCGGCTACTACGTCGACGATCCCGAGCGCTACGGCGTGGTGGAATTCGACGAGAACCGCAAGGCCGTCTCCATCGAAGAGAAGCCGGCCCACCCGGCCAGCAACTACGCCGTCACCGGACTGTACTTCTACGACGAACGCGTGGTGGACTTCGCCAAGCAGGTCAAGCCCTCCGCCCGTGGCGAATTGGAGATCACCGACCTGAACAAGATGTATCTGGAGGATGGCACGCTCAACGTGCGCACCCTCGGCCGTGGATACGCCTGGCTTGACACCGGCACCATGGATTCCCTGTATGAGGCGGGAGAGTTCGTGCGTACGATCCAGCGTGCCCAGGGACTGCCGATCGCCGTGGTGGAGGAGATCGCCTACCAGAACGGCTGGATCACCGAGGAGACTTTAATGGATTCCGCCACCAAGTACGGCAAGAGTCCTTACGGTCAGCACCTCAAGGACGTGGCCGAAGGCCGCATCGCCGTGAAGAAAACCGAATACGAAGACTGATTCCCAGTGCTGCAATCCTACTGCCGATACGGCTTTCCGTATCCGGTAGTAGGATTGTCCTGTTTTCAGGCATAGGAGTTGTTCATTGCAAATCTTAGAGATATTTTCCAAGAAGAACTGGGTGCTGCTCAAGGCGATGGTGGCCACCGACTTCAAGCTGCGCTACCAGCAGTCCTTCCTGGGCTACATCTGGTCGGTGCTCAAGCCCCTGATGCTGTTCACCGTCATGTACATGGTGTTCGTTCGGTTCCTGAAGTTCGGCGACACCGTGCCGCACTTTTCGGTTGGTCTGCTGCTCGGCATCACCATGTGGAACTGCTTCGTGGAAGCCAGCTCCGGCGCCATGATCTCCGTGGTGAATCATGGCGATCTGATGCGCAAGATCAACTTCTCCAAGTTCGTCGTGGTGATCTCCGCCATGATGAGCGCACTGATCAACTTCGGCATCAACTTCGTGGTCGTGATCATCTTCGCCCTGATCAACGGCGTCGAACTGCACGTTTCCGCCCTGATGATCCTGCCGCTGACCCTCGAGCTCATCGTGTTCTCCCTCGGCGTGGGCTTCTTCCTCGGCGCCCTGTATGTGAACTTCCGTGACCTCAATCCGATCTGGGAGGTCGTGATCCAGGCGGGCTTCTACGCCACACCCATCATCTACCCGCTGTCGCTGGTGGTCACCAACCTCGGTCCGCACTGGGGCCCGCTGATCAGCAAGCTGATGCTGCTCAATCCGATGGCCCAGATCATTCAGGATGCGCGGCATTTCATCATCTCCGATCAGAATCCGATCATCTGGGGGTCGTTCAATCATTCGGTGATCGACTTCATCCCGTTGACGCTGTCGGTGGTGCTGCTGTTCGGCGGCATCTCCTACTTCACGAAGAAATCCACGACGTTTGCGGAAATGGTGTGATGCGCAATGGCGGAAATCAACGATATGAACGAATCGACGGCGATGAACGAATCGACGACGGCGGACAACGCCGTGGCGGCCTCCGATGATCTCGCGCTGCGCGTGCGGGACGTCTCCAAAAGCTTCCGACTGCCCACTGAGAAGACCAACAGTCTCAAGGGCGCGCTGTTCAACCTGCTGCGAGGCGTTCGCGGCTATCGTATTCAGCAGGTGCTCAAGGACATCTCCTTCGACGTGCATAAGGGCGAGTTCTTCGGCATCGTCGGCAAGAACGGTTCCGGCAAGTCGACGCTGCTCAAGATCATCTCGCAGATCTACGGCACCGACAGCGGCAGTGTGGAGGTGTTCGGCAAGCTCGTGCCGTTCATCGAACTCGGCGTGGGCTTCAACCCGGAGCTCACCGGTCGCGAGAACATCTACCTCAACGGCGCCATGCTCGGCTTCTCCAAGGAGGAGGTCGACGCGATGTACGACGACATCGTCGACTTCGCCGAACTGCGCGACTTCATGGAGCAGAAGCTCAAGAACTATTCCTCCGGCATGCAGGTTCGTCTGGCGTTCTCCGTGGCGATCAAGTCCCAGGGCGACATCCTCGTGCTCGACGAGGTGCTGGCTGTGGGCGACGAGGCGTTCCAGAAGAAGTGCCAGGACTACTTCTTCGAGGCCAAGCGTCGCAAGAAGACCATCATTCTCGTCACGCACTCCATGGGCGACGTGCGTCGGTACTGCGATCGCGCGATGTTCATCCAGGATGGTGTGATCGCACAGATCGGCGATCCGGACACCATCGCCGACGCCTATTCGAATTCGTTCCTCGGCACCACGGCCAATGCGGAGGGCGTGACCGACACCAAGCAGCGCGGCGTGGATCTCAAGTCCGTGCGCATGCTGGTCAACGGTGAGGAGCAGAAGTATCTGGACAAGTACGAGGACTTCGAGATCGAACTGGCCTTCGACTGCGATGCGCCGGTCTCTAGCCAGTCGGTGCGCGTCGACGTGGTCGACGGACGCGGATGGCTCGTCTTCTCACTGCCCGATCCGGACGACGGCGCGAAGGTGCTGGAGGCCGGAAGCCATACGATCCGATACCGGGTGCGCAACGAGCTGGCCTTCGGCGACTACCATCTGGACTTCGCCTTCGACGACGGTTCCAAGCGCTACCTGATCAAACCCAACTGCTATCAGTTCCACATGAAGGGGTACGCCACTTCGGCCATGCCGGTGACGGCCCCCCATGTGACCTGCGAGATCGACTGACGGGCCGACTGGCCGCACAGAAAAACCGCACAGCCGAAAACCGCACGGACCAACCGAGCAGACAACCGCACAGCCATTCGAGAGCGAGAGGATATCGATGCTGCAGTTAATCGAAAACCGCAACTATCACGCGGTCATAGATTCTGTAGAGACCAAAACCGTCGACGGCGTCACCACCACGACCATCAAGGGATGGGCGGTGGACGCCGTTCGCAGTGACACGTTGAAGGTCTCCATCAGGGAGAAGGGGACGGTCGTCCGTATTCCACGCGCCGATCTGAAGACCATCCATTCCCTGAAGGACGGGGTGAACGCCGGATTCCAGATCACGTTGCCCGGCGATGTGAACGTGGTGCACATCGACTTCGATTCCCCCGGGGACCGTGTGACGAAAACCATCAACATCCGCAACACGGAACTGAAGCTACTGCTCACATACCGCTACCTGCAGTTCAGGCATCTGCTGCATTACCTCACCCATGCGTGGACGCCCAAGGGCATGAAGGCACTGATCAAGGCCGTGAAACGGCGGTTCACGAAGCAGCAGTCGTTCTACGAGGCGTGGATCCGCAACCACGAGACCATGACCCGGGAGCAGGCGCTCGACATCGCGTCGGGATTCTCCTCGAAGCCGCTGATCTCCATCGTCACCCCCGTGTACAACGTGGAGGAGCGTTGGCTGCTGGCCTTCGTGAAATCCGTGCAGAACCAGTGGTACGACAACTGGGAGCTGTGTCTGGCCGACGATCATTCCCCGGCGCCGCATATTCGTCCGCTGCTGGAAAAGCTCGCCGCCGAGGACAAGCGCATCAAGGTCGTGTTCCGCGAGGAGAACGGGCAGATCTCCCGGGCCACGAATTCCGCGATCGAGCTGGCTACGGGCGATTACGTCGGTTTCATGGACAACGATGACGAGCTCGCGCCCCAAGCGTTGTTCGAGGTCGTGCGCACGCTCAACGAGCAGCCGGACACCGACTTCATCTACACCGACGAAGACAAGGTCACCGAGGACGGCGTTCGGTTCGACCCGTTCTTCAAACCGGGATGGTCGCCGAACCTGCTGCTTGGCCACAACTACATCACGCATTTCGTCGTGGTCTCGCGCGAACTGCTCGACAAGGTCGGACCGCTGCGCAGCGACTACGACGGCAGTCAGGATTACGACTTCGTCCTGCGTGCCACCGAGCAGGCGCATGTGGTGAGGCACATTCCGCAGATGCTGTACCACTGGCGCACCCTCGCCAGTTCGGTGGCGGGCGATCCCCGCAGCAAGATGTACGCCTACGAGGCCGGACAGAAGGCCATCGAGGCGGCTCTGCAGCGCAGGGGAGTGGGCGCCGAGGTCACCATGCTCGACAATCTCGGCACCTACAAGGTGGATTACCGCAGCGAGGATCCATCCGTCACCGTGATCGCCTCCTCGTACACGGACGAACAGTTCAATCGTCTGCGGGATATGACGACCTATCCCGCGGTGGAATTCGTACGGGTCGAGGGCGACGGCATCCATCAGGCCGCCGACCAGGCGGCAGGAGACTACCTCGTTTTCCTCGATGCCGTGATGCCGCAGTCCGACGCCTGGCTGAGCGAGATGGTCAACTACACGCACGGGCCGAACGTCGGCATCGTGGGCGGCAAGATCTTCGACCACCACAAGCGCGTGGTCAACGTGGGCGTGACGCTTCGTGCCCTGAAGAGCGGTGATCCGTTCGAGATGCGCGGCGAGTGGGACGAGGGCATCGGCTACTACTTCCGTGATCTGCTGCCGCGCGAGATGTTCGCCGTCACCGAGGAATGCCTGCTCATCGCGCACAAGGACTACGAACTGCTCAAGGGCTTCAACACCGGACTCAAGCCCGGTCTGCGCGGCATCGACCTGAGCATGCGCCTCACCCGTCAGAACGGTAAGGCCGTGCTCTGGCAGCCATACTCGGTGTTCACCGATCTGAAGAAGACCCCGTTGACGATTGCGCCGGCCGACGTGAACGCCTACCTGAAGAACCGCCAGCAGCTGACCGACCGATTCGCTTCGGCATGCTTCCCCGAATCCGGCTCGAAGCAGGACGGCATCGTCTACTCCATCGACACGGTGGAATGGGTGTCCAATGGCCGTCAGATCAAGATCACCGGCTGGGCCACCGACCTGCATGACAGCGAAGACGTGGAGATATCCCTCGGCAGCTGCCCGGGGGTGCACCTCGACGAATGCACCCGCTCGCTGCGCGCCGACGTGAACCTGTCCCTGCCGGTGCCGGCCAATTCGTTGCTGGGCTTCACGCTACTCGTGGGCGTGCCGGGAGGACGCCAGTCGATGCGCACGAACTCCGTGCCGATGGTGCTCAACACGTCCACCGACCAGCGGATCGTCAAGATTCCCGTGGAGCGCTCCAGATTCCGAGAGAACGTCAAGAAGTTCATCCGCAAGGTCAAGCTGCTACGTCATCCGCGCAGCACCGGCAAGCGATTGATCGAGAAATACTGGGCTCCCCGCTGGCAGAAGCAGGCCTATCAGCGGCTCATCGCCAAGACCGAACGGTATGATCCCACGCAGGTGCATGCCGAGATCGCCGGGTTCAGGTACCGTCCGCTGATCTCCATTGTCACCCCCGTGTACAACGTGGACGAGCAGTGGCTGCGCAAGTGCGTGCAGTCGATCCGTGACCAGTACTACGACAATTGGGAGCTGTGCCTGGCCGACGACCACTCCAGCAAGCCGCACGTGCGTCCGCTGTTGGAGCGGCTCGCCGCTGAGGACAAGCGCATCAAGGTCGTGTTCCGTGAGGCGAACGGCCACATCTCGCGCGCCACGAACTCAGCGCTGGAGGTCGCCACCGGCGAATTCGTCGGTTTGATGGACAACGACGACGAGCTGCCGCCGCAGGCGCTGTACGAGGTGGTCCGCGCGCTGAACGACGACCCCGATCTGGATCTGATCTACACCGACGAGGACAAGATCGACGAGGATGGCAATCGTTCCGATCCGCATTTCAAGCCGGACTACGCGCCCGATCTGCTGATGAGCACCAACTACATCAGCCATTTCAGCGTGTACCGTCGTTCGATCATCAACGAGATCGGCGGTCTGCGCGTCGGATACGAGGGCTCGCAGGATTACGATCTGACCCTGCGGTTCGTGGAGAAGACCACGCCGGAGCGGATCCGCCACATTCCCAAGGTGCTGTACCACTGGCGTACGCTGGCCACGTCCACCGCGTCGAGCGGCTCGGCCAAGAGCTACACCTCCGAGGCCGGTCTGCGCGCGCTGCAATCCGCGATCGAACGTCGCGGCCTCGATGCGACCGTTGCCTCCGCCGGCCCGAACGGCATCTACAACGTGCACTACGCCATCGAAGGCCAGCCGTTGGTGTCGGTGGTGATCCCCACGAAGAACGGCTACGACAACGTGGAACGCTGCGTCAGCTCGATCATCAAGAAGACCACTTACCCGAACTACGAGATCGTGCTCGCCGACAACGGCAGCACCAACCCGCACATGTTCGAGCTGTACAAGCGGTTCGAGGAGGAACTGGGCGACCGGTTCCGCGTCGAGGAGATCGACATCCCGTTTAACTTCTCGCGGATCAACAACCTTGCCGCCAAGACGGCGAAGGGGGAGTACCTGCTGTTCCTCAACGACGACACCGAGGTGATCGCACCGGACTGGATGACGCGCATGCTCTCGTTCGCCCAGCTCGATCGCATCGGCGTGGTGGGCGCGAAGCTGTACTACCCGACGGAGACCATTCAGCATGCCGGCATCGTGCTCGGTCTGGGAGGCGCCGCCGGACACATTCAGGTGGGCTTCCCCCGCGGATACCTCGGCTACTTCGGCCGACTGATCGAGAACGTGAACTACTATGCGGTGACCGCAGCCTGCTGCATGGTGAAGGCCTCCGACTTCTGGGCCGTGGACGGGTTCGACGAGCAGCTGGCCGTGGCGTACAACGATGTGGATCTGTGCATTCGCATCCACGATCGACTCGGCCGCGACAACGTCTGGGCCCATGAGGCGGAGCTGTACCACTACGAGTCGGTGACCCGCGGCTACGACGTCAAGAGCCGGGAGAAGAAGGCCCGTCTGGATCGCGAGTCCGACAAGTTCCGGGAGAAATACGAGACGATCGTGGAGAACGATCCGTATTACAATCCGAACCTCTCGCGCACTTCCGGCAATTTCTGGGTGCGCAAGGTGTGAGCCGAAGCGGATCGAGAGCGGTTGGTCGAAGCGAGACGGCTTTGGCCAACCGCTCTTGTTTTTGCGTGGCCACACGGTTTTCTGACCACTCTGGTTTTCTGGCCACACGGTTTTCTGACCACCCCGGTTTTCTGACCACTCCGGTTTTTCTGACCACCCTGGTTTTCTGACCACCCTGGTTTTCTGACCACCCTGGTTTTCTGACCACCCCCACCCGGCGTTCGCCGGGAGCCCCCGCCGGCGGGGGCGTTAGAACCCGGTGTCGGTGGGATGCGGATAGTATCTGCCGAACTTGCGGTACTGGTTGAGTTCGGATTCCATGAGATACAGCCAGCGCTTGGGGCCGGCGTCCTTCGGGTTGCGCTGAGGGCTGATGCGACCGGCCTTCTGCAGCCGTCGTACCTGGGCCTTGAGCTTCGGATCCACCACGTAGCGCAGCAGCAGCCGGTTCGGGATGATGGAGTACAGCACTTCGCGGCTGGCCACACGGGCCGGCTGGAGGTTGCCGTCGATCACGTCGGAGACGAGCACCTCCATCGGGTTGATGCCGGCGCCATACACGTAGAAACTGTTGCGGCCGATGCGGGGATTCACCTCAAGGAAGTAGAACGTGCCGGTATGCGGGTCGCGTTTGACGTCGAAGTTCGCGAACCCGTGATAGTCGATCGCCTCCAGGAACCGGCGTGCCGGTTCGAGAATATCGTCGATCGGTTCGGTGACCATCGCGCACGGGTTGCCCAGCGTGGCGGGATGATGCTCTTCGAGCAGCACATGGGCCGAGCACAGCAGCGACACCCTGCCTGTGGAATCCACATACGCGGTGACCGAATACATGCCGGTATCGTCACCTTCCACCAGCTCCTGGGCCACGAACGTGTCGCGGAATCCCGCCTTGGCCAGCGTCCGCCAAAGATTGTCAAGCTGTTCGGGGGTGTCGATGCGGTAGACCTTCTGCCGGCCTTCGAAGATGAGGTTCTCGTACTGGGAGCTGTCCGCGGGCTTGGCGACCACGGGGAACCGCAGATCGTCGGGAACCGGCTGGGGAGTCCAATCGGGCCTGCCGGCCTCGGTGAAATCCTCGTAGAACGACTTCGGCACCGGCATGCCATGAGCGGTGGCCAGCCGTTCGAACTCCTGCTTGTCGCTCACCTGCTCGATCACCTCCAGTGAGGGGATCGGCAGCACGTAGTAGCGTTCCAACTCCTCGCGGTGCAAAGCCAGCACATGGATGCGCCAGTCGGTGTTGGCGAGCAGCAGCAACGCGCGCTTCGGATTACGGGCCTTGAGATCCGCGCCGATGCGCAGCAGCTCCTCGACGAGCGGCAGCTCCTCGTTGGCACGGGAGAACTCATGCCGGGTGAGGATCCTCGAATCCCTGATGGCGCTCGGATTGTAGGCGGTCACCAGAATCGGCTTGACGCCGTAGGCGTCGTTCAGTTCGCGGGCCAGCGCATACGCGCCCAGATCGCCGCCAAGAATCACCGGCTGGAAAGATGCCATCTGTCAATCCCTCACTCACATGCTCGTATCGGTATTCGGCCGGGACGCGCGGGTTCCCCGCACGTCCGAACGTCTGCAATTCTACATTCCGTCGTGTGCCCATCGCGTGAAACCTCGACGATGCGGTATGCCTGAAGATCGGCTCGGCGGCGGCGATGAGATAGATTGAAAGACGGCATCCCATTCTGCGGACGAAGGAAAGAACAACGATGAGCATCAACGGCACCACCAGCACGCGAACCGACTCCGAATCCTGCCGGGCACTGGCCGACCGTACCGGTACGAACGCCCGGGACTGGTATCCGGTGTTCAAAGCCCGGTACGGCATGTCAGTGGTCTTCGAAACGGTCAGGGACCAGCGGTCGAAAGGGTCGGTCGTCACCCAGCTGTTCACCTGCTGCACGGCCGTCGATCCCATCGTGTCCGCCGGACTTGATCCTGTGTATGCCGACATCGACCGCCATACGATCTCCATCGATGCGGATCGTCTTGATCTCGATGCTGTGCCCGCCCCCCGAGCGGTGATGCTTCAGCATACTTTCGGTCTTATCGATACGGCGTCGTCCACAACACTGGCGGCCAAGGCTCACGATGCCGGCGCGCTGGTGATGGAGGATTGCGCCCACTGCGTGGGACGGATGGCCCGGGATGAACGCGGCTTGCCGCTGGCCGACGTGTCGATCCATTCGTTCGGCGTGGAGAAGATGCTGCCCACCCGTTTCGGCGGAGCGGTATGGATCAATCCTCGTCTGGCGGCCACGGACCCGGCATTGGACCGTGAGATTCGCAGCAGGCTCGCCGCATTGCCGGTTCCCGGCCGGAGATTGGATCTGGTGACGAAGCTGTACGTCAATGAGAACCGTGTCTTCTCACGGTTGGGAGGGCTTGGCGGCTCACTGCGCAATGCCTTCACCGGATTCGGCTGGTATGAGCCTCCGATCGCGCAGGTCGAGCGTCAGGGGCGTCTCGCCTACCCGCCGTTCGCCCCCACCGTCTGGATTGACGCCAAGGCCGCGTCGGCATTGCGGAGGCTTGACGAGAACGAGGAGTCTCGCCGGCGCATCGTAGACGTCTATCGTCGACGGCTTGCCGACGTCCCCTCCTTGGAGATTCCCTCGGCTGCGGTGGCGGAGCCGAACCAGCCGCTGCTGCGGTTCCCGCTGTTCGCGGTGGACACCGCAACCGCGGATCGTCTGATCGACGTGGTGAGGGCTGCGGGAGGATATGCGGAACGCTGGTATCGACCCGAACTGTTCCCCGGAGTCACCGACGAGCGGGCCTACGGTCTTGACCGGCTGGACCGGACGACCGTCACCGTGTCGGACGAGTTGGTGGATCGGGCGCTCTGCCTGCCCACCGAGCTCGACGAACGACGCGCCGAGTCGATCTGCGACGCACTGCTGGCTGCGGTGTGATCCGATGTCGATCCGTTGACGCTATTTGCGCAGCGCTACTTACGCAGCTTGCGACGTAGCGACTGCAGCAGGGTCAACGCTTTGTAGAAGCACTTCTTGATCGGAATGTCGCGGCCGGGAGCCACGGGGGTGATCTCCTCGGTGAACTTGGTCTTGAACTCGTTGAGTCCCTTGAGGCTCGGCGCGAAGTCGCTGCCGATGCCCATCAGATCGTATTCGGTGATGCCCTGCGCGCCCAGAATGCAGCATTCGTTGTAGAGCAGCTTGTCGGTCACATGCATGCGCATCACTTCGCTGCGCATGCCGGCGTAATAGCGTACGGCATGGGTGCCGTTCACCGTCACGATCGACCATGCCACCACACGATTGTCGATGCGGGCCGCGAACACACGGCAGTGGTCGGCGCCGAGCGCCGTGATCATGTCGGAATAGTCGGTGATCGGCGCCGGGGTGAATCCGTCGCGTTTCCCGGTCTCCACCATCACGTCGTAGTACTCCGAAAAGTCCTTGATCGCCTGCGCGGTTTCATCGGCCGTTTCGGCCGGGCATTCGCGCAACGCCTTACGGACGTCACGGCGTCCGCGACGCTTCATGCGCTTGAGGATCTCCTCGTCGCCGCCGGTGACGTCGATCACCACCGTCTGATCGTACGGCACGGTGGACAGCACCGGCACCGTGCCAGCCTCGAACCAGGTGTCGAGACGCAGGAACACCTGACGTTTGTCGCGGTTCCTCACCATGTCCGCGATGGCGGCGATCGTCTCCTGCTCCGTGGCCTCGTCGGGCTTGTCGATCCACGTCGGACCGTGCATCGAACGCAGATAATGGTAACCGTGGGTTTCCATGTCGATCAGTGACAGGAAGGCGATCGTTGCCCCGTCACGCTTGATCAGGAACGCGCCGCACGGCGTGCGACCGGGAATATCGGCCTGAAAGTCCGCCCAGATCCCGGTCTGCTCGATCGGCAGCGTCACGCCGGCCTGCTCGGCCGCCGCCTCCATCGTCCTGAAATCGGTTTTCTCTACACTGATCATGCGTTCCTCCACGTCTTTCCGGGGCCTACGACTCCTGAACCGTCAATGAGTGTACCAACGAATGGCGGCGTTTCAGTCGTTCACCTGCTTTCGTCACCGAGTTTGAACACTCGTTCCACAACACGGTTGTCGCCTTCGTAGGGCACATGCCGTCCATGGTCCTTCACCCACTGCTCCTCGCCTTTGCCGATCACCAGAATCACGTTGAGCCGTCCGTCGTCGGCGTGCCCGCGTGCTTCGGCTATGCCGGTTTCGATGGCTTCGGTGCGGTCGAGGATGATGCTTGTCTCGAGGTTCGGGTCGGTGACGTATCCGAGCATCTGACGGCAGATGTCGATCACCGGTTCCGTATCGGTATCCTCGAAGGTGAGGATCAGCCGGTCGATTCGATGCTGGCTGGCCTGAACGATCTCCTTACGCCTGTCCATGGCCTTGTCTCCCGCCGAACCGGTGACTAGGGTGATCCGGGGGTGTTCGTCGCCGTATCGTTCCTCGACGAAGTCCAGCAGTGCGTTGACCGAGGCGAAGTTGTGCGCGTAGTCGACGATGGCGAGCGTGTTCGATTCGGTGTCGCGGAACTGCTCCATGCGACCGGCGATGTGCACGGATTCCATGGCGTGCAGGGCTTCGAGCGCCTTGGGATCATGCGTGTCGAAGCCTGCCGCCTGGACCAGCGCCACGGCGGCCGCGGCGTTGAGATAGTTGAAGTCGCCGTCGAGACTGAGACGGAACGATCCGAGGTCGAGGCCGTTCGCGGCGATCTCGTAGGCGTCATGCGCATCGTCGAGTGGCCACGCGATCACATCGGCCGGCGTGCCGTGGTTCCGTCCGCCGTTGTGCAGGGCGAACGTGGAGACCGGTACGCCCGCGGCCGCGGCGTCCTCCCGGATCAGATCGGCGTGGGCGCAGTCGGCTCCCAGCACCAGACGCCTGGCATTGACTACGATGCGTCGTTTGCAGTGGAAATAGTCCTCGAACGTGGGGTGCTCGATGGGGCTGATGTGGTCAGGGGAGATGTTGAGGAACGCGGCGACGTCGAAGGTGAGTCCGTAGACGCGGTTCACCTTGTACGCCTGTGAGGAGACCTCCATCACCAGATGGGTCATGCCGTTGTCGACCGCCTGCCTCATCATGCGGAACGCATCCAGCGACTCGGGGGTCGTCAGGTCGGACTCCACGTAGGTGTGGCCGTCCACGCAGTTGTCCACGGAGGAGAACAGGGCGGTTCTGCCGCCGTTGAACGCGTTGAGCACGGCCTGGGTGAAGTAGTTGGTGGTGGTTTTGCCTTTCGTGCCGGTGATGCCGATCACAGTGAGATGATCCTGAGGCCGACCGTAGAATTCCGCCGACAGCAGGCTCATCGCCTTCTGCACGTCGTCGACGATCAGTCCCGCGGCGTGCGTGGCGGATGACAGATCGGTCTGCGACACGTAGGCCGCGAGTCCCTTGTCGTCGATGCCGTCGAGGTATTCGGAGCGGAACCGTCCCTTGCAGAACAGCAGCGATCCCGGTTTCACCGTACGGGTGTCGTAGGTCACGTCTTCGAACGGGGTGTCGGCGTCGTCGAACCGATGGGGGTCGAGCGACCAATGGTCGTTCTGAATGATCTCGCGGAGCAGATGATGCTGTTCGAGCAGTCGGGCCGCCGAGGCCAGAGTGAGTGCCATGCTGCGATGTCCTTTCGTATGTCGGTTCCGATTCTACAAACGAACGTGTGTGATGCTGGTTACCTGATGTGATGCTGATTGCATTGCGTGATGCTGATTACGTTGCGTGATGCTGATTGTGCTGTGCACGCTGGTTGCATATGGTGCCGGCTGTCCGGTGGCGTCGGGCTGCCTATAGCCAGCCGTCGGCGGAGGTGCGGCCCCTGCTGACGGTACGGCGATTGAACGTTTCGCGCCACCGTTGGTACGCCTCGCGCTGCCAGTCCATTACCTCACCGAGTCTGAGGCCTCCGACCTGCGGATGCAGTCGGGCGATCGGCGCGATCAGATCCACCGTGGCCACCGTGTCGGCCGTGGCGTCATGGAAATTGCCGTGGGGCTGAACACCGTAGTAGAACGTGGTGTCGGTGAGCGTGCGGTGACCTTTGCGGGTGGAGACGGCTCGGTCGATCAGCAGGGGATCGATCACCAGAAGTTCCTCACGGTTCGTTCGTTCGATCAGGGGCCTGAGATCCCAGCGTTCGAGATCGCCTTCGATCATATGCACGTCGAACGGAGCGTTGTAGGCGACGAGCGGGATGCCGACGTTCTGGGCCGCGGCGATCACGGTGGCGATGGCGTCGATCGCCTCGGTGGGCTCCTTGCCATGCGTCTGAAGGAAATCGTCGGTGAATCCGTTGACCCTGCTGGCTGCCGGGGGGATCGGCCGATGGGGATTCACCACCCATTCGCCGATCACGTCGCCCGGATATCCGAGACGCTGATCTCGGAGCACCAGTGTGGCCGAGCAGATCGCATCCCTTCCGGGACGGATGCCGGTGGTTTCGGTGTCGAAACCGAGCAGCAGCGCGTCGGCGAGCGTGGTGTCGGGGGATTGCGCATCCATATGCGAGATGGCGTCAAGCAGTTCGTTCATATCGGCCATTGTGCGTTCGCCATCCGACAATGGTCCCGTCGATATTTGAAGGTCGGCCGTTATCGAAGATGCCGGACGTTCCCGCTGTTCGCGGTTGCCCTGTGGCACAATGGGAATCGTGGTTGATGCGCTGGATGGTAAGCGGGACAGGGATGAACGGGACGACCGCGAACGGGACGACCGTGGCGAACGACGGGCCCGGTTCGAGAAACTCGCCATGCCCGTGGTCGATGACCTGTACCGTCATGCGATGAAGCTGACCAATAATCCCGAGGATGCGCAGGATCTGGTGCAGGATACCTTCGAACGTGGCTTCAAGAACTTCGATTCGTTTTCGCCGGGCACCAATTTCGCGGCGTGGATGACCACCATCGAGCGCAATCTGTATTTCAATCAGTATCAGAAGGCCAAGCGTCGTCCCAAGCGGGCCAATGACGGTACCGGCGAATACGACGATTGGGACATCTATTCCGCTGCCGAGCACAGTTCCGAAGGGCTCAGATCCGCCGAGGACATCTATCAGGATGCGTTCGCGCCGGAGGAGATCATGGCGGCGCTTGACAAGCTCAGTCCCGAACGGCGACAGGTGTTCATCGACGCGGCGATCGACGGCAAGTCGTATCAGCAGGTGGCCGATGAGCAGGGTGTGAAGATCGGGACGGTGATGAGCCGGCTCAACCGGGCGCGCACTCAGTTGAAGCAGGAACTGGAAGCCTATGCGCGGGAACGGGGGTATGTGTCCGGAAACCGCCGTGGTCGTGCCGATCGTTCCGGTCGTCGTGCTGGAAAGTCGTCGGTTTCACCGACCGCGAACCACGGGAGACGTGCGACGGGTGATAATGGCAGTAGTCAGGTATCCGACCATCAGGGAAAGGAGCGATCATGAACGGGCATATCGAACGGCATGTGAGCATTGCCGCGGATCGCGACGGTACCGTGGTGGCCAAGGTGACGAAAACCATCGTGACGGTGGGGCATGTGGAGCCGGCCGGGGGAGTGATATCGACCGGCGATGGTTCCGGGAACGGGGGATCGTCGGAGGCCTCCGCCTCTCGGAAGGGACGGTCGGCGGATTCGGGATCCTATGCCAGTGACTGTTTCGACGTCGATGCGTTGTGCGATGCCCGGGAGAAGGCCGTGATCGAAGTGCTGCGGGCCTATCTGAGGCCGCAGACCGCACCCGCGTGTCTGATCGATCGGCTGCACCATTGTCTGGGCGATGATATGCCCCCGACCGGGGTCGAGCGTCGTTCCTCGCGCTAGTTTCACGTTGGGGTTTCATCGAGGTTCGCGTTATTGCAACGCGGGACGGTCGACGTTGACGTCACGCGGTCCGGGTGCCGTCACGGGTGCCGTTCGGCCCGTGTGACGGTGTGACGTAGGTGTTCCGCGCGTCTGAGCTCCCATGTGTTTTGCAAACGGTTTCACATTGTTTTGTTATCAATACTTTATTTTTCAGAAAAACTAAGTTGTGCAACTAGTTGTATCGTTGAAAAACTTTGAAATTCAGCCATTTTTCATTATGATTTCAGCACGATTTCGCTTGACGAAGTTGTGTTGCAAATTGACGAGAAATCGATTTCATAATATGGTGAGGTCAAGTTGCTTGACGAAGGCGGTTCGGTATGTGGTGTGCCGGGCTTCGTCGGGGCGACCGATGAAGGAGTATACGTCTGCGTCGGTCCACGGCTCAGATGCATAGGAACATGAAGGAGTGTTCGCATGACCAATGAAGTGGCTGGTGCATCGCCGCACCGGGGAATCATCGATGAGGAGCAGCCGAAGTTTCCGTGGAAGCCCGGTCTCGGCCTACTGTTCGGCGGAGCCGGATGGTATTGGGCGGGACAGGCGGTCAATGCCGTGTTGCTGCCGGCGAAAATCGGACAGATCGATCCGGATGGCAAAGTGGCGATGGTGGCCATCGTCTCCACGGTGACCATGATCATTTCGATCATCGCCGGTATCGTCGGCGGTGCGTTGTCCGATATGACGCGATCCCGTTTCGGATCGAGGACCCCGTGGATCGTGGGCGGTGTGATCGTCGGCAGCATCGCCCTGCTCTGCTTCGCCTTCACCGGCAACGTGGCCGTGGTGCTCGTTTCCTGGTGGGTCTATGCGGCCGTGTACAACGCGATGCTGGCCGCGGGATGCGCATGGCAGCCGGATCAAGTGGCGCCCCGTTGGCGTGGCACCGCATCCTCGATGTACGGCGTCGGTCATCAGGCCGCTTTGCAGGGCGCCCAGGTGGTGGCCGCGCTGTTCGTCACGAACATTCCGACCGGCGTGATCATCTCCCTGGTCATAGGCGACGTGCTTTCGCTGATCTCCGTCGCGGTGTGCCGCGAACCTTCGAACAAGGACATGCCGCGTGAGAAGTTCACCGTCGGCTCTGCGCTGAGCAACTTCCTGCCTCCCAAGGATGGTGGACGCGATTATTGGCTCGCCGCCATGGCGCGCTTCCTGTGGATGGTGCCCGGCGGCATCGGCACCTACCGTCTTTACACGCTCACTGATTACATGGGGCAATCCGAGGCCGACGCCGGCAAGTGGATGAGCTTCATGGCATTGCTCGCCGTCATCGCGGCCGTGTCCTGCGGCGTGATCGCCGGTCCGATCTCCGATAAGTTCCGTAGCGTGAAGATCCCGCTGGCCATCGCCATCTTCACCGTCGGTCTGCCGTGCTGGCTGCCGTTCTTCGTGCCGACCCCGGTGATGTACACCATCTACGTGGCCATCTCCTCGTTGGGTTCCGGCGTGTTCAGCTCGCTGGACCAGGCCATCATGACCACCGTGCTGCCCAACCCGAAGACCGCCGCGAAGGATCTGGCCTTCCTGAACTCCTGTGGCGTGGTCGGAAACCTCACCGCCCCGCTGCTCGCCGGCTGGGTGATCCATACCTTCGGTTACGCGGGCCTGTTCCCGATGGGCTTCATCGTGCTCAGCTCCGCCGCCATCTGCGTGTTCTTCATCAGGAAGGTGCGGTAACGGTTTTCAATCCGCCTGCGGGTACGGTGCGGCAATCGATCCGCGGGCGGTGAACCGTACGGGAAACACCGGATGATCGCCGTGCTCCACCGGCAGTCCGAGCACCAGCCGCGCCGCATACCGGCCGACGGCTTCGAACGGCACCGCAACACTGCTGAGAGCCGGAGCGAGCACGTCGTTCGAAGACAAATCGTCGAAACCGGTGATGGACAGATCCTGCGGCAGATGCAGGCCGAGCTGTTGGGCCACGCGGTATACGCACAGCGCTGCATGATCGGTTATGCACACCATGGCCGTGGGTCGACGGCTCGCATCCTGATCGAGGATCCGTCTGATGGCGGGCATGATCTGACTGCTGACGTTGCCGACGGTGATCACCAGAGGATTGCTGAGGTCGACGGGGATTCCCGCCGACCTCATGGCCTGCTGGTATCCGGCGAAACGTTCCATCGCCGTGGTCCGCTGAGCATAGCCGAGGAAGGCGATGCGGCGATGTCCCGCGTTGAGCAGGGTGATGGTGGCGTTGCGTGTCCCGCCGCACTGGTCGTATGCCACGGTGGGGATGTCGTCGAGTTCGGGAATGGCCGAGGCCCCGCAGAGCACGAGTCTGGCTCCGACTCCTTGAAGAATGGCGTGGTACCGGGCGATATCACCGCGATGCGCGGTGGTGTCGTTCTGCGTGCCGACCAGAATCACGCCTGAGGTCCGTTGCTGGGCAAACAGTTCGATAAGCGCCTGGCGTCTTTCGGGTGCATGATGCGTGGCGTTGAGCAGAAGCAGTGCGTCATGCCGGCACATGACCTCGTCGACGCCACGGGCGATGCGGGCGAACGGCTCCGCGAGAAAGGCGTCGGTGACGAAGGCCACGGTACGCCGACCGGTACCGATCATCGACTGCGCCAGACCGTTGACGACATAGTTGAGTTCTCTGGCGACGCTCTGCACGTGTCGTCTCGTCTCTTTGCTGACGCGTGGATTGTTCGCCAAGGCCCGCGATGCTGTGGAGATGGATACGCCCGAGGCCTGTGCGACGTCCTTCAGGGTCACGCCGCCTCTGGCGGAAGGTCCAGGAGATGGGATGTCCGCCGTTGCTTCTGTCATTGTGATATCGCTTTCTCAATGTTTGGTTGTTGACTGTACTTCATCTGTTCTCATGAGAAAGGTGTTATACAACTGGCCCTATTTTATTACGAGAAATGCCGTGACGTTCGGCGGATGGAAGACCGGGATGGAGTCGGGAAATTGACAAGAAACCGATTTCATATTATCGTGTGGGATATCAAACGGCGATGAGGCCATGGGTCTTGTCGGCTCGGAATGGGTCCGGGCGGCTCAGCATGGTTCGGCCGGTAGCCCGGGAAGCGGATTCCGGCGATATGAAGGCGATCGCAACGATGGAAAAAAGGAGTCGTCGATGATCATCGATCCCAGAACGTACGGTGCCAAGGCCGATGGCATGGCGAACGATGCCGCCGCCATTCAACAGGCCATCGACGCATGCTCGTCGATGGGTGGAGGCACGGTGCGTCTGGCGGACGGCACGTTTCTCTCCGGTTCCCTGAGGCTGAAATCCAACGTGTATTTGGAGATCGACGCCTCTGCGAGACTGCTCGCCAGCCCGGACATCGCCGACTATTCGCCGGACGTGCATCACAACCGCTATCGCAACGAGCATGACATCGACCGATGCTTCATCTACGCCGAGGATGCCCACGACTTCGGACTGATCGGCCGCGGCGTGATCGAAGGCAACGCCGAATCGTTCCCGAATGCTGGTTCGATCTACCGGCCGATGATGATCCGCATGCTGCGCTGCTCCAACGTGCATCTGGAGAACCTGCGTCTTTACGACGCCGCTGCATGGACCACCGCATTCCTCGACAGCGAATACATCTGGGTTCGTGGCGTGGACATCAAGAACGACAAGCGCTACAACGGTGACGGACTGGATTTCGACGGCTGCGCCCACGTCTTCATCTCCGACTGCTACGTGCGCGGCACCGACGACAACCTCTGCCTGCAGGCAAGCAGCCGAGAGAGGCCGGTGCACGACATCCACGTCACCAACTGCGAATTCACCGGCGTGTGCGCGGGCATCCGCATCGGACTCAAATCCATCGGCGACATCTACAACGTCGTGATCGCCAATTGCACGATGAATCGCGTGTGGCGTGAAGGCATCAAGATCGAGAGCACCGAAGGCGGCGCGATCAGTGAGATCGCCGTCAGCAACATCGTGATGCGCAATGTGACCCGTCCGATCTTCGTGATCCTCAACAACCGGTTCGAGCCGGACGACTACGGCACGTCCATCGAACTCGATCACATACCCGCCATCGGCCGGCTTGGCAACATCGACATCACGCATCTGACGGCCGTGGACGACGAGGAGATGGCGAAGACGCACATGCGGTTCACCGACGACGTGATGGGCGAGCCGAAATTCGCCGGCATTCGCTTCGACGCGGCCGACGGGCATCCGATCGAAGGCGTGACGCTGAGCGACATCCGCTACACCTTCATCGGCGGCGTGAACAAGAGCGACATCCCCGCCGACTGCGAGTACCCGAAGGTGCTCGACCGCCTGAAGGAGCCTGAAGGCCGATCCAGCGAGAACTACTATCCCGACTGGTCCCGTACCGCGTTCATGGATCTGCGCAACATCGACGATCTGCGGCTGAAGGGGATTCGTCTGCGTACGCTGCACGACGATGAGCGTCCGGCCATTCTCACCGAAGGATGCGACGACATGATCGTCGACGACATTCGCGTCAACGGCGTCGACTGGCGGTAACGGACCGACGGTCCACGGCATCCATGCTCGGCAAGCGACGTACGAGGAGTACCATGCGAACGATTCTTTTGCGGGCCACCGTAGACGAGACGACGGCCATCTACCGACGTGACGACAGAACCGGCATCGTCGAACTGCTGCTCGTACCGTCCAACGTCACCGGCGATGAGAACGAGTCCGCCACGGTACTGCGTGACGACTGCGAGGCGGAACCGCTCGTCCAGGCCAAGGTCATAGGAGACGACTACCCATTCGGCTTCTCTCAGGGACGTACCATACGTAATTCGCAGACCGTGACGCGCATGCGGTTCGGCGACCCGCGGGTCATGCCCTCTTCGGATGGCTCGGTGACGGTTCATACGCGCATCGACGATCCGCGAGGATGGCATTACGAGCATGATCTGATCATGACCGCAGCCCGCCGGGCCGTGGAGATCCACACGTCGGTGATCAACGATTCAGCCAAGGCGGTCACGTTCGAGATGCTGTCCAGCTTCACGCTCGGCTCGCTGTCACCATTCTCATCCGGACTCGCTCCGGAGACGCTTACCCTGCATCGCATGCGCAGCACATGGAGCGCCGAGGGTCGCCTGCTGTCCCAGCCGGTCGAGGAGCTTGAGCTTGAGCCCAGTTGGCAGCGGTATTCCGCCAACTCCGTTCGGTTCGGCTCGGTCGGGAGCTTTCCGGTGCGTGAATGGGTGCCGTTCGTGGGACTTACCGATCGGGTATCCGGCGTGACGTGGGCTGCGGCCACCACGCATGCATCCAGCTGGCAGATCGAAGTGTACCGTCGCGACGAGGGATTGAGCCTGTCCGGCGGTATCGCCGACCGCGAATTCGGCCAATGGACGCATACGGTGAGGACGGGCGAACGCTTCGACGCGCCCAAGGCCGTGCTGGCCGTTGTGCGGGGCGGGGTGGATGATGCGGCTCAGGCAGTCGCCGGCAATGTACGTCGATATCTTCGCGTGCCGGACAGCGAACGTCATCTGCCGATCATCTTCAACGAATTCTGCTCCACATGGGGCATGCCCACCGAAAAGAGCGTGCTCGAACAGCTTGACGCGGTCAAGGAGCTTGGCGTTGAGTATTTCGTCATCGACGCCGGATGGTTCGACGACAGCGCCTTCGAGGCATCCAGCCGCTTCGGCAAATGGAACGTCAGCGCAAAGGCGTTCCCTCACGGAATGAAGCCCGTTGTCGATGCGATCCACGACGCCGGGCTCAAAGCCGGCATATGGTTCGAATTCGAAATCGCCGGACGCCAGGAGCCTGACTGCTTCAACAGGACGGAATGGCTGCTCAAACGCGATGGTCTGCCCATCACCTCCGGCAACCGTCGTTGGTGGGATATGCGCAACCCGGATGTTCGGGACTACCTTGCGCATAAGGTCATCGACATGCTGCGTGACAACGGATTCGACTACATGAAGGTCGACTACAACGAGACCATTGGCGTCGGATGCGAAACGCCCGGCGATTCGAGCGCCTCGCTCGGAGACGGCCTGTACGGCCAGATTCAGGCGTCGCAGGACTTCTTCCGACGCATCCGTCATGAGCTGCCTGATCTGATGATCGAGATCTGTGCGTCCGGCGGGCATCGGCTTGTGCAGTCATTCATGGAGATCGGTGCGATGGCCAGTTTCTCCGACGCGCACGAATGCGATGAGATTCCGGTGATCGCAGCGAACATGCATCGCATGATCCTGCCGCGTCAGTCGCAGATCTGGGCGGTGATCCGCGACGAGGATCCGGCGGAGAAACTCTACTATCAGATCTGTTCCGGCCTGCTTGGGCGCCTATGCTTCTCCGGTGACGCCAATGCGTTCTCCGGTGAGAAGAACGCTGTGATCCGCGACGGCGTGGCATTCTACCGGGCCGCGGCGCCGATCATCGATCATGGCGTGAGCACATGGCATGGACCGTCCCTTGGCAGTTATCGGCATCCAAGCGGATGGCAGGCGATCGTGCGTCACGGCGATCGCGGTGCCGAAAGTGAGGGTCGTACGCTCGTGGTGGTTCATTCGTTCCATGATTCGCCCGACGTCATCACCATTCCCGTAGGCGATGCGACTTCGACGATCGATCGTGAATTCCACCGCGATGGCATCGAAGTCACGTTTGCCGATGCAACGCTGAACGTGAAAGGTCTGCGTGATTTCGACGGCGTTGCCGTACTACTGTAATCCGCGACAAAGGAGTTCACATGACCACGATGATCCATAACCCGATCCTTCCGGGATTCCATCCCGATTCCAGTGCCCTGCGCGTCGGCGGCGACTACTACATCGCCACCAGCACCTTCGAATGGTGGCCCGGCATCGACATCTACCATTCCAAGGACCTCGTCAACTGGGAGTGGATCGCTGCTCCGGTGAACCGGGAATCCCAGGTGAACCTGCTCGGCAACTACAACTCCGGATCGCTGTGGGCCCCGCACCTGAGCTATGCCGACGGCAGGTTCTGGCTCGTCTACACCGACGTGAAAAGCTATGCGCCGTTCAAGGACACGCTCAACTACGTGATCACCGCACCCGACATCCGCGGGCCGTGGAGCGAACCGTATTTCCTGACCGCCTCCGGCTTCGACCCGGCCATCTTCCATGACGACGACGGACGCAAATGGTTCCTCAACATGCTCTACGACTATCGTCCGGGGCACGCGAAGTTCGCCGGCACGGTGATTCAGGAATTCGACCCCGACACCATGAAGCTCGTGGGGGAGCGCAAGCACTTCTACAAAGGCACCAAGCTCGGCGTGTGCGAAGGGCCGCAGATCCTCAAGCGCAACGGATACTACTATCTGCTGTGCGCGGCCGGCGGCACCGGATACATGCACGCCGCCACCGTGGCCCGTGCGCGTACCCTCGAAGGTCCGTTCGAGGATTCGCCGTATACGCCGCTGCTCACCACTCGTGACGAGCCGACCAATCCGCTGCAGAAGTCGGGCCACTGCTGCTTCCTCGAAATCGGCGACGAATGGTACGTGACCCAGATCTGCGGTCGGCCGCTCACCGAACGCGGCAACTGCACGCTGGGCCGAGAAACCGGCATCCAGAAGATCTACTGGACCGAGGACGGCTGGCCACGACTGGAGAACAACACCATCAGCCCCGACCTCGACGTACCCGCACCGAAGATCGCCCAGGGCGTCGTGCAGAACCTCGATCACTCCGAACGCATCAACTTCGCATCTTCCTCCTCTGACCTTCCCCTCGAAGGAAAGTCCCTTCCCTCTTGCCTTCCCCTCGAAGGAAAGTCCCTTCCCTCCTGCCTTCCCCTCGGGGGGAAGGTGTCGGCGCAGCCGACGGATGAGGGGACGGACGATCTGACGGATGAGGGGGCCGAATCCCCGCGGATCCAACCCCCGACCCCGCTCACCTCCGTCACCGATCCCGCCATTCCTCCGAGCCTCAAGACGCTGCGCACGGCGCTCACGGCCGAACGGGACTACAGTCTCACCGCACGTCCCGGTTGGCTGCGCCTCTACGGCGGGCAGTCGTTGCGCTCGCAGCACAAGCAGAGCCTGTTCGCCCGACGCTGGGAGCACTTCGACTTCGACGCGGAAACCGTGATCGACTTCGATCCGAGGAACTTCCAGCAGATGGCCGGTCTGATCCTCTACTACGATACCGAAAACTGGATCTATGCGTGCATCACCTTCGATACCGAAGGCACCGATACCCGCGTGCTGCAGATCCTGCGCTGCGACCACGAGGAACTGACCTACGGCTGCGGGCAGGTGGAGCTCCCGGGAAACGACCCGGTGAAGCTGCACGTCGAGGTTCGCGGCGCCGAGGCGCGGTTCTCCTACGCGCTGGTCGACGAGACCGGTGCCGCCGGCGAGCTCAGGCCGCTCGGCGACGTTCAGCCCGCCGATCATATCAGCGACGACTATGTGGAGCGGTCGATCAAGGGCTGCGCGTTCACCGGCGCGATGCTGGGCATCTGTGCGCAGGATATGGACGCCCACGGCTCCCACGCCGACTTCGCATACCTCGACTACGAGGAGCGGCACTGAGCGGTACCGAGCGGTACCGACTGTCTGTCGGTCCGTGTCCGGGCTGTGCCTTCGACCATTCGGGCTGTGCCTTCGACCATTCGGGTGTGCTCCTAACTATCCGGGCTGTGTCCTTGATCTCCCGTTCCATACGGTCTGCGATGATGTCGTAGGCTGTATGGAACGTGGAGGAAAGGACGGCGATGATCACTGGGGCGGTCAAGAACAAGGTCGATGACATCTGGCAGCGCATGTGGGAGGGAGGTGTCACCAATCCGATCGAGGTGATCAGCCAGCTCACCTACCTCATGTTCATGAAGTCGCTGGATGACAAGGAGCTCGAAGCCGAGAACATGGCCGAGTTCACCGGACAGCCGCTAACCGACCCGATCTTTCCGCAGACCCCGGAGGGCCAGGCCTTCCGGTCGCCGTGCTGAAGGTTCCGGCCAGCATTAATCAGGATATGAAAGCACTGCTGCCCAAGAAGGAATGCAATGCCGTCTTTCTTGCCTCCGCATTGCGGAATCGGGAAGCGCTGTTGCTGGCCGAAACCGGAAGCTCCGCACACGGGACGAAAAAACTCGATACCACCGTACTGGGGAATGTTCCCATTCCGGTGGCATCCGTCGAAGAACAGAACGAGTTCGTCACGCAGGTGGAGGCGTTGAAGTCCACCGTCATTACTGAGTACGACCGTCTCAACACCCTCTACAACAGTCTCGCCCAGCGCTATTTCGCCTAGCTTCACGAGCCCGTTCGGTCTGTTGCTGGCATTGTAGGATGGTTGATGTATCGGAATCATGTTTCGCTTGCCGGAAGGAAGTTGCCATGCCGATTGTGAGTATGTTCTTCGGCATCATCGTGCGAATGTATGCGGATGATCATAATTCACCGCATATGCACGTGGAATATCAGGGTTCAAAAGCGGTGTATTCGTTGGACGGTGAGCTTCTTTCCGGTGAGTTGCCACGCAAACAACACCGATTGGTGCAGGCTTGGGCCGCAATCCACGAAGAAGAGCTGCAGGCTTCCTGGGAAGTTTGCCATGAAGGCGAACAGCCCATGCGGATTGAACCGTTGCGATAGGAGCATGTCATGTCATTCCTTGATTATCTGTGCGAAGTTACCGAAGTGAAACCGTTGGACGATTACAAACTCCGTGTGACATGTTCGGACGGGGCTACGGGAATCTTCGATATGGAGAAATATCTTGACCATGGCGAATTCCGGGCATTGCGTGAGCCCGGCATGTTCAAAAGTGTGCGGATCGTCGCCGGCGCCCCGACCTGGTCGAACGGCATGGATATAGCCCCCGAAAGAGTTCGATCGGATATGGTGGTCGCGTAATACGGGCCTTCAGGGATTATGGCATCCCCATGCGATACGTGATGCACTTCGTTCGTCAGGGGCTCGCCGCACACGGCGCAACCGGGTGTGTTCATCCACCCAATTTGCCGCTCCAACGCGAAAGCTGTCCAGTTGTTGTCCCGCAAGGCCTTACGGCCTGTTACGGACACACATTCCGGCCGACCCCGAGTTCCCCGCCCATGCAACACGAACAAGGGAAACGCTCACTGCCGCATAGGAAAACAAGCCAAAGTGCGCAAAAAATCGGGCCTTATCGGATTTGCCGTTGCGGTTCTTGTTCGTGCCCCTCTGGTAAGGGGAGTACGGGTCCGCGAAATACGTCAGCATGCCGAGCTCCTCGTCCACGAGCAAGTGGTAGAAGGATTCCGCACCGTTGCCCCATGTGCGATTGATGCGCGCCGGGCGGGGATCCGGCTGTGTAGATGTCGTATTCGGCGCGCGGTCGCTAGGGCGCTCTTGTCGGGGATAAGCCGGGCGAGCAGGCGTCGACCTGCGTGCCGATGCACCGTCTCGACGGGGATGCGTCGGTCACGGTGTCGGATTCGAAGTGGCCGAACGTGATCGTCTCAACACCCTCTACGACAGCTTCGCCCAGCGCTATTTCGCCTAGATTCGCGAACCCGCGGATTCGCTCACCGTTTCCGCCGTGCACGGCCGACCATCATCGCCATGCCTCCGCGGAATCGGTGAGGACCGGTGCTCTGAGTTTTCGGATGGCTGTTGCTTTAGCAGTTGCTGTGCTGCGGCCGTATCGTTGAGGAATCCGATGGATATGTTGAGGTTCGTGAACAGTAGGGGATCCTTGCGCGTCTCGGGGTGGCTGAGGTATGCGTCTTGTATGGCGTGTATGAGTTCCGCATTTTGAGAGTATTCCGCCAGCTCGTCAGTGACTTCGCTGACGCGTTCGAGTTCTTCCGGGGTTGCTTCCGAGCGAAGATAATGGATGGTTCCGTCCACGTCTTCCAGTAGGGCGTCCGAGAGGTCCTTCCAGTATCGGTCGAGCAGATACGAGTCCTCCGGATGGATGTGAGGGTACCGCGCCATGATCGCACGCACCTTGTCCACGTCAAACATGATTGCTGTTCCTTTCTCTATCGACGTTTGTTCCTGCTTTTTCTCTTTTTCCATAGGTAGGCGGGTTGTGTTTCCGCGGGAAACACGGTGCTGGCCTGTCCTTGTCTTTTGATGACGCCGACCCGGACGTTCTTCCAGATACCCCAGATAATATGTCCGTCCGGGGCGTCGCACCTTTGACCGTTCGCTCCATACGGTCTGCGATGATGTCGTAGGCTGTATGGAACGTGGAGGAAAGGACCGTGATCGGCATATGGGGAATAGTTCGGCGGAACTGTATATCGGATCGCATCTGTCCACATCGGGCGGCTGGAGCAAACTGATCGAACGGTCTCATGAGGAGGGCGGCACGACGTTCGCGTTCTTTCCGCGCTCGCCGTACGGCAGACGGTCGAAGGCGCTGGACGAGGCTGGCGCCGCGGGGTTCGCCGGGCGTCTGACGGCCGAACAGTATGGTCCGCTGGTCGTGCATGCGCCGTACGTATACAATTTTGCGGCCAAGGACTCCGCCAAGCGTGAGTTCGCCGTCAACGCGATGATCGAGGATATGCGGCTGCTGTCGGCGATTCGCCATGCCGGGCAGTCGCTGTATCTCAACGTGCATCCCGGCGCGCATGTGGGGCAGGGGAGTGAGGTCGGATGCCGGCTGATCGCCGAAAGTCTCAGCCGTGTGCTGATCGCGCTTTCGACCGGGGCGGGAGCGTACGGCTCCGATGGCGAAATCTCCGTCGTACCGATTCTGCTGGAGACCATGGCCGGCAAGGGCACCGAATGCGGGCGAACCTTCGAGGAGATCGCCGCGATCATAGACGGCATCGAGCAACGTTGCGAAGACGCCGGCGTGCCTTGCACCATACCGGATGCGACCGGGACGGGATCCGAGCCGCTCGTCGGCGTCACCCTCGACACCTGTCATGTGCTCGATGCCGGATACGATCTGGTGAACGACTTCGACGGCGTGATCGGGGAGTTCGATCACGTCATCGGCCTTAGCCGGCTCAAAGCCATCCATGCGAACGATTCCATCAATGGCCTGAACTCGCATAAGGATCGTCACGCGAACATCGGTGACGGTGCGCTCGGTCTGCCGTTCTTCGAACGCATGGTGAACGATCCGCGGCTTTGCGGTCTGCCGATGATTCTCGAGACCAAGGAACTGACGCCGACCACCCACCGCGACGAAATTGCGTTGCTGAAAGGCCTGTGTCATTAGGGGGTCTGTGTCGTTAAAGGGGATCTGCACAGAACGATTGATGCTTCACGACGGGTTGCCATACGGGTGACGTGATGGGCGGCAGCGCTTTCGTGTTCCGCCCATCACGTCACCGGATACTGGCTACGGGATCAGTGCGCCAGCATCTCCGTGGCGACCTCCTTCGCGCTTAACGAGGCCGGATAGTAGGTGGGCCAGTTGTCCATCTCCTTGAGCGTCTCCTCCTGGGAGCCGTCGCCCATGAAGATGTGGAAGTGGGCTGACTTGCCCGGCTTGATGCCGTGGTCGGAGAACTGCACGACCTTCGGAGCGCCGTCCGGCACGTCGCCGGTGGCGGTGAACAGGTAGCGCACGCCGCGATTGCCCTTGGCGTAGTCGAGAATCCTGAATCCGTCGTACTTGTAGGTGGCGGTCGTGGTCTTGCCGCCGCGGGTGAAGCTCATCTCATTGCCCTTGATGATGATTTTCTCCACGTCGGTCTTGTAGCCGGTGTCGTAGTACTCCTTGTATTCCTCGGCGGTCATGTCGCCCTTCTTGGCCTTCGCCTCCATGACGGAATCCAGCGTGCCGTCTTTGAGATACGGGTATACGGACTGCCATTCGCCCTCGTAGTCGGCGAGCGTACGGTCCTTCACATCCTGCGTGAGGAAGTAGCCGTTCGTGACGTCGGTGGCCAGGGCCTGGTTGGTGATGGAGGTCAGCCATTCAAGCAGGGTCTTCTTGTTTTCGGGCAGCTGTTCGGTCACCGAGATGATCGTCTTGTTGTGGCTCTTCGCCGCGGCGTCCAGCTTCTTGGCGAACTCGCCCATTTCCTGCGGGTTGACGACGAGGATGTCCACGTCCTTGCCTTCGATCACGCCGATGGCGTTCTTCAGATCGGATGCCGAAGGCTCCGCTTCGCTGTTCATGGCGTTGGTGTAGGTGGCGGGCGTCTTGTCCACGGCGCCGATGTAGTCGAGCAGATAATTCGCCACGGATTCCGTCGCTGCATAATGCCGTTCGACGCCTGCGGTGCGGCCCTTGTTCACCAGTGCCACGAACTGTGCGTAGTCGCCGTTCCATGCGTTGGAATGGCGTTGCACCGTGGCTTCGGTTGCGCCGCCGTCGGGGGCCGCGTCGGCGTATGCCTTCGTGATGGCCTGCGATGCCTTGAGCACGGCGTCGGGGCTGAACCACAGGTGCGGATTCGTGGAACCGTGATGGTGATGGTGGTGCCCTTCCTCGCCTTCGGCGCTTTCTTCGTGCTCGTGCGAGTGCTCCTCGGTGGCGGTGATGCCCATGAGGTCGCCGACGTTCACGATCCTCTGTTTGGAGGGGTCGAGCTGCGCCTTTTCCGCCCATCCGTCGTATCCGGCGCCGTTGAGCACCACGATCTGGGCTTTCGAGAGCTTCGCGAGATCCTGCGGCGTGGCCTCGTAGTCGTGCGGGTCGGCGGAGGTGGAGTTGATGAGCGAGGTCACCTTCACGCATTTCCCGCCGAGCTCCTCGGCCAGTGAACCCCACTGGTTCACCGATGCGACCACGTCGAGCGTGACGTCGCAGGAATCGGCGACGTCCGAAGCGTTCGACGTGTCGGCGGCAGCAGCGGCGTTCACGCCGTTCAGCGGATGTCCCGCGCGATAGGCGCTTCCTGCGGCGAACGAGCCGATGATCAGGGCGGCTGCAAGGGCTCCGCCGCCGATGGCGTACAGGATGCCGCGCCGCCTGCGGGGTGAGGCGGCGTTCTCCGCGGAACCGTTGGGGTTGTTGGAATTGCCGGCGGTGGGGGAATCATATGTTGTTTCGTCGGTCATGAGTGTCTTTCTACCAAGGTGTATTTGCCTTCGCCATCATCATATCTAATGATAATCATTATCGCAAATGAACGAGCGTGGACTGATTGTTTCCCTCGTCGCGCGCTATGGTCGAACACGATGCAGACGAAGGCGTCAAAGGAGTCAAGGACGTTAGGTGGGACGTCGTCTTCAACTCGCTGATCGTGATGCATACGCAAAGAGCGGGGGAGGGAAATGATTCCCTCCCCCGCTCTTCGTTGAAGTCGATCGCGAACTTTTCCTTGGAGATCAGGCGGCGAGCTCGGCCTTCAGCTCCTTGAGATCGGCAAGGATCTCCTCGTGGCACTTCTCGTTGGTGTCGAAAGCGAGGTGGCAGAAGGCGCACTCATGGCCTTCGCGGTTTTCGTGGCAGGCGTGCGCGCAGTGCTTGCCTTCGCAGTGCTTGCAGTCGGCGTCGTTGCAGCAGTCGCCGGTGAAGCAGCAACCGCAGCAGCCGCAGGCGGCCACGCCGTGCTCGTGCTTGGTTGCGTCGAACTTGGCCAGATCGTCCTTGCAGACCGCGAAGGTGCCCTCTTCGGTAACGATCTCGTAAGCGTGCTCGTCGTAGTTCCTGATGGTCATGATATGAATCTCTTTCCGTATGATGCCACGCCCGCTGTCGATTGCTCCGGCATGTCGTCGTGGCGTTCCCTTGTGACGCATGTCAATATACGCACGAAGCCATGCGGGAGAAAAAATAGTGAAAGCGATTATCAGTCAGATAGATCATTGCCGTGCGAATGCGTTTTCGCACAATGCTCGCACAGTCCGAATATTTCAAGATCGTGACTGATCTCGGTGAAGTGCACCTTTTGGGCCGTCTGCTTGACCCACTGCTCCAATCCGGGGATTTCGATTTCGATGGTGAGGCCGCATTCCCGGCATACGATGTGATGATGATGGCTGTGGTCGGAGCATTCGCGGTAGAGCGTCTCGCCGTGGAGATGCAGGGTATCGAGTTCCCCCGCCGAGGCCATGAGCTGAAGGTTGCGGTATACGGTGGCCGTGCCGATGCCAGTGCCTTGTTCGCGCAGTATGCCCGCGATCTCCTGGGCGGTGGCGAACCGAGCGAGGCCGGCCATGGTGCGGGAGAGCAATATACGCGGCCGTGTCACACGTTTCGTTGGCATCTTGCGCGGTTCGTCGTTCATGAGGCCCTCGATCAACTCCGTATACTAAACGAAAATCGTTATCATAATTATATGGGTGATGGACATTGAGGCTGGAGCCGTTTGGGGAATGTGCGTATGCGCGGTAAGTCCTCCTACGCCGCTGCGGGGAGAGAGGGTGACACCCGTGGCAGCATAGGAGGCCTTACCGGCGCGGCGCGAGGCTGCGTTCCCTGTGTTCAGACCTCGATATACCCTTTGCGCGCGGCGGCCGCCAAATGTTGTGGCACTTGAACCGTGCGACCGTCCGGCGTGGTCACCGTGGCAAGGCTTACCGGCTTCGCTTTCCAATTGGCGCGACGTGAATGCGTGTTCGCGCGGGATGTCCTGACTTTCGGATTTGCCATCAGCCCTGCCTCGCCTTCCATCGCGGGTTTTTCTTGTTGATCACATAGGTGTGGCCGCGTCTATGCACAACCACGGATCCTGGTTTGTTCGCCATGGATCGTATCGACGCCTTGACTTTCATGCCTGTTCCTTTCGCGCGTTACGTCCGTATCGGGCGTTGAACTTCTGCACCTGACCGGCGGTGTCGAGCACCACGTTTTTGCCGGTGTAGAAGGGGTGGCTGTACGAAGTGATCTCCGTGACGACGAGAGGGTAGGTGCGGCCGTCCTCCCATTCGATGGTCGGTAGCGTTTGCGCATTGCCGGCAAGGGTGGAACGGGTGAGGAACGTTTTGCCGCAGGAGTTGTCGCGGATCACAACCGGTCCGTAGACGGGATGAATGTCGTGTTTCATGAGCTTTCTTTTCGTGTTGGTTCTTTGTGGGTTTCCTGACGAATCTCTCTATGAGTGATTGAGGAATCGAGTCATGGTCAAATGCTGCGTGTTGCAGGTCACCAGCTGGATTTGACGACGCCCGGCAGGTTTCCGGCGTGGGCCAGTTCTCGCATGCGGACGCGTGATACGCCGAATTTGCGAAGGTAGCCGCGCGGTCGACCGTCGATGGAATCCCGATTGCGCAGCCTGGTGGGACTGGCGTCGCGGGGGAGCGCGTGCAGAGCTTGCATCGCGGCCTCGCGTTCTTCGATGCTGACGTGCGGGTTCACGCTGGTCTTCTTCAGTTCGGCGCGACGTGCGGCGTATTTCGCCACTGTTCGTTCACGACGTTGCTGTTTGGCGATACTGCTGTTTTTGGCCATTGATGTAATCCTTTGGGAAGTTGCTTACCGGGTTTCGCGGAATGTGACTTTGCGTTTGACGATCGGATCGTATTTCAACAATTCCAGTCGGTCCGGCGTATTGCGTCGGTTCTTGCGCGTGGTATAGGTGAATCCGGTGCCTGCGGTGGATCGCAGGGTGATCACCGGACGGATCTCTGATGATTTTCCGGCCATGGTGCGGCTTTCTTGGTGATGATGGATGACATGAACGGCGACGTGTGACGTGAACGATGGTTCGGTGTGCGATGACGCGGCTGCGAGACGCGCCGATTCCGTAGGTCCTTACGGGGGATCGATTCAGCGTCGCCGAAAGAGGGTTGCCGGCCGATGAAGATGGGAAGAACGACCGGCAAGTCTGTGATGTTGTTCCGGATCCGGAGCTCTCTGCTGAGCATGACGGCACTCAGTGCGTATAACCATGCTCAGCAGAAAGGAGCGCGATGCGGTCAGGGCCTGATTTCACCGATTTGGATGAGTTCGGCGATCACGGAGTCGATGCCGCGACGGTCGATGGTTTTGATGCCGCGTGCGGACACCGTGAGGGTAACGCGACGACCGAGCGATGGTATCCAATAGGTCTTGCGCTGCAGATTCACATTGAATCGTCTGCGTGTTTTTCGATGTGAGTGGGAGACGCTGTTGCCGACGCCGGCGCGGCTCCCCGTGACTTGACAATGTTTGCTCATGGCTGTCATCATAGCTAATGAAAATCATTATCACAAATGGGTGATCGGAAAACCGATGGCCGGACAATATTGACAGCGTCTGGCGGGGGATGCGCTTCGGCGTGTCGCAATAGATGTCGGTCTGGATATCGTTTCGGCGATAATCCGATCGTGCCGTGGAAAAGGACAATATGAACAACAATGATGTCGATCGTGAAGCGTGGCGGAAAACATCGCTGCCTGATCGCGTGATTCTGCTGACCGGGATGGAACGGCTGCCGCGGGATCTTGTGGCGTTCTGTGCCGAAAACGAAAAGGACGTGTGTGTTATTCATTACTGCGTGGAGCGATTTGAGGACGCGAACGATGTGGGGAGCGGTATCTGCCTCGTGCGGTCGGTGCAGGGCTGTGGCTTGGTGCCGCATGGCAGGGAGCGTTTGCCGATGCGTGAATGCTGCGTTACCTGCGCCATCAAATCCGATGCCGAGCGCATGGTGGCCGGGTTGGGCAGAGCCGTTCGTCGGTGCGGCATCCGGTCGGGCATCACGTTTGTTGTGGTGCTGCCGGTCGGCTTGCAGGCGTTCCCGATCGCTCGGTACATGGAGGACTGCTTCGCGTTCGCCGACGACATCGGTGATCATGGTGAAATGGTGCCGACGCCGCGCGTGTCTTCCGTTGTCTCCGTAGTGGATGGGGAGAGACTGCGGGCCTGTCTGTTCGATGATGAGCCATTCTCCGGTGGAGGCGACGGCGAGGGGGATGCGGCTGCGCCGGTCGATGACGACCGAAGCGTCGGGGAGATTCAGGCGACGCTGCTTCGTGAGGCGGATCGACTGCTTGTTATCTCCGACGGTTCGGGGGAATCTCCTGCGGATTGCGGGCTCGCGTGGATGGGAGAGCTGGTTGTCCAGATTCATGGAGGCGAGGCCGTGGACATCGAGCGTGCCTGCGACGCTGATTGGGGCGCCATTGCCGGCGGCCGGTATGACGCCGGCGCCGCGCATCGGCGTCTTGATGCGCTGACGTTGCATACGGAATGTGGCGAGGCGAGCCGGGTGCATGAGCCGGTGCGATTGATCTGCATGTCGGATGGATTCGAGTCGACGATGGTTCATTCGGTCCGGCCCGTTCATCCGGGGCGACTGTCCGCCTTGCTCGGAGGATTGGAGGAGAACGGATCGGCGTCCCGCGTGCATATTCGTGGTCATTTCACCGTGCCCACGCGTCCGTTCTCGGTGTTCGTATGGGATGGTGGTCCGGGTGGAGTTTCCATCGAGGAACTGGATAACTCCGGTGGCGATCTGCCGTGCATGACCGTATTGCAGGTGGTGTCCGAGGGGCATACGGATATTCCGTTGCGATTGGAGTGGCTGTTGCTGACCGACGAGGAGATGCATGTGCCGGCTACGTCCTGGTTTGATCAGACCGATGAATTCACGTTGTGGAGCGTATCGGGAATCTGATCGACGACACGCTGATGATAATAAATCTCATTAACTGGGTATACTGTTCGGCGGAACTGTTGATAACGGATATCAATAGCGATATGAATAATACTGCAATGGGATCGGCTCCGAGTGAGCGGAGGAGAGTGCAATGAACATGACGAGTATGACCAAGCGTGCGGTGGCCGCGGCGGCGGCGCTGGTGATGGCTGCGGGTCTCGCGGCCTGTGGGGGAAGCTCATCGGATTCGGCGTCGGAGTCTGCCGGCAATGGGGGAGACGCCAAGATCACCGTGGTGGCCAGCATCAACCAGTGGGGTTCCGTGGCCGCGGATCTTGGCGGTGACAAGGTTGACGTCCAGTCGATCATGAAGGCCACGAACGTCGAGGCGCATGACTACGAACCGACCTCCGCCGACGTGGCTTCATTCAACAAGGCGCAGATCGCCGTGGTCAACGGCGCTGACTACGACCCGTGGGCCTCCAAGGCCGCCGGGGGTACGAAGGCCACCGTGGTGAACGCCGCCGAAACCGACGGCATCAAGGAAGGCGACAATCCGCACGTCTGGTTCTCCAAGGACGTGCGAGAGAAGACGGCCGATGCCATCACGGCGGCTTATGAGAAGGCTTTGCCCGACCAGAAGGACTACTTCGAACAGCGGCACAAGGCGTGGGAAGAGCGCGAAAGCAAGGTCGAGGACAAGATCGAGGCCGCCAAGGCGAAGACCGAAGGCGTGCCGTACGCCGCCAGCGAATCAGTGGCCTGGTACCTCGCCGACGATCTCGGTATGACCGACGCCACCACCAGTGGATACAAGAACGCTTCGGCCAACGAAAGCGAGCCGTCCCCCGCGGACATCAAGCAGTTCTCCGACGCGCTGAAGGCCGGAAAGATGAAGGTGTTCGTGCTCAACACGCAGGAGGCCAACGACACCACCAAACAGCTGGAGACGGCTGCCGCCGAGGGTAAGGTTCCGGTGGTGAAGCTCACCGAGCAGATGCCGCAGGAGTACACGGATCTCACCGATTGGATGAGCGCGCTGGTCGATGACTTCACCGCTGCGGTGAAGTAGCCGTCGATTTCCGGGAATGCCGGATTCGTGAGGAATCCCGTGGATGGCCTTGGGTTGTCTGCGGGATCCTTGCTGTTTGATATATGGGGCCATGCTGCACGGTGATCGAATTACGAGGTATGGGCGATGACCACGAAAAAGGGGCTGTGGAAGTTCGATGACTTCCACAGCCCCTTGCCGTATAACAACACGACTCAGGCGTTCGGCCTCTTGCCGTGGTTTGCAGCCTTCTTGCGACGATCGCGACGCAGACGTCCGCGCTTGCCCATAATGGACTCCTTTACTGGAAATGAAAATAAGCCTTGTGGATTATCTCACATCCATCCGGAATTCACAAATTGGCAATGCGGCGTTTTCCGGAAGGACTGCCGGTCAGGCCTGTTCGGCGCGCAGGAACAGCTTGGTGGTGCTGGTCTCGCCGGGCTTGATGACGATCAGGTCCTTGCCGGTGTTGAAGGCGTTGGCGTAGGCAGTCTGCGGCTCCACGGCCACGCCGGACGCGTGCTGGAACGCCGGGAACTTCGTGCCGGTGCACATCTGGAAGGAGGTGACGGTCTCGTCGCCGCCGATGGTGATGGTCATGCCGTCCGGGCGCTCGAACTTCGCGGCCACGGTGCCGTCGGCCTCGTGATGCACGTCGGTCCACGCATCGTCATACGGCTGCTGGTCGAGCAGCATCGGCTTGCGGAAATCATACTTGGTGCCGTCCACGGGCTCGGTGCCGGTGGGGATCAGGTTCTCGTCCACGGTCACATGGGTGTCGGCGGGAATGGTGATCTTGCACTGGGCGTTCTGACCGTCGATCTCGTCGCCGTAGCCGTTGAAGCCGTTGGCCAGCCACGGATGGATGGCAAGGGCCCACGGAGCGTTCGTATCGCCGTTGTTGTAGGCGCTGACGGTGACGTGCAGGCCGTCGGCATCCAGTTCATGCGTGGCGGTCACCAGCAGGTCGAAGGGGTATCCCAGCATGTTCGGTACGCGCCACGTTTCGGTGACGGAGCTTTCGGTCAGGGCTTCCAGCTTCCAGTTGGAGCGGTATCCGTAGCCGTGGATGGCGGTGTTGCGGTCATGCTCGTCGATCGGCAGCGTGTAGGTCTTGCCTTCGAAGGTGTAGACGCCGCCCTCGATGCGGTTGGGGAACGGCACCAGAATCTGGCCGTGGCAGCAGGTCACCGGGCTGTCGGCGGACAGCGGGACGATCACATCCTTGCCCTGGTAGGTGAGCTTGCGCAGCGTCGCGCCGACCTCGGTGACGACGGCCTTGTAGTCGCCGTACTGGATGCTGTACTGCTGTCCGGAACGCGGAGGGAGAATCTTAGCCATAATGTGAATCACTCCTACGTGAATGTCATGACGATAATTGCCTCGGCAACTGTTGTTACCGTTAACAGTCAGTCTAGCGCCCAAATATCGAAAGCGTCGGTCCGGTCGGCAATGTTATCGATTTGATGTCGTCGGTTCAACGGCGATACGGACCGCATGCCAACCGCTTCGTTACCGGACGCTACCGCTAGACTGGGGGAAGTCGATCGAAACCGTACTGTGAGCGGCATCGTACCGGAAAGGCGTGAGTGAATGGGCAAGAGCATCGTACTGGCGGATCCGAGGGGTTTCTGCGCCGGCGTGGACCGTGCCATCCAGACGGTCGAGACGATTCTCAGAACGGCGCGCGGTCGAAGCGCGGAGGACGGCTTGACCGGTGTCGCCGACGAGACGGCGGTGCCGCCGGTGTACGTTCGCCGGCAGATCGTGCACAACCGGCATGTCGTCGGCGATCTGGCAGCCCAGGGCGCGGTGTTCGTGGAGGAGCTGGACGAGATCCCCGAATCCGCGGTGAAGGCCGGCGTGCCTGTGGTGTTCTCGGCGCACGGCGTATCCCCGGCTGTGCAGGAGGAGGCCCGCCGGCGCGGCATGCATGTGGTGGACGCCACCTGCCCGCTGGTGAGCAAGGTCCATCGCGAGGTGCTGCGCTACGTGAAGGAGGGCTATGAGATCGTCTACATCGGCCATCGCGGTCACGACGAGGCGGTGGGCGTGGTGGGGGAGGCCCCCGACCACGTTCATCTGATCGAGCATGTGGACGACGTCTCCTCACTGGACTTCACCGAAGACGACAGGCTGGTCTATCTTTCCCAGACCACGCTGTCCATCGACGAGACGAGGGATGTGATCGAGGCGCTCAAGACACGGTTCCCGTGGATCATCGAGCCGCCGAGCTCCGACATCTGCTATGCCACGCAGAACCGGCAGACCGCGGTGAAGTCGGTGGCCGAGAAGTCGGACTGCGTGGTGGTGGTGGGCTCGGCCAACTCCTCGAACTCCGTGCGGCTCATGGAGGTGGCCGAGCAGGCGCTCGACGGACGCGGACATGCGCACCGGGTGGACGATGCGACCGAACTGGATCCACGCTGGTTCGACGGGGTCGAGGCCGTGGGCGTCACCTCGGGCGCATCGGTGCCCGAGGATCTTGTCTCCGGCGTGGTGAAGGCGCTGGAAGCGCTCGGATACGATGACGTTTCGTATGTGACGACCACGAAGGAGAAGATGCATTTCGTACTGCCGGCCGAACTGCGCTCCGCGGCGCGGAAACAGGATCGCCATCGATAGCAGGCGGTGACTTCGGCGTTCGCCTTCGGAGAGGCGAGACTACGGCGGGGGCTACCAGGTGGCGATCGGCGCGGTAATGGCGTCGAGCACCGCGATCAGGTCTTTCGGTGCCACGCCGATGCTGAATCCGCGCTTGCCTCCGGAAACGAGGATCTCGTCGAACCGCAACGCGCCTTCGTCGATCACCGTCCGATGGCGTGTCTTCTGCCCGAGCGGCGAAATGCCGCCCACCACATAGCCGGTCTGCCTCATGGCCTTCTTCGGATCGGCCATCGCGGCCTTCTTCGCGCCCACTGCGGAAGCCAGCGCCTTCATATCCAGATGCCCGCTCACCGGCACCACGCCGGTCACCAGCTCCTCGCCGGTGTCGGCCAGCAGCGTCTTGTACACCTGATGCTGGTCGAACCCCAGCTTCGTGGCGGCCTCCACGCCATAGCCGTCGTCCATATGATCGTTCGAATGCTCGTACTCGTAGATATGGAAATCGACCCCGGCACGCTCCAGCTGCAGCGTGGCCGGAGTCGATCCCTTGCCTTTCGCGTTCTTCTTGCTCATACGCACAGTTCTACCAACCAGCCGGAATCGGCGTCGAGTCCGATGCACAGGGCTGTCGCATCACTGACCCGTCGCATCATTGATGCATCACCGGCCGGCGCATCACTGGCCCAGCGCACGGACGAACCGTGCGACGTCGGCGGGCTTCATGTCCGGCAGATAGCTCTGCACCACGGCCAGCGCTATCTGCGGCAGCTTCGCGGCATCCGGATAGGCGATATACACGCCCTGCTCCTCGGGCTGGAACTTCCTCTTGAACCGGAACAGGGAATGGAACCCGTATACCGGTTCGATGATGTCGGCCACGGACATCAGCACATGCTGCAGGAACACGGTTCCCGAATCCGGCACGGCGGAGCGTCCGCCATCCGCATCGCCGTTTTCGCCGTCAACGCCGTCCATCACGCTGATGCCCGCCAGAGGAGCCGCGGAAAGACTCATGAACTCGGCGCCCTCGTCGCGCAGACGCTCCGCCATGCGGGCGATGAGAAACTCCATCACGCCGTTCGGGCTTTCCGGCCGGTGCCGCATGAAATCCAGCGTCCAGCCCACGATCACGCCACCGCGCCACGTCGGCAGCCAGCTGGTGACCGCCTGCACGATGCCGTCGCCGTCCAGCGCATACAGCAACCGCACCCGTGGATCGATCAGCTCGTCCACCCCGCCGAGCGTGAACTTCATCTCAGGCAGCGACTTCTCCTCGGCCCACTGCTCCGAGATGTCGATGATCTGCGACTGCACACCCAGCGGAGCCTCGTCGAACGAGCACATCACATCGACGATGCCCTCGCGTTTCGCCTTGTTGATCGCGGTGCGCACGTCCTGCCACTTCCTGCCGCGCGTCTGCCACTGCTCCGGACGGACCACCATCTCGGTGCCCACGTCAAGCGAGGTGAATCCCATGGCGGAGAGCTCGTCGCGCTGCGCCTCATGCACGCTGTAGAACACCGGGGTCCACGAGTGTTCGGCGCAGAACGCGGCGAAGTCCTTCAGATCCCGAGACCATTCCCCGCGGTCGCCGAACGGTCCGGTCACCGTCAATGCGATGCCATACACCACCCGATAGGCGATCACCGACCGTCCGGATTCGGAGAACCAGTACCGATTGCCGCTCCACGTCCCCATGAACGACATGGACTCGCCATCGACCTCGACCAGCTGCGAGGCCTGATGCCGCTCCCGTTCCCCCTGCATCGAGGAATCGAGGAAGCACCACAGCGTAACCATCAGCGCAACGATCCAGAACACCGGACCAATGCCCTGATACACCGCGGAGGTGAACGCCGAAGCGGGCAGAAACAGTGGTGCAAGACCATTGAGGAACCCGATCGGCACGAAGCGTTGCGGCAAATCGGCCAGCAGCATGGCCAGCGAGGGCGCGGTGCTGAATTCCGCCGGTCGGGCGAGTCCGGTACCGACGTAGACGATGCAGAGCATCACGAACACGGCGACGACGATCGAAAGCGCGACGACCAGCCGTTCCCAGCGGATGGCGAGCGGGAAGCTGCGCAGGGTCAGGGCCACGATCACGATGCAGGCCAAGGGCAGCGTGGCCGTGGAGAACGCCGTCCTGACCGCACCGTGCATGATCAGCGACCGGATGCCGTCCGGCGACTGCACGATGGGGAAGATGAAGCAATACAACAGCGCCATGACCACCGTGCAGGCGTTGAGCATGATGCTCAGCCATGCTGCGAGCCGGCGGCCACGATACAGGCCATACGCCACGACGAGCATCATCAGCAACGGCAGCACCGACACGATCACCCCTCCGGGCATGGAGACCCGCTGGACGCGGTATTGCAGGAAACAGTCGGCCGTGCCGGCGCCGGCAAGGCATTCATGCAGGCGCGTGTAGTCGAATCGGTTCGGCCCCATGAGCAGACCGAGCGTGGACAACGGGCCGCGATGCACCGGCGACATCAGCGCCGCCAGCGGGCCGAGCGCGCAGACCGCGGTCAGCACGCCGGTCATCTTGCGGGCCTCAATCCGGGTGATGCGCATCCGCGTCTGCGTGGCCTGCTCCTCGCCGGATGCCGAGGGGGACATCAGATAGCCGAGCAGATGGCCGAACGCCGCGGCGAACATGATGCAGTAGTCACCCGGCTCGCCCCGGTACAGCACCAGCGCGGCCGCAACGGCGTAGACGACGACGCGCACGCGACGACGCCACATCAGCGAACTGAACGCGCTCGCAGCCATGACCGGGCCCACCGCCAGCGTGAGCGGTCCGAGCACGTAGCCGAATCGCATCATGGAATGCCATATGGGCAGGTGACCGTTGACCATCACGCTCACGCCCATGCCTGCGGCCAGGCCGCCGATCGAGCAGATCAGCGAGATCCAGATCGTCTTCGCCGCGCCGAATCGGGATTCCGCCACGGATCCCGCGGCCATCAGGGCCGGCACGTCGAGCAGGAGACGCAGCGGATGGCCCACCAGCATCAGTGCAAGCGGCACGGCATAGAACATGCCGTGCGCCAGACGGCGGTAGCTGATGCGGCCGAACAACGGCGGATACGCCGAACCCGTCGCCATGCACCACAGCGCGAATCCGATGTTGATCGCCAACGTCATGGCGGCGAAGATCACGGTCAGCGGATGGCGGCGCATCCAATCGACGGCATCCTGCGCCAACGGGCCGAGTTCGATCCGGCGGGTCGGAGGCTTGACGTCTCCCCGCCGCGCATTGGTGATGTTCGTCGTCTGCGTCTTCTGCGTTGTCGTCTGCTCCGTCATGTCATCCGTCGTCATGTCATCTGCTCCTTGCTTCGTCGTCTTCCGTGGCGATGTCCATCACCAGTACCTGGGCGGAACCGCGTATCATCCCGTGGACATCGTCGGACAATCCCATCCGCACTCCGATGGCATCAAGGCTCGTCTTCAACGCCTGCTGCACGGCATGCCAGTCATGCCCCGCGTTCACGACAGTCAGACCGGTGGCGTCCATGCCGATGGACCGCGCGACCGGGACGATGCGCTCGATGTTGTCGGTCGATTTGTCGTCCAGCTGCCCGGCCGCCATCACCAGCATCTGATCGGAATGCCTCCGCGACCGCATGATGTCGATCGGTACATGGCGCCGGTAGCGTTCCTCGCTGCCGCCGAAGAATTCACGGACCATCGTTTGCTCGTCGCCGTCATGGGGGCCGAGCTCCGCGCCGACCGTGAACATCGCGCCGTAGAGGTCCGGGTGACTCGGGCCGAGCTGTATCGCGCAGGTGCCGCCCTGCGAGAACCCTCCGATCGCCCACTGCCTCGGATCGTGCGAGACCGGCAGGTTCGCGGTGATCCAGTCCGTCACGTCCCGGGTCAGATAGGTTTCGGCGTTGCCGTACTTCGGCGAATCCACACACAGCGTGTTGTGAAACGCATTGCCGAGCTGATCGGCCGAGACCACGACGGGCGCCAGACCATGATGCCGGGAGGCGTACTCGTCGAAGATTGCCGTGAGATCGCCCGCCAGGAACGCACGATCCGGGCTTCCTGGCTGACCGGAAAGCATGATGAACACCGGAAGCCTCGGCGGCGTCTTCGACAGGGCGGCAGGTGGCAGATACGCCACCGCCTCACGGGCCCTGAATCCCGATTCTGTGGCCGGGATGATCACCGAGCCGGTCCTGCCGTGTGCTGGCATGTCGGGCGCGTTCCCCGATTCGGCCAGCGTGCGCCACCGGCCGACCGGCATTCTCGCGTCGTGCAGGTCGGCGTAATCGAGCCGCGCGAACGACGACACACCCAACACGCTGCCGAGCGTGGGGTATTCGCCGTAGACGGCGTTGATGTTCACCGCGCAGGACAGCACGCTCACCGGAATCATCACGGCGGCCGCCACGCGGGTCGGACCACGGCCGGTCGCCGTCTGCGCGACCATCATGCCGAACAGCGCGACTCCGATCGCCGCGGCCCACACCACCTTGATGCCCAGCATCACGCCGAACACCAGGAAATGATCGAGCAGCCACGTCACCGAAAAGCCGATGGCGAATCCCAGAACCGCCCCCGCGGCGAGGGGTGCGGCGCGATGACATCGGCGGACGATGCCGGTCGATATGCCGGCCGGTTCATGGGTCGACGCGCGGTTCGACGGGAGCAGTGATCGTGCGAACAATATCGTCGCTGTGGTGATCACGACGGCGAACAGCATCGTCGGGATCCACCCGGAATCGATGTTCAGCCCCAGCAGACCGCGTATCCAAGGCGCACGCATGCATTCAACCCTTCCATTGGTGATTGTCGAAGACCGGACGCGATACGGAGCCGATCAATACACGGAATGCGATCAACGGCCCGGCGTCCGCGACTCAATCAGGGTAGTTTCGGGAAATCCGTCTTTATATCGTTCTAAAGAATGAATCGTCGCGGTTGCGACATGCTTTCATCCGCTTCGAGGGCAAAACCGATCGGTTCGGGGATATGCGATCCCGACCGCAGCCTCATGACGCTACGATGTGGAGCATGGATATGAACGAGGAACGGGAAGACGGCGTCTGCGTGATCTTCGGCGCCGGCGGATACTACGACGAACATCCGGAGATTCCGGACGGGACGTTCGTGATCGCGGCAGACGGAGGTCTTGACCACGTAGGGGAGCTGGGCGTCGAAGCCGACGTGGTGGTCGGGGACTTCGATTCCCTGGGGCGAGACTTCGATTCCTATGCGCAGCTGCACGGCATCACCCGTCTGCCCAGCGAGAAGGACGACACCGACATGTTCGCCGCGGTCAAGCTCGGATGGGCGCACGGGGCGCGCGTATTCCACATCTACGGCGGACTGGGCGGACGGGTGGACCATACGCTGGCCAACATCCAGACGCTGGCGCGCATCGCCGAACATGGGGGAGTGGGGTTCCTGCACGGCGACGGTCAGATCATCACCGTGATCCGCGACGGCACGCTTGCATTCGAGGCATGGGATGCGGCGGACAGGCCTCTGATCTCGGTGTTCGCCTACGGCGGTACGGCCCGGCATGTCACGATCAACGGGTTGAAATACGAGGTGTCCGACGTGACGCTGCGCGACACGAGGCCGATCGGCACGAGCAACGAGTTCCTTCCGGGCGTGCACGGCTGGATAGGGGTGGGCGACGGCGCGCTCGTCGTCGTGTTCCCGGCCGACGCACCGAAACCCGTATGGCATACCGAACGAGGGCGTGAGGGGAACGACGCCCTCGGCGTCATCGATACGCACGTCTCCCGGCTGCTTTCCCGTCGTGCGTTGAGATCGTCTGAACGACGGACGAACGACTGCTGAACCATTCTCGCGTTCAGCGGAAGTTCAGCATGTTGCGAGGCGAAAACCTACAAAAAGTACAGGTGACACAGTAGGATGAGACGCGTTGGCAATAGCTGGCAGAATCGTGTGAACGCTCTCTCGATGGTGTCGCACGACTGATGCCACGTCCACTCAGGAGATAAATAAATGACAGTAAAGATTGGTATCAACGGCTTTGGCCGCATTGGTCGTCTCGCCTTCCGTCGCATCTTCGAGCTGCAGGCTCGCGGCGGTCAGGCCGGCGATATCGAAGTCGCCGCCATCAACGATCTGACCACTCCTTCCATGCTGGCCTACCTGCTGAAGTACGACAGCACCCACGGCACCTTCCGTCACGACGACGGCACTCCGGTCGAGGTCTCCTCCACCGACACCGCCATCGTTGTGGATGGCAAGGAATACACCGTGTACGCCGAGAAGGATGCTAACAACATCCCGTGGGTCAAGAACGACGGTGTCGAGTACGTGCTCGAGTGCACCGGCTTCTACACCTCCGCCGAGAAGTCCCAGGCCCACATCAACGCCGGCGCCAAGAAGGTCCTCATCTCCGCCCCGGCCAAGGACGACACCACTCCGACCGTCGTGTTCGGCGTGAACCACGAGATCCTCAAGCCCACCGACGTGATCGTGTCCGCCGGCTCCTGCACCACCAACTCCATGGCCGCCATGGTCAAGCTGCTGCAGGACAAGTGGGGCATCAAGGCTGGCTTCATGACCACCATCCACGCCTACACCGGCACCCAGATGATCCTCGACGGCCCCCGTGGCTCCAAGCCGCGCAACAACCGCGCCGCCGCCATCAACACCATCGAGCACTCCACCGGTGCCGCCAAGGCCATCGGCAAGGTCGTGCCGGAGGTCAACGGCAAGCTGCAGGGCCACGCCCAGCGCATCCAGGTTCCGGACGGATCCGTCACCGAGCTGACCTCCGTGCTGGACAAGCCGGCCACCGCCGATGAGATCAACGCCGCCTTCAAGGAGGCCTTCTCCAACACCGATTACTTCGGCTACAACGGCGACGGCATCGTCTCCTCCGACATCATCGGCGACACCCACGGTGGCGTCTTCGATCCGACCCAGACCGACGTCAACTCCGTTGACGGCGTGACCCTGGCTCGCACCGTCACCTTCTACGACAACGAGTACGGCTTCACCTCCAACATGATCCGCACCCTGCTGTACTTCGCCGAGATCTCCGAGTGAGCCTTACGGCATGAAGCCGAGATAGTCCGGTAGTCCACCGCGTCGCATCGGCATCATACGAAAGGGGTTCCGCTTCCATTACTGGAGCGGAACCCCTTTTTGCGTTGAAGATGGCCGGCGGAGCTGCTCTCACAGCCCGGGCCGACCGGTGTGCCTCGCTACGCCTCGGCGGCGGCCTTCATCGCCACGGCACCGACGTAATACACCGGCTTGTCGAAATTGGGCTGGAACAGGAAGTCCACATTCGCCAGATCATCCACGGTGAAATGGGACTGGATCGCCATCGACACCACGTTGGCGGCGCCGGAGATGTCGGCCCTGGCCATGAACTGGCCTCCCTTCACCTCTCGAGTGGCGGGATCCCACGTCAGCAGACTGGTCACCGGCGTGGTGGACAGCATGAAATCAGGGCGGTAGTCGTCCACCAGCTCGGTCATCCGCAGATCGAGCCCGCGACGCTCGGCGCCTCCCATCGTCAGACCCGAAGCGGCCAGCGACAGGTCGTACAGCTGCACGGCCGAAGTGGCCTGCGTACCCATGTAGGCGCGGGTCGGCGTCTCGATGTTGCGGCCGACCAGCAGTCCCTGACGGACCGCATTGGTGGCCAGCGGAATATAGTCATGTTTGCCGGTCGGATTGTAGAACACCGTGGCCGAATCGCCGGCGGCGTAGACGTCGGGCAGCGACGCCCGCATATACTCGTCCACCACGATCGCCCCGTTGGGCAGCATCTCCACCTGCCCCCTGAGCAGATCGGTGGCGGGGAGGAATCCGACCGCCAGTACGGCGAAATCGGCGGTGTACTCGCCCTTCTCCGTAACCACGGTGACCCCGTCGCCGGTGTCGACGAATTTCGTCACCTTCTGTCCCAACGCCAGTTCGACGTCATGCTCGGCGAACGCCTTCTCCACTTCGGTGGTGATCGGCTCGTCGAAATTGTTGGCCAGCACGCGATCCATCGCATCGACCAGCGTGGTCTTCACGCCGACGATGCTGAACTGTTCGGCCAGCTCCGCACCGATGTATCCGGAACCCACCACCACGGCGGATTTCGCGTTCCTCGCCCGCTCCTTGATGGCCAGGGCGTGATCCCAGTTCTTGCACAGCAGCACATGATCGGAATCAATGCCTTCGATCGGCGGGATCACCGGCTTCGATCCGGTGGTCACCACCAGCTTGTCGAAGGCGTACTCCCGCTCCTCGCCGGTTTCGAGATCCCGTGCCACCAGCGTCTTGCCGGTGGCGTCCACCGACAGCACGTCGGTGCGCATATGCATGATCGCGCCCGCTTCGGCCAATGCCTGCGGAGACGAGTAGAACATCTTCTTCGGGTCGGAGACGTGGTCGCCCACCCACAGCGCGATACCGCAGGAGAGGAACGACAGCGTTCCGTTGCGTTCGAAGACGTGCACCTGCCAATCAGGGTGCTCCTGCAGAATGGACTGGGTGGCGAACGTACCGGCGTGCGTGCAGCCGATGACGGCGACTGTGGTCATGAAAGGCTCCTTTGTCTGACGTGAACGATGTCACTGCACATCCTATCAATCGTTCGACGCCATGCCGGGTGATTCCCCGCGGATGTTATCGAGTCGATGCCGGAGCCCGGCGAATGTCTATGATGATGAGCGGACATGCGCGCAGTGCAGCAGATGACGACGCGACAATCGATCGATCGGAGGAAGTCAATGGCCGGAGCCGTTCACCGGACCGAGGGAAACACGAAACGGATCGTGGCGGGCATTCTGGCCCATGTGGACGCAGGAAAGACCACGCTTTCCGAGGCGATGCTCTACCGGTCCGGAGAGCTCCGACGGCTTGGACGGGTGGACCACGGCGACGCCTTCCTCGACACCGACGCGATGGAGAAGCGCCGTGGCATCACGATCTTCGCGCATCAGGCTTCGATGGAGCACGGGGATCTGCGGCTCACCCTGCTCGACACGCCGGGGCATGTCGATTTCGCGGCCGAAACCGAACGAACCCTGCAGGTGCTGGACTATGCGATTCTGGTCGTCTCCGGCTCCGACGGCGTGCAGGGGCATACCGAGACGCTGTGGCGGTTGCTGGACCGATATCGTGTACCGACGGTGATCTTCGTCAACAAGATGGATGCGCCCGGAGTCGATCGGGATGCCCTGCTCGACCGCATGCGCAGACGATTCTCTGACGGATGCGCGGACTTCACGGGACTGACGTCGCAATCCGCCGTATCCGCTGGCGGACGCGCCGATGAGCCTGCGGTGCCGGAAGCGGTGTGGGAGACCATGGCCATGCAGGACGAACGGGCGATGGACGAATTCCTGGACGACGGACGACTGACCGACGATCGGCTCCGCCAGCTGATCGCCGACCGCAAGGTCTTCCCCTGCTTCTTCGGCTCGGCGCTCAGACTCGACGGCGTCGACGCGCTGCTCGACGGGCTCGAACGGTTCACCCGCGAACCGGATCGCCCCGATGGATTCGGAGCGCGGATCTACAAGATCTCCCACGACGAGAAGCACAACCGGCTCACTTGGATGAAGATCACCGGTGGCGCTCTGAAGGCGAAGTCCCTGATCGGCGATCCGGGGGAGAAGGCCGATCAGGTGCGCGTGTACAACGGAGCGAAATACGCCACCGTCGACGAGGTTCCCGCCGGCACGGTATGCGCGGTGACCGGTCCGGCCGACACCTTCCCCGGCGAGGGGCTGGGCTTCGAACGGGATGCGGCGAGCCCGACGCTGCAGCCGGTGCTCACCTACACGCTGCTGCCCGGCGACAACGACATCCACCGTTGCCTCGACGCGCTGCGCGAACTGGAGGATGAGGATCCGCTGCTGCGGGTCTCATGGCAGAAGCGGCTGGAGGAGATTCATCTGCAGCTCATGGGATCGGTGCAGTTGGAGATCATCCAGCAGATGCTCCACGATCGGTTCGGCCTCGACGTGACGTTCGGACCGGGGTCGATCCTGTACAAGGAGACCATTACCGAGCCGATCGAAGGCGTCGGACATTTCGAACCGCTGCGCCATTATGCGGAAGTGCATCTGCGGCTGGAACCCACCGGGCCGAACACGGGATTGAGCTTCGGCACGTCATGCAGCCTCGACGTGCTCGATCGCAACTGGCAACGGCTGATCATGACCCATATGAGGGAGAAGGAGCATCTCGGCGTGCTGACCGGATCACCCATCACCGACATGCGCATCACCCTGCTGACCGGTCGGGCGCACCTCAAACACACCGAAGGCGGCGACTTCCGGCAGGCCACCTATCGGGCCATACGACAGGGACTGATGATGGCGGGCATCGGCATCGCCGGACATCCACAGGGCGACGTGCCCGCCGAGCCGGAACCGGACGCGGTCCGGCGGGGCAACTGCCGTCTGCTGGAGCCTTGGTACCGGTTCCGTCTGGAAGTGCCCGACGCCTTGGTCGGCCGGGCGATGAGCGACATCCAGCGAATGAGCGGGGAGTTCGATCCACCCGCCGTGGATAATGGATACGCGATGATCGAAGGCCGTGCGCCGGTGAGCGAGATGCGCGACTACGCGATGACGGTGAACGCCTATACGCATGGCACCGGTCGGCTCGCCTGCACCTTCGCCGGATACGAGCCGTGTCACGACGCCGACGCGGTGATCGAACGAATCGGATACGACGCTGCGGACGATGCGGAGAACACCCCCGATTCGGTGTTCTGCTCCCACGGAGCCGGGTATACGGTCAAGTGGAACGAAGTGCCGTCGCACATGCATCTCGACTATACCGACTGACGGTCCGACGGTCTGAGTCTGACCAGGAGGCTTCCGATTGTCGCGCGGCAACGAGACCGCAATGCAATCGACGTTTCACACGCCGGTTATATTCCGAAACTAGACTGCGTTCCAGCCGCGGAAGGTCGGGGCGATCCGCCGGAAATCGGTGAGACACGACAATACCGGTGCCGCGGTGCATATACGGGGACCGCGGTACAGGCGGATGCCGAAGAACTTTCGGGAAAGGAAGAGCAATGGCAGCAACACGCATCGGCGTAATCGGATTCGGCAACATGGGAGGGGCGATCGTCTCCGGGGCCATCGAGCACAACGTGGTGTCGCCCGCCGACGTGACCATCTACGATCCGAACGCACCCGCCATCGAACGGGTGAAGGCGTTGGGCGCCAACCCGGCCTCCAATGAACGCGAGGTGGTCGAAGCCAGCGATGTGGTGCTGCTGGCCGTCAAGCCCCAGATGTTCGCCGCCGCGGCCGCGAATTGCGGATCGTTCGACGGCAAGGCGATCCTCTCGATCATGGCCGGCGTCACCGCCGAACGCATCCGCGCCACCGTGGAGGGCACACCCCGCGTGATGCGGCTCATGCCGAACACGCCGGCATTGGTGGGCGCCGGCGCCTTCGCACTGGACGCCGACAGCGACTTCACCGACGAGGAGAAGACCTTCGCCCGGGAACTGTTCGAAGCCCTCGGCATCGTGGAGTTCGTGCCCGAGCATCTTCTCGACGCGGTGACCGGCCTTTCCGGCTCCGCGCCGGCGTTCGTGGCCGTGTTCATCGAAGCGCTCGCCGACGGCGGGCTGCTCGAAGGACTGCCGCGCGCCACCGCCTACCGTCTGGCGGCGCAGACCTGCCTGGGCGAGGCCAAGCTGATCCTCGACAAGGGCATGACCCCGGCGGCGGCCAAGGATATGGTCACCTCGCCCGCCGGCACCACGATCGCCGGATATTCGGTGCTTGAGGAGGCCGGCTTCCGCGGTACGGTGATGAAGGCCGTCTCCGCGGCGGCGAAGCGTTCCCGCGAGCTGTGACCGTTTCGGACGATTCCCCTAGAAGAACTGGGGGCGTACCGCGCCTATGCCCTGCAGGAACGCGGCCACATCGCGCATCTCCGGCATGTTGATGCTGTGCGCCATGCCGGGATAGGTCTTCTCCGTCAGCGTGCCGTGCGTACGCCAGAATTCGGCCATCGCCGCGGTTTCGAAGGCGGGGAAGATCGTATCGGCCTCGCCATGCCCGTAGAAGATCGGCGGTCTGAGGCCAAGCAGCTCCTCATCCCCCTCGACCGGTCCGGGGGCCAGCCAGCCGGAGAAGGCCACAGCCGCCCGGTAGCGTTTCGGATTCACGCGGAGCATATGACCGGCGAGGAGCCCTCCCTGCGAGAATCCCATCACCACGATCTGCCGGTCGGCGGCGATGTTGTCACGCACCCAGCGTTCCACCGCCCGTGCGGCGGCCAGCGCCTGCCGGTCCAGTGAAAGGCCTTCCGGCACGCCTTCATGACTCCAGTCCCTGAACCAGGTGTATCCCATGCCGTAGGGAATCGGGGCACGCAGCGAAGCGTAGTCCGCGCCGGGTGCGCACAGCCTCATCAGATCAGGCAGATCGTATTCGTTGGATCCCCAGCCGTGCAGCAGCAGGAACACGGGCGTCTTCGCATCGCTGTGAATCGACGTCAGCGCCTTGCTGATCCTCAGCTCGCCATCGTTCGTGGTCTCACTCATCTTCCGTTCCTTTCACGTTCTTTTCACGCACGTCATCCGCGATGATGCGGATGGTTCCGTTGCCTCCTTTCGTATCGTATCCGTCTTCGGCCTAGCGGTGGGCATCGTCATGCCGATAACGGTTAATAGATTTCGACGATAGGGTTTCGGTGAAGTTATGGATGGCTATCAGTTCCAATCGTTGCAACGATCGCATCGTCCGAGACGTCGGAGCTTATAGCCCGTTCGAAATGATGGTGATAGTACACGCCTTACGACCCTTCGGTATTTGCCGTACATTGATGGCCATCAGCGGTAAGGGGCCGCTTGAACAACAAGCCGGGAACGGCGGAATCTAGGGGGAAGCTCATGGGGAATCGTAGGTCATGGATACGGAAGGGGCTGGCGGTCGCCGCGTTCGGGGCGATCCTGATGACGTCGGCGTGCGGTCAGTCGCAGGGCTCATCCGCGCAGGCGGCCACCGGCGGTCCGCAGTCCGGCGGCACGCTGCGCATCGCGCAGACGCCTGACACGCTCAACTGCGTCGACCCGTTCCAGACCGCATGGACCGGCACCCGCACCGTGGTCCGTCAGTTCGCGCAGTCGCTGGTGGATCAGGATCCCGACACCGGCAATATCAAGCCGTGGCTGGCCACCGACTGGAAGGTGAGCGCCGACGGCAAGCAGTACTCCTTCAACCTCAAGCAGGGCGTGACCTTCTCCAACGGCGAGGCGTTCAACGCCGACGCCGTGGTGAAGACCTTCAACGAGGATCTGCAGACCCTGAAGGAGAAGCCGGGCACCGTGGGCGGGTTCTACGTGCAGAACCTCAGGTCCGTCGAGAAGACCGGCGAGTATTCGGTGGTGTTCAACTTCGACAAGCCCAACGGATCGTTCCTCCGTGATCTCGCCACCACCACGCTGGCGATCATCGCGCCGGCGTCGACCGAAAAGACGCCGGAGGAGCGCTGCCTCGCCAAGGATCTGTACGGCACCGGCGCGTTCGTGATCGACAAGTACGATGTGAACACCACCACCGAACTCTCCAAGCGCAAGGGATTCACCACGCCGTCGCCGTTCAGCAAGCATCAGGGCGATGCCTATCTCGACAAGATCGTGGTCTCCTACGTGCCCGAGGATTCGGTTCGCGTCGGCAATTTCGTCGGCGGACAGACCGATGTGATCTGGTCGGACTCCGATTCGCAGATCGTGGAGAACGACGAACAGCAGATCAAACAGGTGGGTGGCAGTCTCCAGACCCGTGGCCTGCCGGGGTCGGTGTTCAACCTGTTCCCGAACGTACGGCACGGCAGCCCGTTGGCCGACCTCGACGTGCGCAAGGCCGTATCGTTGGGTCTTGACCGCAAGGCCTACGCCTCCACGGTGATCCGTCCCGACTATCAGACGCCGAAGGGCGTGCTGGGATCCACCACGCCGGCGTTCCAGAGCCTGCCGGACAACGTGAAGTACGATCCCGACGAAGCCAAGGCGACGCTCGACAAGGCGGGATGGAAGCAGGAATCCGACGGCTACCGCTACAAGAACGGCAGGAAACTGACCCTGCACTACCTCACCACGCAGAAGGACAGCGGCTACGAGCTGATCCAGGACGAACTGAAGGCCATCGGCGTGGACTTCCAGATCGACGTGGTGACCAACGGCGAATCGACATCCCGGCAGGAATCCGGCGACTACGACTTTACCTCGCTCACCTACACGCGCGCCGATCCCAGCGCCGCGAACGTGCTGCTCGACGTGCGCTATGCCACCTTCAAATCGGTGACCGGCAGCGTCTACAACGACCAGCAGCGCAAGGTGCTGGAGGACTACTTCGACAAGGGCGTGGCCGAAACCGATCAGACGAAGCGTACCAGGATCTATCAGGACGTTCAGAGGTACATCGGCGAACAGTATCTGCTGATCCCCGTGTTCCAGAGGGTGCAGGACACCGCGCTGTCCTCCAAGGTGCATGACGTGCGATTCACCGCCGAGTCCTTCGGCGACTTCTCCGGCACCTGGCTCGGCTGATCCGAACGGGCAACTGATCCGAATGAGCATCGCAACGGCGTTTCAGGAAAGGACAAGGTGATGGTGATGCCGAAACGGTTGACATACGTACTCTCTCGCATCGTGCAGGCGGTGCTGGTGATGTGGGCGGCATACACGGTGGCCTTCGTCATTCTTAATCTGCTGCCCGCCGACCCGCTGGCGCTTGCCCTGCAGGCCAAAGGCACCGACATCAAATCCCTGGACGCCGCCCAGGTGGCCACGCTCAGAGCGCAGTTCGGATTCGATCAGGGGCCGGTGACCCGATACTTCACCATGCTGGCCTCCGCGCTGCACGGCGACTTCGGCACCTCATACTCCTACGGGGTGCCGGTGGCCGATCTGATCCGCATCCGCATCGGCAGCACACTGCTCATCAGCGTGCTGGCCATCGTACTGGCCCTGATCATCGCCTTCGTGCTGGCATTCCTCGCCTCCTACGTGAACAACCGATACGTGAGGGGATTCCTGCGACTGCTGCCCACGCTGGGCGAATCGGTGCCGTCGTTCTGGGTGGGCCTGCTGCTCATGCAGGTGTTCTCCTTCGGCTTGGGATGGCTGCCGTCGATGGGCATGGACGGTTGGAAGACGCTGATCCTCCCCACCATCACCATGTCCATCCCCACGGGCGCACTGCTCGGACAGCTGCTGATGAGCGGGTTCGACGAAGTGCTGGCCGAACCCTATATCACCGCATCGGTGGCCCACGGCATCGACCGTCGGCAGGTGCTGATCCGCCACGGAGTGAAGAACGCATCCCTGCCGGTGCTCACCGTACTGGGACTGGCCATCGGCGACACGGTGACCGGTGCGATCGTCGCCGAAACGATCTTCTCCAGACAAGGCGTGGGCATGCTCGTGCAGCAGGCGGTCAAGCAGCAGGACATCCCCGTCGTCCAAGGCGTGGTGCTACTCGCCGCAGCGGCCTTCGTCATCGTCAATCTCGTGGTGGATCTCATTTATCCGCTGCTCGATCCGCGCATCATCCAAACGTCAAAGGGAGTGGTCTCATGACCGACAACATTCAAACGGTGCCCGTGGCCCTGCCATTGCATGCGTCCAGAGAATCCGTAATACGGGAATCCGCGGTGCAGGCCGAGCGCAGAACGGTCGGCGTCGCAATCTCGGCGGCGGCTCGCAAGGCTTCGCAATGGATCAGAGACCATGTACTGGCGACCATCTGCCTGGCCTATCTGTCGGTGATCCTCCTTGCCGCGCTGGCCCCCCAGCTCATCGCCCGATACGACCCCTATGCCACGTCCCCGCAGAGCAAGCTGCTGGCACCATCGGCGCAGCACTGGTTCGGCACCGATCAGCTGGGACGCGATCTGTTCGCCCGCGTGACGTTCGGCGCCCGCACCACGATTCTCGCCAGTCTCCTGGCGCTCGCCATCGCCGCGATCAGCGGTCTGATCATCGGCATCATCTCCGGCTACCGTGGCGGCCTGACCGACGTGCTGACCATGAGGGGCATCGACGTGCTGCTGGCCATCCCCGGTCTGCTGCTGGCCATCACCATCGTCACCGCCATCGGATTCGGTACGATTCCGGTCGCCATCGCCATCGGCATCGGCATCATGCCGTCCTTCGCGAGAACCACGAGGGCGCAGGTGCTTCGCGTGCGTGAACGCTCCTACGTGGAGGCGGCCCGCGTCTGCGGAGCATCCAACGCCCGCATCATCCTCACCCATATCCTGCCGAATTCCTTCGGACCGGTCGCCGTGCTGACACTGCTGGATTTCGGCGTTGTGATCATGTCGGTGGCGACGTTGAGCTTCCTCGGCTTCGGCGCCGCACCGCCGGCCGCCGAATGGGGTTCGCTGATCAACGACGGTCGAAGCTATCTGATCACCAGCCCGTGGGTGCCGCTGCTGCCCGGTCTGGTCGTCGTGGCCACGGTGCTCGCGGTCACCATCGTCGCCAATACGCTTAAGGAAGGACTGGAACGATGAGCGATGCGATCGAAGTGGACGATCTCACGGTCGTCTATCGTTCACGCCGCGGCGTGGTCCAGGCGGTGAACTCGGTGAGTTTCGCAGTGCCGGCCGGTGAGACCGTGTCCATCGTGGGGGAGTCCGGATCGGGGAAATCCACGATCGCGCAGACCCTGCTCGGCATTCTGCCCGCCGACGCCCACGTCACCGGAACCGTCAAGGTGCTGGGCCATGACGTGGTGGAGGCCGACGAGAAGGAACGCGTCGCCATTCGCGGCAGGATCGTCGGATTCGTGCCGCAGGATCCCCAGACCAGTCTCGACCCGACCATGCGCATCGGCAACCAGTTGTCCGAAATCGTCGCCCGCCATACCGATGTGCCCCGTGAGCAACGCTCGCAGCATGTGCTGGAACTGCTGGAGGAAGTGGGATTCGACGATCCGTTGCTGCGAGCCTCGCAGTACCCTCATGAGCTATCCGGCGGACTCAAGCAGCGTGTGCTCATCGCAGCGGCATTGGCCAGCGATCCGCAGATCATCGTGGCCGACGAGCCCACCAGTGCGCTTGACGTGACGGTGCAGAAGACCGTGCTTGACCTGCTGACCCGTCTGGTCGAGCAGCGGCACATCACGCTGGTGATGATCACGCATGATCTGGCCGTGGCCTCGGACCGCACCTCCCATGTGATCGTGATGAGGCGGGGCGGGATCGTGGAGCAGGGCGAAACCCGTTCGGTGCTTCGCCATCCGACGCAGGCGTATACGCGACGTCTGCTGGAGTCCGCTCCCGCTTTCGCCGTGGCCCATCGGGAACAGTCGCACCGCGATCAGCGCGCCGATTCGGCGGATTCGTTCGGAGCCGATGACGCTGATCGGAACGATGACGGCAAGGCAGTGGCATGGAAGTCGGTGACCAAGCGATTCGCCATTGGCGCTCGCCGATCGGGCGGTGAATTCACGGCGCTCGACCATGTGTCGATTGCGGCTGATCGTGGCAGGACCCTGGCCATCGTCGGTGAATCCGGCTCCGGTAAATCCACACTGCTGCGCATCGCGCTCGGCTTGGAAACACCCACCGAGGGAACCGTGACGGTGGAGGGGCGCGATCTTTCCCGTCTGCGCGGCTCATCGCTGCGTGGTCTGCGACGCAGCGTGCAGCTTGTCCAGCAGAATCCGCTCGATTCCATCGATCCTCATTTCACTGTGGAACGGGCCATCGCCGAACCGCTGTCCGTGTTCCGCATCGGGGATCGTGCGGCCCGAAGGCGTCGTGTGCTTGAACTGCTCGACAAGGTGGCGCTGCCGGCTTCGATTGCCGGACGCCGTGCCAGCGAGCTTTCCGGAGGACAGTGCCAGCGTGTGGCCATCGCCCGCGCGCTGTCCATCGATCCGAAGGTGCTGCTGCTTGACGAGCCGGTTTCCGCGCTCGACGTGTCGGTGCAGGCTCAGATCCTCGATCTGCTTGCCGATCTGCAGCGTGAACTCCACCTCACCTACGTGTTCGTGTCGCATGATTTGGCGGTGGTGGCGCAGATCGCTCATCGCATCGCCGTTCTGGAACGGGGGCATCTCGTCGAATACGGCACTGCCGAACAGGTGCTGGAGCGTCCGACCCATCCGTATACGCGAAGGCTGATCGAGGCCATTCCCGGCCGTGCGGCCGTAACGGAGGAAGTGCCGGCCGTTTTGTGACCGGTCACCGGCACAATCGCCGATCCGTATCCATGCCTAACCATCACTATCCATACCTAACTATCACCAATATCAATGATCGCGGTCGAAAGGCCGCATAACCAACAGAAATAACCAAAGAAACAACCAATAGAAGGGGGAACCACCATGACCGAATGGACCAAGCGAGATCGACTGGCTGCTGTCTTCGCGGGGGAGAAGGCCGACCGTCCGCCGCTGAGCGCCTACACGCACGAGGTCGCCGCCGAACGCACCGGCGAGGCGCTGACCCGCGCGTCGCTGGATTATGCGAAGAAGTGGGATTGGGACTGGATCAAGCTCAACCCGCGTACCGTGCACTATGCCGAGGCGTGGGGCAACACCTATGATTACGACAACTACCCGGTTCCGGGTCTGCCGATCCCGGCCCAGACCCATGCCGTGATCAACGACGTGGAGGATACGTGGAAGATCGATGCGCTTGATCTCACCGCCAACGAGCCGATCCAGGAGCAGCTCGGTGTGATTCGCGACGTGACCGCCGGTGCTCCCGATACGCCGGTGTTCGCCACCCTCTACTCGCCGCTGAACGTGTTCACCAAGCTGGCGGGCATCCCGTTCACTTCGAACGCTCCGGCTGCACCGGGCTCCACGTCCACGCTGACGATCCAGGACTTCATCCGCGGGGATCGCGCGGGCCTTCACCACGCGCTGCATGCCATCGCCGAAACCCTGGCGTTCTATGCCGAGGAGCAGCGTCGCGCCGGCGCCGAGGGACTGGTGTTCGTGATCGCCGCGCTCACCAAGCCCGACTTCCTCACCGAGGCCGAATTCAACGAGTTCTCCCGTCCGTACGACAACATCGTGCTTGATGGGGCCAAGGGCTCCTACCGCGTGGTGCACACCTGCGGTGAGCAGTCGCACCCCGAATGGTTCCAGGACTACCCGTTGGAGGGCATCAACTGGGATCACACCGACGACACCAACGCCGACTTCGATGCGCCGCTCGCCAAGACCAAGGTGGGCGGGGTGAACCACGCGTTGCTCAGCGGATTCCTCGATGTCGATTCCATCGCCGACGAGGTACGCCGTGAAGTGACCGAAGCCCGCAGGGCCGCCGACGACGTACTCGTGGTGGCGCCGTCGTGCTCCATCGCCAGCACCGCACCGGACGAGGCGCTGAACGCCTACAAGGAGGCCGTGCTCGACTGAGCCGAGGTCTTCCATTCCTCTCGTCTCTCATCAGCGAAACCGGCACCGAAGCCAACACGCAACATCACCAACCACAACATCACAACACCAAGGAGAACCACATATGAGCATCGTCATCACCGCCGCCAGCGGGCATTTCGGTCATCTTGCCGTCAACGCCCTGCTGGATAAGGGCGTGGACCCGCAGACCATCGTCGCGGCCGCGCGCACCGTGGAGAAGGTCGAGGATCTCGCCGCCAAAGGCGTGCGAACCGCGAAGATCGACTACGACGATCCCTCAAGTCTGCGCAAGGCGTTCGAGGGCGCGAACAGGGTGCTGCTGATTTCCGGCAACGAGTTCGGCAAGCGTACCGCGCAGCATCGCAACGTCATCGAGGCGGCGAAGGCCGAAGGCGTGGAGCTTCTGGCCTACACCTCGGTGCTCGACGCCGACCGGTCCCCGTTGTTCGTGGCTCCCGAACATCGCGAGACGGAGGCGATTCTGCGTGATTCCGGCGTGCCCGCCGTGATCCTGCGCAACGGTTGGTACACCGAAAACTATGTGGATGTGGTGCGTCAGGGCATCGCCACGGGAAGGATCGTGTCCGCGGCGAACGACGGCAAGGTGGCCTCCGCGTCCCGCGCCGACTACGCCGAGGCTGCGGCTCAGGTGCTTGTCGGCGAAGGGCATGCCGGCAAGACCTACGAGTTCAGCGGCGATGAGGCATGGACCTACGACGATCTGGCTGCCGTCGCCGCGAGGATCGGCGGCAAGGACGTGGAATACGTCAATCTGACCCCCGACGAACTGAGGACCACGCTCACCGAGGCCGGCGTACCGGAAGGCGGTGTGGCCTACGAGGTGCAGACCGCCATCGACACCGCCAACGGGGCGCTTGCCCTGCAGACGGGAGACCTTGCCCGCGTGCTTGGCCATCCGACCACGTCGCTGGAAACCGTGCTGCGTCGGGAGTTGGGCGAGTGATCCGGCGGACTGCCGGCTGAACCATACAGGGGGTGTGACCGATCATGACCAATACGCTGACGGCTTCGGTGAGAACCGATGAACGCGATCGCCGCGAAGTGACCGTTCGACTTGCGCAGCCGACTGAATACCGGGACCTGGGGGAGCTTGTGGTGCGCTCGTTCTCCTCGGTCATGGAGGTTTCCGCGGAGTATGCGGCCGACATGCGTGATATCGCCGGTCACGCCCTTACCGCCGATGTATGGGTGGCCGTCAGCGACGGGAGTCGTGGGAATCGTCCGCTTGGCGTGGTGCTCACCCCCAAAACCGCCGAAGTGCCCCTCGACGAGCATGGCGGGGACTGGCCGGGCGAACGGGGGTTTCGGCTGCTCGCCGTGGCTCCCGAAGCCCGGGGGCTTGGCGTGGGCCATGCGCTGATCGACCATGCGGTACGCCGCATCGGCGCACTGGGATTTCGTAGGGTGGGCATCGGCACCGGACTGCGCATGCGCGCGGCCCGCAGACTGTATGAATCGTATGGTTTCGTGCGGCGTCCCGAGCGGGAGACGGTGATCGTCGACGGCGGATATCGGGCCGTGCAGTATGCCTATGACATCCCCGCCCCGCTGGTGCACGCCGATCCCGTGATCGACGCGCAGGAGGCGTTGCGCGAGGCGCCGCATCCGGTGGACGCCCCCGGTTCCATACCGTATTTTCTGAAGGCCCTGACTCGCGAACTGCCGGGGGAGATCGTGGATACCTCCGCCGAGACCCTCGAAACCGTGTCGCACGATAGATCCCGATTCATCGACGAGGAGCGTGCCGTGGCTTCGATTACGCCGACGACGGTGGAACAGGTGCAGACAGCGGTGAGACTCGCGGCGAAATACGGGTTTCCGGTGTTCGTCAGAGGTGCCGGCACCGGCCTCGCCGGCGGAGCGGTACCCACCCGAACCGGTGTGGTGATCGACACCTCCGGTCTGACGGCCATCGGAGAGCCGGATCTCACCTCCCATACGATTCGTGTGCAGGCCGGCGCGATCACCGCCGACGTCAATCGGCGTCTCGAAGGCACCGGACTGTTCTATGCGCCGGACCCGGCGAGCTCCGGCATCTCCACCATCGGCGGCAACATCGCCACCAACGCCGGAGGATTCCACTGCGTGAAATACGGGGTGACCCGAGATTCGCTGCTTTCCCTGCGGGTGGTGCTGGCCGACGGATCCGTGATCGAGACCGGCAGCCGTGCGATCAAAAACGTCGCCGGACTTGATCTGACCTCGCTGTTCACCGGCAGCGAAGGAACACTGGGCGTGGTGGTCGAGGCGACGCTGCGGCTGCGGCCCCGGCCGGTTCTGGTTGCCACGGCCCTGGGATTCTACGGCACGCTTGCCGAAGCGGCCCAGGCCGTGCAGCGGGTGAGCCGGGCCGACGTGCAGCCGTCGATTTTCGAGCTGCTCGCCATACCTGCCGGACTATACGAGGATGAACGGTATCGCGAAGCCGCGGCAGGACGCCGGTGGCTGCTGATCGTGCAGACCGACGGATACGGTGCCGTCGAAGCCGCGAGGGTGGTGACCGCAGCCCTGCAGTCCAAACAGGCGAGCGTGCTGACCCCGGATGAGGATGCGGTGGCGGCGCTGTTTGCGCTGCGCTCCGGCGGCAAGCCGGTGCCGGACGGCAGTTGGATGGTCGGCGGCGACGCAGCCGTTCCGATCGGTGAACTGCCCGAATACCTGCATGAGCTGGAACGCATCGCGTCCGAGAGCGGATACGGCTATTCGCTGGTGGCGCATGTCGGTGATGGCAATGTGCATTCGGCGTTCTTCGTCGGCCGGAACGGTGAGTCCGAACCGCCCGAAGGGCTCGTACGGGCGCACGCCAGGCTGGTTCGCAAGGCGATCGCGTTGGGAGGAACCTCCACCGGCGAGCATGGGATCGGCATCGAGCTCAGGGGTTTCCTCGCCGAACAGGTAGGGGACCGCAATCTTGCCGTGCAACGTGCGATCAAAGCCGCATTGGACCCTCGGAACATCCTCAATCCCGGAAAATGGCTGTGAGTGAACGATGACCGCTAATGAATACGAATATTCCGCACTGCTGGGCCGGATTCCCTCCGATGAGCTGTTCAAAGGGCACGATATGGAGGCTCCGCCGATTCGGGTGGATCTGACGGCGGGCATTCCCGACGCCTCGGTGCTGCCGCGCGACGATTTCCGCGAGGCGTTCGACGGGATCATGCGTGATCCGTCGACGGGATTCGACGCGCTGTCATACTCGACGTTCGCCGGATTGGAATCGTTGCGCGGTTTCGTCGCGCAGCGTCGAGGTGTGTCGGTCGAGAACGTGATGATCACCAACGGGGCCATGCAGGGCGTCTATCTTGCGGCTGCGGCCGTGGTGAATCCCGGCGACCGTGTACTGGTCGAGGATCCGGTCTTTCCGGGCGGCGTCCGTATTCTGCGAATCGCCGGCGCCCGCGTCGAATCGGTGCCGAGCGGTCCTCATGGTGTGGACGTCGATGCCTTGGAACGTCGCCTGTCGTCGGGGGAGCGGTATCGGGCCTTGTATCTCGTTCCGGATTTCCAGAATCCGACGGGTGCCGTGCTCGGCGCCGAAACGAAGCATCGACTGGTCTCGTTGGCGGATCGATACGGCGTGACGCTGATCGCGGACAATCCCTATCGGGATCTGTGGTTCCACGACGAACCGGCATGGTTTCCCTCCGAGGCGTTCGACGGCTCCGGGCCGACGTCTCTGATCGAGATCGGATCGTTCTCCAAAACGCTTGGCCCCGGATGGAGGGTCGGATGGATCGTCGCCTCGAAACGCACCATAGCATTGCTGACGTCGCTGCGGCAGAGCATCGATGCGCATCCTTCGGTGGTCTCCCAACGGATCATCGCCTCGCTGATCGGTCGTCCAGACTGGTTCGAGTCCCTTGTTCGGGCCGAACGCAAGGTCTATGCAGTCAAGGCCGGGGCATTGGCCGCCGCCCTTCGATCGGCGTTCGGCGAGTCCATCGTCTTCGACGAGCCTCGCGGCGGATATTTTCTGTGGGCGAGGATCCCCGGAGTGGACTTCGGTGAATCCGACGTCACCCGCCGACTGGCATCGGCCGGTGTCCGCGTGCTGAGAGGCGAGGCGTTCGGCCGTGACGGCGAGCATCGCGATGCGATCAGACTTTCGTTCAGTCATGAAGCCGCCGGTACTCTCGAGGCCGGGGCGGCATTACTGGCGCAGGCGCTCGACGGACTGCGCTGAACGGGAATATGCCGTGGCGTTGGATGGCTGCGGCATTCACGTCGGAAGCGTAGATAGATAGAAGATATATGTAGATACGAAAAGCGATCCAAGGCAGGATCGCTTTTCGTATGGTTCGGAAAGGAGCCACAACAGACCATGACCACCTTCGACACCAACGCCGTGCATTACGGCTATGACCGGGCAGCCAATGCCAATGCCGCCAGCGTGCCCATCTACTCCACGGCGGCGTTCGACATGGAATCGGCGGCAAGGGGAGACCGTCTGGCTGGCGGCGAGGAGTTGGGATTCTCGTATTCGCGTGTGGCCAATCCGACCATCGACGCATTGGAAAAGCGTCTGGCGGCATTGGAGGGCGGACAGGCCGCGGTGGCGGTATCGTCCGGCATGGCGGCGGTGTCGTTCGCACTGCTTGCCGCGGCCGAAGGAGGTGGCAGGATCATCGCCCCGATCGACATCTACGGTGCCTCCGTGGATGCGCTGGCCACGTTCTTCCCGCAGTTCGGCATCCATACCGATTTCGTGGACGACATCAACGATCCCGATGAAGTGGCATCGGCGATCCGGCCCGAAACCAGGGCGATCTTCGCCGAATCGGTGGCGAATCCCTCCACGCGCGTCACCGATGTGCAGCCGTTGGCCGATCTGGCGCACCGGCATGGTCTGCCGCTGATCATCGACAACACCGTCCCCACGCCGTACCTGTTCCGGCCGATCGAATTCGGCGCGGACATCGTCGTGCATTCCACCACCAAAGGCATCTGCGGGCACGGCAATGCGCTGGGCGGCGTGGTCATCGACGCCGGACGATTCGACTGGACGGCCGGTCGGCATCCGCAATTCACGCGGATCGAACAGGTGATCAGCGACGAAAGACGCGGCATCCCCCGAAGCTTCGCGAGTCTGTTCGGCAACTTGGCGTTCATCAGACGCATCCGTACCAAATACGTGCGCACTTTCGGGGCCGTGCTCAGCCCCTTCAACGCCTACCAGCAGCTGATCGGATTGGAAACCCTGCCTGTGCGGCTCGATCGCGAGGTCGCCAGCACGCTGAACATCGCGCAATGGCTGAACGGGCATCCTCATGTGGAGGAGGTGCATTACACCGGCCTGCCCGACGATGCGCAGCGTGCGCTCGTCGATCGGTACTATCCGAAGGGCGTGGGCACGATCCTCTCGTTCCGCATCGACGGTGATCGGGAGAACCTGTATCGTCTGATCGACTCGACGAAGGTGTTCACCTATCTGCCGAACATCGGTGACGCGAAGTCGCTGATCGTGGATCCGGCGCGCATCACCCACCGCGAGGTGCCGGGGGAGTATCGCAGACGTGCCGGGATCACCGACAGCGACATACGTCTGTCGATCGGTCTGGAGGATCCCGCGGATCTGATCGCCGATCTTGATCAGGCGTTCAGGGCCGCCTACCATGGCTAAATGAATGACGGTCGTCCCTATTGTTGGGACGCACCGGGGTGTATGGGTGGCCGGAACGTCATCGATTCGATTGATATGGGGCTGGAGACCGTTGATATCTCCGGCCCCATTCGCCGTCTTATAGCATCCTATAAGCAAAGCTGATGGCGAATGTGGCAAGTTCGAGGTCGCTGAGCTGTACAGTAACCGGGTAGTTGCGGCAAACGCAATGAAACACACACGAATCAACACCGCCGAAGGCGAGCATCGATCGCTGAATCCCAACGGCCCGCAATATGCCGTAGTCGTATCGATGAAGCCTCCGGGTGAAGCAGAGGGGAATGATTATGGGCAAGTTGAAGGCAGTCGTCGCTGCCATCGCCGCATTGGTGACCGTCGGGTCCCTGGCGGCATGCGGCTCTTCGAGCAGCTCTGAATCCAACAGCGGCGAGAAGACCGTCAAGATCGCACTGGAGACCCAGGATCCGCCGTACTCCTACGCCGACAAGGACGGCAAGCCGGCCGGATTCGATCTGGAAGTGCTCAAGTCCCTTGACGAGAAGCTGACGGACTACAAGTTCGAGTACGAGCTGGTCGACTACCAGACCGCTCTGGTGGGCACCAAGCAGGGCAAGTACGACGCGGTGATCGGCGCCTTCTTCAAGACCGACGCCCGTGCCAAGGACTACCTGCTCTCCAAGCCCTACGACTACTTCTTCATGAACCTGATCGTGCCGGAAGGCAGCCCGATCAACAAGCTTGAGGACCTCAACGGCAAGACCCTCGACCCGATCGTGCCGACCGACGGCCGCTACGTCGCCATTCAGGATTGGCTCAAGCGCCACCCCGACATCAAGATCGAAGTGCCGACCGTCACCAACCAGGAGACCTTCAAGGATATGTTCGATGCCGTGAAGGCCGGCTCCTATGACGCCGTCTACCTCTCCAAGGCCCAGTACGAAGGCGTGGCCGACACCCTCGGCTACAAGCTGAAGGTCACCGAGCCCGTCGACGCCGCCGGTATCCGCATCCTGTTCAACAAGCAGCAGACCGATCTGCAGAAGGCCGTGGACGAGCAGATCTCCGCCCAGATCAAGGACGGCAGCCTCGCCAAGCTCACGCAGAAGTACTTCAAGCAGGATGATTTCGCGGAAGCCAAGAAGCTCGGCGTCACCATCGAGTGACCCCACTGGACCGGCCGGACATATCGCCGAGGATTCCGATCGTTGGACGATGATCCGGACGGCCCGATAGTGGAATCAGCCGGACGAAAGGGAAGTGGATCGCAGTCGCGCGCCGCTTCCCTTTCCGCGGGTCTGGGCCGGTTCCACCGCAATGCAGGAACGATATAAAGAGGAGTGACTATGCCAGCGGATCTCATGCAGACCGTGGTGCCGGGTTTGATCGAGCACATCCCCGTCACGTTGGTGTATTGGTTCGTGCCGTCGGTGCTTTCGCTGCTGTTCGGAACGCTGCTGTGCATCGTCAGAGTCGGACGGCACAACATCCTGTACTGGATCTGCACGGTATACATCTCGTTCTTCCGCGGCACCCCGGGAATCGTCCAGATCTATCTGGTGTTCTTCGGATTGCCGAAGATCTTCTGGCTCGTCGGCATCGACATCAACGACTGGCCGGCGGGCGTCTACTTCATCATCGCCACGACGATGAACCTCTCGTGCTTCATGTGCGAGACGCTGCGAGGCGGCTACCTCGGTGTTGACAAGGGGCAGATCGAAACGGGTCTGAGCATCGGATTCAGCAGAACCCAGAACTTCTTCCGCGTCATCGTCCCTCAGACGCTGAAGGTGGCGATCCTCAACCTGAAGAATCTGGAGATCGACGTGCTCAAGGACACCTCCGTGGCGTTCACCATCGGCGCCGTGGAAATGCTCGGCTACGCGAAGGGCGTGATCGCGGCCAGCTACGGTGCCGGACAATTGTGGATCCTCGGCGCGGCAGCCGTGATCTACTTCGTGATGTGCGCGATTCTTGAGATCGTGTTCACCCTCGCCTCGCATCGCATGGAACGCTACGAAAGGAGGACCGCCTGATGGAACTCGACTACGATTTCATGGTCAGCGACTTTCCGACCGTTCTCGCCGGATTGCCCAAGACCCTGTCCCTGACGTTCTGGTCCATGCTGTGGGCTCTGATCATCGCCATCGTGTTCGGCTCGGTAATCCTTTCCCGCGTGCCGCTGGCCAAGCAGATCGTCGTGGCGCTCAACACCTTCATCAAGGGTGTGCCGCTGACGGTGCAGCTGCTGTTCTGCTACTATGCGGTGCCTCTCGTATGCAAGTGGCTGGACTCCATCGGCGTCTACCAGTTCGACCCGCGGCACATCCCGTACTTCCCGGCCGCGGTGGTGGCCCTCTCCTGCAATTTCGGCGCCTACATCACCGATGTGGTGGTCTCCTCGGTGAAGGCCGTCGACAAAGGACAGATCGAGAGCGCGGCCGCGGTGGGCATGACTCCCGTGCAGACGGTGATCCGCATCATTCTTCCCCAGGCGACGGTGATCTCCATCCCCAGCATGACCAACTACTTCATCTGGCTGCTCAAGGGCACGTCGCTGGCCTCGATCATCAACGTGGCCGAAATGCTCATCACCGCGCAGATCAGCGCGGCGGACGGCTACCAGTATCTGGAGGCGTACGTTGACGCGGCGATCATCTACTGGATCGTCTGCGCGGCGATCGAATTCGGATGTGACAAGCTTTACAAGCGGATCGGCTTTTTCATGCAGCCGGCAAGAGCATAATGGAATTCTGAACGGAACATTCACGTCCGTCGACGATTCCGCCGACGGCCCCGGGTTTCCCGGGAAACTCAAGGAAAGAAGGCCCACGATGGCATTCGAAAACAACGTTCCCACACTGCATGGGGAGATGGTCGACGCCGCCAGGGAGATCTCCGAACGGCGTGCTGCGACGATCAGCCGCATGGTGGACGAGGCCGCCAAGCACGGTCTCGACGACCAGTTCGCCTACGATGCGGTCGCCGACTACGGCGTGGACAACGCCAAGGCGTTCCGCAAGACGATGAAGGATCCCGACTCCTTCCAGGAGTTCATCGACGAGTTCGGCACCGATCACAACCGCGAGATCTACGAGATGGAGACGGTCACCAAGAACGAGAACGAACTGCGCATCGACTTCCACTACTGCCCGTACGTGACCCAGTGGGTCAAGCAGGGCAAGAACGAAAAGGAGATCGCCCGACTGTGCGAGATCGCCATGGCCGGAGACCACTCCTTCTCGGCACAGTTCCCGCATGTGAAGTTCGACCTCGAAGGCACCATCGCCGACGGCAATCCCACCTGCGTGCTGCGGTTCACCCGCAAGTAGCCGTATTCGTCGGACCGCAGGAGCGATCCGACGAATACGACGAGCCGCGCTGACGGTTCACGGTATATGAGTTCACGACACTGATTGAGGACAACGATGACAGAGCACACCGAATCACACGACGAAGGGATCGTCGTCTCGCTGCGGGGGATCCGGAAATCCTTCGGCAGCAACGAGATCCTCAAGGGCATCGACCTTGACGTCCCCAAAGGCGAGGTACTGGCCATTCTCGGCTCCAGCGGCTCGGGAAAGACCACGCTGCTGCGATGCATCAACGCCCTCGAACGGCCCGACTCCGGTTCGGTGCGGGTGGACGGGTCGTTCATCGACTATGACGGCAAGGTGTCGAACAAAGACATTCTCGCCCTGCGACGCAAAACCGCCATGGTGTTCCAGAACTACAACCTGTTCAAGAACAAGACGGCTCTGCAGAACATCACCGAAGGCCTCACCGTGGTGCAGAAGATGCCCAAGGACAAGGCCGTCGCCGTCGCACGCGAAGTGCTGGAGAAGGTCGGGCTTGCCGAATACGCCGACCGGTATCCGGTACAGCTTTCCGGCGGTCAGCAGCAGCGCGTGTCGATCGCCCGAGCCTTGGCTCTTGACCCGGATGTGATCCTGTTCGACGAGCCCACCTCCGCGCTTGACCCCGAACTGGTGAGCGACGTGAACGACACGATCGTCGAAGTCGCCAAAACCGGCGTCACGATGATCATCGTGACCCACGAGATACGATTCGCGCACAACGTGGCCTCCCGCGTGATCTTCGTGGATAAGGGCACGATCCTCGAGGAAGGCACGCCGGAGGAGGTCATCGATCATCCGAAGACCGAACGCGTACGCGAATTCCTCAGCAAGATGGCCATGAAATAAGAGGCTTCTGTTGTTTTCGTGGGTTAGTTGGTGGGCTCCGGCAGTCGGATGTCGAGGCCGCCGCATCTGAGCATGACGAAGCTGATGAGGTTGTTCACGTGGTGGAAGCCGTAGGCCATGCGGATGGTGACCTTGATGCGGTTGTTGAACGCCTCGAGCCTGGCGTTGGAGTAGCCGAGCTCGATCGTGCGCAGGATGTCGGGCCGGCGTCTCCTGATCTTCCTGGAGAGTTCGACGATCTCGGGGATGCGGCTGTGGGACGCCCAGAATACCCAGTGTTTGAGCTCTCCGCGGGCCTGTTCGATGGGGTGTCTGAGCAGGTTGCGCAGGAGTTCCTTGAGCCGCCATGCGCGGTAGAGCTGTCCCCTGGGATCCGTGTTCCCCAACGCGGTGAGGGATTCGTCCTGCCGTCCGGTGAGATGGTCGGGGTTCTTCAGGACCGCGTACCTGACGCCGCGCATGCGTTTCGTGGTCTCCTCGTCGCCTTCGCGTCTGGCCTGGTTCCAGAGGCGTTTCCTGACCTGGTCGAGCGCGTCGCTCATCCAGGAGACGATGTGGAAGCCGTCGAGCACGCGCTGCGCGTCCGGGCACCATTCGCGCACGCATGAGTCGATCCAGCGTGCGCCGTCGCCGGTGACGACCCGGATGGAGGCGCGCTGCCCGTCGGTGAGCTGCCGGAAGAACAGGTCGAACACGTCCCTGCCGT
>NZ_NMWU01000070.1 GCF_002860355.1 Bifidobacterium margollesii
TACCTCGTGTGTCACGACGGTAATATCACGGTGACACGCGGGTGATACGCGCCCGGTTACCGCTCCTCCTCCGTCTCGTCGAGACGTTTGTGGTAGTCGTCGCTCATGGTCTGGAACAGGTCCTCGATGCGCCGCTGCGCGGCCAGGACCTCGCGGATCCGCGCCTCGGAGACGGTGTGGTACGTGTTCGCCGTGCGGGCGATCTGGTTGACGTTGTTGCCGATCGCCGCGAGCTCGGACCGGATGGCCGCGGGGTCGGTCATGACGACGAGCTGGGTGATCTTGCCGTCCGTGAGCTTGCGCCGCGCCCAATCGGAGAAGCGCGCGGACTCGCCGTGCAGGTCCGTCCACCGCCACGCGTCCCACCTCGCCTCGACCCGCTCCCACTCCTCCCGAGTGAACATGATCTTGCGGCAGACGTTGCGTCTGCGACCCTCCAGCCAGCCGCCCATCACGCCACCATCCCGCACGAAAACAAGCCGGAACCGGCCTCGAACCGACCCCGATCCGATCCCGCCGCGACCACGGCAACGACACCCGAACGGACCGGAAAAACCGTCCGACCGACCCCGAAACCAGCACGACGACGACGCGCGAACAGCCCCGGCACGACGCCCGCACGGACACGAAAACCACGCCGGACCAGCCCCGCGGACACGCGACCGGCGACGGCCGAACACAGGGTTCCGCGCGCCGCGGAACCCTCGGAGGCGCAGCCGACTACGGGGCCCGGGTCTCCCGGACAGGACTGCGCGCGAACGCGCGAAGTCGCATCCGTGGCCACGGATGCAATGCTGGCTGTACTTCTGATCGTCGCTGTTCCGACACGATGTCGGGGCTCTTTTCGGGCGACGTGCGGCGTTGATGATCGAGGCAATTCGAAGCTCCTTTCTCGTTCTGTTCGCGGTCGGTTCCGGCTCCGTTTTCCGGGTGCCGGTTCCCGTGATGATCGTCACTCGGAACCGTCGCCTGTTCGTCCGCCCACGCGGACGAACAGGGTCGGGCGGCGGGTACGGCCGGACGCGGATCCGACTATCCGATCAGAGCCGTCAGCGTCGCCGCCGCGACCAGCAGCACGAACGACGCGAACACCCGACGCCGCGGCATGCGACGCACCAGAATCGGCGCAGCCAGCACGACCAGCAGCGCCAGCACGGAATCGATGGACATGGCACTCTCCTTTCGGTTGAACTGCCATGTCCCATGCGTCAGGTCGGTTCCTCCCGAATCCCGTTCTATAAATATTTATAGATAAATATTTATTACTTGGTGCGGGTGGATGCTTCGAGGTTCCTGTCCCATCTCAGGGATCGTTCGACCGCATCGACCACGTAGGCGGTCATGGTGACGCCGTGGGACGCGCACCAGCTCTTGAGTTCGGTGTGCAGCTCCTCGGGCATGATGATGTAGGCGGGCCTGGTCGGTGAGGTCATGAGGGTCTCCTTTCGTCGGTCCGGGGCATGACTCCCCGGCTTCCTTCATCGTCGGACCGATCCGGGGAATCCTGTCCGCCCATCCGTACGCTCGATGCCGGAGGACGGGAACGGTCCGCGACGGAAAGGAGGAGCCGATGACCGGAAGAACGACGTACATCGCCGAGAACGGCGCCGAGATCACCGACGAACTGGTGGACCGGTGGGACGAGGAGGCCGAGAACGGGTTCCCCGGCGCCGAGGTCACGCCGTTCGAGGGACGGGCATGGGAGACCGCCCCGGAACCGCTCGAACCACACGACGACGCCTAGAGCCAGCCAAGCCGACCTCCCTTGACGGAAAGCGACTCGCCATCAAGGGGGTGTCATTCGGGTATAGAAACGCATCTATAAATATTTATATTTCGTCATTTAGGTATGAGAAATCGTCATTTAGGTATGAGCATGTGCCCTTAGCCCTTATGGCAGTATGTCTAAGCCAGGTCTGCCTATATATATACCTATACTATACCTGTACCGTTCTGCCTGATCGGGGAGCGAAGCACACCGGAGGATCAAGGGGGAGGGGGAACGGCGAGTTCGTGGGATTTTGAGGTGGCGGGCCCGGTTGGTGCAGTGGGCTTGTATAGCGCAGCGCAAGAAAAGGTGGCTTTGCGGGGGGAGCTAGCTCTGAGCCTGAATTATCTGACTCGGTTCATGCCTACCTGCGCAGTCAGCATTTGTTCTGAATTATCTGACTTGGTTTTCGTGCCTACTTGTACACTGTACATACTCGCGGTATGCTTTTTTCCATGCCAATGTCCCCGTCCCACACCAGACAGGAGGCCCCGGTTTTGGCCCTGTCGGACGCCTTTCTCCGCTGGTACCTGCCCATGCGGCCCCGGTGCTGCGACCGGTACGACGAGCAGCGCCGGCGGCCGCGCGAGGACGCGCTGAAACGCCGCCTGATCGAGCCGAACCCGGCGACGCTGTGCAACCTGCTCGTCGCCGACATCGACGACGAGGACGGCCGCCAGATGGCCCTGTGGGACCATCAGGGCTTCCTGCCGAACTTCCTCGCCGAGAACCCGGCCAACGGGCACGTGCACGCCGGATGGGTCCTCACCAGCCCCGTGCCGACCACGGAGTACTCGCGCCGCAAGCCGATCGCCCTGGCCAACGCCGTGACCGAGGGCCTGCGCCGCTCGTGCGACGGCGACGCCGCCTACACGGGCCATCTGATGAAGAACCCGCTGCACCCGGCATGGAACAGCGAACTGGTCCGCGAGGAGACCTACGGGCTCGAGGAGCTGCGGGAAGCGCTCGAGGCGAGCGGCGACATGCCGCCGAAGAGCTGGAAGCGCACCAAGAGAGCGCGCACGACCGGTCTGGGACGCAACTGCACCGTGTTCGGCTCCGCCCGCGTCGAGGCCTACCGCGAGGTGCGGCGCATCCCCGACCGCACGCCACAAAGCAGCGACATGCTGCGCGAATACATCCGCCGCCTGTGCCACGAGATCAACGCCGGCTTCCCCGACCCGCTGCCCGTGCGCGAGGTCAACCAGATCGCCAAGAGCATCCACAAGTGGATCACCACGCAGAGCCGCATGTGGTGCGACGGCGCGGCCGTCAACGCCGCCGTGTTCAGCACGATCCAAAGCTACCGAGGCAAAAAAGGCGGCAAGATAGGCGGAGTGAAATCCGGAACCGCGAGACGCAACAACAAATCCATCGAGCAACTGAAAGACGAGGTGCTGGCGCTATGACCGCATTGGAGACAAAGAAGCGCCGCCGCGTTACCGCCAAGGAGGCGGCCGAGCGGCTGGGCGTGTCGGAGAGGACCATCCGCAATCTGGTGGCCGTCCCACGTCAGGATTGGCTCGATGAGCAGGCGACCATGCGCGAGGCGGTGCGCGCCTACCACGACGACGAGGGCCATACGTGGCCGCAGACCGCCGAACACTTCGGTTTGAGCATCGGTGCCGCGAGATTGAGGGCGTATCGGGCCCGCAAGGAGCGGGCCGAGGAACGGGCCCGCCGCGAGCTGGACGGACCCGACGAATGAGACGCCCATCCCATATTCATAAATATTTTTCTATAAATATTTATATATGGGATGGTGTTTGCGGACTATAGTCCGCGGCGTTCGCGGTCGAGGCGTTCGCGCACGGCCCCATTGATCCAGTCGCCGATGCGCAGCCCCCGTTCCCTGCAATACGCGTTGAGCTCGGCCTTGAGCTCGGCTTCCATCTTGAACGTGGTCATGACCTTGGGGATGTCGCCGTCGCCGCGCGCCCGGTTGTCCTGGGCGTCCATGATGTCGAACGCGGGCCGGGCCTCGTCGGCCTTTTCGGTCTCGACGGGGATGATTCTCATGTTGAGTCGCTTGGATCGTCTCATGACGCCATTTCCTCCTTGATCTCGTTCCATGCGTCCTCGTAGCCGTGCAGGTTGCTGCGGAACCGGTGGCCGAAGTCGGCCTTGAAGCCCTCCCGCAACGGTATCTCCGTGTTGAACAGGCCCACTCCGGCCTCCTCGAGCGCCTCGCGGAACTCCTTCAGCGAGTTCGTGGCCCGTCTGGCCATGACGATGAGGACGCCGTAGTCGCGGCCGGCGTCCTCGCATGCCAGACAGGTGCGCGTGGTCTGCTGGAGGTCGATCGGCGATGCGGTCGAGGGGACCACCACGAAGTCGGCCGTGCGGATCGTCTCGCTGAGCACGTCGCCGTTGGGCGGGCAGTCGATCACCAGAAGGTCGCCGTCGCCGTCCGGCCTTCTGGCGCGCATGCGCTCGATCTGCGCGCGGTTCGCGCTGTCCACCGCGAACGGCAGCTGTTCGCCCGCGTCCGCGGCCGCGTCGGCCCACATCGTCGCCGTGCCCTGCGGGTCGGCGTCCAGCACCGTCACGTCCAGCCCGTCGCGGGTCGCGGCCGTGGCCAGCGCCATCGCCGTGGTGGTCTTCGCCACCCCGCCCTTGATGTTCAGCACCCCGATGATCATGACTCCCCTTCCATAAATATTTATCTATAAATATTTATTTATAGGATAGCAGTGATCGTTCGAGGGAAACGCCGGGCATTGCGGACTATAGTCCTCATTCTCCAATAAATATTTATCTATAAATATTTATTTATTGGTGTCGGTGCGGGCCGCGATGGCGGTCGCGGATCGGCTAGGCGTCGGCGAGTCTGCGGCGCATGTATTCGCTGCGGCTGATGTGGTAGCGCTTCGCCGAGGCCGTGATCCGTTCGAGCTGGCTGGCGGGCATCTTGACGGTGACGCTGACCATGCGTTCGCCGTGGTCGGGCATCATGTGCAGACCGTGGTAGACGGGGCCGGTGATGCCGTGGTCGGCGGTCTCGCTCTCCATCCGCTCCGCGTCGGCCTCGACCTGCTCCTCGGTCATGCCGAACCGGCGCAGCAGCTGCCGGTCACGTTCGCTGAAGTCGCTCATGGGTTCCTCCGTTCCCCTCGCAGGCCGTTGATCTCCTTGATGGTCTTTTTCGTGGGCGGGGTCATCGCGTGGTAGATGAGCACGTCGTCGCCGACCTGCTTGTAGACCATCTCCACGTCCCGGCCGTGCCCGTCGAGGCCGATCGCGACCCATGTGCCGTTCTCCCGGCGCGCGTCGGTCATGACGCTGCGGAACGCCGTGACGACGTCCTTCTCGGTCAGTTCCGGGTGCCGCTCATGCACGCGCGGCAGCACGTAGATCCTCACGGTCACTCCTCCGATCAGTTCCGGCCATCGTGGTGTTCCCATCGTAACACCGCGGTAACACCATCGGCCCATCGTGGTGTTACCGGGGTGATACCTCGTGTGTCACGACGGTAATATCACGGTGACACGCGGGTGATACGCGCCCGGTTACCGCTCCTCCTCCGTCTCGTCGAGACGTTTGTGGTAGTCGTCGCTCATGGTCTGGAACAGGTCCTCGATGCGCCGCTGCGCGGCCAGGACCTCGCGGATCCGCGCCTCGGAGACGGTGTGGTACGTGTTCGCCGTGCGGGCGATCTGGTTGACGTTGTTGCCGATCGCCGCGAGCTCGGACCGGATGGCCGCGGGGTCGGTCATGACGACGAGCTGGGTGATCTTGCCGTCCGTGAGCTTGCGCCGCGCCCAATCGGAGAAGCGCGCGGACTCGCCGTGCAGGTCCGTCCACCGCCACGCGTCCCACCTCGCCTCGACCCGCTCCCACTCCTCCCGAGTGAACATGATCTTGCGGCAGACGTTGCGTCTGCGACCCTCCAGCCAGCCGCCCATCACGCCACCATCCCGCACGAAAACAAGCCGGAACCGGCCTCGAACCGACCCCGATCCGATCCCGCCGCGACCACGGCAACGACACCCGAACGGACCGGAAAAACCGTCCGACCGACCCCGAAACCAGCACGACGACGACGCGCGAACAGCCCCGGCACGACGCCCGCACGGACACGAAAACCACGCCGGACCAGCCCCGCGGACACGCGACCGGCGACGGCCGAACACAGGGTTCCGCGCGCCGCGGAACCCTCGGAGGCGCAGCCGACTACGGGGCCCGGGTCTCCCGGACAGGACTGCGCGCGAACGCGCGAAGTCGCATCCGTGGCCACGGATGCAATGCTGGCTGTACTTCTGATCGTCGCTGTTCCGACACGATGTCGGGGCTCTTTTCGGGCGACGTGCGGCGTTGATGATCGAGGCAATTCGAAGCTCCTTTCTCGTTCTGTTCGCGGTCGGTTCCGGCTCCGTTTTCCGGGTGCCGGTTCCCGTGATGATCGTCACTCGGAACCGTCGCCTGTTCGTCCGCCCACGCGGACGAACAGGGTCGGGCGGCGGGTACGGCCGGACGCGGATCCGACTATCCGATCAGAGCCGTCAGCGTCGCCGCCGCGACCAGCAGCACGAACGACGCGAACACCCGACGCCGCGGCATGCGACGCACCAGAATCGGCGCAGCCAGCACGACCAGCAGCGCCAGCACGGAATCGATGGACATGGCACTCTCCTTTCGGTTGAACTGCCATGTCCCATGCGTCAGGTCGGTTCCTCCCGAATCCCGTTCTA
>NZ_NMWU01000071.1 GCF_002860355.1 Bifidobacterium margollesii
TCCGTCAGCCGCCTGCCCTCCGGGGCGACGCGGGTCAGGTCGTCCGTCCACGAGCGCGCGCACGGCACGCACTCGTAGCGGCGCACCCGCACCATCAGATGCACGGCGTGCTGGCCGACCGGCGTGTGCGCCAACCGGCGGAGCCACGAGGAGCGGATCCGTCCGGCGTCACCGCACCGCGCGCAACGGCGTGCCGTGTCGTCCCCGGACTCGCAGCCGATCAGCCACACACCCGCACGCGAGCCGGCCTTCTCGTGCCGCTGCCAGACGGGATTCAACCCCAGCTTGTCGAGACCGAGCAGGACACGGCCATCAAACGCGCTAGACTCGATGGCAAGCCGCGCGGTTTTCTTCATTTTTGGCGCTATTGCTGTTTTCGTGGGTGTGGGTTCGTCGTTGAGCCGTTGATTTCGTAAGCGTGAGGGGCGTTCCCGTGTATTCTGTTTTCCGACCAAAGAAATGAACCACGGAGAACGCCTGATGAACAGCTTATTCAAACGTCTTCTCAACGTCAAAGGCATGGTCGTCGAGGACGTGCGGGTCGCGGACTCGCCGCTGCGTCCCGAGCCCGTGCTCGAGGTGCGCGTGCGCCCGCATGCCGGCATGCTCAGATGCTCCCGCTGCGGTCGGCGGTGTCCGGGCTATGACCGGGGCGGCGGCGTGCGCCGTTGGCGTCACCAGGACTTCGGCTGCTGGCGGGTGGAGCTGGTCGCCATGATGCCGCGCGTGGACTGCCCCGGGTGCGGCGTGGTCGTCGCCGCCATGCCGTGGGCCGAGCCCGGCAGCCGGTTCACGCGTGATTTCGAGGCGGAGTGCGCGTGGCTGATGACCGTGGCGAACCAGAAGACGGTGAGCGGGTTCCTGCGCGTCGCATGGCGCACCGCGGGCCGGATCGCCCATAGGGTCGCCGGACGGCTCAAGGAGACCATGCCCTCGCCGTTCGACGGCCTCACGTCGATCGGCGTGGACGAGACCAGCTACCGCAAGGGCCACACGTACATCACCGTCGTCGTCGACCACGAGCGGCGCCGTGTCATCTGGGCGCACGACGGGTACGGCAGGGACGTGTTCGACCTGTTCTTCCGGCAGCTCACCGACGGGCAGCGCGCCTCCATCCGGGTCGTCACCGGCGACGGCGCACGCTGGATCGACTCATGCGTGCGCGAATGGTGCCCGGACGCGCAGCGCGTGCTCGACGGCTTCCACATCGTCTCCTGGATGAGCGACGCGCTCGACCAGGTCAGGAAACGCCTCTGGAACCAGGCCAGACGCGAAGGCGACGAGGAGACCACGAAACGCATGCGCGGCGTCAGGTACGCGGTCCTGAAGAACCCCGACCATCTCACCGGACGGCAGGACGAATCCCTCACCGCGTTGGGGAACACGGATCCCAGGGGACAGCTCTACCGCGCATGGCGGCTCAAGGAACTCCTGCGCAACCTGCTCAGACACCCCATCGAACAGGCCCGCGGAGAGCTCAAACACTGGGTATTCTGGGCGTCCCACAGCCGCATCCCCGAGATCGTCGAACTCTCCAGGAAGATCAGGAGACGCCGGCCCGACATCCTGCGCACGATCGAGCTCGGCTACTCCAACGCCAGGCTCGAGGCGTTCAACAACCGCATCAAGGTCACCATCCGCATGGCCTACGGCTTCCACCACGTGAACAACCTCATCAGCTTCGTCATGCTCAGATGCGGCGGCCTCGACATCCGACTGCCGGAGCCCACCAACTAACCCACGAAAACAACAGAAGCCTCNNATNTCATGGCCATCTTGCTGAGGAATTCGCGTACGCGTTCGGTCTTCGGATGATCGATGACCTCCTCCG
>NZ_NMWU01000072.1 GCF_002860355.1 Bifidobacterium margollesii
GGATCATGATGGTCAAACACCATGATGATAGACCATATCAACGAGCCTTAGAGGAAACGAACCCAAGGAAACCGCCGCGGATATAGTAAAGGCCCTGATGGTGTTGCACCATCAGGGCCTTCAAACGATTGAATGCGGCGGCGTGTTACTCTCCCACACCCTACCGAGTGCAGTACCATCACCGTGCCAGGCCTTAGCTTCCGGGTTCGGAAAGGGACCGGGCGTCTCACCTGGGCCATGACCACCGCAAAACCAAACACACGACACCACCAACAGGGCGATGCCGGCAAAAACAGTGGCCGGCCGGGAACCGGACAGCGGACGCAAGCAACAACACCATCAACCTGATCGCAGTCAACCATCATCAGTGCTCCGTGTCACCCGGACAACCCACCGGACCGGCAAACCCAGTCCCGCAACCCGCCACGAACGACGGGCAAGTCGTGTGATTGTCCTTCCCCCGTTAGTACCGGTCGGCTCCACCCCTCGCAGGGCTTCCACCTCCGGCCTATCAACCACGTGTTCTCCATGGGGGGTACACACACCCCGAAGGGCATGAAGGAATCCTTATCTTGGAGAAGGCTTCCCGCTTAGATGCTTTCAGCGGTTATCCCACCCGAACGTAGCCAACCGGCCATGCCACTGGCGTGACAACCGGCAAACCAGAGGTTCGTCCACCCAGGTCCTCTCGTACTATGGGCAGGACTCCTCAAGATTCCAACGAGCGCAGAGGATAGAGACCAAACTGTCTCACGACGTTCTGAACCCAGCTCGCGTGCCGCTTTAATCGGCGAACAGCCGAACCCTTGGGACCTGCTCCAGCCCCAGGATGCGACGAGCCGACATCGAGGTGCCAAACCATCCCGTCGATATGGACTCTTGGGAATGATCAGCCTGTTATCCCCGGGGTACCTTTTATCCGTTGAGCGATGCCGCGCCCGTGCGCCGGCACCGGATCACTATCTCCGACTTTCGTCCCTGCTCGAACCGTCGCTCTCACAGTCAAGCCCGCTTGTGCGATTGCACTCGACACCCGATTGCCAACCGGGCTGAGCGGACCTTTGAGCGCCTCCGTTACTCTTTGGGAGGCAACCGCCCCAGTTAAACTACCCGCCAGGCACTGTCCCTGACACGGATCACGCGTCGAGGTTAGACGCCAGATGAAGACAGAGCGGTATTTCAACTTTCGGCTCCACGAATGCTGGCGCACCCGCCTCACAGCCTCCCGCCTATGCTACACAGTCCACACCTAACGACAATACCAAGGTATAGTAAAGGTCCCGGGGTCTTTTCGTCCTTCTGCGCTTAACGAGCATCTTTACTCGTACTGCAATTTCGCCGAGCTCCTGGTCGAGACAGTGGGGAAGTCGTTACGCCATTCGTGCAGGTCGGAACTTACCCGACAAGGAATTTCGCTACCTTAGGATGGTTATAGTTACCACCGCCGTTTACCGGGGCTTGAATTCACCGCTTCACCCAAAAGGCTGACGGATCCTCTTAACCTTCCGGCACCGGGCAGGCGTCAGAGCGTATACAGCGGCTTGCGCCTTCGCACGCTCCTGTGTTTTTGGTAAACAGTCGCTACCCCCTCTCATGTGCCACCCCCACACGCCCAGCGAAGCAAGTCCGCCGACCCGCGGGGGTCTCCCTTAAACCGAAGGAACGGGAGCAATTTGCCGAGTTCCTTGACCAGGATTCGCTCGATCGCCTTGGTATTCTCTACCTGACCACCAGTGTCGGTTTAGGGTACGGGCGGCAAACAGCCTCACGCCGAAGCTTTTCTCGACAGCATTGGATCACCGGATATCGAGGCAAACGCCTCCCATCATCACGCCTCACCCACATGCCCCCCGGATTTGCCTGGGGGACGGGCCGCACGCTTGACCACGGACAACCACCGCCGCGGCCGGCTACCATCCTGCGTCACTCCCGCGCTCACCTACTACAGGGGTCGGTCCCACCAACCCATCCCACCGAACCCCGAAGGGAACATAGGGACGGACCGGAGGTTAGCACCCCCCGCCTCGGTCCTGGCGGCTCCATGCCGGTACGGGAATATCAACCCGTTCATCCATTCGACTACGCCTGTCGGCCTCGCCTTAGGACCCGACTCACCCAGGGACGATGAACGTGGCCCTGGAACCCTTGGTCATCCAGCGCGGGGGATTGTCACCCCCGTCTCGCTACTCATGTCTGCATTCTCACTCCCGTGAAGTCCACCACAGGCTCACGCCGCGGCTTCACCCCTCACGGGACGCTCTCCTACCCAACAGCACAAACGCTGCTGCCGCGTCTTCGGTGGCGTGCTTGAGCCCCGCTACATTGTCGGCGCAGGACCACTAGACCAGTGAGCTGTTACGCACTCTTTCAAGGATGGCTGCTTCTGAGCCAACCTCCTGGCTGTCTATGCGACCCCACATCCTTTCCCACTTAGCACGCGCTTGGGGACCTTAGACGACGATCTGGGCTGTCTCCCTCTCCACGACGAAGCTTATCCCCCGCCGGGTCACTGCCGGAATACAGGTCACGGGTATTCGGAGTTTGGCTGCTGTCGGTACCCAATACGGGCCCTCAAGCATCCAGTAGCTCTACCCCCCGGATCCAATCAACCGACGCTGCACCTAAATGCATTTCGGAGAGAACCAGCTATCACGGAATTTGATTGGCCTTTCACCCCTAACCCCAAGTCATCCCCCCAGTTTTCAACCTAGGTGGGTACGGCCCTCCACACGGTCTTACCCGCGCTTCAGCCTGCTCAGGGCTAGATCATCCCGCTTCGGGTCCAGGGCACGCGACTCAAACGCCTTTTAAGACTCGCCTTCGCTACGCATACACCACACGGCTTATGCTCGCCACGCACCACTGACTCGCAGACTCATTTTTCGATAGGCACGCCGTCACCCCGAAAGGCTCCGACGGATCGCAGGCGCGCGGTTTCAGAAACTATTTCACTCCCCTCCCGGGGTGCTTTTCACCTTTCCCTCACGGTACTCGTACGCTATCGGTCACACGGGAATATTCAGGCTTACCCGACGGTCCGGGCGGATTCACACGGGATTCCACGAGTCCCGTGCTACTCGGGAGAGACCATCGACAGGCATCGCACGACCGACTACGGGGCCATCACCCTCTACGGCCGGGAATTCAATCCCGTTCGTCTAGCACGACGCTTGATCACTGCCGGCCGGTCCGTCGGAACCGGCACAGGCCTTCCCACGACACCGAAGCCGCAACCCCCGACGGGTATCACACGACCACGGTTTAGCCATCATCCGCTTTCGCTCGCCACTACTCACGGAATATCCTTTCCTGCAGGTACTGAGATGTTTCACTTCCCTGCGTACCCCCCGGCCAAAGCCGGTGACACCCCACAACGAGTGCCGGGTTACCCCATTCGGAAACCCTCGGATCAAAGCCCTGTCGGCGGCTCCCCGAGGACTATCGCGGCCCCACGCGTCCTTCATCGGTCCCATGTGCCAAGGCATCCACCACACGCCCATACCGGACAACACCCACAACCGGGCATCCCCACGGCACCAGGCCAATCCAGCGAATTACCGGACAACACATCATCACACTAACGATCAACAAAACGATCAGCACACCGAAACCAACCAAACCAAAAGATCCGGCCGATCCCGGCGAAATCAACAGCAAGAACACAACCCCCAACCAAGGAGGCCATGCCCCTGCTCGCGTCCACTATCCAGTTCTCAACCAGCCACACGCACCAACCACCCGACCCCGCGCGAACACGCGCGCGGCCAGACGGAAGGACGACGGACCCCCACCACGGGAAACCCCATGGGGTGACGATCCGGGAACCCAAAAGCATGCCCCATACCACTCAAGACGACCGTAACCACACCAGCAGCCACCCCGCCAGCCCCCGACGGGCCGGACCAAAGGCGGCAAGAAAACCCGGCCGAACCGGCCGGACAAAAGAATCTCCGTAGAAAGGAGGTGATCCAGCCGCACCTTCCGGTACGGCTACCTTGTTACGACTTAGTCCCAATCACGAGTCTCACCTTAGACGGCTCCCCCCACAAGGGTTAGGCCACCGGCTTCGGGTGCTACCCACTTTCATGACTTGACGGGCGGTGTGTACAAGGCCCGGGAACGCATTCACCGCGGCGTTGCTGATCCGCGATTACTAGCGACTCCACCTTCACGGAGCCGAGTTGCAGGCTCCGATCCGAACTGAGACCGGTTTTCAGGGATCCGCTCCGCGTCACCGCATCGCATCCCGCTGTACCGGCCATTGTAGCATGCGTGAAGCCCTGGACGTAAGGGGCATGATGATCTGACGTCATCCCCACCTTCCTCCGAGTTAACCCCGGCGGTCCCCCGTGAGTTCCCGGCATAATCCGCTGGCAACACGGGGCGAGGGTTGCGCTCGTTGCGGGACTTAACCCAACATCTCACGACACGAGCTGACGACGACCATGCACCACCTGTGAACCCGCCCCGAAGGGAAGCACCATCTCTGATGCCGTCGGGAACATGTCAAGCCCAGGTAAGGTTCTTCGCGTTGCATCGAATTAATCCGCATGCTCCGCCGCTTGTGCGGGCCCCCGTCAATTTCTTTGAGTTTTAGCCTTGCGGCCGTACTCCCCAGGCGGGACGCTTAACGCGTTAGCTCCGACACGGAACCCGTGGAATGGGCCCCACATCCAGCGTCCACCGTTTACGGCGTGGACTACCAGGGTATCTAATCCTGTTCGCTCCCCACGCTTTCGCTCCTCAGCGTCAGTAACGGCCCAGAGACCTGCCTTCGCCATTGGTGTTCTTCCCGATATCTACACATTCCACCGTTACACCGGGAATTCCAGTCTCCCCTACCGCACTCCAGCCCGCCCGTACCCGGCGCAGACCCGCCGTTAAGCGACGGGCTTTCACACCGGACGCGACGAACCGCCTACGAGCTCTTTACGCCCAATAATTCCGGACAACGCTTGCGCCCTACGTATTACCGCGGCTGCTGGCACGTAGTTAGCCGGCGCTTATTCGAAAGGTACACTCACTCACACTTGCTCCCAATCAAAAGCGGTTTACAACCCGAAGGCCGTCATCCCGCACGCGGCGTCGCTGCATCAGGCTTGCGCCCATTGTGCAATATTCCCCACTGCTGCCTCCCGTAGGAGTCTGGGCCGTATCTCAGTCCCAATGTGGCCGGTCGCCCTCTCAGGCCGGCTACCCGTCAAAGCCACGGTGGGCCGTCACCCCGCCGTCAAGCTGATAGGACGCGACCCCATCCCACGCCGATGAAATCTTTCCCAGCAGACCATGCGATCAACTGGAACATCCGGCATTACCACCCGTTTCCAGGAGCTATTCCGGAGCATGGGGCAGGTCGGTCACGCATTACTCACCCGTTCGCCACTCTCACCCCCAAGCAAGCTTGGAGGATCCCGTTCGACTTGCATGTGTTAAGCACGCCGCCAGCGTTCGTCCTGAGCCAGAATCGAACCCTCCACAAAAAAACTGTGAAAAGCCGAAGAACGGCTCGAAAAAACAAAAAAGAAGAAAAAAGACGGACACCACGATCCCGACCACGAAGGCCGAACCATGGCACCACACAGAATCCTTCCAAAACCCAGTCCACTTCAACCCCTCCCGGGGACCCGAACCACGCTCACACGCGACCGGGCGGGACCGGACTGGCAATCATCAAAAAGTAGTACAAAACACGCTCTTGAGTTCTCAAACCACCACCACACCAGCAAACGAAACCGATCCGAACCGAACCGATCCGGCCGTGCCGGGCAGCGAGTAAGAAACTTACACGACCAACCACCAACAACGCAAATCCAAGAAAACATAATCATCCAGAACCCTTACTGCCGCAAGGGCTCTA
>NZ_NMWU01000073.1 GCF_002860355.1 Bifidobacterium margollesii
GGCCTGAACATGTCCGGGGCGATCATCGGCGGTGCGAGCGCCGACCGCGTGCTGATCGGCAACTATCCGGCCGAACAGGTGGCGGCGGATCTGCTGTTCGGCAAGCTCGCNCCATGGGAGGCCTTCGCCTACGAGCTGTAGGCTGTGCGCCGTGGGCTGAGCCCGTCAAGGAAACGGCAGAGCCGTTTCTAGGGCTCAGGCGAGCCGACAGGCGAGCTGACTGATGAGGCTGAGCCCGTTAAGGAAACGGCGGGGCCGTTTCTAGGGTTCAGGCTCGCCGACAGGCGAGCGGACAGAGCGCGGCCGAAAGGCCGACCAACACCACCGAGAAGCTGTCAGCCGGAGGCTGACTGATGAGGTGGCTGGTGCTTGGTGAACTGCACCCCGATTGTTGGACTGGAGTAATTCAGATTCGATGATCGGAGGTGCGGTTTCTCATGTGCGGGGATCGCAGACGCCATTACGGCGACGAGTTCAGGAAGACGGCCTTGGCCCTGATCCGTCAGGGCATCGGGGCGAGGGCCCTGGCCGGACGGGTTTGCATGCCGCGGTCGACCGCGGAAAAATGGGTGTTGTTGTACCGGATCGGCGGGGAGGCGGCGCTCATGGGAGAACGCGGCAACAGGAAATACGACTACGGGACGAAGCTCGCGGCGGCGCGCGACCGCGTGGAGCACGGCCTGACCAAGGCCGAGGTCATGGCCCGGTACGGGATCGCGAGCATCACGACGCTCGAGAACTGGTGCCGCGAGTACCGTGCGGGAGGCCCGGACGCGCTGCGGCCGAAGCCGAAGGGCCGGCCCAGGGGCGCCAAGCCCAAACCGAAACCGGCTCCCACGAGGGAGCAGCTCCTCGAGGAGGAGAACGCGTACCTGAGGGCGAGGGTCGCGTACCTGGAAAAAGCCCGCGCCCTGCTGGCGTCGAAGTCACCAACCGGGAGAAATCGGTGATCGTCTCGACGCTGGCGGGGCTCGGATACCGGCTCGTCCACCTGCTGAGGGCGGCCGGACTGGCGAGGAGCACGTACTACCATCACCTGTCGCATCCGGCGGCCGTCACCCGGCCGGACATCGAGCCGATGGTCGCCGAGATCTTCCATCGCACCCCGAACGGGTGCGGCCACCGGCAGGTGCGCATGTGCCTCGTGCACGAGTTCGGCGTGAGGGTGAGCCACAAGAGCGTGCTCAGGGTCATGCGCCGCATGGGTCTGGAATGCCGGATACGCCGGCCGAACCCGTACCGGAGGTACAGCTCGTACCGGGGCGGGACGGGCGCGGGGGTGCCGAACCTGCTGAAGCGGGACTTCGGGGCCGACCGGCCCTGGATGAAGCTGGGCACGGACGTCACCGAGTTCAGGGTCGCCGGCGGCAAGGCGTACCTGGCGCCCGTCTACGACATGGGATCGAAGGAGATCGTCGCCTGGGACGTAAGCCGGCGTCCCGACCTCGCCCAGCAGCGAAGGCTGCTCGCCATGCTCGAGGACCGTCTGCCCGAGGGCGTCGATCCCGTGCTCCACAGCGACATGGGATGGCAGTACCAGCACCGGTGGTGGCGCGACCGTCTCGCGGAACTGGGCATACGCCAGTCCATGAGCAGGAAGGGCGACTGCATCGACAACGCCGCGACCGAGCAGGTGTTCGGCCATCTCAAGGACGAGTTCTACACCGGCCGCGAGTTCGCCTCCTACGAGGAGTTCGAGACCGGTCTGAACGAGTACATCATCCACTGGAACACCAGACGACGCCAGAGACGGCTGGAGGGACGCACCCCGGAGGAATTCCGGAGTATGTCCCTCGCAGCCTGATCAGGTACCCTTAATAAACCGCGTCTAACAATTGGGGCGCAGTTCATTGGTTGGTGTTTGGTTCATGCGTGGCTCGGACCACCTCATCCGTCCGGCTTCGCCGTCCACCTTCCCCTCGGAGGGGAAGGCCGGAATCTGTGGCTGAACCCGTCAAGGAAACGGCAGAGCCGTTTCTAGGGCTCAGGCTCGCCGACAGGCGAGCTGACTGATGAGGTGCCGTAGACGAAGCCCGGATCGGATGTTCGGTTACTATTAGGTGACGAAAATCAGACGACGGAGCAATGCCGAGCTGCGGGGCGGACGGGCGC
>NZ_NMWU01000074.1 GCF_002860355.1 Bifidobacterium margollesii
GGTCATTACACCACCTATGTCAACGGCAACTGGAGCCAAATCCACCAGCGATATAACGAGTACGTGTACGCAACCATTGCTATTAGTAATACTGTATATGCCCAGAATTACTATTCAAAGACCAGCGGCTCGGTCAATGATCCCTACATGCCGGGTTGGGGCTTCCCGAACGATATCCTTCCCGAAGATGGAGAGTATATTTCCAATCAGAACATGACCCTTCCTGAGAACCTGTTGGAGAAGTTCGACCAGTACATGGCCCTGCTGGATGCGAGCACCACGTATACGGTGTCGTTCGACCCGGCCGGCGGCACCACGGTGCCCACACAAACGGTAAAAAAGAACGCCAAGGCGTCTCAGCCCGCCGATCCTACCCGCTCCGGCTACTCGTTCGCGGGCTGGTTCAACGGCAACACCAGGTACGACTTCAACACCCCCGTGACTGGGAACCTGAAGCTTGTCGCGCATTGGACGGCAAACACGGTGTACCGTACCGTATCGTTCGACAGTGCGGGCGGCACGGCAGTAACCTCGCAGAAGGTCGTTGACGGTTCGAGGGCCGTTCAGCCGAAGGCGCCGACCCGCAGCGGCTACTCGTTCACGGGCTGGTACAACGGCAATGCGAAGTGGGATTTCAACACCCCGGTCACCTCGGATCTGAAGCTCACGGCCCGGTGGACCGCCATTCCGCCGCAGACCGTGTACCGCACCGTCAGCTTCGATTCCGCTGGCGGCAGCGCGGTGGCATCGCAGAGGGTCGCGAATGGTTCGAGGGCCGTTCAGCCGAAAGCGCCGACCCGCAGCGGCTATACGTTCACGGGCTGGTATCAGGGTTCCGCGAAGTACGACTTCTCCAGACCCGTCACCGGCGACCTCAAGCTCACCGCCCGGTGGTCGAGGAACCAGCAGCCCTCCAAGCCCTCGAAGCCGACCGTGAGGCGGGTGCCGGTCTATCGCGTGTACAACCGCAACTCGGGTCTGCACCACTACACCACCAGCAAGGCGGAGAACGACATGCTCGTGCGTCTGGGCTGGAGGGACGAGAACCGGGGAGGCTCCAGCTTCGTCACCGTGGGCAGGGACACGCCGGGCGCCCGTCCCGTGTACCGCGAGTACAACCGCCGTTCCGGCAACCACAACTGGACGCTCAACAAGGCCGAGCACGACATGCTCGTGCGCCTCGGCTGGAGGGACGAGGGCATCGCCTGGTACACCTCGCCCACGGGCGCGAACGTGTACCGGCTGTACAACCCCACGCGCTACCACAAGCCGAAGCACGGTCGTGGCAATGGTGGCGGCGAGCATGTGTACACCACCAGCTACGGCGAGTACCTGAGCGTCATCAGGGCCGGGTGGCGTGGCGAGGGCGTCGCCTGGAAGACCATGTGACCCTCCCCCGCGCGGCGTGATCCCCATGGGCCCTCCCGTCCGTCCTCCGGTCGGGAGGGCCTTCCCATGCCCGTTCCGTCCCGTCTGGCGCGTGTTTCCGGGTTTCGGCGTGTCGCCTGTGATTCCGCCGTTTCCGGGCGTGTACGGGTGGGCGGACAACATTCCCGGAAAACGTGTGACGATGAGCCGCGTATGGGCGGCGAACGGCGTCGCCCTCCCAACCCAAGGGAAAGGAACGGGAGCATGGGACGGATACGAGGTCTCGTCGCCCTGGCCGTGGCCGGGGCGACGCTCGTGTCGGGATGCGTGACCGCCAACGCGGCGGACACGTCACCGGCCGACGCGGGCGTGACGATCCAGCAGGACACGACAGGCAGCCAAACCAACGGCGACGGTGACGACGGCACGGTGACGGTCACGCCGCCCNCCGNCNNCGACNCCGGAAGCACCGGCGGCGGNNCGGACGACGCCGCGGGCGATACGGCGGACAAGGATGGGAAGGACACC
>NZ_NMWU01000075.1 GCF_002860355.1 Bifidobacterium margollesii
TTCCCAGACCGTTCTCGCGGAGGCCTTGGGCATCAAGAGATCGTCGATGCCTCAGAAAATGACCGGACGAACCGGCTGGTTGATCGTGGACATTGGACATCGTCAACGCATCGAGGTTTCTGGACACGACCGTCGAACGATTGATTGACGATTCCCTGATGCGATGGTAGGGGAACGTGCCCTCGCCCTTGCTGTTCAGGGTGATGGTGTTCGTCGTGGCGCCGGCGACCGGGGTCCTGCCGGTCTGGTCGACGGTCTCCTGCATGTTGAGGACGGCCCCCTTGGCGGGACGGTCGGGCTGGAACGAGCCGTTCGCATTGTGGCCGAGGTAGCCGATCTTGGTGACCTTGAGCCACCAGCCGGTGGTCTGTTCGGCCTGTTCGCGGCCGGGCCGCCACCCGTCGGATACGGTCGCGTCCATGTCCAGCAGCCGGGCGGACTCGAACGTGAGGGTCTTGGTCCAGCCCTTGGCGTGCCAGTCCCACCCGTAGGTGATGTTCTGGCCGGTCAGGTCGGTTCTGTCGATCCGCCACACGTAGGTCACGTACCCGGTGCCGAGCCTGCCCAGCACGTTCTTCATGGCGGGGTCCTTGGCGGGGTCGTAGGTCTTCGTGGCGACGCCGTCCTTGAAGGACGCGGCGTCGAACACGAGCGGGGTGACCGCGGCGACGTGCTTGCGGTTCGCGGGCAGGGCCGTGCCGTCCGTGCCCTTGTCGGGCGTCCAGTACACGTCGGCCCTCGCCGTGACCTTCAGGCCCGACACGGTCTTGGTGTTGAGGTTGACGGTGATCTCGTCCCTGGGCGGGTTGCCGTCGCTCATGGTGGAGGCCGTGACCTTCGAGGTGACGCTGGGCTTGAACCGGGGTGTGAAGTGGATGTTCTCCGCCCCGTTGAGCTCCGACGTCTCCTTCGCGTAGTCCGTCAGGCACAGCCGGTACTCATTGGGCTTGCTGCCGACGAGGGTCTGTCCGGCCGGGCAGGCCACGTTCATCCCATTGTCCGCGCCGGTCACGCCGGTGACCTGGCTGGTGAACCAGGCGTCGCCGGCCGGCCAGGCCTTCAGCCCGAAGTCCGCGGGCGTCCAGCTGAACGTCTCGGTGCCGCTGTCGTTGCCGCCCGCAACGGAGTGGTAGGACGCGTAGTCGAGGGTCTTCGCCTTGCTCTTCCCGCCCGTCAGGTGCATCGTGGTTTTGACGGTGAACCTGAGGCTGCCGTCGAACCGGCCGTCGTTGTTCGTGTCCCAGTCACGGTGGGCGGGCGTGTCGAGGGACTTGACGTCGAGCCTCACCCGGTCGGACACCGGATCCGTGCCGCCCGCGATCAGGAGGGACGAGGCGTGGGAGTCGAATTTCGTGTCCCGGGTCACGTCCTGCTGGTTCCAGTCGGCGACCAGGCCGTTGGCGGCCTGGCTGGTCACGCCGGCGGTCATCAGGCGGGACGCGGCGGCCGTCCAGGACTCCTTCGCGTCCCCGTGCCCGGCGTGTCCGGTGTCGTTGAGCACGTACCGGCCCTGTTTGGGCACGTTGAGGTCCCACCAGTAGAAGCCGGCGGGCCACCGGTCGCCCACGCCCAGGTCCTTCGGGCTCACGGTGGGCGAGGCGACGGTCCTGCCGCACTTGGGGGCCACGGTCACGCTCTTCGTGTGGTCGGCCTTCCCGTCGCGGTCGGTGTCCACGTTGAGCGTGCTGGTGCCGGTGAACGTGGTGCCGTCGGGGATGTTCGTGCAGCCGGTCCAGATCAGGTCGGACACCGGGGTGGTGTTGCCCGCGAGGTTGAACGTGGCCTGGGCGCGCGTGGCGAACGACACGGACGGCACGAGCGTGGTCCAGGATTCCGCGGAATCATCGAAACCGTTAAGAGGTTTGGCGGAAGGCACGTGAGCCTGCACCGGGACGTTGAGGTTGAACCAGTACTTGCCGCCGGCCCATGCGTC
>NZ_NMWU01000076.1 GCF_002860355.1 Bifidobacterium margollesii
GATGCCGGCGAGCATGCCCGTCGCGTACGCGATCCGGCACAGGCACAGGGCCAGGAGCCGGCCGGGCGTGTCCCGCGGGCCGATCGGCCCGCCGCCGCGCCCCGTCATGGCCTGTGACCTACTCATCGGACCGTTCCCTTGCGTTCCGGGCGCGGCGCATGTCGTCGCGTTCTACCTGGGCGGCGATCATGCGGATCATCGGGATCGGCCGGCCGGTGTCCATGTGGATCTGCTCGATCGTGCGTCCCTCGCGGATCATGCGCGCGATCCTGAACGGAATCGTCAACTTCGCCATCACGCACACGCCTCCTTCCTGATCGCGGGCAGCTCGCCCGTGGTGGTATCACCCGTCTTGAAACCGAGCACGAAATCCGCGGACAGGCCGTAACGCTGCTTGAGAAACTTCAGATCATTGCGATTCCAGCCGACCTGGCCATTGACCTTCAATGAGATCGAGGCCGGTGACTGACCCATTGCCGTGGCTAGTTGTCGATAGCTGATGTGGTTGGCTGAAAGCCACATTTTTATCGGATTGTTCACAAATTCTCTCCTTATTCGTTTTTCCTAATCACGAAGATTAGCGATTGGATTTGTTAAACGCAAATTTTGGATATATACTTCGTTTAAGAATGCTAAATCGCGTATGAAAGGAAACGGAGCGAACATGACTGCGGCAACAGCAAGTCCAATGACGAAGGATTCCGAGCAACGTCTGGCAGCCGTCATTGCGTTTAACATAAAGGTGTCACTGGCGGCAAAAGGTCGCTCTCAGACGGCTCTGGCTGAGGCATTAGGTATTAAACGGTCCGCAATGTCTCAAAAAATGACCGGAAGAACAGGCTGGTCGATCATCGATCTTGTCAATGCATCGCGCTTTCTCGGCACGAGCATTGAGCACCTCATTGATGATTCGCTCTTGAACAGCATGGATGTTCCCGAAAACGAAAAAACCGTGGCGGGCGACTCCCGACCACGGTTCCTGGTGGCTCCTGCGGCTGGGCTTGAACCAGCGACCGTCCGATTAACAGTCGGATGCTCTGCCAACTGAGCTACGCAGGAATGCTGTAGGCCGAATCCATCAGCTCACAAAAATTAAATATTAGCAAGCAAATTCCATAAACGCAACCG
>NZ_NMWU01000077.1 GCF_002860355.1 Bifidobacterium margollesii
CGAGCCGTTTTTCGGCTTTTCACAGGTTTTTTTGTGGAGGGTTCGATTCTGGCTCAGGACGAACGCTGGCGGCGTGCTTAACACATGCAAGTCGAACGGGATCCTCCAAGCTTGCTTGGGGGTGAGAGTGGCGAACGGGTGAGTAATGCGTGACCGACCTGCCCCATGCTCCGGAATAGCTCCTGGAAACGGGTGGTAATGCCGGATGTTCCAGTTGATCGCATGGTCTTCTGGGAAAGATTTCATCGGCGTGGGATGGGGTCGCGTCCTATCAGCTTGACGGCGGGGTGACGGCCCACCGTGGCTTTGACGGGTAGCCGGCCTGAGAGGGCGACCGGCCACATTGGGACTGAGATACGGCCCAGACTCCTACGGGAGGCAGCAGTGGGGAATATTGCACAATGGGGGAAACCCTGATGCAGCGACGCCGCGTGGAGGAAGAAGGTCTTCGGATTGTAAACTCCTGTTGTTGAGGAAGATAATGACGGTACTCAACAAGGAAGTGACGGCTAACTNCGTGCCAGCAGCCGCGGTAATACGTAGGGCGCAAGCGTTGTCCGGAATTATTGGGCGTAAAGAGCTCGTAGGCGGCTCGTCGCGTCCGGTGTGAAAGCCCGTCGCTTAACGGCGGGTCTGCGCCGGGTACGGGCGGGCTGGAGTGCGGTAGGGGAGACTGGAATTCCCGGTGTAACGGTGGAATGTGTAGATATCGGGAAGAACACCAATGGCGAAGGCAGGTCTCTGGGCCGTTACTGACGCTGAGGAGCGAAAGCGTGGGGAGCGAACAGGATTAGATACCCTGGTAGTCCACGCCGTAAACGGTGGACGCTGGATGTGGGGCCCATTCCACGGGTTCCGTGTCGGAGCTAACGCGTTAAGCGTCCCGCCTGGGGAGTACGGCCGCAAGGCTAAAACTCAAAGAAATTGACGGGGGCCCGCACAAGCGGCGGAGCATGCGGATTAATTCGATGCAACGCGAAGAACCTTACCTGGGCTTGACATGTTCCCGGCGACGGCGGAGACGTCGTTTCCCTTCGGGGCGGGTTCACAGGTGGTGCATGGTCGTCGTCAGCTCGTGTCGTGAGATGTTGGGTTAAGTCCCGCAACGAGCGCAACCCTCGCCCCGTGTTGCCAGCACGTCATGGTGGGAACTCACGGGGGACCGCCGGGGTTAACTCGGAGGAAGGTGGGGATGACGTCAGATCATCATGCCCCTTACGTCCAGGGCTTCACGCATGCTACAATGGCCGGTACAGCGGGATGCGATGCGGTGACGCGGAGCGGATCCCTGAAAACCGGTCTCAGTTCGGATCGGAGCCTGCAACTCGGCTCCGTGAAGGTGGAGTCGCTAGTAATCGCGGATCAGCAACGCCGCGGTGAATGCGTTCCCGGGCCTTGTACACACCGCCCGTCAAGTCATGAAAGTGGGTAGCACCCGAAGCCGGTGGCCTAACCCTTGTGGGGGGAGCCGTCTAAGGTGAGACTCGTGATTGGGACTAAGTCGTAACAAGGTAGCCGTACCGGAAGGTGCGGCTGGATCACCTCCTTTCTACGGAGATTCTTTTGTCCGGCCGGTTCGGCCGGGTTTTCGCCGCCTTTGGTTCGGCCCGTCGGGGGCTGGCGGGGTGGCTGCTGGTGTGGTTACGGTCGTCTTGAGTGGTATGGGGCATGCTTTTGGGTTCCCGGATCGTCACCCCATGGGGTTTCCCGTGGTGGGGGTCCGTCGTCCTTCCGTCTGGCCGCGCGCGTGTTCGCGCGGGGTCGGGTGGTTGGTGCGTGTGGCTGGTTGAGAACTGGATAGTGGACGCGAGCAGGGGCATGGCCTCCTTGGTTGGGGGTTGTGTTCTTGCTGTTGATTTCGCCGGGATCGGCCGGATCTTTTGGTTTGGTTGGTTTCGGTGTGCTGATCGTTTTGTTGATCGTTAGTGTGATGATGTGTTGTCCGGTAATTCGCTGGATTGGCCTGGTG
>NZ_NMWU01000078.1 GCF_002860355.1 Bifidobacterium margollesii
CCCGTTGTCTCCCGCACTCCCGTTCGTGTCGTTCGCGCCGCCGGTGCTTCCGGTGTCGTCGGCGGTGGGCGGCGTGACCGTCACCGTGCCGTCGTCACCGTCGCCGTTGGTTTGGCTGCCTGTCGTGTCCTGCTGGATCGTCACGCCCGCGTCGGCCGGTGACGTGTCCGCCGCGTTGGCGGTCACGCATCCCGACACGAGCGTCGCCCCGGCCACGGCCAGGGCGACGAGACCTCGTATCCGTCCCATGCTCCCGTTCCTTTCCCTTGGGTTGGGAGGGCGACGCCGTTCGCCGCCCATACGCGGCTCATCGTCACACGTTTTCCGGGAATGTTGTCCGCCCACCCGTACACGCCCGAAAACGGCGGAATCACAGGCGACACGCCGAAACCCGGAAACACGCGCCAGACGGGACGGAACGGGCATGGGAAGGCCCTCCCGACCGGAGGACGGACGGGAGGGCCCATGGGGATCACGCCGCGCGGGGGAGGGTCACATGGTCTTCCAGGCGACGCCCTCGCCACGCCATCCGGCCCTGATGACGCTCAGGTACTCGCCGTAGCTGGTGGTGTACACATGCTCGCCGCCACCATTGCCACGACCGTGCTTCGGCTTGTGGTAGCGCGTGGGGTTGTACAGCCGGTACACGTTCGCGCCCGTGGGCGAGGTGTACCAGGCGATGCCCTCGTCCCTCCAGCCGAGGCGCACGAGCATGTCGTGCTCGGCCTTGTTGAGCGTCCAGTTGTGGTTGCCGGAACGCCTGTTGTACTCGCGGTACACGGGACGGGCGCCCGGCGTGTCCCTGCCCACGGTGACGAAGCTGGAGCCTCCCCGGTTCTCGTCCCTCCAGCCCAGACGCACGAGCATGTCGTTCTCCGCCTTGCTGGTGGTGTAGTGGTGCAGACCCGAGTTGCGGTTGTACACGCGATAGACCGGCACCCGCCTCACGGTCGGCTTCGAGGGCTTGGAGGGCTGCTGGTTCCTCGACCACCGGGCGGTGAGCTTGAGGTCGCCGGTGACGGGTCTGGAGAAGTCGTACTTCGCGGAACCCTGATACCAGCCCGTGAACGTATAGCCGCTGCGGGTCGGCGCTTTCGGCTGAACGGCCCTCGAACCATTCGCGACCTTCTGCGATGCCACCGCGCTGCCGCCAGCGGAATCGAAGCTGACGGTGCGGTACACGGTCTGCGGCGGGATGGCGGTCCACCGGGCCGTCAACTTCATATCCGAGGTGACCGGGGTGTTGAAATCCCACTTCGCATTGCCGTTGTACCAGCCCGTGAACGAGTAGCCGCTGCGGGTCGGCGCCTTCGGCTGAACGGCCTTCGAACCGTCAACGACCTTCTGCGAGGTTACTGCCGTGCCGCCCGCACTGTCGAACGATACGGTACGGTACACCGTGTTTGCCGTCCAATGCGCGACAAGCTTCAGGTTCCCAGTCACGGGGGTGTTGAAGTCGTACCTGGTGTTGCCGTTGAACCAGCCCGCGAACGAGTAGCCGGAGCGGGTAGGATCGGCGGGCTGAGACGCCTTGGCGTTCTTTTTTACCGTTTGTGTGGGCACCGTGGTGCCGCCGAACGGGTCGAACGACACCGTATACGTGGTGCTGGCGTCCAGCATGGCCGTGTACTGGTCGAACTTCTCCAACAGGTTCTCAGGAAGGGTCATGTTCTGATTGGAAATATACTCTCCATCTTCGGGAAGGATATCGTTCGGGAAGCCCCAACCCGGCATGTAGGGATCATTGACCGAGCCGCTGGTCTTTGAATAGTAATTCTGGACGGTAGTGTGCCAGGCTGTGCCGGTAAGGCCGATCGAAGCGTATATATACTCACCGTACTGCTGTTGGACCGGGCGCCAGTAGTATCCGACGTAGTTCACGTAGTGACCGGTCTCTCCCACTGCGGAGCCGTCTGCGGCCTTGCCGTCGAGTTTGCCGTCTGTCATGTCCTTGTCATAATTGGAGACCTCGCTATTATAGAAGTCCTTATATCCGTCATCGCTGGAGGTGATGCCCTGCGCGTCGCCGATGCCCCAATGACCGCCGGTAGCACGAACCGCATTAGCAACAAACTGTTGATTGAGTAGCATCTGCAGGTTGAGCTGCTGAGCTGCCAGCCGCTTGTTCGGATCATTGCAGCGGCGCCCCTTGCCGGCGGGTAGGTCCATGCGGCACGGCTCGTTGGTCAGCGTGGCGCGGAACTGGTTGGACTTGACGTCCTCCTGCAACGCCTTGCGCGTGTTCGCCAGACTCGTGGCGTCTCCGTCGGACCCGAGCTTCGTGAAAGATGGATCATCCTTCATGTCGGATTCGAGCTTGTTGATCGCTCGTCTGGCGTCGGCCCTCTCATCCTCTGATTTGGCGGTGACACTGACCCATTTGGCGAACCCGTACGACGAGTTGATCTGCTCTTGGGTCAAGCCCTTCGACCAGTCACCGTTAGTGTCGGAACCCGTGTCCGCATGGGCTCCCACCACTGGCGCCACCACGACCGTCAACAGCATCGCCAGCGACGCCAGGACCGCTGTCAGTCCTCGTCTCATACTCCTATTCATTGTTTTCTCTCCTTGATCACTCTCCCCGCGGGGATTCCGATGACTCCAAGCCTACGCCCGGACACGGGAACCCCACGGGAAACAAAACCATCATTCAACTCACTCACCGGAGGCGGAACCGCCTCCGGCTACCCGAATGTGAAACCTCACCGGTCGATGGGTGCCGCCCTCCGGGCAGGCACCCATCGACCCGTTTGGGTGTTCACCCGTTTGGGTGTTCACCCGTTTGGGTGTCGGCCCGTTTGGGTGGGGGAAGGGATCGTCAGCGTTGTCGGTCGAGCCAGTCGCGGATGGCGCCGTCGAGCAGCTCCTGCATCGTCGTGTCCCTTTCCGCGGCCAGCGCACGCAGCCTCCGCCGCGTGCTCGCTCTCATGCGCAGCGTGGACTGCACCCACGGATCGGCATCGACGGCGTCGACCCTCCCCTCCGGCTTGCTCCCCGCCTCCGTGGCGGTCTCGATCACGGCGGGCGCGAGCACCCGCTCCATGGATTCCGCCTGCCGGCCCCGGGCCGCCGGGCGCAGGGCCGGCGTCGTCCTCGGATTCCTCATATCATGTCCTCCTTCGTCTATCCGAACCAAGTTCTCGCGGAACCGCGGGGATCGACCGCGTTCACCGGACGGCCATGAGCATCAAAGCCGCCGTCATCGCCGCGCTCCCGGCGACCATGAGGATCACGGCGACCCTCCACAGCCATGTCCACGCGCCGGTCATGCCGCCGAACCGGGCGAACGCCCACCACAGCAGCGTTCCCGACAGGGTCGCCAGACACCCCGCGGCGGACACGGTCCCGACCCATCCGCTCACTCCCCGCTCCCGGAGCCGTCCATGGGCCCGGTCAGGAAGCGTTTGAGCTCGTCGAACGCCTCGGCGTACTCCCACAGCTTGCCCGGCCTGCGGTTGAGCCCCATCTTCACGTCCTGACGCTTCCTGACGACCGTGTCGAACCGGGGCGTGCGCTGCTCGTCCAGCGCGCCGCGCACCAGGTCGAACGCGCGCGTGTTCGTCTCCGCGCGCACGATCAGCACCGCCGCCGGGATCGAGTCGGGGATCGTGCCCATCGTGCTCCACGCCTGCTGCAGGTCCAGGGGCGAGTCCGACGCGGGCACGATCACCATGTCCGCGCACCCGATCGCCCGCGCCAATACGGGCCCCGAGGGCGGCGCGTCCACGAACTCCCAGCCGTCGCCCATACGGTCCGGCCGCTTGAGCGTGCTCATGTTCGCCGGCTCGACGGCGAAGTCCAACGGCTCTCCGGACTCGGCGGCCATGTCCCGCCACAGGCTCGCGCTCGACTGCGGGTCCGCGTCCAGCACACGGGCCTTGAGTCCCCGGCGTGCGGCGGCCGAGGCCAGGTAGATCGCGGACGTGGTCTTCGCGACCCCGCCCTTCGCGTTCGCCAACGCTATCCTCATCATTGCTCTCCTTAATTGATATGAGGCTTCTGTTGTTTTCGTGGGTTAGTTGGTGGGCTCCGGCAGTCGGATGTCGAGGCCGCCGCATCTGAGCATGACGAAGCTGATGAGGTTGTTCACGTGGTGGAAGCCGTAGGCCATGCGGATGGTGACCTTGATGCGGTTGTTGAACGCCTCGAGCCTGGCGTTGGAGTAGCCGAGCTCGATCGTGCGCAGGATGTCGGGCCGGCGTCTCCTGATCTTCCTGGAGAGTTCGACGATCTCGGGGATGCGGCTGTGGGACGCCCAGAATACCCAGTGTTTGAGCTCTCCGCGGGCCTGTTCGATGGGGTGTCTGAGCAGGTTGCGCAGGAGTTCCTTGAGCCGCCATGCGCGGTAGAGCTGTCCCCTGGGATCCGTGTTCCCCAACGCGGTGAGGGATTCGTCCTGCCGTCCGGTGAGATGGTCGGGGTTCTTCAGGACCGCGTACCTGACGCCGCGCATGCGTTTCGTGGTCTCCTCGTCGCCTTCGCGTCTGGCCT
>NZ_NMWU01000079.1 GCF_002860355.1 Bifidobacterium margollesii
CCGCGGATCTCGGCATGGGCGCGTGGCAGGCCGGCAAGTGCTGGTTCACACGGGGCGGGCACAGGCAGAACCACGTTGATCAAGGTACGACGCCTCCGGGTTTCGATGATTCCGCGGAGTCCTGGACCACGGTCGTGCCGTCCGTGTCGTTCGCCACGCGCGCCCAGGCCACGTTCAACATCGCGGGCAGCACCACCCCGGTGTCCGACCTGATCTGGACCGGCTGCACGAACATCCCCGACGGCACCACGTTCACCGGCACCAGCACGCTCAACGTGGACACCGACCGCGACGGGAAGGCCGACCACACGAAGAGCGTGACCGTGGCCCCCAAGTGCGGCAGGCCCGTCGCCTCGCCCACCGTCAGCCCGAAGGACCTGGGCGTGGGCGACCGGTGGCCCGCCGGCTTCTACTGGTGGGACCTCAACGTGCCCAAACAGGGCCGGTACGTGCTCACGGCCACCGGCCACCAGGGACGGACGGATGCGAAGGAGTCCTGGACGGCCGCCGCGTCCCGCCTGATGACCGCCGGCGTGACCAGCCAGGCCGCCAACGGCCTGGTCGCCGACTGGAACCAGCAGGACGTGACCCGGGACACGAAATTCGACTCCCACGCCTCGTCCCTCCTGATCGCGGGCGGCACGGATCCGGTGTCCGACCGGGTGAGGCTCGACGTCAAGTCCCTCGACACGCCCGCCCACCGTGACTGGGACACGAACAACGACGGCCGGTTCGACGGGAACCTCAGGTTCACGGTCAAAACCACGATGCACCTGACGGGCGGGAAGAGCAAGGCGAAGACCCTCGACTACGCGTCCTACCACTCCGTTGCGGGCGGCAACGACAGCGGCACCGAGACGTTCAGCTTCACGCCCGCGGACTTCGGGCTGAAAACGTGGCCGGCCGGCGACGCCTGGTTCACCAGCCAGGTCACCGGCGTGACCGGGGCGGACAATGGGATGAACGTGGCCTGCCCGGCCGGACAGAAGCTCGTCGGCTCGAAGACCGATGAGTACCGGCTGTGCCTGACGGACTACGACCGTGAGACCAGCGAGCTCAACGGGGCGGAGAACATCCACTTCACGCCCAAATTCAAGCCCAGCGTCACCTCGAAGGTCGAGGCCTCCACCATGAGCGACGGCAACCCGCCCAAGGACGAGATCACCGTCAACCTCAACACCAGGACCGTGTCGGGCCTGAAGGTCACGGCGAGGGCCGACGTGTACTGGACGCCCGACAAGGGCGCGGACGGCACGGCCCTGCCCGCGAACCGCAAGCACGTCGCCGCGGTCACCCCGCTCGTGTTCGACGCCGCGTCCTTCAGGGACGGCGTCGCCACGAAGACCTACGACCCCGCCAAGGACCCCGCCATGAAGAACGTGCTGGGCAGGCTCGGCACCGGGTACGTGACCTACGTGTGGCGGATCGACAGGACCGACCTGACCGGCCAGCAGGTCACCTACGGGTGGGACTGGCACGCCAGGGGCTGGACCAAGACCCTCACGTTCGAGTCCGACCGGCTGCTGGACATGGACGCGACCGTATCCGACGGGTGGCGGCCCGGCCGCGAACAGGCCGAACAGACCACCGGCTGGTGGCTCAAGGTCACCAAGATCGGCTACCTCGGCCACGACGCGCACGGCCGGTTCCAGCCCGACCGTCCCGCCAAGGGGGCCGTCCTCAACATGCAGGAGACCGTCGACCAGACCGGCAGGACCCCGGTCGCCGGCGCCACGACGAACACCATCACCCTGAACAATAAGGG
>NZ_NMWU01000008.1 GCF_002860355.1 Bifidobacterium margollesii
CGCAAGCTGTTCGCCCGGTTCATCCCCGACAAGAGCGCGCTGGCGACCGCGCGCGCCGAATACGACATCTACAGCCGGATCCCCGCGCCCGCGCGCATCGACCGCACGTGGGACAACGGCACGGAGTCCTCCTGCCACCTGCTCGTGGACGAGGCGCTGGGCATGCTCACCTACTATGCGGACCCGTACTCCTCGTGGCAGCGGGGCACGAACGAGAACCGCAACGGCCGGATCCGGCGCTACCTGCCCAAGGGGACCAGCTTCGACGACCTGTCGGATGCGGACCTGCAGGCCATCGTCGACGAGATCAACGACACCCCGTTGAAGGTCCTGGGCTGGGAAACGCCCAACGAGGTTTGGTACCGCGAGCTCGGCAAGGTAATGTCAAAGACAAGCCACCCAGAGACGAGTGTTGCACTTACAAATTGAATCCGGGTCCTTCATCCTTTCGCTTGGTAAAACGGATGATATGGCATTGTTCCGCCACTTCGCTTACATCCGGCATGAACTTATCATTGTCCACAATAAACGTCTGACCAATATCATTCCTGGCCGCAAGATATTCATACAGCGCCTTTGGCACGGTCTCACGCATTACATTAAGTTCCGGATCCGGCTGTGGATCATCGAGGCCAAGCAACGGGGTATCAATCATAAGAATCGGAAGTGCATGCCGGGAATGCGACGACGCAAGATAATCATGCATGGCGAGCATGACCGCAGTGTTGATGAACGAACGATATCCCTTCCCCTCCTCAGACTTCATCTTGCCATTGATCACCGCGTCGAACGATAGACCTCCGAACTCCGCCTTTCGTAGATTAGGAAATGCACAGGCTCCCAAGGTGTTCAACAGCAAGTCTCCCATATCCTTACAGAAATCCTTTGGATAGTAATCAAGTATGTTGAATTTGTCTCGGACGAAGACAGATGCTCGACGCCTTTCCAGCTCCTCTTCCACATCCCGAAGACGATCAATGAGCTGTTTGCGCTCAACTCGCATAGAGACAGCGGCGTCATGATTCTCTATCGCATCTTTCAATTTGTTAAATCGCGGCGAAAGCTCCGTGTCTATACGAGAGGTAATGTCATCAGAACATCTTCGGAGTCTTTGTTCCTCATCAATCTTCTTTTGCCGTTCCGCATCCAGCTCGTGCAGAGTCGTCTTAAGATCACGCAACTTGGCCTCCAGCAAGGCGTGTTCTCGTCTTCCGGTAGGAGCAACCGCGGATTGCACAGCCGCAGGAATTGCCTGATCACAAGTAGGGCAAATCATGGGAATGGGATACTGAGCGGTCAGCTTTCTCCCCTCATTCACAAAGTCCAATCGCTCCAGACGCGCCTGATAGGAGGAAACAAGCTCCAGATACCGTTGTCTGAGCATTTCGGATTCGGCAATTGATTCCTGCACAGACTGTAGTTTCAAAACAACCTGCCGACCCTGTGAAGCAGCTTCCCGCAGAGCCTGCTTCACTCTGTCACTCTCGACCACTAATTCATCAACATGGTTTTCTAAATTCTCGTCATCATCGCCTAATGTCTGATCGATAAGCCTGATGCGGTCCCGTATTGTCTGAGGCTGACGCTCCAGGTATTCAATGATGGCATTGTTCTTCCGCTCCTTTGTTTTCATGGGTTCATCACGAATTTCAGCCGTAAAGTCTTTACCCGTTATGAGCATTGCCAGAGCGGATTTAAACTGTGTCACCGCCGTCGCCTGCTCAGGAAGTAAAATGGATCGGGATCGGTCGATAGATGTTTCGTCAGCAAAAATAGCCGGAAGGAATGTTCTCCAAGTCAGGGATGCGCCTTGCATATCCTGATTGCGAATCACCTGCATAGCATCCGGATCTTCAAATCCTATGAGTTTCAACCACACATGGGAAATCGGCAGATACCGATTCGATTTCGTATCGCGCTTATAGGTACCAGATACAATCCGCTGATCATTGCTTGTCACTTCGATGTCATTTTGTCTCTCACCGATTGGACGCCGAAGCGTGATGCGTCCTCGAGGTGTTTCAACATTCATGCTGATTTGATCGTATCCGCTGTTCGCTGTAAGTACGAAAGACTGTGCCGCCTTCCCAAACATATAATCAATGCATTGCAAAATCCACGATTTGCCAGTATCGGAAGGCCCGTAGATTACATTCAATCCCGGACTGAACGTTAATGTCGAATCCCTTCTGGTAGGATGCCCGGAAACAGTTAACGATGAAATCCAAAATGAAGGGCACATCATCGGACTCCTTCAGTAGAGCAGGATGCAATATAAGCGATCAATTCCTTTTCCTCGGATTTTCCTAATCGCTTGAGAATCCCACGAGTCAGGGAAACAAGCTTCTTTGCGAAGACGGAAGTCATTGCATCAGCAACGCGAATCCCCTCTAGAGTAAGCGTATAGAGGCTGAACTCGAAGCCATCACAGGATACAAGTCCCTTGAGGGTCAGTGGCTTAAGCGACTGTCTCACAAGAACAATTCGACGACTGATTTCCCCAGCAGCCAAACGGTGAGTCCCGTTAAGATCAACGGACGCCACTTTCAATGTCCTGGCATTGACGACAAGCGTATCCAATGCGGCCAAATAATCACAACTTGCTGGCGAATCAAGTACTCGCAGAAGCAACAGTACGCGTAATCCAGTCTCTTCCGGTGTATCGAGGATGGAATCAACCACGGTCACTCCTCCCAACTGAGTCTGCTATCGTTCACCAATTCATGACACGCGCCTTTCCGACACCGTATATCAATCAACCCTTCGATATGGTTGAGCGTAATGGAATTAAGCTGCACTCTGGCCGACTGGCTCAATGTGGCAAGTAACCGCTTAACCTGCGATGAGTACTCATCCAGATTCGTATCGGAGACTCCTTCGTATATTTCATCAAGGAACTCATCGAACAATGGTCTATCGTCAGTAAAGCAATTCCACGAAGTCTCCTTCAGCCATTCTGCAGCGAAAAATGCCTTGCGCTGATCTTGGAAATGGGATTGGTAGCGGTCGGGAATATCAGCAACCTGAACCTCCCTGCCATCAATGCTGCTGTTTTCGCAATACGCACGGGTAAGAGCCTTGACATATATAAGCTCTTCCGTCTGAATGTCCTTTGGAACACGCGTCTTACCGGAAGCTCGAACGGAATCATCACCGAGCCAAATCCGATTTTTCTTTGCATCATAATATGGGGTTCCCGTAGATACGGCCTTTTCGACAGGATTTATCGGATCAGAAAAAGCATCTTTCTCTTGGCCGGCGGCCTCTCTGAATATCTCATACAACGAATTGCCCACTTCTCGAACAACATTCCCCTTGTTGATCTTCGGATTCCCCTGGTGGAGGGAAAGAGCCAGATCATTGAATGCCCCCTCTTCATAGGTTTTTAGGCAATTACTTTCAAAACGATATGAATCCCATCTACCAGCAAGCTCACTGGCAACCATCCTAGACAACGGGCTGGTTCCGTTTGCGTAGCTCTTCCATGTGCTTTTTTACGTATGGATGCAGCAGAGCGTTCCTCCTGATCGGAATCGGCCGTCTTCAACCCCATGTCAATGAGGTTCATAGTGAATTCGCCAAGATCTCGCGTGCCCTTCATCAAAGGACGAAGACGAGAAATCAATCGACTGAAATCCGTTTCCGAGGCCATCGACGCCCTCCTATCGCGTTCTATCGCATTCTATCGCATTCCTAACGGTCAAGCTTCCCTATTTCGGCAACCTGAAAGTACGACCTCATGCAACGACAGAAAGGAGAGGAAGCCAATGGGCAGCGGATACAAGGGCGCCTACAGCAGCGGCGGGTCACAGCCGTACCAGCCGACCTACCACGTCGTGAAATCGATGCTGGAACTCGACAGGAAAGCCGGCATCTACAAGCCGGGCAGGGGCTACTTCAAAAACCCCACCCGCACCGACCTCGAACACGCCATCAAAGGCGACTCCATCATGTTCGAAGGCGAGAAAGCCGGAGGTGATTTTATGTATGCGCTAACTATAGACGGACGCATCATCTTCGGCAAACGACGGAACCCATACAACTCGAACGGCCGATCACCGCATCCCACATTGATCGGCGGCAAGGACCCCGTGGTGCAGGCAGCCGGCATCATGAAATTCAAAAATGGACAGATTGTGTCCTTCGACGACCAGAGCGGTCACTACCGGCCAAGCTCCAAATCCATGGACAAGGTGAAGGCCTCCTTACGCAAAATCTACAATAAGAACCACGATCTCTTCAGCAAGAACTTTACTTGGAGGAAGAAATGAATAACGACATGCAACTCAACATCCGTATCAAAAAAATGTTTGAGCATGATTCAAATTCCATGTCACACAAAGAATGGGACACTCTGGAAGACCAATCCAATAGTCTGGTGGACGAGTACGGGTGGGATGCCGTCAGACAAGCATTCTTCCACTACGTGCAAACCGAATGCAAAACCATAGAGGATGTCACCAAGGCAATAGACTTGTTCGAAGGATTCGATTGGCAGAGCAAAACAATCCCCGACCCGTACGAATTCCTCGGCTACCTCTACTACCGGGTAGGTTTCGAAAACGCACCATACAAGGCCGCATGCGCCTTGGACGACCTGTGCATCAGCATCCTGCCCGCATCCGGATACCCCGAGGCGAACATCTACTACCACCCCTACTACGCGGCCGAAGCCGACCCGAAGATGATCGCCGCCGTCGAACGCTGGCGCCAACGAGAAGCCAACGAAGACGACTGCGACACCCGCACCGATACGGCGAGCCCATCCCGGGAACCGCAGCCACACACGAACCCCGACCACAAGGAACGCCAATGACCCATGAGCTCCAACAGCAGCCGTTCGACATCCCCGGCCTGAACGACGCGCCGACAGATGTCGGCGACCACGACGCCGCAGCGCAGCAGCAACCGCAACGTCCGGCCCGACGCAAGGCGACCATCGACGACGGCATGAACCCGGAACTCGTCGCGGGCGCCGATTTCGACGGAGTCCTCGGCATCCCCGTCATTAAACGGCCAGCCGAATTCGTCATCCCCTCGAACATCATTCCGTTCAGCAAGAGAGCCCGCGACGATGATCCGACCCTCGCCGTGGGATTCTACGAGATGGACACCGAATTCGCGGACGTGCTCATCGATCCCGAACGGTTCGCCGACGAATTCCGACGGCGTCCGCTCATCAGCCCGGATTGTTCGCTCTACCGGGACGCGCCGCTCGCCGTGCAGATTGCGAACGTCTACAGAAGCCGTGCCATCGGGTACTATTACCAATCCCGCGGCGCATACGTGATTCCGCAGATTCGCTGGGGCAACAGCCTGACCTACACCACCGAGGCGCTGCCGGAACGACTCGCGTTCCTCGGCGTGGAGAAACACGGCATCGTCGCCATCGGCACCTACGGGTGCATCAGGACCGCGGACGACAAGCACGAGTTCGCGGCCGGTCTCGACGCCATGATGAAGACCCTCGAACCCGAAATCGTGCTCGTCTACGGGCCCATGCCCGAGCAGATCTTCAACCCCTACAAGCACAGGGCCAGGTTCGAGCCCTACGATGACTGGACCAGCAGAACGAAAAGCCGGGATTGACCACCTTGCCTCGTTCGGCATCATATGGACTACGGACTCTCCTCTTTCCTGCGCCGAAGACCGAAAGGCCGCCATTGTCATTGGCAGTCGTTTTCATCTGGGCAGCCGCGATACCGGTACCACGCTGAAAAACGCGTACGGCGTCGTATTCAGGACCGCTTCATAGGACAGAGCGCTCCGTGGATTAGCGTGCATTCCACGCGAAATGCGCGCCAGTCCATCAAGACCAGGATCGGCGAAACCCCAAAACCGCATGATTACAAGGATCGCGAAGACATCGTCGCTGGTTTTCGATGGAGTAGCGTGCAGATCATGATTTTTGCGTCCTGCTCCATCGGAATTTGGCCCTGATTACCCTTGATTGGCGAATCCGATCATCAGGAGACCGTTTTCATGGCATAGATGAACGGATCGACCAAGGATAGGACTTCATGATTGGTTCGGCCAACGATTAATAGACGGAACGATGAAAATGAAAAAGGGTTCCGGGTATATACCCGGAACCCTGCTCGTGGAGCTAGGGGGATTCGAACCCCCGACCCCCTCCATGCCATGGAGATGCGCTACCAGCTGCGCCATAGCCCCGAAAACCACGGATCAGTCTCACTGACCGGCCCGTTCGGACCTGAGATAGATTACAACGTGAAGACGATCTGCGCAATTCCGGCGAGTCGCCCGTGATGATGCGGTTTATCCGACGAACCGATCGTCAGGCAAACCGCATCGCCACAATACATAGCCTCAGCGCCGACGATCATTCGATGACGCTTGATTCCACGTCGCTTGAGTTGCTGTCGGTTCCCGACGTACCGGAGTTGGTGCTGCCACTGGTACCGGATGTACCGGAGGACGTACCGCTTGAACCGGAGTTGCCGGTGGAGGAATTCGAGCTGGAATTCGATCCATCCGAACCGGAGTTGCCGGTCGTGCCGGAATTGGCATTGCCAGAATCGGAGTCGCCAGAACCCGAATTGCCGGCCGAATCGGAACCGCTGGTTCCGCTATTCGACGTCGAACCGCTGCCGTTCTCCGACGTGCCGCCGTTCGACGTATCGGTTCCGGTGGTTCCGCCGTTCGAAGTGTCGCTACCGGTGCCGTCGTTCGTCGAGGAGCCTGCGGTCTGGGTCGGATCCTGCGTCGGTGTGGCCGTCTGCGACGGCTGCTGGGTCGGTGTGGCGGATGTCTGCGATGGCGTGGGTGTGCTCACGGTTCTGCTGTGCGTCGGCGTGACGATGTTCTTCACCACGTCGTCGGTGCCTTCGCCGTTGGTCAGTGCCAGCACCACCCCGGCCGTGGCTCCGACAGCGATCAGCGCGCTGACGATGGCCACGATCAGCGCCTTGCGATTGATCGGCGCCTTCGATCCGCCGACGTGCAGCGTGCTGACGTGCCCGGCGACATGGCCGAGGCGTCTCGACGGGGATGCCGCGGCTCCGGTCGTCCGAGCTCCCGCGAGAGCGGGCATCACGCGGGTGCCATCCACCGCAGTCTCCCCCGGGACACCCAGGACACGGGTCTCGTCGCCGGTTTTGCCGGTCGCACCGGCAACGGCCGGCATGACCGTCGTCTCTCCGGATCGTGCGGTCGAATCCACGGACCCGGACATGCCCGCAGCGCCGTTCAGTGCCGGCATCGTCGTGGTTCGCCCATCCGTGACGGCGGAGGGGTCCTCCACGGCTGACATGGCGATGGTGGGCTCCGCCTCCAACGCCGCCGCTCCGGACGATCCGGCCACGCGCGGCGTTCTGGGCTGCCCCTCCTCGTCGGACTTCGAATCCGAACCGGTCACCATCTCCACCTTCTCCTGGATCTTCTTTCCGGTCTCCTTCATCACGTTCTGATAGATCTGCGACGAGACGGAGGCGACCACCGAGCCCACGGCCGTGCCGATGAGCGAACCGGCGATGCCGATCTTCGCCGACATCAGCAGTGACGTAACCGCCGCAAGGGCACCTGCGGTAACAGGCACCACGGATATGTTCTTAAAGTACTTCCTGAACATTGTTCCCTTAAACGAATGGTTTGCGTACCGTTCCGCCGATCAGGATATGAGTGTTTTCTGACCGTTACGTGAATTCCCGTCAAGTTCGGTCAAACCATCACACGCTTCATACAAAACGTTCGATTCACGGGAACGGTGGACGCACCCCCCCATACGCCCGAGGCGACACAACCCTCAGGGAAGACGCGGATCCTCCCATCCCGAGGTCTGGGCGATGGCGGGACCCGTGTTGAAGGTCTCCAGACGCCAACGAACATTACCGCCCGCACGGTCCAAAGGACGCAGACGGGCCCAGTGCGCATTGCGCATCGAAAGCAGACCGGCGAAATCCGGATGTACCTCGCTCAGGCCGATCAGGGTCTGGAGGGTCTGGGAAATCCAGGCGCCGTGGGAGAACACGAACAGATCGGTATCACCGTCGTACCGGCCGCTCCACTCCTCCAGAGCGGCCACGCCACGCGCACCGACGTCGCTCTTCGCCTCCGCGCCGTGGTGCATCTCACCGCCGCGGAATTCGGCCCAGTCCGCATAGTCCTCAGGCCACCGCTCCCGGATGTCCTGCAGGGTCATGCCTTCCCATTCGCCGAAATTGCGCTCGCGCACCCGATCATCGGTCTGCACCGGCACATGCAGCGGATCCGCGAACGCATGCGCGGTCTGGAGCGCGCGTTTCAGATCGGAGCTCACCACCACCTGTCGACGCTTCTCCCCGACACCTTCGACATACAGCCGACGCAAGGCCTCGGCTGCCTGCTCCACCTGCCACAGTCCGGTTTCGTCCAAGGCGATGTCCGACTGCCCCTGAAGCCTGCCCTCCGCGTTGAATGCCGTGCGTCCATGCCGGACCAACGTGATCGAGCCGACATGCCTCCCCTCGCCGGTCATGACCGTTCCTCGTCTTCCGAGTCTTCCGAGTCTTCCGGCTCTTCCGATCCCGCTCCGGCCGGATCATGCACGGAAACCTGCTCGGAGGATTCGGGGTGGGCCAAACCGAGGGATATCATCGGGCAGTCCTTCCACAGGCGTTCCAGATCGTAGTACTCACGCGTCTCCTGATACATCACATGCACCACGAAATCGCCGTAGTCGAGCAGAACCCATTGACCCTGATCGCGACCCTCGTTCTCCAGCGGTTTGATCCCCCGCTGTTCGGATAGCCGTCGTTCGATCTCATCGGCGATGGACACCACATGACGGTCCGACGATCCCGATGCGATCACGAACGCATCGGTGATGCCGAGCGGCTCCGAAACATCGAAGGCCACGATGTCCCTGGCCTTGATGGAATCGGCCGCCTGCGCTGCTATGCGTACGGCATCGATCGAATCCTGCGCTGCTGTCACGAACACACCTTTCCCTGATGACTTTCCAATTATCCGGACGCTCAGTCCTGGTCCTTGGTCGGCGGCTGCCAACCCTCGATCACATGCTGAGTGTTCTCGGAGTACACCGCCGTGTCGGGGGCGACCTCATGGCGAATCACCGAACCCGCACCCGTGGTCGCGCCATCCCCCACCGTCACCGGAGCCACGAACATGTTGCCCGCACCCACATGCACGTTCGATCCGATCTCGGTATGATGCTTGTTCACACCGTCATAGTTGGCGGTGATGGTGCCACCGCCGATGTTGGTGTGCGAGCCGATGTGCGCGTCGCCCACGTAGCTCAGATGCGGCACCTTGGTGCCGTTGTCGATGTGGGCCTTCTTCATCTCCACGAAGGCGCCCGCCTTGGTCTCCTCCCCCAGTTCGTTGCCGGGACGCAGGTACGTCCACGGACCGATGTTGGCGGCGCGGCCGATATGGGTGCCCTGCACGCGGGAGCGCTCGACATGCGCGTCGGCGTCGATCACGGCGTCGATCAGCGTGGTGTACGGGCCCACCACCGCGCCGGAAGCCACCACCGTCCTGCCCTGCAGGAAGCTGCCCGGCAGGACCGTCACATCACGGTCGAGCTTCACATCATCCTCGATCCATGTGGTTTCGGGATCGAGAATCGTCACCCCGTCGCGCATCCAACGCTCGCACACACGCACGTTGTGAGCCTTGGCGAGTCGAGCGAGCTGCACACGGTCGTTCACCCCCTCCACGGCGAGTGCATCGGGAGCGGCGTACGCCCCCACCCCGCCGAATTCCTTGGCCTTCTCCAGCGCGTCGGTGAGGTAGAACTCCCCCTGGGCATTGTCGTCGTCAAGATCGGCGATGGCCCGCGCAAGCACCTTGGCGTCGAACATGTACACCGAGGTGTTCACCTCGCGGACGGCGAGCTCCAGCGGGTTGGCATCCTTCTGCTCCACGATCCGCAGCACCTGGCCACCGGAGTCACGGATGATGCGGCCGTAGCCGGTGGGGTCGTCAAGCAGCGTGGTGAGCACGGTGGCGGAATTGCCGGATTCCGCATGGAACCGCATCAGCCCGCGCAGCGTCTCGGTGTCGAGCAGCGGCATGTCCGACGCCGCGATGAGCACGGAACCGCCGAGCTCCCCATCCGCGGCAAGCTGATCCATCGCGCACTGCACGGCCCTGCCGGTACCGGGGATATCGTCCTGCCTGACGATGGTCACGTCATCGTCGTAGGACTTCGCGGCGGCCGCCACCCGCTCGGCCTGATAGCGAACCACCACGGCGAGCACTTCGGGATCGAGCGCACGAATGGCGTCGATCACCCTGTTGAGAAACGTCCTGCCCGCCAGCGTGTGCAGCACCTTCGGGTCTGCGGACTTCATACGGGTGCCCTCGCCGGCCGCGAGAACGATTGCCGCGCTAAATGCCATGGTGATCAAATCCTTTCCTAAACATCTTTCCCGACGAAAAGTCGGACGTAACGAAAAAAGCCGGCCACGCAACCGGATGACACGTCATCCGAGCGCGACCGGCACCCTTCAAGCTCCCCCACCTGGACTCGAACCAAGACAAAGGGTTCCAAAGACCCGTGTGCTGCCATTACACCATGGGGGAACGGGCGGAAACCGCCGAGTGATTATTATGCCATGAACCCGCGAATATGTCACGCGCGACCCGGCAGATTCCTGATCACCGGCGCTTCGCGTCCGCCCGAAATCCAGTCACGCGAAGAGGAATCCCTGTCCGTGGTGAGTCGGATACGTGTCGAACAGTTCGGCCACGGAACCGTCGTTGAACACCTCGCGGATGGCGCTGGCCAGCAGCGGCGCGATGGAGAGCACGGTCAGACCGTCCCAACGCTTCTCCTGGGGAATCGGCACGGTATCGGTGAGCACGATCTCACGGGCACCGCAGTTCTTCAGGCGTTCGACGGCCGGATCGGACAGCACGCCGTGCGTGGCGGCGACGGTGATCGACTTCGCACCGGCATCCTTAAGCACCTGACATGCACCGGCGATGGTGCCGGCGGTGTCGATGAGATCGTCGACCAGCACGCAATCCTTGCCCCGGACGTCGCCGACGACACGGTTCGCCACGGCCTGATTGGGACGGGTGATGTCACGGGTCTTGTGGACGAAGGCCAGAGGGCCGCCGCCAAGACGCTGGGCCCACTGTTCGGCCACGCGAATGCGGCCGGCATCCGGGGAGACCACGATCACATTGTCGAGGTCGAGACGGTCACGCACGTAGTCGACCAGCACCGGCATGGCGATGAGATGATCGACCGGACCGTCGAAGAATCCCTGGGACTGGGCGGCATGCAGATCGACGCTCATCACGCGATCGGCGCCGGCGGTGGCCAGCAGGTCGAAGATCAGACGGCAGGAGATGGGCTCGCGCCCGCGGTGCTTCTTGTCCTGCCTCGAATAGCCGAGCATCGGGCATACCGCGGTGATGGAACGGGCCGATGCACGCTTGGCCGCATCGATCATGATGAGCTGTTCCATGATCCACTTGTTGATCGGCGTCGTGTGGCTTTGCAGCACGAACACGTCGGCTCCTCGAACCGATTCGGTGTAGCGGACGTACATCTCTCCGTTCGCGAAATCGTAGGCGGTGGTCTCCAGAACGTCGATCCCCAGCTGATCGGCCACGTCCGCCGCCAGCTTCGGATGGGCTCTTCCGGTCACCAGTATGAGGTTCTTATCGGGCTTTCCTTCGAGGATTGCGCTCACCGTATCTCCAAACGTGTATGTTGGTTTGTTGACAATCCGTCAGTCTACCCACCGATTACGACAGAAGGACCTCATCGGTACAGCCCGTGTTTCGAGATGTACTGCACCACGCCGTCCGGCACGAGATACCACACGGGCTCGCCCTGTTCGCTTCGACGACGCACATCGGTGGAGGAGATGGCCAGGGCGGGGATCTCCAGCATGTCCACGCAGCGGGTCGGCACGTCCAATTTCCTGAGATCAGAGGAGTATCCGGGACGCGAAACCGCCACGAATCGAGTCAGTCGCAGCATCTCCTCGGCATCCTTCCACCGCATGATCTCGGCCACCGCGTCGGCCCCGGTGATGAAGAACAGTTCGGCGTCCGGTCTTGCGGCACGAATGTCGCGCAGCGTATCGATGGTATAGGTGACTCCGGGACGGTCGATATCGACGCGCGACACCGTGAACTTCGGGTTGGATGCCGTGGCGATCACGGTCATCAGGTATCGGTCCTCGGCATTGGTCACGGATTTGTCGAGCTTGAACACCGGCCTTCCCGTGGGCACGAAGATCACCTCGTCGAGGTCGTAGACCCAGGAGACCTCGGATGCGGCCACGAGATGCCCATTGTGGATCGGGTCGAAGGTGCCGCCCATGATGCCGATGCGCGGCACCGAATGATGGTTGCCCCGTGCGGACGGACGACGGAACGGCGTTCCGGCGGCATCGAGCTCCGACATCGTGCGGGCCTGCGGCTGCGCCAATGGGGTGGAATCGCTCATGCCCCGGCCTCCGCCGTCCGCTGCCCATGCTCCAGATCCTCGGTCAGGGTCTCGTGCTCCATCTCGCTGGCGGTCCCGGAGGCGTGCGGGTCGATCTTGCCCATGTCCTCGTCCCATTCCTCCTGCACGACGCGTCGGATCTCGGCGAAGGTGGGCAGGGGGAAGTCCGGCTGGAACAGCTTTCGGATCTCGGCGACCCGTTCGGAGATGCGGATCAGGATATCGGTCATCCCGTCGATGTCCGCCTGCTTCTCGCATTCGCGGAACTTGTCGATGTACTCCTCCATCACCCTGACGTGGGTCTCGGCGTCGCGCTGCTGGCGCTCATCGAGGATCGCCACGTCCGGGGCCGCGGCGTCGGGCCATCCGATCAGCACGGCGTCGGCGTATTCCAATGCGGAACGCTGCGCCGCCGTGGGGATGCCGTCCTCGATCTGCACCAGAAAGACGTAGCGGACCAGACTCAGACGTTCAGCCGTGATGCGCAGCCACGGATTCGGCTCGTCGCCGTTCGTCGTATCGGCCATGTTCTCCTCGTTCACGATCGTTCTCCTGTGTTCCTTCTACGGACGTATCTGACCGGTGCCGTACCCGATCCATTTGGTGGTGGTGAGCTCCTCCAGTCCCATCGGGCCGCGGGCGTGCATCTTCTGCGTGGAGATGCCCAGTTCAGCCCCAAGGCCGAACATGCCCCCGTCCGTGAATCGTGTGGAGGCGTTGACCATCACCACGGCCGAATCGATTCGCTGGGTGAACTCCTCGATCGCCGAATAGTCCTCCGAGACGATGGCCTCGGTGTGTCCCGTGGAATGGGCGTTGATGTGGTCGATGGCCGAATCGAGGTCGTCCACCACGCGAATGCCGATCTCGTAGTCGAGATATTCGGTGTCCCAGTCGGCCGCTTCGGCGGGCACGATCCGCAGATCGTCGATGCCGACCGCGGTGATGATGGCGAGGGATGCTTCGTCGGCGTGGATGGTCACCCCATGACGACTCAGCTCATTGGCGACCACCGGCAGGAACTCCTCGGCGACGTCCCGGTGCACGAGCAGTTTCTCCGCCGCGTTGCACACGCCCACACGCTGCGTCTTCGCATTGATCACGATGGGCAGGGCCTTGGTCAGATCGCCACGGGCGTCCACGTAGATATGGCAGTTGCCGGCACCGGTTTCGATGACCGGCACCTTGGCGTTCTCCACCACGGCGCGGATGAGCCCCGCACCTCCTCGGGGAACCAGCAGATCGACGTGTCCCCGCGCCTGCATCAGTGCGGTGGCGCCTTCCCGACCGAAGGCATCGACGCTGGCGACCAGCGAGGAGTCGAATCCGTGATCGGCCAGCGTCCGGGCGATCACGCCAAGCGTGGCCTCGTTGGTGCGTCGTGCCGCATGGCCTCCGCGCAGCAGCACGGCGTTGCCGGACTTGAGGCACAATGCCGCCACGTCCACGGTCACGTTGGGGCGGGCCTCGTAGATCATGCCCACCACGCCGATCGGCACTCGCACCTGATTGAGACGCATGCCGTTGGGTAGGTTGCAACCACGGACCATCGTGCCCACCGGATCGGGCAGCGAAGCCACATGACGGACCCCTTCGGCGGTGGACGCGATGCGATCCGCATCGAACCGAAGACGGTCAAGCAGCCCCACGCTCATTGCCGAATCGGCCGCATCGCTCATATCCAGCGCATTCGCGGCCTCGATGTCCGCGGCATGGTCTTCAAGCGCATCGGCCACGTCGAGCAGCAGACCGTTCTTGAGATCCGTACTGGAACGCGCCAGCGTCCGCTGCGCGCATGCCGCATCATCGGCCATGGCGCATACCGCGGCGAACGTCTTTTCGCTCAATTCATCAGTCATAATGTTCAGATTAGCTCAGGGAACCGGGATTGACCGCCATTCGTCGGACTTCGACACGAATGGAAACGTGATCCTGCTCATATCGGCCGCCGACGGAGCCTGCGCTTCCTGCGGCGGCCGGACGACGACCCGAACGGCCGGCGAACAAATCAGTGGATCTGATCGAGGCCGGGGTACAGCGGGAAGTCCTCGACGAGCTTGTCGACCCGGGCGCGCAGACCATCCACATCGGCCCCCGTGCCGGCCGCGAGCGCGGTGCCGATGATGTCGGCGACCTCCTCGTACTCCTTGGGCCCAAAGCCGCGGGTGGCCAGCGCGCTGGTGCCGATCCTCAGACCGGAGGCCACGGACGCGGGACGCGGGTCGAACGGCACGGTGTTGCGGTTGATGGTAATGCCGCAGCGGGCGAGCAGATCCTCGCCCTGCTTGCCATCCATCTCGGAGTTGCGCAGATCCACCATCACCAGATGCACGTCGGTGCCGCCGGTGAGCACGGAGATGCCGTTGGCCTTCACGTCATCGGCCAGCAGACGCTCGGCGAGGATCTTCGCGCCGTCGAGGGTACGCTGCATACGGTCCTTGAACTCCGGCGTCCCCGCCACCTTGAAGCTCACGGCCTTTCCAGCCACCACATGCATGAGCGGGCCACCCTGCTGCCCGGGGAACACGGCGGAATTGAGCTTCTTGGCGTATTCCTGACGGGCCAGAATAAAGCCGGAACGCGGCCCGCCGAAGGTCTTATGGGCGGTGGAGCTCACCACGTCGGCGTACGGAACCGGGCTGGGATGCAGACCGGCGGCCACCAGACCGGCGAAATGGGCCATATCCACCCAGAACTTCGCACCGACCTCGTCGGCGATCTCCTTCATGGCCTTGAAGTCCTCGATGCGCGGGTAGGCGCTCCAGCCTCCGATGATCATGGCCGGATGGGTCTCCAACGCACGCTGGCGAATGATCTCCGGATCGATGCGGAAGGTCTCGGGATTCACACCGTAGGCTTCGGCGTGGTAGAAGCGACCCGAGAAATTGATCTTCATACCGTGGGTCAGATGCCCGCCGTGGTCAAGCGCCAGACCAAGCACGGTGTCCCCGGGCTTGACCAGCGCCTGATACACGGCCGCATTGGCCTGCGCGCCGGAATGGGGCTGCACGTTGGCGTACTCCGCACCGAACAGGGCCTTGGCTCGTTCGCGGGCGATGGTTTCGATCCTGTCCACCTGCTCGCATCCGCCGTAGTAGCGACGACCCGGATATCCCTCGGCGTACTTGTTGGTGAGCACCGATCCCTGGCACTGCAGAACGGAGCGGGGCACGAAATTCTCGGAGGCGATCATCTCCAGACCGTCCTGCTGACGATGCAGTTCGGCGTCGAGCAGTTCGGCGATTTCCGGATCGGTCTGTGAGATCGGCGCGTTGAACGCGTCGTCGGGTGTCTGTGCAAGCTGCGAAGCCATGATCGTCTCCTTTGATGTTAGGTACTGCCGCCCGTCTTCGGACGCAGCCGGATGTGCGGGGCGTTGCCGGGCATCCGACGTCCGGGGCATACCCGCCCAGTGTAGACGCTGTTCGTCTCCTTGCCCAGTCGCATGATCGAAACCCGCGCAGGAAGCCCATCCGCAGGCGTGGACGCCCCACGCCGATGCCCACGCTTACGGCTAGACTGTGGTTTTGCCTGATATTGTTCCGCCGATCCGAAGGATGAATTCGTGAGCACCTTCCATAGCACTCGCAGCACCACCGACTCCCTGACCGCCAAGCAGGCGATCCGCAAGGGCATCGCCGAAGACGGAGGCCTGTTCGTCTCCGACTCCCTTGGCGAGGAGCATGTGGACATCGCCTCGCTCGCCGGCAAATCGTACCAGCAGATCGCACAGATGGTGCTGTCGAAGCTGCTGCCCGACTTCACCGACGAGGAACTTGCCGACTGCATTCGCGAGGCCTACGGCGATCAGTGGTCGAACCAGTCGATCACGCCGCTCAAGCCGCTAGGCGACGATTACGTGCTGGAGCTGTTCAACGGACCGACCAGCGCATTCAAGGACGTGGCGCTGCAGATCCTCCCCCGTTTCATGGCCCGCACCACGTCTGCCGACGGCGACGCGGCTGAAAGGATCATGATCCTCACCGCCACTTCGGGAGACACCGGCAAGGCCGCGCTCGCCGGCTTTGCGGACGCCCCGGGCACCGCGATCACCGTGTTCTATCCGGAAGGCAAGGTCAGTCAGGTGCAGCAATTGCAGATGACCACGCAGGCCGGCTCCAATGTGAATGTGTGTGCGGTAAAGGGCAATTTCGATGACGCCCAGTCGGCCGTCAAGCGCATCTTCGGTGATCGGGAGCTGGCCGAGGAGCTCTCCGCTGATTCCCATACCGTGCTGTCGTCCGCCAATTCGATCAACGTGGGCCGTCTGGTGCCGCAGGTGGTCTACTATTTCGCCGCCTACGCGCAGCTGCTCGCCGATCAGGTGATCAATGTGGGCGACGAGGTGGAGTTCACCGTGCCGACCGGTAACTTCGGCGATATTCTCGCCGGCTACTACGCCAAGCTGCTTGGACTGCCGGTGAAGCATCTGGTGGTGGCGAGCGACAGGAACAACGTGCTGTTCGACTTCCTCACCTCCGGCACCTACAACCGTCAGCGTCCGTTTTTCCAGACCATCTCCCCCTCGATGGACATTCTCGTCTCCTCGAATCTGGAGCGCATGCTCTACTACTTCTCGGAGAAGGACACCCGCCTGATCTCCATGCTGATGAACGATCTGAACGAATGGGGTGCGTTCGAGGTTCCCGAACCGATGCTCAAGCGCATCCGTTCGCTGTTCGGCTGCGGCTGGGCCGACGAGGATCAGGTCCGCGAATCGATCCGCGACTGCTGGGAGAGGAACCGGTATGTGATCGACCCGCATACCGCCTGCGGCTACTTCGTGATGCAGCAGATGCCGCGCGACCCGCTGACTCCGCGCGTGCTGCTGAGCACCGCCAGCCCCTACAAGTTCCCCCGCGTGGTGAACGAATCGCTCGGGCTCGACGCCACCGGCACCGATTTCGAGTGCATGGACGTGCTTGCCGAAGCCACCGGCACGAAGGCCCCGTCCGCTCTGCGGGGGCTGGAGACCGCCGAGGTGCGCTTCAGCGACGTGGTGGAGATCGACGGCATGGAGGATTACGTCCGCGCCGCGGCGGAGAAGTAGCGTACCGCCGGCAGCGTTCGGCCATCCCCATCGCATCCGATAGGCGAAGAGCCCACCTCCCCTCATGGAAGGTGGGCTCTTCGCTTTTGCCGCTTTTGCGCGGCTCGGATTACCGTTTCGGCCCGTTTCCCGTTTCGCCCTGTTTCGGCTCAGGCGATGCGCGTGCGGAACGTTCCCGTATCAAGGACGGAACGAATGCCTTCGACCGAGCAGTTGACCATGCTGTGCACGGCGGCATCGGTGTAGAACGCCATATGCTGGGTCATCACCACGTTGGGGAACTGCCGAAGATATGCCACACCGCGGTTGGTGAGGATGTCGGTTCTACGATCGCGATGGATCAGATCCTCCTCGGTCTCCACCGTGTCGAGGCCGAGACCGCCGATCTTCTCTGATTCGATGTTGTCGATCAGCGCCTCCAGATCCATCAGACCTCCGCGAGCGCAGTTGATGAGCACCACGCCGTCCTTCATGCGGGCGATGGTATCGCGGTTGATGATGTGTTCCGTGGATGGCAGCAACGGCATATGCAGGGTGATGATGTCGCTGGAACGGTACAGCGTCTCCAGATCGACGTATTCGGCGTGGTTCGCCACCGCATCGTTCGGATGAGGATCATAGGCGAGGATTCGGCAGCCGAAGCCGGTGAGGCATCGAATCACCGTGGCGCCGATACGGCCTGTGCCCATCACGCCGACGGTGAGGTTACGGAGCTCCCGCCCCCTCAGCCCCTTCAGGGAGAAGTCGTAGACCTGCCCACGCCACAGCGACGGCTTGTAGTTGCGCAGCACCATGAGCATGAACATCACCGCATATTCGGCCACGCCGTTCGGCGCATAGTCGGCGTTGAGCACGGCGATGCCGAGTCTTTTCGCCGCGTCGAGATCGATGTGGTTGTATCCCACGGTTCGGGTGGCCACCACCTTCACGCCCTGTCTTGCCAACGTCTCCAGCAGGCTTGAATCCAGCCGGCTCAAGCCGAGCGTACTCACACCGTCGAAGCCTTCGGCCATCGTCGCATTGCCGGGCTCCAGCTTCTCCTCATGCAGCGCGACCTCGACTCCGAGCCTTCTCGCCTCATCGTCGAATGATTGCCGTTCGTCGTCCCGCACCTCGAATGCAGCGATTCTCAAGGATCCCGCCTTTCCTCCCGTTTACGGGAATCTCACGTCGTCATCCGCCATCATAGCGGCATGGACTCGGCTGCTGATCAGTGCCACTCCGGCCGCCAGCGGCGCTGCATCTCATAGGCACTGGCCCAGAACATGTATTCATGTTCGACGCCGACCACGAACTGCTCCGTAAGCTGCTGAAGGTGCTCCTCGGGCTCGCCGGCTGCGAGACGCTCGATGTCGTCGATCAGCCAGACCGCGGACTCCCAGAAATCGTCGGTTCCGTACATGTCGATCCACGCCCTGTACGGGTTCGTTTCGATCGACTCGCCGATCGATGCGGCGATGCGGGTTCCGTAGTCGGCGTACACCCATGCGCACGGCAGCAGAGCCACCAGAATGTCGATCAGCGGTTTGGTGTAGGCGATGGCGATCATGTTCGACGTGTATGAGCGGGCGAACGCCGACTGGCGTGCCGATGCCATCTGCTCGTCGGTGATGCCGAACCTGTCGCGGAAGAAATCATGCACCTGATCGGTTTCGTTGGACGCACCGGCGATGGCCTGCGCCAGATCCTGACGGATCTTCGGGTCATCGCATTTGGCGAAGGCGATGGCGTGCACGTTCACGTAATCGTTGAGGTACAGGTAGTCCTGCAGCATGTAGAACACGAAGCGTTCGCGGCTGAGCGTGCCGTCGGCAAGCTCCCTGAGGAACGGCTGACCGAGGCCTTCCTCCCATACGGGTTCGGCGGCGCGATACAGCCGTTCGGCGAAGGGATGGTCGGGCAGGAAACGGGTGAGGGGCATGATGGCGTTCCTTTCAGCCGGGGCAATGCCCAGCGGGTCTGTAGCGGTCATAACGTTCGGGGTGCATCCGAGAAATCGTGCAACGTGCCGTCGGCGATCTCGCGGATCCGCGGCCAGTGATCGCGGGACGAGGCATCGTACATCGCCCATGCTGTCATACCGACTGATTTCACGGCCTGGATTCCGACGAGGATGTCCTCGAACACCGTGCAGTCATGGGCGGGTATGCCGACGCATTCGGCGGCGTGGAGATACACGTCGGGCCTGTCCTTGGAGACGTGACCGACGTCGTCGACACTGCACAGCGCATCGAACAGATCGAATACGCCCAGCCGTCGCAGCACCGGCTCCCGGAAGTTCGGCGGCAGGCTGGTGGCCACGGCCAGTCGGGCTCCGCTGGCCTTGAGATACCGCAGATACTGTCCGGCATGGGGCTTGAGCGGCACGGTGGTGGCATAGGCATCGAAGGCCATGCGATTCCACTCGTCCATCAGTTCCTGGGGGGAGTCCGGCAGGTGGAATCGGCGAATCGTATACCGGGCGCAGTCATCGAACGACAGATGCTCGATGGACTCGGCGTAGTCCGGAGGCACGTCGAATCCTCGGCTGTGCAGGAACTCGTTGTCCACGTCGGTCCATACCCGCATCGAATCGAGCAGCGTTCCGTCAAGATCGAAGATCGCGGCCTTGCCGACGTTCGATGCGGCGGAACGCGAACCGGCGATCGGCTCCCGTTCCGTGCAGGAGTCAGGCATTGGCGTCGAAGCCTTCCAGACCATGCGCATACAGGCCCCAGAAGTGGTTGGTGGGACCGTTGCCGTGGCCGAGCTCCAGCGAATGCGCGATGGCCATGGTCACGTATGCCTTGGCCCGATCGATGGCCTCGTGGAAGGGATGGCCGAGCGCCAGATTCGCGGCGATGGCCGAGGAATAGGTGCATCCGGTGCCATGTGTGTTCTTCGTGTCGATGCGCTTGGCCGAGAACTCGTAGAACCGTTCGCCATCGTACAGCACGTCGATGGCATCCCCGGTGGCGTGACCGCCTTTCACCAGAGCCGAGGTGCATCCCATCTCCTGAATGGCCTTGGCCGCTGCCTTCTGATCTTCGAGATCATGGATCTTCATCCCGCTGATGCATTCGGCTTCGGGGATGTTCGGGGTGAGCACATCGGCATGCGGGATCACGATTCGGATCAGTGAATCGATGCAGTTCGGATCCATCAGCGGGGCGCCGTTCTTGGCGTACATCACCGGATCGATCACGATGTTCTCCGCCTGGTATTCCACCAGCTTATCGGCGACGGTGCGCATGATGTCGGGATTGTCGAGCATGCCGATCTTCACCGCCTTGGGACGGATGTCCTCGAAGACCGCGTCGATCTGATCGGCGATGATCCTCGGCTCCACATCCATCACGGAGATCACGCGAGCCGTGTTCTCGGCCACCACGGAGGTGATCACCGACATGGCGAAACAGCCATTGGCGCTCATGGTCTTGAGATCGGCCTGGATTCCCGCGCCGCCCGAGCAGTCGGATCCGGCAATGGACAATACAGGTGTGAGAACACTCATCTTCGTTCCTCCCTACGCTGGTGTTAGCCAACAGGTTCTAAGGGTCAGGCGGTATTGCCTTTCTCAACCTCCGGGACTTTCCGTCGGAGGTTCCCCCGCAACTTACAGTGCCGAATGTATGCCGTCACTACGACAACCGGGAAAGAATCCGCTACCAGGTGCCGATCCTTCGTCCGCATTCGCGATCAGTCCTGAAGTCTGCTGGACTCCAGAAGCTCCCGTGCATGACTGAGCGACGTTTCTGATTCGCTGCCGGCGAGCATGCGTGCGATCTCCCGTTCACGGGCCTCGCCGCGGACTTCGCTCACCGTGGTCCACACATCCGGCAGTCCGTCGTTCATTGAACGCTCCGCATCATCCTCGACGTCACCCGTCCGTGCAGCACCCTTCGCCACGACGAACTGGCAGTCCGCCCACGACGCCACCTGCGGCAGATGCGTGACCACGATCACCTGCGCATCGCGAGCCAGCATGGCCAGACGCCTGCCGAGCTCGGCCGCCGCCTTGCCACCCACGCCGGCGTCCACTTCGTCGAACACGAACGTCGACGGCAGACCATCGTTACGTCCCACGGTCGCCGTTGCGAATCCTTTGTCCGCAGCGGCAAGCTCCAGAGCGAGCATCAGACGGCTCAGTTCGCCTCCCGATGCGCTCCTGCCCATCGGGAGGCGCTCGGATCCCGGGAACGGAGTGAACAGGAACCGTACGTCATCGCAGCCGGAGGCGTCCAGCGGCCCGAATCCCTCAGGCATCTCGGCGTTCTCCCAACCGGAGTCAAGAGTCCCCTTCCGGGCCGGCACCTCAATCTGCAATGCAGCCCCGTTCATCGCCAACGACTTGAGTTCACCGGTCACCCGGGCCGACAAGTCACCCGCCGCCCGGGCACGTTCCTCATGCAACCGCCATGCAGCCTCCAGAGCCTGTCGATACGCCTGACGACGATCTTCGCGCAACCGGTCGATCCGCTCAGGTGAGGCATCGAGATCCTCAAGCTCGTATCCGGCCTTTTCACGCCACGCCAGCACATCATCGAGCGTCGGCCCCCATCTGCGGGTCAGCTCGTCAAGCTCGTGGATGCGTTCGTTGATCTGATCGAGATCCTGTCCCTGGGCGGAATCGTCGATCAGTCCGGTCAGCGCATACACCACGTCGGAAAGCTCCACGTTCACCGTTTCCAGACGGTCCGCGAGATCGCCGTATTCGCCTTCGACGCGAATGCCTCGCAACGACTGCACGGCCTGTTCGATCAGACCGGTGGCACCGGCACCGTCATCGGAACCGATCTGCGACGGATCGATGGCGGCCAACGCTCCGGACACCCCATGTGCGATCTGCGCGGCGTTCTCGATGCGATCCCGTAGCCGGTGGAGTTCACCGTCCTCCCCCGGCTTCGGTGCGATCCTGTCGATACGTTCGATGGACTCGCGCAGATAGTCGGACCGCTGCCGGGCCTCGGCCGCCTGATCGGTGAGATCACGAAGCTTGGCATCGCATTCGTTCAGCCTGCGCCAAGCCTGCCGATATGAGTCCAATCGTTCGTCGTCGCGCGCGTAGGCGTCGAGGAAATCCCTCTGGCGAGAAGCCGATGCCATACGCAGCTGATCGGACTGCCCGTGAATCGTCACGAGCTCATCGCTAAGACGCTGCAGTACGGCACGGGGAACGCTGCGTCCGTTCAGCACGGATCTGGAGCGTCCCTTCGCCGGTACCGATCGCGTCAGGTACAGTTCCCCGTCCTGCACGTCCACTCCAGCCTCGGCCGCCATGTGGGAAGGCTCACCGTGCTCCCCCACTTCGAACACACCCTGCGCCCACGCATCCCGAGCACCGACCGCAACCAGACGAGACGGAGCGGCACCGCCCGAAATCAGACGCAGCGCGTTGAGCAGCATGGACTTGCCCGCACCGGTTTCACCGGTGATCGCCGTCATGCCCGCGGCGGGGGCGATCAACGCATGACGGATCGGGCCAAGATCACGAATCTCCAGTTCCTGTAGCATCACACGTTCCCATTGGCGGATCCGGTCGCACCGAAACCGCGGTTCTTATTCGATTCCCGCCATCCCTGCACCGGAAGGTCGAACTTGCTGACCAACCGACTGGTGAACGGCACACCCATCAATCGGGCCAGACGCAGGGAGTTGGGCGACTGACGGACGATCACGCGGCTTCCTCGCGGCACGGCACGCTGACGGCGCCCGTCGCAGCAGATCCAGCCCTCGCTTGCCGAATCCTCGGAGATACCCAGCGTGAAGGTCGACTTCGCGCCGATCACCAATGGTCTGGAGAACAGCGCGTGGGCGGCCAGAGGAACCAGCTGCAGGGCATCGACATTAGGCCAGATGATCGGCCCTCCGGCGGAGAAGGCGTATGCCGTGGAACCCGTCGGGGTGGAGACGATCACGCCGTCGCATCCGAAGGAGCTCATCTCCACATCGTCCACGCTGATCGACAGCTCCACCATCTTGCCGCGGTCCGCCCGCTCCAGCGTCACATCGTTGAGCGCCCACTCGTGCAGAGGCTCGTCGGCCCCGGGAAGCCACACATCGACCCATGCGATCACTCGTTCGTCGATGGTGTAGTCGCGCGCCGCGATCTTCGCGATGGCGTCACGGGTCTGGAAGCTTTCGAATTCCGCCAGGAACCCCACATGCCCCATGTTGATGCCCACGATCGGCACATCCGTGCCCTTCACCAGCTCCGCCGCGCGCAGAATGGTGCCGTCCCCTCCCAGCACGACCACGATCTCGGTTTCGGGATCGAATTCCTGCACCTCGCTGACGGCGAACGGCGGGGCTTCGAGATTGTCCACGATGGAGACGTCGAAACCGTTGCCCTTCAGCTGTTCGACGACCTCCTTGACCTCGGTTCCCGTCGTCGCCAGCTTCCTATGGGTAACCACCACCGCGCTTCGTTGACCTGGCAATGCACCCTCCTGACGTTGACGTTGTACGATCGGCTCTCATTCTTCCACATCGAATCGATAAAGTCCTTATCGATCGCCGTCATTCTCATCATCTTCGGTCCTCCGCAACGGATGGGAACCGGCCGGGGCGCGCACGGCGACATATTCGGCGACATATTCGGAGTGTCGCATTTGCGATTAATAAATTAACGTTGTTAATATATTCACGGTTAGGTAACGAGTTTGACAATGTCGTTGAGGAGGCCAGCACATGATCGCACCCGGCAGCACCCACGCCTCCATGGCGGAACTCAACCGGTCCCGCATCATCCGACTCCTTCATCTCAACGGAGTCAGCTCCCGCGCCCACATCGCCCGGGAACTGAGCCTCACCCCCGCAGCGATCACCAAAATCACCGCACAGCTCATCGACATGGGCATCATCAGCGAAACCGGCACGCTCGACGGCATCAAGAAGCGCCGCTCCATCGGTCTGAAACTCAACGAGTCCAAATACCGGGTGATCGGGGTGAAATTCGCGCGAAGCATCATCCAGATCGGCGTGTTCGACCTCGGCGGCAATCTCGAAAGCGTCCAGACCCTACCCCCCGTAAACAATGACGACATCCCCGGAACCCTCGAGGACATCACCGTCCGCGTCAACCATCTCCTGGAACTCGACCCCTCCATCGTCGCCATCGGCATGGCGGTCCCCGGCCCCTATCTGCGGGATGAAGGCCGCATCGCCGTGGTCACCTCGATGATCGGATGGCAGAACGTCAATTTCCTCGACGAGTACGAGCATGCCTTCCGGGTGCCGGTCTTCATCGAACAGGACGCCCGGGCCGGCGCTCTGGCACAGAGCCTGTTCAACCCGAACGCATCCTCGAACAATCTCGCCTACTATCTGGTAGGCGAAGGCGTAGGCCTCGGACTGATGGATCACGGCAATCTGATCAACGGCGAGGTCGGCGCGGCAACCGAAATAGGACACATCAGCATCGACGTCAACGGCGAACCCTGCGAATGCGGCAACCGAGGATGCCTCGAACGATACTGCTCCGCGGTCCGGATGCATCGCATCATCGACGAATCCGGCCTCATCGACGGCTCGGCCTCCATGACGCACGCCGATGCCTGTCTCGCACTGTTCTCCCACCTCGGCAACGGTGACGCCTACGACAAGTTGCTGCACGACCTCGCCACCTATGTGGGATACGGCTGCGTGATGATCATCAACGCCTTCAACCCCAGGCAGATCGTGATCGGCGATATTCTTTCCCAAGCCGGCCAGCCGTTGCTGGACACGGTCAAGCAGGTGGTGGCCCAGCGCGTCATCCCCACGCTGAGCGAATCCACCGAGATCCTGCTTTCCGACCTGCCCGCCGACGCCACGCTCTCCGGAGCGGCGGCCGTCGCCGCGGCACAGTTCCTCGAACACCCCACGGAATTCGTCGAACAACAGGAGCCCCCGGTCTCCTAAGATCCCGACTCCAAACAGCCGGATCACCGTAAGACATAGCCGAAGCCCTGCCGCACGGCATCTCATCGACACCAACGAATCTCACCCATTATCGACAATCACCCAGCAACGTTCTCGCCAAGACGGGAACACATGAGAAAGGAAACCAACCATGTCCGATTCCAAGCCCATCGTCCTGAGCCTCGGCGAAATCCTGTGGGATATGATCCCCGAAGGCAAACGAGCCGGCGGCGCTCCCGTCAATTTCATCTACCATGCCACCAAGAACGGTGCCGACGGATATTCGATCAGCGCCATCGGCGAGGACGAGCTCGGCGACGAGCTCAAGGCCGCCGTGGAGAAGACCGGCATCAAGTCCATCCTGCAGCGCAACGCCTACCCCACCGGTCGCGCCGACGTGAAGCTCGAGAACGGCATCCCCGAATGGACCATCGTCAAGGACGTGGCATGGGACCACATCGCCCTCACCCAGGACCTCATCGATCTGGTGCGCAAGGCCGACGCCATCTGCTACGGATCCCTCGCCTGCCGCATGCCCGAATCCCACGACACCATCATGAAGCTGCTCAGGCAGTCCCGCCCCGAAACCCTGCGCTACTACGACATCAACATCCGTGGCGACCACTATTCCAAGGAACTCATCGAGGAGCAGCTCGCCGACGCCACCGTGTTCAAGCTCAACGATGACGAACTCGTGCTGCTGCGCCCGATGTTCGGCATCACCGGCACCGACGAGGAAGCCTGCCGGTGGTTCATGGACAACTTTGACCTCGACTACGTGATCCTCACCGCCGGCGCGGACTTCAGCACCATTCTCGCCCGGAACGGCGAGATCTCCACCCTGCCGACGCCACGCGTAGAGGTCGTCGACACCATCGGCGCCGGCGACTCCTTCTCCGGAGCGTTCACCATCAACATCCTGCTCGGCCGGTCGCTCGCGGAAGCGCACCGTGCGGCCGTGAACACCGCCGCATACGTGTGCACCCAAGCCGGAGCATGGCCGGATTACCCGCAGACCATGCCTGACTATGTGGCCGAATGGGAGTCCTCCCACAAGGAGTAGGACGCGCTCCGGGAATCGGCGCGACCGCCAAACGATTACTCTCACGGCGATCATTGACAGAGCCGGACATCATGCGCTATGCTGAGATGTCCGGCTTTTTACGTCGGGATGCTTGATAATTCAAGATTGGGGACGATCGGTTTCGACGGTGATCTGTTCGCCGCAGGGAAGCGTGCCGAGAACGCGGGGGTCCACTCGTTAATGTCCTCCCGCAAAGAATAAGTGCTAAATCTAACCGCACTGAGTTCGCTCTCGCTGCCTGAGCCTAGCGCCAGGATTAACCAGTGAGCAGCCGCTCCGTTCACTCTCCTTTGTTTCCGGGGAGATGCTGAGCGTCATTAGGAGACTCGCCCAACGCATTGCGTCACAGGATTCGTTGGGGACTTTTACTGTGAATATGCCTGCCGCCAGTAGTCTGCGACATCGGCGGAGGCAGACAGATAGCCATTCGGCCAGCAGACTACGCACGTAGAAGACTGAGGGTACGGTCATCGGACGCGGGTTCAATTCCCGCCGTCTCCACAAGGCAAAGGCCGCTTGGGCAGCACCAAGCGGCCTTTTTCATTGCAATTCCAACGGTTTCGAGCGGTTTCAGCGTGTCGTGCAATAATGCGTCTAAGCGCGTTTTCATGCGTTGAAATGCGTCCGAAGTATGTCGTTTGGTATGACGTCATATTTCGGCAGGGGGCTGCAGGCCCTGCGGAGTTCCTCATGCGGCGGACGCGAACTCGCCGCACACGCCCACGATCTCCGGGCGGGCGATCGCGCCGGGCCCCTTGGCGATGATCTGCTGGGTGAGCGCGTCGAAGTCACGGCGGAACTGGTTGGAGAACGGCAGGATCACCGCGATGGTGTACGGGACCATGTCCTTGGTGGAGAAGCCGACGCCGCTCTTGGGCTTCTCGCCCCCCCTCCTGCACCCAGTCGGCGACCGGGTCTCCGGTGATGATCGGCACGCGCACGCCCTTGCCCGGCAGGTTGATCTGCGGGACGAGCTGCATGAACGCGCTCTGGTAGGCGGCGGTCTGCCAGATGAGGTTCTGGGTCTCCGGGGTCAGGTCGAGACCGCCGGACTGGCGGTTCATGGTCGGATCTGCCATGATGATTGCTCCTTTCGAGCTTGATGAATGGTTGTATTACGGGGGAATCAGAAGTTGATGCGTTCGAACGCGTGCCGCAGGTCGTCGGCGCCCTTCGAGCGCGGGTCCTCCGGCGGCACGCTGCCGTCCGTCGGCTTGGGGATCCCGGTCTTCGGCAGCCGGGATTCCACGTATTCGCCGATGGCCTTCGCGTGCGCCTGCATGGCCTCCAGCGAATCGCCGACGATGAGCGAGGCGGGCAGACCGGATTCGGCGGCCACCTGGGAACGCCATTCGCCGGCCTGCTTCTCGGCCTTCAGGGCGTCGAGCTCCTTCTGAAGCTTCGCGGTGCGCGCCTCGGCCTTCTGCTGTTCGGACATGTTGGCCTCCTTGAGCTGTTGCAGCTCGTCGGCGGCCGCCTTGTTGTCCTTCGCGCGCTTCTCCCACTCGCGAGAATGGGTGACGGCTTCGCGGTATTTCGCCTCCCAGTCGGTCTGCTGCTCCTCGCCGTGCGGCTTGGACGTGTCCTGCGACTGATCGGCATTGCTGGCTTCCTCGGCCATGATTCCTCCTAAATGATGTGATCGGGCCCGTTTCGGGCATAAAAAACCACCCGTGCGGGTGGCTAATCGAGGTGGGTACAGGATTCGGACCTGCGAGGCATAAGCGACCGAGTTGCAGTCGGCCCCATTCGACCACTCTGGCAACCCACCGGGGAATTGAGATATAATGAATCTGTCTTCGTCTCTCTACTCGCCCCTATAGGAGCTTGGTGTGAGAGACGTTATTCGTTCACGAAGCGGCGCATATTGCCGTCGTAATCAATTCGTAGCACCCATGAGAGCTTCTTTCGATGAGATAAAGACTGAATGATATGAGAGTCGCAATCCTCGGTCGAGATGATGCTGCGGCCCTTTTGCAAATGAATAACCGCACCCACAGCATGCTGCTCGCCAGCGTGTCTGATGAGCCCGTCTATCCCGTTGTAAGAATTACCCTCGGGGGATTTGTAATCCACTGTCTGCCTGTTGATAACAGCATCTGCGGTTTTCTGCCCCGGCTTGTTACTCCGCTCTGCAATCCATTGCCGGAAACCATGTTCGGCCAAATACTCTACTGTTTTCTTCTCATGAAGTTTCAGCTCCTTTTTTGCGCGGAGACTTGCATACGACACTGGGACGCGCTTGCCGTCAAGAAGCCATTGCCTATCTCGACAATCCATTTCGGCGGCGATCTGTCTGGCGACCCACCAGTCGAAGTCTTTCGGCTTATCATCCTCGTATTGCGGCACGAACGGGTCAACGTAGGTTTTCCGGTATCGTTCCTCGGTTAGAAGACTTTCGATGGTGGAACGGCAGGCGGTGTACCGTTCATAGAGCTTGTCCGGATCGTAGCCTTCGATCTTGGGGTTCTTCTTGTCCCAGCTGGGAATGGGTTCGCAGTCGCAGTCGTTGTGGTAGTCGTTCATGTCGCCGCCGGCGGCCTCGGCGCTCGAATACACGAAGCCGCGGGATGCGAGCATGATGCAGAATCCGCAGGTTTTGCCCTGCGGCACGCGCGCGAACCGTGGTTTGCCCGGATCCCGACGCGTGGCCTTCGCGATGGTCTCGCGTCCGCCTGCTTTGACCCATCTGTCCATGTTCGCCAGCATCCCTTTGAGCATGGCGTCCGGGTCGGCGGGCGTACCGTCGTCCTTGTCCCACAGGTGGCCGGCCAACCGCCGCACGGTCTCCTTGATGGCCTTGTCGTCGGGCTGGTAGGTGGTGTCGATGTCCGTTTGCTCCTTGAACCATTTGGCACGCACCTGTTCGTACCATTCGGCGGCGGCCACGCTGCCCGCGTTGCCGTACTTGGCGGCGATGGCGGGCACGAGGTCGAGCAGCGCGTTCCTGATGTCGGCGGGATCGTCGTACATGTTGTACACCGTCTCGAACGTCCTTTTCAGTTCGCGCCGCGCCGCCCTGACCGCCGACGCCTGCGCCTTGGCGAGGTCGTCGACGTCACCGCGGCCCGGAGTCCGACTGTTGTCGTCCGCCATCGTCGGCCTCCTTCAGGTTGACCGGGACCATGCCCGTGAACCGGATGCCCGCCAAGCCGAGCCTTCTCGCCGCGTCCTCCGGTTCCACGCCGGCCCGCACGGCCACGCCCAGCGCGTCGAACCGCGCCTTCAGCTCATCGGGGGGTCTGCTCCTCCACGGGCTGCGAGGCGGCGTCGGCGGCCGAGCCGGTGACGGCCCGGTTCGCGGGCTGGTCGACCGCGTTCATGTTGACGAGCCGGTCGAGCACCGCGGCCGCGTTCTGCCGGTTCTTGTCCGACAGCAGGCGGGTGATGTCCGTGTCCGTGTACCCCAGCTGCTCGAGGATCACGCGGCTGTTGGCGAGCCACGGGATCGCCTGCACCTGCTTCAACACCGCGTCCGCCATCGCGGCCTGCGACGGCCGTTCCGGGTTCCTCCAGTTGACCTTCAGGTGGCGCAATGCCTCGTCGCCGGGACTCACGCCGTTGAGCACGGCCATGTCCTGGGCCGCCCGGCGCAGCTGGCTGCCGAACGCGTCGCACGTGTTGCGCGCCTCGATGACCAGTTCGGTCTCCGCGGCGGCGATCGCCTCCGCGCTGGACGGGCCGGAGTCGGTCATCACGCCCAGCTGGGCCATCGGCACGCCCGTCGCGCCGCTGAACCGGCCCGCCAACGCCCTGAGCATGTCCGTGTGCGGCTGCATGCTCATCTGCGCGAACTGCTGGATGGTGGGCAGCTGGCCGTCCGCGTCGCGGCCGATCGCGAGCATCTTCGACATGCTCGCCTGCCAGCCGGTCAGCGGATTGCCGTCCTTGTCGGCGGGCGGCTCGTCCGCGCCCAGCAGGGCGCGCTGCGGCCACGAGTAGAACTCCGCGGACACCTCCATGCGCAGCATCGTGCGCACCGCCGTGTCCGTCAGGCTCATCACCTCCCGGTTGACGCGGCTGCGGCCGAACGAGCGGTGCAGGTCCTGATGGTAGGCGAGCACGTACACGGGCACATGGCCCAACGTGTTCGGCGTGCGTTCGACCACCGTGTAGCGGCCGTCCGTGAGCCTGATGCGCAGCGTCTCATCGGGCTCGTACAGGACGAGTTCGCGAGGCCGGGCCATGCCCGTGTCCACGGAGTCGTCGGTCAGGGCCACGATCGCCAGCGCGCAGCGCAATGAGTGCATGGCATCATCCCAGATGCCCGTCTCGTACAGTGCGGAGCGGAAGAACACGGAAACGGGTTCCCCGCCCCCGCCGGACACGTTGACGAAACTGCACGAGTGGATCAGGCTCGAACGCACCGCCTGCGGCAGGATCATCGTGAAATCGCTCGCATCCAGCAGCGCGTCCAAGCCCAGCGGATCCGTATCGTCCCCGGTGGTGACGAACCCGTCGAACCGCACGCGGTTGGCGAGCACGTCCACCGCCTTCGCGGGCCAGCCGACGACCTCCTCGAAGTCGATCATGCTGTCCGGCACGGCGATGTCGAGGTTCTTGATGCGGTTCCTCCCGTTGTAGTAGGCGGAACGCAGCCGGTTGCGCGACAGCTTGCGCCGCCACTGGGCGAGCATGACCTGCCAGTCCGCCCGCCACCGGTCGGGAAGGCCGTCCACGCTCACGGATTCGAGCTGCGGGATCGGTTCGCTCATAACGCCACCGCCTTCGATCGTCTGCCGGGATGCCGTTTCGACGTGAACGCGCCGTGCAGCGCCAACGTGCACGCCTGCAACGGGCTGATGTCCACGTCCGAGCCTTTCTTATTCCACGCGCTGGCCCCGTTCGGGCCCAACGGGCGCAGGATCGCCCCATCGACCGCCGCGTTCAATTGGGGCTGCTGCCGCGCGTCGAGGTGCTGGAGGGTGCCGGCGTGGATCATGTCGAGCATCCTTCCCGTGGCCGCGCCTAAGTCACGCGTCTGGGTGATCGTGACCCTCACGTGCCGTTTCATCAGATCCGGCACGACGCTCATGGCGGGCGACTGCGCGTCGATCACGACCGCGCACGTCTTCGGCCAGCGTTCCGCGAGCCAGTCGACCGCCCACGCGACGCCCTTCGATCTCACGTCCCGGTACTCCTGCAGGCCGACGTACGCCGTATCGTCCCCATGACGGACGGCGACGCCGACCGCCAACGCGCTGCGGTCAGGCGGCATGTCCAAGCCGAACGAAAGACGCCCGGCCGAGTCTGGCTCGGCGACCTCGCACTTGGCCCATGCGTCCGGGTCGATCGCCGACACGCCCGTGTCCTCGTCCCAGATGCCCAGCGCCTCGCGGCGGAAGTTGTCGACCCCGCCCAGCGACTGGCGCATGCGCTCGATGGCCTTGCCGCTGGTGCGCTTCGGATACGACGGGTTCGCCTTCGCCCACTGCTCATGGTCGTCCGGATCCGCGTCGCGGTCGGCGCTGAACTCCACGTACAGCATGCCATCCACGCCCTTGAGCCCGTCCGCGCGCTTGGCGGCGAACTGTTCGGACGGATCCCCCGGCTGGGGAGGCGTGCCCATCATCACGAGCAGCGGGTTAGGGCTCACGTTCATGGCGGGCACCATGTCGTTCAACGCCTTCACGGTCAGGATCTGCGCCTCGTCGAACACCTCCACGTCCACCGCGTCGAAGCCACGGCCGAAACCCTGCTCGCGCGCGCCGAACATGATCCGGCTGCCGTTGCGGAACGCGATCTCCTGCTGGCCGTTCGCACGGCGGATGTGATCCACGTAGCGGGCCATGAGCCTGTTGCGCGCGAACCCGCACATCGTCTGGAACGTCTCGTCCGACGTGCGCGTGCGGTGCGCTGTCCACAGGACCTTCAGACCGCTGCGGCCCGCGCACAGGATGAAGATCGCGCTGCCGACCGTGAACGTCTTGCCGACCTGACGGCAGATGCTGATGACAGCACCGCCCTCCCCGCACGCGTACAGGCCATCCGCACGCTTGCCGAACATGAGATACAGCAGGCCCTGCTGCCACAGGTCATACGAGATGCCCATGCGGGAGGCGGCCTTCTCGATCAGCGGGAAATCGCTGGACACGACGCCCGACGGCCGGGAGAGCACGCGGGCCAGCTCAGACAATCGCCGCTCCATGATGATCTCCCTCCGAGTATGAGAAAGACCGCCCGGAGGCGGTCTCATGGATGCTGGGAAAGCTGACGGTGTCAGCGCTGCCACAGATCGAATTCGCGGTAGCAGTCGCGAATCGATTTCGTCTTGTCGTCGAAAATCTTCTCGTCGGCCAGTTCCTCGAACGTATCATGGTCGTGGCTGATGGGGTCATAGGTGAAACCATGCTTGAACGGTTCTAGATTGCATGCGAACCATCCGTCGTGCCCGTCGCCGGTGATATTGGTAACGAAATACTCGTGGCCTTTGTAGCCGAATATCGCCTCGCACTCACCATGGCATATGCTGGAGAACAATTCCCAGTCGTCGGTGCGATACGGATACGTACTGCCTGTCATGATCCACTCCTGAATTTACGGTATTCCTCGTTGACCCTGTCGAAGAGTTTACGCTCTTCTGCGGTCATGGATCGGGGCTTGCCGCGAACCACTTTCGTTCCGGGGTATGTCCATTCGTGCGTATGAGGTCCGAGACCGTAATGGTCCTGATAGTCAATCTGCGTGCGTACCTTGCCGGCTCGCATGATCGATATGGAATGCATCTGACCGTTGTCCTTGCGTACGGTCACATAGACGCGGTTCTCGCTTCTGGTCTCGATCGGCGCGGTGGTGCTCTTGTTGTCGCGTCGTTCCACGAACTTGATGTTGCCCGTTTGGAACAGGGTGCGGTATTCGCTGCCGTACGGCTTGCCGTTGTTGCCCACGCCGCTCGACGCGCCACGACCGCCCATGGACGGGACTCCCTTCCGTAATGATTGGCGCCGTCACCGTTTCCAGCCGGCTGCACGGTAGGAGCTCCATTGGGCATTGAACCTGCGGTCGAACTCGCGGTCGTACCGGCTCATGGCGTTCTTGAACGACTGGCTCACTCCGGTCACCGGCTTGTCGCCCTCGGCCTTCCGCTTGCGCATCAACGCACGCGTCTTGCTAGTGTCGGAGTTGATCTTGCGGATTCTCTCCTCGGAGAACCCCTGTTTCCTGTACTCGGCGACGCTCTTCGAGGAAAGCACGAACGGTTCACCGTCGCTCTTGGACGTCTTCGCCGCTTTCCTAGCCATCTTCCGTCCGGCCCCGGAGCCGAACCCCGCATCCCTTTCGGCGGCGATTCGAGCGTCACTCTTCCCCATGCCGTTCGCGCGGTTCACGCGGTACCGCTCCTGAATGCCGGCGATCTGTCTGTCGGACGCGCCTCGCTTCCGCAGCCGCTCGAGCGCCTTATCGCCATGTGTGACACGGAATGCGTTCACGCCTTTCGCTACGCCCCCCCTGTGGCACCTGAACCTGATCCACGGCCTCCCATGATTCCATCCTTTCCACGACAGAGTTCCTGAACCTGATCCATTCGACGCCCCGCCAGTCGAAATCAGGAATGGGCAGCCCATACAGGAGCACAAGCTCCGGGGCGAGCCGTTCCAGCGCCTCGCGCATGCCGATCCGCCACAACGCCGTCGCGACGGGATCGTTCAATACGCCGAGCGTGCTCGCGGCCACCACGGAACCATGAGGCAGCCCGTCGAACGCGAACGAAAACGACTCGGGCGTGCTCCACTGCAACGTCGGGACCACGTTCATGCCCTGCGACTGCCACCACGCGCCCATCAGCCTCGATCGGTACACGTTGTGCACCTGCTGCGCCAACGGCATATCCGAATAAAGACTGAAATCCGGGGTGAGCACGCATCGGAACGGGGACAGCATGCGCACATACGCCTCGGGGCGCCGCCAGACCCGTTCGAACCGGTAGTCGTCGATGAAGAAATGCACGCCCAGCCGATGCCGGTCGATGTTCCTCGCGCTCTTGACCAGACCGAAATCGATCAGGTCGTCGGGCACCGCGTCGCAGGACCTCAGGACCGGCATGTCCCATCGGCCGCATAACTCGATGTCCTCCAAGAGAAGGGGAAGGTTGTAGGCGTTCATGGTACGGTCATGTTCACACGACTTCCGCTCCGACATCGCTCACCTCCGTCGTCTCGTTTTCCGGATCGTCGAACAGGCCTCCGCCAGACTGGGATTCCAGTTCACGGCACACGGCGATGTACTGGCGGGACAATGCCGGCAGGTCGGAGGCGCGTGTGTCAGGGTTGTCCAACGCCCTTCTGAGGATGTCGCGCGTGTGACGAAGCACGTCCTCCATGCCGTCGTCCATCATGCGCTCGAACTCACGCCGGTCAAGGGCCGGCGACGGTTTCGCCCTGGTTTTCGCCCTGGGCTGCTCGCCCTTGGCCTTGCGCAGCCGGTACGCCTTCTGCTTGCAGCGGGGCGAGCAGTACTCGACGCCGGCACGCGCATCGGAGGGCAGCTCATGGCCGCACACACTGCACAGGCGGGCCATGACGCCTCCTTTCGGCGTTACCGTTGCCGTAACGCGTTACCATTACCGAAAACCGGGGAGAGAACGGCCCTATGCGCCGGGGTGGGCCACGGGCCGGGCGGGGAGGGGTGATGCCCCCATGGGTCAGATGTCGAGTCGTCGGAACGGGATCGCGGTCGGTCGGGTTTGTGTGTGTTTGCCTTGGCCGTTGAGGATGCGTTGGACTTCGGTTCGTGCCCATTCGAGGGTTTTGTCGCTTTTGATCTCGTTGCACCATTTGTGGGCGAGTTCGAGGTTCGACCATTGGTATGGGCTGCCACCTTTGGCGACGGGGATGATCTCGTCGGCGACACCGCACCATGGGTCGGGACATCTGATGGTCCTGTCGACCGGTCGGCCGCAGATCGCGCACGTGTCGTAGGCGGCGCACACACGGGCGATGAGCTGGTTTCTGCGCCAGCCGTTGGCCTTGCGCGGGTTGCCTCGGCTCATGGCCACACCTCCCCGCATGGCTTGGGATCGTTGGGATTCACGGCATGTCGCGGCGTCGACGACGGCCGGCCACGCAAGCGCAAGACCGACGACTAGACGCGGACGACGCCCCTCGGATCACATTCGCGGGGCGTCGCTTCCGTTTTGGTGGCTTGGGCGGTATTCGAAGCCGCGGACCAGTAACGGTGTTTGCTGGTCGCCGCGCCTCTCGGCGGGGCCCTTTCGTCCTCTCGGGCACGCAAGCCTTGGCGGGAGGACATGATTCGCGGTGGGGTTGGAATCCACCGCGCCCAGCCTGCATACGGGCGGGTTCGCCGGTTTCGACGGCTGCATCGAGGTAGTCGATCCTGTCGGCCCATCGGATAGTCGACCACCACTCGATACCACCCCGAATCAAATCCGGCATACCACGTTCAGTAGCTACTACACTTGACGATGCACGAAAGGATCGGGAGGAACACGACAAAATGGGACTGTTCAATGCGCTGCAAGGGTTCTGCGTCATTGGGATCATCATTCTCATCGGCTACATCGCGGCACGGTTCCATGTCGGAGGCCCGACCGCGCAGATGGTGCTCAACCGGTTCAGCTTCTTCGTCTCCACCCCGTGTCTGATGTTCGCCCTGCTGTCCAAGGAACAGTTGTCCGACGTGTTCAAGCCTTCGATGCTCGTCGCCCTGTTATGCGCCACGATCACCGGCATCGTGTTCCTGCTGCTCAGTCGTACCGTGTTCCACCTCGACACGGCCGACGCCACGGTGGGCGCATTGGTGTCGATGTACATGAACGCCAACAACATCGGACTGCCGGTGGCCACCTACATTCTGGGGGATCCGGCCGCGGTGACGCCGATCATCCTCATGCAGCAGGTGATCTTCACGCCGATCGCGCTGACGGCGCTCGATCTTTCGACCAAAGGCCGGGTCAGTGCCAAAGCCATCCTCTCCCAGCCCCTGCACCAGCCCATTCTCATCGGTGTGCTGATCGGCATCGCGGTGTCCGCGACCAGCGACGCCGCGGGATGGTTCATCGTGCCGAAGTATCTGTACGATCCGATCAATATCGTCGGTCAGTCCGCCGTGCCGTTGATTCTCATGGCCTTCGGTATGTCGCTGAAGGGTTCCCGGCCGTTGCAGGGAGGCAATCGTGCCGCCACCATCGCATCCACGCTGTGCAAGGATCTTCTGATGCCTGCCCTGGCCTTCATCCTCGCCTATTTCATGATGGGATTCCGCGGAACGGACCTGTATGCCTGCGTGGTGCTTGCCGCCCTGCCGTGCGCCCAGAACGTATACAACTATGCGGCCAGATACGATGCCGGCACCGAATTCGCCCGTGACGGCGTGCTGTTGACCACCATCACCTCCCCCATCGTGATCTTCGCCATCGCCGCATTGCTGGGATGATTCCCGGAGCCTCGATTGAATCCGGCGTGTCGGCATAGCACCCGCTCGTCGACACGCCGGGATCTTCCTCCATGGCCCATCTATACTGTCATAGAACCGTCATAGACATTCGTTGTCATCCATATCGTTTCGAATCAGGACACCGAGGAGGCCTCCGATGACCGTAGCCGCATGCGGGTCGATTTCCATGCTGACTTTGGGTTTTGCTCCCAACACCGCCATCGCCGCCGAAAAGAGCCGGTTCCCCAAAGCGGCGTTCGTAGGCAAGGATCCGCTTTCCTCGAAGCTGAGGCAGCGGTTTGTCTCCGATATCGAAAGCATCACGCTGCTGGGACTGCTGCGCCCGTCGAACACCGGGATGGCTTCTGGACGTCTCGGAGAGATTCTGGTGCTTGGATTGCGACTGAACACCACGGATGCGCCGAAGTCGGTGATCGATCGCATCGCCGCCCAGCGCAAGGGAGGCATTCTGTTCGTATGCGTGCGCGAGTCCACGGATGAGAACGGTGAGACTCACGAGGAATGCGCGTTGGCGATCCGACGCAGCGTACCGGTGAAACCCGGACATATTCCACAGTTCAAGGTTCATGTCAGCGAATGGATGGACCCTGAATCCGTTCATATCACCCTGCACGGTGCGGACATGGATGAGCTGTGGGATTCGCTGGGAGCACAGGTGATTCTCCGTGATGAGGATGGCACCGATCTCGACGCGCGGCTGGCGGTGCATGATCGGATCGCGAAGCTGGAAGCCGAGGAGGTCAAGCTCGTGCGAGATCATCAGCGTGCCAGGACCACGTCGCAGCGCAATGAGGTATACGCGCAGCTTCACAAGGTTCGCACCCAGCTGGAGAAGCTGCGGGGCTAGCACGAAGCATGGAGGACCAGGGGAGAAGCCGACCTCAGCCCGGCCTCTCCCTACCACGGTCTGCTTCCCCCCTACTTGATCGTGGCCTTGTCGGGAGCCGCCACATTGATCGTCTTGGCACCACCCAGCTGTTTGGGATTGCTCAGCAGCGTATTCACCACCGCCTTCTTCAACCGCATCTGGGATGAGTTTCCCCATATCACGGTATAGCCGTCGGCAAGGGTGGTGGTGACGGAATCCTGTGTTTTGGCGGTGACCTTGCTCACCTTCCGCCTCATCGATTCGTCCAGCGATCCCAGCACCTTCACCGCCTGAATCACGGCCTTGCTGTCCAGACTCTTGCTCGCGTTCTTCACCTCGATCACCGGAATCCCCTTCACCGAGGCGTTCACCGCATTGAGTATGCGCCCTTCGCTGTCCACTGCGGTCATGCCGCCGGCGGAATCCTTGAGCACCGCGGCTGGAGGCTCCGCCTTCACGGTGATGTCAAGACCATGCGGATACTGTTTGGTCGCCGTCGCGGAAACGACCCCCGGCAGTTCCCCGATCTTCTCCTCGATCCCGCTGCTGCTGATCATCAGCAGCGAGGAGCCGACATGCGCACCCGCTATGGACGTCACATCGGCTTCGGACACCCATGTATTGGTACCTCGAACCGTGATCAGATCCGACTGGAGTCGCAGCAGCGGCGAGAACAGCAACGCCCAGATCACGGAAAGCACGACGCCGACAGCCAGCACGACGACGCTCGCACGCATCATGCGCTGACGGCGGTTCGCCATTCTGCGTTCCCTGAGACGCTCGGGAAAATCCACTACCTTGGGGCGGGTGAGCAGGCCAGGCCCGCCGAACGACTCACTGTCCAGACGTTCGGAGACGCTCTCCCCCGATCTGAGATGACGGGCATCCACGAACGCGCCGGAATCAACGGCGGAAACGTTTTCCGCTTCCGGATTCGACCGGATGGTTCTTCCCGATGCCGCGGAACGGCCGACGACCGTGGAGGGATCGGAAGAGGAATGCGAGGTGACTCTGCGCCCCGCCAACGTCAGGCCTCCCGTCCCCGAACGGTTCCGCGGGCCTTGAGCACACTGAGCAGCACCGGCGCCATGGTGGTGATGTCCCCTGCGCCGACGGTGATGATCACGTCTCCTGCTCCACTGCGCATGGCCAGCATCTTGGCTGCCTGGCACATGTCCGGCACGGCCTCGATCCAACCGTCCCGCGGATCATGATCGATGCCTGCGGAGGCGTCCACCACGGTATTCGGACCGATGGCGGGATAGTCCGACTGTTTTTCCCTTGCGGGGAAGATGCCGGTCACGATCACATCGTCCGCCTTGGCGAGGGCTTCGGCGAAATGTCGTGCGAAGAACATCGTTCTGGAGAACAGATGAGGCTGGAACAGCACGCGGATCACGGAGTCCGGGAACCGGCGGCGCGCGGCGTCCAACAGTGCTGCGATCTCCGTGGGATGATGGGCGTAATCATCGACGACGGTGACCGAGGACACCGTTCCCTTGATCTCGAAACGACGCGCCGCGCCGAGGAACGTCGATGCGGCTTCGGATGCGCGACGCGGCTCCATGCCCAGAAGCGCCGCGGCGATGATGGCCGCTGAGGCGTTGCGCGCGTTATGGATGCCGGGGATCCGCAGATTCACGGGAAGATCCTGCTCCTCGGAGCCGCCGATGCCGGCGGGAAGATGCAGCACGAACGATTCGACGGCGGACGAATCACTGCCGGCGATGGATTCGGCCTCATGGTCGATATGAGCCAGCGCCGCACCGTTCAGATCGCCGAGCTGTTCGCGGGTATGCGTGGAATACACCACCGCACGGGCCGCGGACTCAGGATCCATGGCCCGCAGCACCGAAAGCGCCCCGTCGTCGTCACCGCAGAGCACCACATGCCCCACGGCATGGTGCGCATGGTCGACGAACGCCTGGCGATAGGCTTCGGCGGTACCGTAGTGATCGAGGTGCTCGGCCTCGACATTGGTGATCACCGCCACTTGGGGATGGTATTTGGCGAAGCTGCCGTCTGATTCATCGGCCTCGGCCACCAGCACGTCCCCCTTGCCCGCATGACCACCGTCCAGCGGCCCGTCGGGCCCCTGAATGGATCCGCCGATGGCATAGCTGGGATCGGCGAGAGTCCCTTCGCCTGCATGCACCAGCACATGCGCGATCATGGCGCTGGTGGTGGTCTTGCCGTGGGCGCCGGCCACGGTGACAGCCCTCGCCGACTTCATCAGCAGAGCCAGTACGTCGCTACGGTGCATCAGACGGGCGCCGCGAGCCACCGCGGCCACGATCTCCGGATTGTCGGGTTTGATGGCACTGGACCACACCACCGTGTCCACGCCTTCGATATGTTCGGTCTTCTGCCCGACGAACACCGTGATGCCCAGCTCCTGCAGTCTGCGGGCCTTCGTGCCAAGTTCACGATCGGACCCCTGCACGGTCACCCCCTGTTCGTGCAGGATCTCCGCCAGCACGCTCATGCCCGCACCGCCGATGCCGATGAAATGCGTGACCCCCAGCGAAGCCGTGGTCAGCGAGTCAGCGTCGGCCGGACGGCTCGTGGGCTCAAGCACGATGGACGAATTGGAAGCGTCATTCACTGTTCATTACTCCTTTTGGCATACCATGCCAACACATTCCTAACCATTATCGTCGATGCCACGATAACCTCGATCAGTGCGCGCCTCGACCACCGTGCGCCGCCAGCGATAGCACACGCGAGGCCATCACCTGAGCGGCGTCGCGGATGCCGTACCGCCATGCCGCCTGCGCGATGCGATGCAGTCGCGTCCCATCGGCCAGCAGTTGGGGCACATGTCCGGTCACCCATTCACTGGTGAAGTCGTCATCCGATACCAGGAATCCGCCGCCTGCCTCAACCACCGGTTCGGCATTGAAGCGCTGCTCCCCGTTGCCGATGGGCAACGGCACATACACGGCGGGAAGACCCAGAGCCGCGATTTCGGCCACGGTACCCGCACCGGAACGACAGATCACCAGATCCGCACAGGCGAAGGCCTGATCGATGCGTTCCAGATATTCGGCCGCATGGTAGTCCCCCCTGCCACGCTGGTCCGGGCCAATCGTGCTGAGCACCGACTCCCCCGCCGATGCGGTGACCAGCTGCCGCACCTGCTCCATCTTGCCCTTGCCCGTCAAATGAATCACCTGCGCGCAGGACAGAACCTCCCGCGCAGCACTCGCCACGGCGACATTGAGACTCTGCGCGCCAAGGGAGCCTCCGGTGACGAGCAGGATCGGGCGGTCGGGATCGAGACCGAGCTGCCCGGCACCCTTTCTCCGAGCCTCGACTCGATTGCTCTCCATGCTGTTCGCCACTTCGGCGATGGCTGGCCGCAGCGGGAGCCCCACACGTTCGATCACGGCATCGGCCCCCGGCTTCAGACCGGTGTCGTCATACACCGTGCCGATGAACTGAGCCCACCGCGCACCGAGCTTGTTGGCCATACCGGCGCGGGCGTTCTGCTCGTGGATCACGATCGGGATACCGAGTCGATGCGCCGCGTAATATGCCGGGGCCGAAGCGTATCCGCCCACTCCCACCAGCACGTCGGCCCGTCGTTCGGTGAGAATCCGCTTGACCTTGTCGACCTCGCGAATCCATCGCATGGGGAACGCGAACGCCGCGCGGTTGAGCGATCTGGGGAACGGCACCTTCTCGATGGTATCCATGTCGAATCCCGCTGCGGGCACCAGCCGCTGCTCCAGACCGACTTCGGTGCCGATCACGCTGATGGAGGTCCCGGGTGCGATTCGTCGGATGCTTGACGCGATGCTGAGCAATGGATTGACATGACCGGCCGTGCCGCCGCCGGCCAATACGATGCTTGACTCTTCAGACATGCCTATGAGCATAGCGCCGGGCACGAACCGATTTCAACCTTCCCGAAACGCCCCTCATCAGACGGACGAACACCGATCGGCCGGCGTCATGCACGAGCCAGCGCCGCCTTGATCTCGGTCTGCGATCGCGCCATCGACACGGCCGTTCCGGCCGCGACCAGACACATGACCATGGCGGTGCCGCCCGCCGACACGAACGGCATCGGCAGGCCCATCACCGGCAGGAGACCGACGACGACGGCGATGTTGACGATCGCCTGTCCGACGATCCATACGACGAAGCACATGAGCACCATGCGGGCATAGGCATCCTGATGATGCATGGCGATGTTGATCAGGCACCATCCGAGCACCACGAAACCCAGTATCACGGCCAGAGCACCGAGGAACCCCAGTTCCTCACCGATGATCGCGAAGATGAAATCGTTGTGCGCCTCCGGCAGATAGTTCCATTTCTCTCGTGAATTGCCCAATCCCACGCCGGTGAGACCTCCGGATGCCATGGCATACGCACCGTGGATCGACTGGTAGCACACGCCTTTCGTCTGCTCGGCGGTGCAGGTGCCATAGGCTGCAAGAATACGATTCATACGGTTGGAATTGCCGCCGACGAACAGCAGCAGAACGCCGACCACACCGAGACCTCCGAGGCCGAAGAACCATGGGAGCGGCAAACCGCCGACCAGCAGCGCGGTGCCACCGATGATCACGACAATCATGGCGGTACCGAGATCCTTGCCTGCGATCACGGAGGCGAACGCCAGCAGGAAGATGCCGACCGGCACCGCCCATGCCTTGGGTGTGGGAAGCTTCATCTTGCGAATGGATAGAATGGCGGACGGCATCCACAGGCACACCGTCCATTTGAGGATTTCGGCGGGCTGGAAGCTTATGGGACCAATACGGATCCATCCCACATTGCCGCCGGCTGACGCGCCGATGCCGGGCACCATGGTCATCAGCTGCACGACGATGGCGACGGCCAGAAGCACGGCGGCGAATTTGCGGAAGAACCTGACGGGGAGCTTGGATAGAAAGAATGCAACGACGATGCCCACAATCGCGTACACCGTCTGATTGCTCAGGCTGGACCATGGAGAACTACCTTCAGCGACCAGATCGACCGACGAGCTGGAGAAGACCATCATGAGGCCGAATATCGTCAGAGCGCCAACGGAGATGATGAAACCGTAGTAGCACCACAGCGGATTGAAGACGCAACGCCAGCCGGAATAGTCGGCCGGTCCGTTGGATTCCTGATCATCACCGTTCGTGGAGAACGACGAACCCGCCGTCACCACGGCCACCGCTTTGTCCAGCAAACGGGATGGCGACAACGCGCCGAGACTGAACCGTTTCTCGGACTTCGGTCGCTTCCCGAGCGGTTCCGGAAGCCTGTCCCGCCTTCCGCCTCCCTGAACGCTATTCGCCATGGGCGGCTACCCAGTTCACCGCGGCCTTGGCGAACCGATCGCCTCGGTCGGCATAGGAACGGAACTGATCCATGGATGCGCAGGCCGGGGCCATGAGCACCACATCGCCGGCGGACGCATATGCTCCGGCGGCCTCGACCGCACGATCCATCACGGTATCGTTCGGCTCGGGATCGATGACGGTGATCGGAGTGTTCGGAGCGCTGGCAGCGAAGGCCTCCTGCATGGGTCGGGGGTCCCGGCCGATGATGACGGCGGCCTTGATGGTGCCGGCCTGGTCGGCCACGAGGTCCTCGAATCGGGATCCTTTGGCGAGCCCTCCGGCGATCCATACCACATGCCCGCGCGAGAAGCTGGATAGCGACGCATGAGCGGCATGAGCGTTGGTGGCCTTGGAATCGTCGACGAACTTCACGCTGCCGCCCGGCACCCGAGCCTGAGCCACGGTGGCGATGCGATGGCCGCCCGGGGCGAATCCCTTAAGCGCCTCCACCGCCGTGTGGGAGTCCACTCCCAAGCCAAGCACCAAAGCCAGAGCGCACAGGGCATCGGCGAGCAGATGCGGGTACACCGTGCCATCGGGCTCACTCAGATGGGAAAAGTCGAGCACTCTGGCCAGTTTCGGTTCGGACGATTCGGAGCGAAGCCCGGAGCGGTCGACGATCCAGCCGTCCTCGACGCCGATCTGGCCGTTGACCGGAGCATGCAGCGTGAACCCCACTCGCCGGCATCCTTCCGCGGGATGAGCTGCGGCGGCAAGAGCCGACACCCGCTCGTCGTCGGCGTTGAAGACCAGCGCCCGCTTCACGCGATGATACACCTTCGCCTTGTCGGCAGCGTAGTTCTCGAATCCTCCGTGCCAGTCGAGATGATCGTCCGCAAGATTGGTGATGGCCGCGCAGTCGAGTTCGAGGGAATCAGTGTAATGCATCTGGAACGAGCTGAGTTCGACGGCCAGGGCGGTGTTGGCCGGATCCACTGCGGCCGAGGACACCGGCGTGCCGATGTTGCCCACGGCCGGAGCCGTGAATCCGGCCGCGCGAAGCATTTCCGAGGTCATTTCGGTGGTGGACGTCTTGCCGTTCGTGCCGGTGATGCCCACCCACGCGGCCGGACGGCCGGTGGCCTGACTCGGCACGCGAAGCCTCCATGCCAGTTCGACTTCGCTCATCACATCGATGCCACGGCGTGCGGCCTCCACGAGGAACGGAGTCGAAGGCGCGAATACCGGCGAGGTCATGATCGCGTCAAGCGCATCGAAATCGATCTCGTCGAACGCATGCAGATCGGCGTCGGGCTTACGCTCATCGAAGGTGAGCACGGTGGCGCCTTGGGATCGCAGCACTTTCGCCGCACTGACTCCGGACACCCCAAGTCCGGCCACCATCACCGTTTTGCCTGAAAAATCCTCCACCTTGTTCATCGGTTCCTCCTTTTGGGAACGAATATCACCCGATCACGGCCCGCACGGCCGTCGATCGTCACAACAGTCCGGAGCGGACCAGCCAATCCGTATAGAACAGTACCAGTCCGACGAGCACGAAGACCATTTCGATCATCCAGAATCGCACGACCACGGTGTTCTCCCGCCACCCGCACAGTTCGAAGTGGTGGTGGATCGGCGCCATCTTGAATACGCGCTTGTGGGTCATCTTGAAGTATCCGACCTGAATGACATCGGAGCAGGTCTCCATCACGAACAGCCCGCCCAGAATCACGGCATGCAGTTCGGTGTGCGTGGCGATGGACAGTGCCGCATACAGGCCGCCCAGCGCCAGGGAACCGGTGTCGCCCATGAAGATCTGCGCGGGATTAGTGTTGTACCACAGGAAACCGAAGCATGCGGCCACCGCGCACGCCGCGATGATCGCCAGATCCTGCGGATCGGAAACGGCGTAGCTGTAGCCTTCGGCTCCGGAGCCCGACAGATGGGCGCTTTCCCAGTAGGCGATCATCGAATAGCCCATAAACGCCACCATCGAGGTTCCGGCGGCCAGACCGTCAAGACCGTCGGTGAGATTGAAGGCGTTCGACCATGCCGTCATCAGCAGGTTCACCCAGATCACGAACAGTACGAGCGCCACGATGGTTCCGGCGAAGGTGAATACGACCACCGGTTTTTCGATGTAGGCGATGCCCGCCTGCGCACTGGGGAACCCGCTCTTGGTGGGCAGCAGCAGGCACAGCACCGCGAAGAGGGTGGCGAAGACGAACTGACCGAAGAACTTGCCGCCGACGGTCAATCCCTCGTTCTGCTTCTTGCGCACCTTGGCGAAGTCGTCGATGAATCCCAGCAGGCCCATGGACAGCATGGCGAACAGCACCAGCAGAGCCGTCCATGAAGGCTTGTCGTGATAGGTGAAGTATCGGTACAGCGCGGAGGCGAGCCAGCCGAGCACGATGGCGAGATTGATGACGACGCCGCCGAGCGTCGGGGTGCCGCGCTTGATCTGGTGGGACTGCGGACCGTCCTGGCGAATGTACTGGCCGTAGTGCAGCTTGTGCACCAGACGAATCAGCAGCGGAGTGCCGATCAGAGTGACGATCAGGGATGTCCCCAGACCGATGAGCAGTGAAATCACTGTGCCTCTCCGTTTCTATCAGTGGCGTCGGAACCTGTCGGAAGATCATCGTTGGCGTCCCATCGGGCGGCCAGTGCGCTCAACCCCGATGCGTGGGATCCCTTGAGCAGCACCACGGTGTTCTCGTGTTCGCGGGCGAGATCGAGAACCAGACGATCGGCCTCATCCACGTCATGCACCAGCGCGACGAACGGTTTGTTCCGGGTGGTCTCATCATCCCCGTCGATGCCCTCGATGAAGTCGGAGGCCAGGGAATCGAGCTGCGCATCGTTTCGACTGCCCACGCCGATCACCGCATCGATGCCCAGCCTGGCAGCATAGGATCCGATGCCGCGGTGCAGTTCCACTGCGTTTTCGCCGAGTTCCAGCATCGAGCCGAGCACTGCGACCCGGAACGGGGCGACACCGTCCTCATCCACGGACCATCCGGCGAGTCCGTCAAGACCGGCCTTCATGGAATCCGGGTTCGCATTGAACGAGTCATCGATGACCGTGAAGCTCACGCCAGCCCTGGTCAGGCCGAACACCGTCATGCGGTGCGGACTGATGGCGGTCTGCTCACCCAGAACCCTCACGATTTCATCGACCGGAACGTCTTCCCTCGTCGCCACGGCGATGGCGGCCAGCGCGTTCATCACGTTATGCCTGCCGGGAATCGCCAGCTGCACTCGCACCGGATCATGACCGGGCAGCGACAGTGTGAATCCGGCCCGGTCGCGGCCGTCAGCCGTGATGTCATAGGCCTTCACCTCAGCGCCACTCCCCAAGCCGAACCAGACCACATCGCCGGGGGCGATCGACGCCATGGGCACGACATGCTCGTCGTCGGCGTTGAGCACCGCCACGCCGTCCGGCACCAGAGCACGGATGATTTCGCTTTTGGCCCTCTGGATGTTCTCCACGGAACCGAACTCCCCCAGATGGGCCACTCCCACCTTGAGTACGATGGCGATGTCCGGCGGCACCAACGACCCGAGATTGGCGATCTCGCCGAGATGGTTGGCTCCCATTTCGGCGACGAGGAATCGCGTCCGCTCATTGACCTCAAGAGCGGTGATCGGCATGCCGATGTCGTTGTTGAACGATCCGACCGGGGCGATGGTCTCCCCCCGCGTGGACAGCAGTGCCTTGAGCAGGTCCTTGGTGGTGGTCTTGCCCACCGATCCGGTCACGCCGACCACGGTGAACGGAGAGTCGAATGCGCGCCGCTCCTCGATGTTCGCCTTGGCGAGTAGGCCCATCGCCCGAATGGTGTCCGGCACAACGATCTGCGTGATCTCGGCTCCCGCGATCTCATGGTCCACCAAAGCCGCCACGGCACCGGAATGGTAGACCTGACCGACGAACCGATGACCGTCCACATGCTCGCCCGCAATGGCGACGAACAACGATCCGACCCCCGCCAGACGGGAATCCGTGACCACCTTCTCGATCCGCGAATCGGCAGGCGTGAGTCCCACGCACAGTTCCCCTCCGACGGCCTTAGCCGCCTGTTCAATCGTCATGGCCATCATGATGTAGTTCAACCTCTTCCCGTATATGTTGTTCTCTCGATGAACGTCGTTCCCGCTTCTCCGACCGCCGTTTGCAGTCCGAGCCGATCAGTCGAACTCCTTCGACACACGCAGCGCGCTGCGGATGTTGCCTTTCCTCACGCCCGCCTTCATCACCATGGCGATGGCCAGCGACAGACGACGTTTCGTGGCATCATCCGAATCCGAATCCCTGTGGGCGGCCATCTCGTCGGTTTCGGCCGAACGATGGGCCAGATGGGTGCGCTCCCTCAGCGTGACGCCGAAATGCTCCATCGCTTCCTTCAACGACGGTGAGCCGACGTTCGGATCATCCCCTTCGCTGATGGCGCACACATCGGTGACCACGGACTCCAACGCCCCCGGCATAAGCGCCTGATCGTCCGCGCCGATGATGACAGCCGAAGCGCCGTCCTCCACGAAGACGGACAGCATGCGCTGGACGTCGAGCTCGTTGAGCGGATAATCCTCGATCAGATGCCGTTCCAAGGACTTCGAATGCTGATAGCTGATCTGTCCCACGGGATTGCCGAGAACGTGCAGCAGTCCCGCCAGCGCCGCGGTCTGTTCCTGCGCCTGCTCGCCGACGATCAGGAACACCGCGATGGAATTCGACGGATGTCCGGCGATGTCCGCGGCGATCCGCCCCCGTTCGGCCGCGGTCAGATCACCGTACAGCACCGGGATGTCTCCGCCGATGCCCTTCTGGAGCGCGGATGACGGCAGCAATACCGCATAGGCCCCCTGCGCCTGCGCGCGCGCGACGCAGTCAGCGGTCACGTCATGCTCCGGCGGCATGTACAGCGCACCGGGGCTCACCGACTTCAGATCGTTGGCGATCGACGTCAACGTGACCCTGCCCGCATATCTGGCATTGGTCAGCAACCCGTACCGCTCCCGCAGATCGGATACGGTGAGATGTTCCGTACCGGCTTCGCTTAATGCACTCATCTCTCACCTCGCTAGATCGACTGTCGTCGAAAATCGTTGTTCCACGACCGAGTCACCACTCAGTAGGGATAGCATTCCCGCGTGCAGGCGAGGCGGGGACCTCGTACTTCTGCATAAGGAATTCACCAATGGTTCCGACCACGGGACCCGCCGTCACGCCACCGTAAACGCCCTCGGGATCCTTGAGCACGACGGTGACCACGAACTGCGGATCGTCGGCGGGAATCGCCGCGATGAAATCGCCGATATGGCTGGTCAATGCGCCCGATGCGCCGGCCACCTGGGCGGTACCGGATTTACCCGCGATGCGGTATCCCTTGACATTGATGAGTCCGGAATACTGGGAGGCCATGGACTCCATCATGTCCATCATCTCAGAGGCCACGCTCTCGTCGATCACACGTACCGGCTGATTCGTCTTCGGCGTGGTGTCGTTGCCCTGCGCATCGGTGGACGATTCGATGATCGACTGTCCGCAGCGTACGCCCTTGTTGGCGATCGTCGCCACCACATTGGTCATCTGCAGCGCGGAGGCCGAATATCCGCCCTGTCCGAACAGCACGGTGTTGCGGGTTCGCAGATCCCACGACTGGTACGGTGTGAGCGTTCCGGACGATTCGCCGGGGAAGTTCAGCCCCGTGCTCTGTCCGATGCCGAATTTCGAAATGTACTCGTATCGCTTCTTGACCGAATAGTTCGAGGACGCCATGACCGTGCCCACGTTCGAGGACTCCTTGAGGATGCCGGCCAGCGTGAGCCTCTCCACGCCATGCTCATGGGAATCGTGGTAGGTCTGGTTGTTCAGCTCGATCTGATAGGGCACCTGGAACTTGTCGGAGGGCTTGTGGATGCCTTCCTGCAGCAATCCGGCCGCGGTGATGAGCTTGCCTGTGGAGCCCGGTTCGAATACGGAGGTGATGGCCTTCGACGCATTCATCTTCGCCTCGTCGCTGCCCGCCGCATAGTCGTCGGTGTCGGCGATGGCCACGATCTGCCCGTTCTTCACGCGCTGCACCACGGCTATGCCCCATTGGGAGCCGGTTTTGGCCTGGGCCTCCTTCAGGGCCTTCTTCACATACCACTGCACGTCCCAGTCGACGGTGAGCTTCACGGTGCCGCCGTTGACCGGGTCCTTCGACTCGCTTCGGGTTCCGGGAATCTCCTGCCCGTAAACGCCCCGCTGGTAGCTGACCGAACCGTTCTCGCCGACGAGGGACCCGTTCGCCATCTTCTCGATGCCCGCCACGCCCTTGCCATCGGCGTCCACGCCGCCGAGCACCGTGCCCAGCAGTCCGTTGTCGGAATACTCGCGGTTGGATGTCAGCTCGTAGTTGATCACGCCGGAAAGATGCAGGTTGTCGATCTGCCGCTTGACCGCCGGCACGACGTTCCTCTTGAGCACCACGTACCGGCTCGTTCCCACGAGCTTGCCGCCCAGCTCCATGGCGTTCATACCCAGAACCGGAGCCAGCAGCTTGGCGACGGCCGACGCACCGGTGGCTCCGACCGGCTTGCCGTCGATCTGATGGCACGAGCTTGAATTCTTACCGGTGCACTTGACCGGCTTGAAGCTCTCGACGGCCACCTGATCGGCGTACACGGTGTAGCTCTCCACGCTTTGCGCCAGCACCACGCCGTTGGTGTCGATGATCGACCCGCGCTGAGCCTGAAGCACCTTGGTGGCGGTACGGCTCGCGGTGGCCGCCTGCGCCACAGGGCTCGCCGAGAACAGCTGGATGTAGGAGAGCTTGACGACGCAGACGCTGGCGAGAAACGCAAGGATGATTCCCATGACCAATGCCCGGCGCCTGAAGATGTCGCCCCGGGTGCGACGCACCGTTCGTTTCACTGATTCTCCTTAGGTTTTCTGCAGTCAAGTTTGCGGTTTTCTCATGTCGGGCATTTAATGTTGGGCACCGACATCTGCCGGCGCCTTGTAGCCCTTGAGATCGACGGTGAGGGCATCGGATCCGGGAACCATCCCCAGCTTCTGCGCCTTTTCGGGCAGGGATGCCTTCAACCCGTCGAGCTTGGTCTGATCCTCCTGCACGTCCTGGGTGAGACGTCCGATGGACTGCTGCACATCGGTGATGGCAAAGGAATCCTCGACCATCTGCGTGCGCAGCAGCAGGGATCCCACCAGGCTCGCTCCCAGAAACACCAGAGCGCAGACGAAATGCACCAGGCGCACGCGGCTTGGACGGATCGCCGCAAACATATCGCCCATTCCCTTCGATTCGGTCTGGGAACGACGTGTGGAGCTGACGCTCAGCTGCGGCCTCGATGGCGTCCGCCCGTCCGCCCCCCTGCCGGGAGCCGACGATCGTGACCGCGTGACCCGTGGCGATGCACTGCTCATCGACGTTTCCTCCCGCCTTTCCCGGATCTCGTTGGTTTTATTGACTTTCTCCCAGCCGAACGACCATCATCCATCCACTGTTCGGATGGGTCGGCGGCCCACTGTTCGAATCTCGACGTCCATCGATCCGGAACCGGCCGGGAAAGCTCGACCGCGCGCAGACGCACCGACGCGGATCTCGGATTGCTCTCGATCTCCGCGGCGTCGGCCTTTACCGCACCATGGGTGAGATCGACGAGGAACGGCTGCATATCCGGAGGCACCACCGGCATGCCGGTCGGCACGTCCACATGCAGTCCATGCGCCATGAACCGTTTCACCGTCCTGTCTTCCAGCGAATGGTAGGACTCCACCACCAGACGCCCTCCGACGTTGAGATGCAGCAACGCCTGAGGCAGCGTGCCCGCCAGTTTGTCGAGCTCTCCGTTGACCGCTATGCGCAGCGCCTGAAAAACCCGCTTGGCCGGATTGCCGGCGGGCCGATGCGCCTTGGGAACCACTCGATCAACCAGATCGTTGAGCTGACGGGATGTGGTAAGCGGATCGTCGTCGCGCTGCGCGACGATGGCCCGTGCGATCGGCCCGGCGAAACGCTCCTCACCGTATTCACGGAAGATTCTCTGCAGCTCGTCATGCGAATAGGTCGCGAGAATCCCCCGCGCCGTCAGGCTCTGGGTCGGGTCCATGCGCATGTCGAGAGGGGCGTCGTGGGAATACGAGAAGCCCCGCTCGGTCTCGTCGATCTGCAGACTGGAAAGCCCCAGATCCATGAACACCGCATCGACGCGGTCGACCCCCTGATCGTCAAGCACCGCGGAAAGTTCGTCGAAGGCCGCATGAACCGGCGTGAATCGGTCGGCAAGACCTTCGCCCCGCATACGTTCGGAAGCCAGGGCGAGCGCCTCCTCGTCACGGTCAATGCCGATCAGGCGAGCCTGTGGGGCGGCCTTGAGGAAGGCCGTGGCATGCCCGGCCAGTCCGAGTGTGCAGTCGACGATAACCGAACCGGCCTTCCCGGCGGCCGGGGCGACCAGCCCCACGCAATCGTTGAGGAGCACCGGCTGATGTATCGCTGTGATATCCATGTCAGAACTCCAATGCAGGCAGTACGTCATCCGCGATATCGGCGTATCCCTGCTCCTGCTCGGCAAGATAGCGCTCCCACGATTCGCGGTCCCATATTTCGGCTCGGGTGCCGACGCCGATCACCACGACGTCGCTGCCCAATCCCGCATAGTCACGAAGCATCGGAGGAATCACCACACGGCCCTGCTTGTCGGGAGCCTGGTCGACGGCTCCCGAAAGAAAGACCCGCAGATAATCCCGTGCGGCCTTGTTTCCCAACGATGTGCGCTGGATCTGTGCGGCCACGCGTCGGAATTCGCTGTGAGGAAGGAGGTAGATACAGCGTTCCTGACCGCGGGCCATCACCACTCCCGCACCGAGCTGGGCACGAAGCTTCGCCGGAAGGGCAAGGCGGCCCTTCGCGTCGATCTTCGGGGTATACGTGCCCAGCAGGAGCGCAGGCAGGTCCATCGCAGCGGGTTCGGCGGCAGCGGACGACTGTTCATCGGCCATCGCGCTCACCTCCATGCCCCGTTCATCGTGACCAGCGACTCAACAGTTCACCACTTTACCCCACTGCATGCCACCTTTCCCCACCGAATGGGCATTTTCATCCCCAGACCACCACATAATCGGCAACACGCCACACAACCGGGCCCGCCGAGGCTTCATATCCGAAAGCTCCGAGGAGTCGCCTCGGCCATCGGGCGGAACGATGCACCATGAGGCGCGACGCCGTTTTAGAGGGGGTTGAGTATAGTGAGATGCCGAACTTTTTCATCTGCCCCCGCAAGGAGCGACCTCGATCATGTCGAACTACTCTGCCCAACTTCACGAAGAACAGCAGGCCGTGGACCGTGCCTACAATCGCCTCGACGCCATGCGGGCGCAGACGAGGAGCCGTCTCGACACGGTCCGCGCGGCCGGCTCCCACGGCTCACCCACTCAGCGCACCGAACGCGATTCGTTCGCCACGATGTACGAGGATCGGCTCACCCAACTGAGGGCGGTGGAGGATCGGCTGGTCTTCGGCAGACTCGATGAGAACGACGGGACGAGACGATACATAGGACGCATCGGCCTGTCGAGCGCCGCCCATGAGCCGATCCTCACCGATTGGCGGGCCGAGGCCGCACGCCCGTTCTACGAGGCGACGCCTGCGCATCGGGGCAACATCGCCATGCGTCGTCACATCACCCTTCGGTTCCGCGAGGTCGTGGGCGTGGAGGACGAGGTGCTCGACGTGCACTCCTCCCATGTGAATCAGGCCTCCTCCTCGGGCACGCTGACGGGAGAGGGCGCGCTGCTCGCCTCGTTGAGCACGCGACGCACCGGCAAGATGACCGACATCGTGGCCACGATCCAGGCGGAGCAGGACCGCATCATCCGCGCGCCGCTGAACCGCGCGGTGGTGGTCCAGGGCGGGCCCGGCACCGGCAAGACCGCCGTCGCCCTGCACCGTGCGGCCTACCTGCTGTACACGCATCGACAGCTGCTGCAGCGATCCGGGGTTCTGGTGGTGGGACCGAGCTCCTCCTTCCTGCACTACATCGATCAGGTGCTGCCCTCCCTGGGCGAGACCGGGGTGGTCTCCCGAACCATTGCCGACATGATTCCGAAGGTTCACGCGAAAGGGCATGAATCCCCCCGTGCCGCGGCGCTCAAGGGGGATCGTCGCATGGCGGGCGTGATCGCCAACGCGGTTTCGGCCCGCGAGCGCATTCCGAACGATCTGCCCCAGGTGAAGGTCAACGGATTCGTCGTGCCGATGCTGCCCACCGATCTGTCCACGGCCCAGACGGATGCCAAGCGCACGAGGCAGCCGCACAACAAAGCCCGTGAGACCTTCGTGGAATCCATGCTGCATCTTCTGACGAACCGGTACGTCGAGCAGCTGGACTACGACCCGGACCGCTCCGAAATCGCGCAGGTGCGTTCCACGCTGAGGATGAACGATCGGGTGCGCAAGGCCCTGAACCTCGCATGGCTGCCGATGACCGCCGAATGGCTGCTCGACGACCTGTGGGCCAAGCCCGGCAAACTCGCCCGGTACGCTCCGTGGCTGAGCGAGCAGGACATTCGCGAGCTGACCCGTCGGAAGGGCTCGGCGCTGACGGCGTCGGACATCCCTCTGCTGGACGAGGCGATGGAGCTGCTGGGACCGGATCCGAGGGAAAGCGCAGAGGCGGCCCGCAGAACCGAGCAGCGTCGGCAGGACGAGCAGTTCGCCAAGGATACGCTGGCGCAGGCCGGCATCGGTTCGGGAATCGTGACCAGCGACATGCTGCTGGAGCAGATCAACGGTCCGGACGAGGACACCACGGCTCAGCGTGCGGCGTCCGAGCGGGAATGGACCTTCGGTCATATCGTGGTCGACGAGGCGCAGGAGCTCACCGCGATGGATTGGCGTATGCTGATCCGCCGCTGCCCTTCCCGCTCGTTCACCATCGTGGGCGACATCGCTCAGACGTCCGCGTTGGGCGGTTCGCGTTCGTGGCGCAGGACCCTTGATCCGCTGTTCGGCCACGAGGGATGGGATCTCAACGAGCTGACCATCGACTACCGCAATCCCCAGGAGGTTTCCGACCTGGCTTCACGGTTCGCGGAGAGCGAAGGGCTGTACATCTCCACGGTGAAGGCCGTGCGGGCCATACCGAATTCCGTGGAGCGAGTAACGCTGCCGGATGTCGGCAAGGTGGTGTCCGCGGCCGGCGAGTATGCGGCCGATCTGGCGGTGCGGTTCGTTTCCGACGACGGCACCGGTCGCATCGCCGTGATCGCGGACGAGGAGATGCTTGACCGGGTGGCCGAATCGGTATGGGGCAATCTGTCTAGGCGTCTGGGTCGGACGCGAGTGGAGGGACTGCGGTCCCAGCCGGTATGGGATGGACAGATCAGTCTGTGCGGGCCGCAGGATGTGAAGGGTCTGGAATTCGACGCCGTGGTGGTGGTGGAGCCGGGTCTCATCGAAGACAACGCCCCCTCTCGTATGGTGGCCGCCTCCGACCTGTATGTGGCCATGACCCGGCCGACGCAAAAGCTGGTCATCATAAGAACCTCCGATGACGCGGACCACCTGACGATATAGAGTAGGGCATATGCCTAAAGCCTTATTACTGGAAAACATTCATCCGTTCGCTTCGGAGAACCTGCGTCAGCATGGTTTCGAGGTGGTCACCGCCAAAGGCGCCATGGACGAGGACGAACTCATTCGAGCGCTTGACGGGGTAGATCTGCTCGGTATCCGTTCCAAGACCAGCGTGACCCCCAAGGTGATCGACGCGCGTCCCGATCTCACTGCGGTGGGATGCTTCTCCATCGGCACCAATCAGGTGGATCTCGGCTACGCCGGCTCCCATGGCATCGCCGTGTTCAACGCACCGTATTCGAATACGAGGTCGGTGGTGGAGCTGGTGATCTCCGATATCATCTCGCTGATGCGCCGCCTGCCCGCCCATACCTTCCATATGCGGCAGGGCGTATGGGACAAAACCGCCAGCGGTTCGCACGAGGTGCGCGGCAAGACGCTGGGCATCATCGGCTACGGCAACATCGGATCCCAGGTGTCCGTGCTCGCCGAGGCCCTCGGCATGCATGTGGTGTTCTACGACATCGAGGAGAAGCTGGCTCTGGGCAACGCCGAGCGCGCCTCCAGCCTTGAGGACCTGCTGGAGAAGTCCGATGCCGTCACCCTGCATGTCGATGGTCGCAAGTCGAACACGAACTTCTTCGGTGAGGATCAGTTCGCCAGCATGAAGACCGGTTCGGTGTTCATCAATCTCTCGCGCGGTTTCGTGGCCGATATCGATGCGCTGAAGCGGCATCTGGATTCCGGTCACATCGCAGGAGCCGCGGTGGATGTCTACCCGGTGGAGCCGAAGAAGTCCGGAGACCGGTTCGTCACCCCTCTGGCCGAAGAGGACAATGTGATCATCACGCCGCACATCGGCGGTTCGACGCTGGAAGCGCAGGAGTCCATCGGGCACTTCGTCTCCCATAAGCTGCTTGATTACTGGGAGAACGGCATCACCTCGCTCTCGGTCAATATGCCGACGCTGAACATGAACGCGTGCCAGGGCAAGGCCCGCATCACCCATCTGCACGACAACCTTCCCGGTGTGCTGGCGAATGTCAACCGAGTGCTCGGCGCGGAGAACATCAACATCACCGCGCAGGCGCTGTCCACGGAGGATGAGCTCGGCTACGTGGTCACCGATGTGGACACGATGCCGAGCGACGATGCCATCGCTGAACTCCAGCGACTGCAGGGCACCATCCGCGTCCGGGTACTGAAGAACCGCTGACGACGCCGAACAAGAGACGATATCGGACAGGATGCGGTGCGGTGCGCGCGATACCGCGTCGCATCCCCGTTCTCCGGCCTTTCCCAATATGCCAATGGGGGATCTTCGAATTCGAAGGTCCCCCATTGTTGTACCGTTTGTTGTATCGTCGGCAATGTCCGAATCATGGAATACCGCGCATCACGCGGCCGAATCCCAGCCGGACCACGATCGCCTGATGCGTTGAACGGCCGACTACTGCTGATTCGTTCCGCGTTCACGCTCCTTCAGGCTGCGCAGCTCACGGATCGCGTTCTCGAAATCCTCGAGATTGTTGAACTCCTGATACACGCTTGCGAAGCGCATGTAGGCCACCTCGTCCAGATCCCTCAGAGGTTTGAGTATCGCACGCCCCACATCCTCCGAAGGGATCTGGGCAAGACCTCGGGATCGCAGATCCTCCTCCACCTTCTGGCCGAGCTGTTTGAGATCCTCCTCGCGGATCGGGCGTCCCTGGCATGCCTTGCGTACACCGGTGATGACCTTGTCGCGATTGAAGGGCTCCGAATTACCTGAACGCTTGATCACCATCAATGTGGCGGTTTCAACGGTGGTGAATCTTCTGGAGCATTTCGGGCATACGCGACGGCGACGTATCGCGTAGCCGTCCTCCCCCACTCGCGTATCGACCACCTTGGTATCCGGATTCTGACAGAAAGGGCAATGCATACGCTCCAGAGTACCGGGCCGTGAAGAAAACACGCTACCGAACCGGCACGACGAGACGCTGACCGATCTGCAGGGCATAGGAATCAAGATGATTGAGATCCTTGAGCTCCTCAACCGTGGCGGACACGTCACCACCCTCCGGCGTGATGTCGGAGGCATAGGACCACAGCGTGTCGCCCGGCCCCACTACGTAGCTGGTCACCTCCATGGGACCCGGAGCCGAATCCGCAGGCCTCGCCGGAAGAATCATCGAACAGGCCATCCAAGCCAGCAGCACCGCCAGTATGATCGCCGTCATCTTCCCCCGCAACGTCAACCGCATCGTTGCATGGTGGGATCGATGGGACCGACCAGCGTTCCTTCGAACTGCCTCATGAACAACAGGGACACCATTCAGGGTTCGAACCATATCGACCACCTCTCTCGAACAACCGTTCTATAGAACGGATGTTCTTTCATCATACAGATGTTCGAACGTGCGCGCAACCCCGTATCGAACAGATGTTTGATTCTTCGGGAGTTTCACGGTACAGTGATATCTGACGAAAGGAGCAACCGTGAGCACCATCCCGTTCACCCCGAGGGCCAATCAGCAGCACGATGATGAAGTCACCTTGACCTCACGTCAGCGAGACGTGCTCGACGCCATACGCGATCACGTCGAGCAGCGCGGATTCGCCCCGTCGTTCAGGGAGATCGGCACCGCGGTGGGCTTGAAAAGCCCGTCGTCAGTCAAGCACCAGCTGCAGGTGCTTGAGGAAAAGGGCTTCATTCGCATCAGTGCCAACAAGGGCCGCGCCATCGAACTGCTGGATCAGGCGAATCGACGCCCGTCACGCACCGGCTCCTTTCAGAGCACGTACTCGGATGCGAACATCAGTCGCATCCCCGTCACCGTCGTCTTCGGCAAGGAAGACGACGAGGAGATGGCACAGTTCCATGACATCCCGCTCGTGGGGCGAATCGCCGCAGGCGCACCGATCACCGCCGAGCAGCATGTCGACGATGTGATGCGTCTGCCTGAACGGCTGACCGGCAACGGCAATCTGTTCATGCTGGAGGTCCATGGGGATTCCATGGTGGATGCCGCCATCTGCGACGGTGATTTCGTGGTGGTCAGGGAGCAGCAGACCGCAGTCAACGGCGAAATCGTCGCCGCACTGCTCGACGGCGAAGCGACGGTGAAGACATTCCGCAAGGAGAAGGGGCATGTGTGGCTCATTCCTCACAATCCCGCCTACTCCCCCATCGACGGCAACAACGCCACCATCATGGGCAAGGTCGTCACCGTACTGCGCAAACTGTAGGTCGCCGATTCCATCCGCGCCAGATCACGACTTCCATGTCGGGTTCGGGCGCGGAATTTGTTATCAATTCGAGACACCGTCGTCTCAGGAAGTATTTCACGATTCGGACAACCGTCGCCTGCAATCAAAACACCAGCCAATCCCCCTGAAATGAAAAACGGCGCCGATGCGTGCGGCCTCCAAGCGCGCCCTCGAAGACGTACCAAGGTACGTCGAAGCAACGAATACAACAAAGCCCTACGCGTGTGTCCGCAAGGCGCGGGAAACGAAGATCCCCACGGCAAAACAGCCATGGGGATCCCCCTGAAATGAAAAACGGCGCCGATGCGCGCGGCCTCCAGACGCGCCCTCGAAGACGTACCAAGGTACGTCGAAGAGGGCAGCAACGCCGAGGACGCTCCATCGGCGCCGTTTTTCTAGAAGCCGAACTGGGCGGCGGTCTGCTTCAGCGTTTCGGCGGAACGCTTAAGAGCTGCCAGCTCGCCGTCGGAGACGGGGGTGTTGATGTGGGTGTTGACACCCTGGCGGTTCAGCACGGAAGGAACGGACATGCAGACGTCGGAGATGCCGTGGAAGTCGTCGAGCAGAGAGGAGACCGGCAGGATGCGGTTGGAATCCTTGATGATGGATTCGATGATGTCGACGCCGGACATGGCGATGGCGTAGTTGGTGGCGCCCTTGCCTTCGATGATGCGGTAGGCGGCGTTCTTGACTTCCTGATGGATCTGCTCACGACGGGCAGCGTCAAGGGGCTCATGACCGGGGAGGGGGGTCCAGTCGCACATGGGGACGCCACCGATGGTGGCGGAGGACCACAGCGGAACCTCGGAATCACCGTGCTCTCCGGCGATGTAGGCGTGGACGTTCTTGACGTTCACGCCGGTCTGCTGACCGATCAGGAAGCGAAGACGAGCGGAATCGAGGTTGGTACCGGAACCGAAGATCTGGTTGGCGGGAAGGCCGGACAGCTTCATGGAAACATGGGTGACGATGTCCACCGGGTTGGTGACGAGCATGTAGATGGCGTTGGGGGCCACGTTGACGACACCGGGGATGATGGACTTCATGATGTTGATGGTGGCACCGGCGAGGTCCAGTCGGGACTGTCCGGGCTTCTGACGGGCTCCTGCGGTGATGACGACGACGTCGGCATCACGGCAGATCTCGACGTCATCGGAGCCTTCGATGGAGACCGTGGGGTAGAAGCTGGAGCCATGCTGCATGTCCAGGACCTCGGCCTCGACACGCTTGGCGGCGATGTCTTCGAGCACGATCTGACGTGCAACGCCACGCTGTGCGGCGGCAAAGGCCATAGTGGAGCCAACAGCGCCTGCGCCGATGATCGCAAGCTTCGTGGGACGAATCGGTGATTCTGCCATAAAGGCACCTCTCTTTGAATTACTCCAATAGCGGCATTCTTAAGCCGAACTTCGGCTACACTATATCTTCACCTTGTGACGAGACGAGCGATATGGACAGCCAAAAGCAATACTAGGCAACCACTGGTTCTCGACATGATCCCGTGATACGGGACGTCACCCACGACACGGTCGCAATCATACGGAGGATCCGATGCGTTCCTCCCCATCCACACCATCATCGATGGATCGTTCCACGATCCTGGCGGCGAGATGATCGTCGACGTCCGCCTCGACGTATATGCCGTCGCCGCGGTAATCCACCGAGGTCACGATGCCGTATTCACGGACCGCCGAAACAAGGGATCCCGCATCGTAGGGCAGCAAGGCGGATACGTGGACGTCGGGAACGGGAAGCAATCGTTCGATGGCCGTCCGCAGCTCATCGACGCCGTCACCGTTCGCCGCGGACACCAGAAAGGCGTCGCGATCCAGCTCGGCGAGCCTATCCCTGGTGGTTCCGTCGATCATATCGATCTTATTGAACGCGAGAATCCGCGGAATACCCTCCACACCGTCGATATCGGACAGCACGTCGTTGACCGCGTCGATCTGCGCGAACGGATCGGGATGCGAGGCATCGACCACATGCAGAATCACATCGGCCTCACCCACCTCCTCCAACGTGGACTTGAAGGCTTCGACAAGCTGCGTAGGCAGTCTACGAACGAATCCAACGGTATCCACATAGGTGTAGATGCGGCCGTTCGCCGATTTCGTCCGTCGCACGGCCGTATCGAGGGTGGCGAACAACGCGTTGCCAACCAGCTCCTCGGAACCGGTGAGCCTATTGGTCAGCGACGACTTGCCGGCGTTGGTGTACCCGACCACCGCCACGGACGGCATGCCGTGGCGCCGCCGGGAACCACGCTTGACCTCCCTGGCGGGCGCCATCTGCGCGATCTGCCGACGCAGGCGGGCCATACGACTGCGAATCACACGACGATCCATCTCGATCTGCGTTTCACCGGGGCCACGGGAACCGATGCCGCCGTTCTGCCCCGCGGCCTGACCTCCGGCCTGCCGGGAAAGCGATCCACCCCATCCACGCAGTCGGGGCAACATGTACTCCAGCTGAGCCAGCTCCACCTGCGCCTTACCCTCACGACTGGTGGCATGCTGGGCGAAGATATCGAGGATCACCGCCGTACGATCCACCACCTTGACCTTGGCGACATCCTCAAGACCACGACGCTGGGACGGGGGAAGATCGGCATCCACCACAATCGTATCGGCATCGAGCTGCTCCACGATCCTCGCGATCTCCTTGGCCTTGCCCGAACCGACATAGGTGGCGGAATCCGGCCTCAGCCTATGCTGAAGAAGACCATCCATCACCTCGGCACCGGCGGTTTCAGCCAAAGCGGCAAGCTCTCGCAACGATTCCTCGGCCCTGGTCTGCGTGGTCTGCGCACTCGACCACACACCCACCAGCACCACACGCTCAAGACGAACCTGCCGGTACTCGACCTCGGTGACGTCCTTCTTCTCACCAAGACCAAGCACATGCTTGAGGGCATTGCGAGATTCACGCTCCTGCCACTCCTGCCCACCCGGACCAGCCGGCACGCCGGCACCATCCTGCAGCACCTCGGAATGCTCGGCAAGCACATCGACGGAATCCTCCTCCCGCCGCACCGGCACCCTCGCATGCCGCGACTCGGCATCCGCCCCCGTCTGCTCCTTCCGCTCCGGCACCATCGTCTTCGTCGACCCCATCGGCTGCCCATCGGCATTGTCGGTATTGGTAGTAGTCACTGACACCTCTCGAACGCTGTTCTATTCTGAATACTTATTATCATCATGTAAGACGACAACGAACCCCAAGGAGCATGCATGACGGCACAAGGCAATGAACAGTACTTCTCGGCAACACCGTCCTCGGACGACATCCGCCGCGTCCTGCATGTGACGATCCGCGGAAAGCAGACCGACGTTGAAGTCTCCAACGGGGTCTTCTCCTCCGGAAGACTGGATCTGGGCACATCCGTACTGCTCCGTCACGCCCCCGAACCGGCCGCATCGGCGAACAACCACACCGACCCCAACGGCGACGACGAAACAACCGGCCCCCGCACCTTCCTCGACCTCGGATGCGGATGGGGGCCGATCACCCTCGCGCTCGCCGAAGCCGATCCCGAAGCGAACGTATGGGCCGTGGATGTGAACGAACGGGCCCTCGCCCTCACCGAACGCAATGCGACCGCGAACGGGTACGGCAACGTGCACGTCTCGCTGCCCGACGACGTGCCCGAGGATCTGCGGTTCGACACGATCTGGTCGAACCCTCCGATCCGCATCGGCAAGGAAGCCCTGCACGACATGCTCATGACATGGTTGCCGCGATTGTCGCGCGACGGCGAGGCGTATCTGGTGGTTCAGCGCAATCTTGGTTCGGATTCGCTGATGAAGTGGCTCGCGGATGCGCTCGGCAGCGGATTCGCCGTGGACAAATACGCCAGTTCCAAGGGCTACCGTATCATTGAGATTTTGCGTAGATAGCGGTTAACCGCGGTACGAAGGTACCGCATCAACGGACGCGACAAGAATTTAGGACATATGAGATTCGAGTATCCCTCCGAGCTGCCGGTCAGCTCCGCGAAAGATGAAATCGCCGAAGCGGTGCGCACCCATCAGGTGGTCATCGTTTCCGGTCAGACCGGTTCCGGCAAGACCACGCAGCTGCCGAAGATCCTGTTGGAAATGGGGCGGGGCACGCACGGTCATCAGATCGTGCACACGCAGCCGCGTCGCATCGCAGCCAGAACGGTGGCGGAGCGCATCGCTTCGGAGATGGGCGTGTCGCTGGGTGACGAAGTGGGCTTTCAGGTGAGATTCACCGACGAAAGCTCGCCGAAGACCCGACTGCGCGTGGTGACGGACGGCATTCTGCTCGCCCAGATACAGCGGGATCCGAATCTGAGCGCCTACGACACGATCATCATCGACGAGGCGCACGAACGCAGTCTCAACATCGATTTCCTGCTCGGATATCTCACGGCCTTGCTGCCCAGACGCCGTGACCTCAAGCTCATCATTACGTCCGCGACCATCGATTCGGTGAAGTTCCAGACGCATTTCGCCGAAGCACTGCACGAGAAGGTGCCGGTGATCGAGGTTTCGGGACGCACCTATCCGGTACAGATCGTCTATGAGCCGCTGGGTTCCGGCCCCGCCCTGATGCGGTACGTGCCGGGATTCGAGGATTCGGACGGCGAGGACGACGAAACCTCCGACATGCCGACGGCCGTGGCCCGCGCCTGCGCCGAACTGGTGATCCGCTCCTCCCATGAACGCGGACCCCGCGATATTCTCGTGTTCGCCGCCGGCGAGCGCGACATCCATGATTTCGAGTCGTCGATGCGTAGGCATTTCGGTCAGCGGTGCGTGGACATGAAGCGTCCCGATGCGATTGAGATCCTGCCGCTGTTCGCCCGTCTTTCGGCCAAGGAGCAACATCGCGTGTTCGAGCCGCATACGCATCAGCGCATCGTGCTGGCCACCAATGTGGCGGAGACTTCGTTGACGGTGCCGGGGATCCGGTATGTGGTCGATCCGGGAACGGCGCGCATATCCCGGTATTCGAAGGCCGCGAAGGTTCAGCGTCTGCCGATCGAGCCGATCAGCCAGGCGAGCGCCGACCAGCGTAGCGGTCGCTGCGGTCGTATCGCGGACGGCATCGCGATCCGCCTGTACGATCGGGATGATTACGAGAATCGTCCTCGGTTCACGGAGCCGGAGATTCTACGGACCGCATTGGCTTCGGTGGTGCTGCACATGCTGTCGGTGGGTGTGGCTCGGACCGTTTCGGACGTCACCGATTTCGGATTCATCGACCCGCCGGATACCAAGGCGGTGACGAACGGTTTCAATGATCTGGTGGAGCTCAGGGCCATCTCCCGTTCGCATGGTGATGCGCGGTTGACCCGCATCGGCCGGCAGTTGGCTCGTCTGCCCATCGATGTGCGGCTGGCGCGCATGGTGATTCAGGCGTCCGGGGATACGCCGAATACGCTGGCCGCGATTCTGGTGGTCGTTTCGTTTCTTAGTCTTCAGGATCCTCGGGAGCGTCCGGAGGACAAGCGTGATGAGGCCGATCGCATTCATAACCGGTATGCGGACGAGTCCAGTGATTTTCTGACAGCGCTTAACATCTGGGATCGGTTCTTCCAGGCGGATGGCGAGACGTCGAACGCCGCGCTTCGCAGGGCGTGCAAGGCGGAGTTCATGAACTATCCGCGTATGCGTCAGTGGAAGGATCTGTATCGTCAGCTGCGGCAGATGTGTCGGGAGCTTCGGTTCGGTGTGGGCGAGCCGCTGCCGTCGTCCCGTCCGGGGCTTGAGGTTCGTCAGTTGCCGCTGAATCAGCAGGCGGCGCATTCGCTGACGTGTTCGTGGGATGCCGTGGGCATTCATAAGGCGATGCTTTCCGGGTTGCTGTCGAGTATCGGCATGCAGCAGGTTCGCGAACCGAAGGCTTCGGATTTCGCTGGATTGAGGGGGCCGGCGAAAGCTCGTGCCATGAAGATGGCGGCGAAGCGCGCAAAAAACGAGTATTTGGGGTCTCGGGGCACGCATTTCGCCCTGTTTCCGGCGTCCGCGGTGGCGAAGAGCACGCCTCAGTGGGTGATGGCGGCCGAGTTGGTGGAGACCTCGCGGCTATGGGCCCGTTCGTCGGCGGCGATCGATCCCGCGTGGGCCGAACCGCTGGCCGGCAATCTCACGCGCACCACGTATGCGGAGCCTCACTGGTCGGCGTCGAAGGGCGCGGCGGTGGCGAGTGCGAAGATCCTGCTGTATGGTCTGCCGATCGTGCAGGATCGCACGGTGCTGTGGGGGCGTATCAATCCGGTGGAAGCCCGTGATTTCCTGATTCGTCAGGGTCTGGTAGAGGGTGATGTCCAGCAGCGGTTCCCTTACGATGATTTCATCGACGACAATCGCGCCGTGCTGCAGGAGGCCGATGAGGAGACGAGTCGCACCCGTCATGTGGTGGACAGGGTGACGGATGAGGATCTCGTCGATTTCTATGATCATGTGCTGCCGGCCGACATCACGTCGATCGCGGCTCTGGGAGCGTGGTGGAGGCGGCATCACGATGAGAATCCCGATCTTCTGCGGTTCGATCCGTCCAAGGTGGAGCGGCTTCAGACCTTGGACGAGGTGGATCTCAACGATTATCCCGATCATTGGCATACGATGGGCTCGGATGGCACGCCAATCGATCTGAAACTCACCTACGTGTATGATCCGAACGCCGAGAACGACGGTGTCACCGTGCATGTGCCGTTGAAGTTCCTGTCCCGCATCTCCCCCGAGCAGTTCACCTGGTCCGTTCCCGGTCTGCTTGATGAGCTGATCGTGACGACGATCAAATCACTGCCGAAGGCGTTGCGCGTACAGTTCGTGCCGGCTCCGGACACCGCAAGGGCCATGCGTTCGTGGATAGACGCGCATTATCCCGATCTGCCGGGATCCGGTGATCGGGGCCATCCGGTCGCCGCTCCCGTGGACCCGTCAACCGGGGCTGCGCGATGGCCTGATTTCACCCATGTGTTCACGCAGGCGGCGATTGCGGTGGTCGGAGCGCAGGTGCATCCGGAAGTGTTCGGCGATTCGCAGTTGGAACGGTTGCCGAAGCATTTGAGGATGCTGTTCGCGATCGAGAAGCCGGTTGCCGATGGCCGCGGATCCGGCCGCGGGCGCGGTCGGGGACGTCGCCCACGAATGACCGTGGTGGGGTCGGGCAGGTCTCTGACCGATCTGCAGCGTCGTTTCGCCGAACAGGCGGTGGCGTCGGCCAGGCAGACGGTGAAACGGCAGGCGATCAAGGCGGCCGATCAGGGGCATGTGGTGCAGTCCGCGAATCTGCTGCATCGGGCGGGTGCCACAACCGTCTCGCGTGCCGATATGCTGTGGGGTGCCGCGCTGGATGCGCTGCGTCTGCCCGCCGAGCGGATCTCCTCCCGCTGGCTGGGTGCCGAGTCGCTGATGCTGGCTTCCGCACCGTACAAGAGCACGCAGACTCTGGTGGAGGATCTTCAGATGGCCGCGGTCAAGCGTCTGCTGCCGAATATCGGAAGCATCGACGATGATTCGCAGCTTGCCGACGCCGTAAGCGACGTGATGCAGGTGTATGAGGATACGGTGTATCAGGTGTCGCGTGATGTGATCGCGATCCTTAAGCGGTACGCGGAAGTGGAGAAGGCTGTGACCGGTCCAGCTTCGTTGCCTTTGCTGGCGGTGCTGCAGTCCATCCGCGAGCACGCCGATGCGCTGGTAAAGCCAGGATTCGTGGCCGCCGCTCCCCCGGATGCCCTACGTTCGATGGAGCGGTATCTGCATGCGGATCTGCTTCGTTTGGAGAAGGCGAAGACCGATAAGTCGCGTGATGTGAACTGGGCGTGGCAGGCTGACGAAGCCCGCCAGCTGGTGGATAAGGCGTTGGATTCGGCCCGAAAGCAGCCGGCCGGCCCTCGTCATGACGAATTGATGGCGAAGGCCGATACTGCCCGATGGCTGCTGGAGGAGTTCTATGTGTCGCTATGGGCGCAGGAGCTGGGAACGCCGCGACCGGTGAGCCTCAAGCGCATTGCGAAGCTGCTGAGGGACTAGGCGCCGCGTTCGCTGCCGGTCGTGCGGTCAGCGCCGTCCGATGTCGTGGCGGAGCGCACGACCATTGCTGTGATGGTGGGAGTGCTGGTCGTTCATGACCGCGAAGTTGATGCCGATGAGCAGTCCTCCGCCGACGAAGTTGCCGAGTATGACCACGATGATGGCGAGCACCTCCATAAGCGGATCGCCGACTCCGTGCAGACCCATGATGAGGAACAGCACGGAGTCCGCGACGGAGTGCTCGAAGCCGAGGTAGGCGAACACGAACACGGCGACCATCATGATGATGCATTTCGTGAAGTCGTTGACGATCTTGCCGTTGTAGCACATGAGCATGGCGATGTTGATGCAGAAGTTGCAGAAGATCGCGCGCACGAACAGGTCGGCGATGCCGAAGGCTCCTTGGCTGAGGTATCCGGTTTTGGTGGCGACGGCCGTGGCCATGACGGTGTAGATGTCGCCGCTGACGATGGTGGAGCATCGCATGAGCACCGCCACGACGAGACCGCCCAGAAGGTTGCCGATCAGGCACAGGCCGAGGATTCGCAGGCTGTGCAGCCAGCTGATGCGTTTATGGTAGACGCCGATGGACACGATCATCATGTTCGAGGTGAGCAGCTCGGAGTTCGTGTAGTAGATCAGCACCAGCGCCCAGCCGAACGTGCAGGCGCCGAGCACCTTGCCGACGAGCGCCATGGCGGGGCTTACGGCGGCGAAGGTGGCGCTGATCGTGAAGAACGCGGTGAAGAAGATGCCGACGAACAGACCAGCCATGAGGGCTCGCTGCATGTATTTGCTCACCAGCCGACCGGTCATGGTCTCCTTGCTGTTGAGTACGTCGAGCACGGTGGAGACGAAGACGTTGCCGGGGAACAGCGGATGCAGTTTCGGGGCTGCGCCCAGTGGGGAGGATGCAGGAGCCGTCGCGGAAGCGCTGGTGGTGGAGGCGGCGGTGTTGGCCGCGCTGTTGGCTGCGTCGGCCGCCGTGGCGGCTGCGGATGCGGCCGCTGCCGCTGCCGTGGCCGCGGCGGCCGCCGCCGCGGTGGCGGCTTCCGGAGCCGAAGTGGGCATGGGGACGGACGGGGCTGATGCCGGAGATGACTGGACTGATGTTGATTCGGGATTGGAAGGCATGGAACGCTCTCTCATTCTGAAAAACTGATAATTCCCTCTGTATCTCTTCATCACAGTAATTCAGGGAAGCGCTGCCAAGTACTCATGTTGCCGTGATATTCCCCACATTTACCGTACCGTATACCGATGATGCCGATATATGCGTGCGGTACGGGCGCTGGAAACAAAAACCCAATCACATAAAATCCGCGCTGCGAGTGCGGTATCGGGCGTTGGAAGACGAAGGCGTACCCACAACAAAATCCGCGCTGCACGTGCGGTATCGGTGCCGCGCAGGTGAAGGCGTACAAAGGTACGTCGAACCTGAGCGGTGCCGATAACGCTCCGCAGCGCGGATTTTACAGCCGTGGAAGGTAGTGCTTGAGTTCGTAGGGGGTAACCTGCATCCGATAGTCCTCCCATTCCTTGCGCTTGTTGCGCAGGAAGTAGCGGAAGGCGTGTTCGCCGAGAACGTCGGCGACGAAGTCGGATTTGGACATGATTTTCAGGGCGGTGTCGAGGGAGTCGGGAAGGGGCTCGATGCCCATGGCCTGACGTTCCTCGTCGGTGAGCTCCCAAACGTCGTCACTGGTGGGCTCGCCGAGGACCATCTGCTTGTCGATGCCGTCGAGGCCGGCGGCGAGGAGCAGGGAGTAGGCGAGGTAGGGGTTGGTGACGGGGTCGAGGGCGCGAAACTCCATGCGGGCGGAGTTGCCTTTGCCGGGCTTGTACTGGGGGACGCGGAGAAGGGCGGAGCGGTTGTTGTGGCCCCAGCAGATGTAGCTGGGGGCTTCATTGCCGCCCCAGAGGCGCTTGTAGGAGTTGACGAACTGGTCGCAGACGGCGGTGATCTCGGCGGCATGGTAGAGGATGCCGGCGGCGAACTGGCGGGCGGTGAGCGACATGTTGAATTCCTGACCGGCCTCGTAGAAGGCATTGGCGTCGCCTTCGAAGAGACTCAGGTGGGTGTGCATGCCGGAGCCGGGCTGGTCGGCAAGGGGCTTGGGCATGAAGCTGGCGTGGATGCCTCGCTCCAGGGAGATCTCCTTGACGACGGTGCGGAAGGTCATGATGTTGTCGGCCATGGTGAGCGCGTCGGCGTAGCGCAGATCGATCTCGTTTTGGCCGGGACCGCCTTCGTGGTGGGAGTATTCCACGGAAATGCCCATCTGTTCGAGCATGTTGACGGTGGCGCGGCGAAAATCCATGCCGGGGCTGCGGGGCACATGGTCGAAGTACCCGCCTTCATCGACCGGCTTGGGGGTCTGCGACCAGTCGTCCTGCATTTCGAAGAGGTAGAACTCGATTTCCGGATGGATGTAGAAGGTGAAGCCCTTTTCCTTGGCTTTGGCCAATGTGCGCTTCAGCACATGGCGGGGATCGCCCAGGCTGGGTTCCCCTTCGGGGGTGAGCACGTCGCAGAACATGCGCGCGGTACCCTGCGGACCACCTCGCCAGGGGAGGATCTGGAAGGTGGATGGGTCGGGCTTGACGATCATGTCGTCTTCGGAGACGCGTGTGAGGCCTTCGATGGCGGAGCCGTCAAAGCCAAGCCCCTCCTCGAACGCCGCTTCCAGCTCCGCCGGCGCGATGGCCACGGACTTCAGCGTTCCCAACACGTCGGTGAACCACAAACGAATAAAGCGCACGTCGCGTTCCTCGACCGTGCGCAGGGCAAACTCTTGCTGTCTATCCATAGCTGCCTATGGTTTCATAGCTTTATTTCATGCGTCGTTAACAGAAGCGGGCGTGTCGCATATGCGCATCATCGCCGCTGGAAGTGGGGTATGTTTGAATGCGGCAGTTTTTGAAATTCGTCCGACAGCATTATCAAAGAAAGCCAGGGAATGGAACGCGAAGGAACAACAGGAGAACATACGACGCGATATACCGAGGATCCCCCGGTCACCTTGGATTGGGTCGAGGCCACGAATCCGAAAGACCGGACGCTGATGGGCACCATCGCACGACGACGTGCACCGTTGGGGGATCATGCGATCTGGCATCCGCGGCCGAACAGGACGGAGAAGATCGCACTGCTCGAGGAACAGTCGGCCATACGAGTGCAGGAGCTGATTCCGCTCAGGTACGCGAGAATGAGCGTCTCCCCGTTCACGTTCTATCGAGGTACGGCGCTGATCATGACGTCGGATCTGGCCACGACCGCGGTCAGCGGCATTCCGGTGCAGTGCGTAGGTGACGCCCATATCGCGAATTTCGGCATCTTCATGTCACCCACCCAGCATCTGGTCTTCGACATCAACGATTTCGACGAGACGCTGCCGGGACCTTGGGAATGGGATGTGAAGCGTCTGGTGACCAGCGTGGAGATCTGCGCGAGGGATCGTGGTTTCGATGCGGCCACGAGACGTCGGGCGGTGCAGGAGTGCATTCACTCGTATCACGAGTCGATGGACATGTTCGCGAAGATGGATAATCTTGACGTGTGGTATGCGAATCTCGATGTGGAGAAGACGCTTCAGGAGTACACGAAGAACGGCATGCCGAGCAAGACGCTGAGGAAGGCCGTGCAGAAGGCCCTGTCGAAGGATTCGAATCATGCGGCCCAGAAGTTCGGCCAGATGGTGAAGGGTGAGCCGCGTTTCCGTTCCGAGCCTCCTGAGCTGGTACCGATCAGCGAACTGACCGGATATGATCTCGAAGGTCCGTTGGACGTGACGATCCGCACGCTGTTCGACCGGTATAAGAGGAATCTGTATGCCGATCGCCGTCAGGTGCTGGATTCGTATCATCGGTATCACGATGCGGCCCGCAAGGTCGTCGGTGTGGGCAGCGTGGGCACAAGGGTGTGGGTGATGCTGCTCAGTGGCCGGGACGTCAACGACGCGCTGGTGTTGCAGATCAAGGAGGCTGAGGAATCGGTGCTGGAACGGTTCGTGGGGCATAGCCGGTTCGCCACGCATGGCGAGCGTGTGGTACAGGGCCAGAAGGTGATTCAGACCACGTCGGATGTGCTGCTCGGGTGGACGAGCATGACCACACCGGAGGGACTCCGCAAGGATTACTATGTACGCCAGCTGTGGAACGGCAAGGGGTCGATTGATCTTGATCATGCCGGTAAGGAAGGCATCATCAATACGGCTCGTATGAGCGCATGGGCGCTGGCGCATGCGCACGCCCGCACGGGTGATGCCATAGCGATCAGCGCGTATATGGATCACGGTGAGATCTTCGACAATGCGATCATCTCGTTCGCCAAGCAGTATGCGGATCAGAACGAGCTGGATTACGAAGTGTTCATGAAGGCCATCAAATCGGGACGGCTACCCTGCGCGAAGTAGCGCGGTCATCCCGTTCGCCATGATGCGGGGATGATGCGGGGAGGCGGGGATCACGCCAATACCGCCTCCCCGCATCATGAACCCCGATAGTTCAGCCGTTCGCCACCTCAAGGGCTTCCTTGAGGGTGAAGGCACGGGCGTAGAGGGACTTGCCGAGGATGGCGGAATCCACGCCCAACGAATCCAATTCCTTGATGGCCCGCAGATCATCGAGGCTGGAGATGCCGCCTGATGCGGTGACCTTGGCGTCGGTGCGTTCCGCGACCTCACGCAGCAGGGCGATGTTCGGCCCGCTCATCATGCCGTCGCGAGCCACGTCGGTGACAACGTATCGCGAGCATCCCACGGAGTCGAGGAACTTCATGGTCTCGAACAGGTCACCGCCTTCCTTCACCCAGCCTCGGGCGGCCAGAGTGTGTCCTCGCACGTCAAGGCCTACGGCCACGCGTTCACCGTATCGTTTGATGGCGGCAGCCGTCCACTCGGGATTCTCCAAAGCGGCGGTGCCGATGTTCACACGGGCGGCGCCGGCTTCAAGAGCAGCATCCAATGAGGCGTCATCCCTCACCCCACCGCTCATTTCGATATTCACCTTGTCGCCCAGCTCGTGAACGATGCCACGAAGCTGATCCCGGTTATCCCCGGTGCCGAACGCGGCGTCGAGGTCGACCAGGTGAATCCATTCGGCGCCGGATTCCACCCAGGTACGGGCCGCTTCAAGCGGACTGCCGTAATCGGTTTCGGATCCTGATTCGCCTTGGCGAAGACGCACGGCCTTGCCGTCACGGACATCGACGGCGGGAAGAAGGGTGAGTGACATGATTGTTCCTTGCCTTGATTATGACGCTTTGATTATGGCCTTTGTTATGTGCCTTGACGGTACCTAGAAGGTGCCTATCCAGTTGAGCAGCAGCCGGGCACCCGCCTCGGCGGATTTTTCGGGATGGAACTGCGTGGCCACCAAAGGCCCTTGTTCCACGGCGGCGACGAATCGGCTGCGACCGTATTCGCACCACGTTACCCGCCGATCATATCCGGCGAGCAGATCGGCGTGCGGAGCCTTGTCGGTCGGCTCGGTCACGCCGTAGGAGTGCACGAAGTAGAACCGTTCCCCCGCCACTCCACTGAGCAGTCGGGAATCCTGCGGAGCCTGAACGGTGTTCCATCCCATGTGGGGCACCACGTCGGCGTCGAGCTGCGACACCGTGCCGCCGATGAGCCCGAGTCCCTCGGTTTCGACGCCACCTTCAAGTCCGTGCGCGAACATGACCTGCAATCCCACGCACACGCCCATCACCGGCCGGCCTGCCGCAAGCCTGTCGTAGACCACGCGATCGCCACCCACGGTTTTCAACCCCTGCACGCAGGCGGCGAACGCGCCCACGCCGGGAACCACGAGTCCGTCGGCCTCGATGGCCTGACGGTAGTCGCTGGTCAACGTCACATCGATATCGAGATTCGCCAGCGCGCGAACCATGGATCGCACATTGCCGAATCCGTAGTCAAAGACCACTACTGAGGTCATTGATCCGCCTTCCTCGTTACGGTCAGTAATTACGTCGACGACTCAGTCCACTTCGGATCCGCGCGTGGAGCCGCCGCGCCCGAACCGCGTATGCCCCGCGATCACCTTCAGGGCTTCGGCCCGTTCCATCTTCCCGGCATCCACCACGTCGAGCCCCTGTGCCTTGAGATCATCCACCTTCGTGGTGCCGATGAGCAGATCCTCGACGAACGGCGGCGTGGACATGAACAGCACCGGTGGCGCGAACTGCGAGCCGGGCTTGCCGTTGACGTACAGCGTGGCCTCCAGCTTGTCGGCGCGATTCACCGCAAGCACCACGGATAGTCCCGAAACCACGGTGGTCAGGTCACGCGCCGCCGCCTCCGGACCATCTCCGTTCACGTTGCGCAGCACTGCCACGGCACCGCTCTCGTTGCCGACGCATTCGGCGGAGATGTCGGAAAGCTGGCAGAACGCGGCCAGAAGATCGGCCGCACTCAGCTGGGTGATCAGCACAGCGCATCGCGCCTTGTTCCCCAACAGGCCTTCCAGTTCGGAATCGAAGGAATCGAATCCGTTGAGATCGTTTTCGAAGCCGGCCAGAGCGGCGTTGATCTCCTCCTCGCTGAAGGAGTCGGGGTCCCGATCCTTGTCGGGCGTATTGGGAATTCGATCGTCGCTCATAGCGCTCCCTTGGTGCTGGGGATACCATCGACGCGGGGATCCGGCTCGACCGCGAATCGCAAGGCCCTCGCCAGCGCCTTGAACTCGGCTTCGGCGATGTGATGCGGGTCACGGCCCGCCAGCACCTGCATGTGCAGGCAGATGCCGGCATGCAGTGCGATGGACTCCATGACGTGCCGCACGAGCGACCCGGTGAAATGCCCGCCCATCATGCAGTATTCGAAACCTGCTGGCTCTCCGGAGCATACGGCGTACGGGCGGCCGGATATGTCGACCACGGCCTTGGCCAGCGCTTCGTCCAGCGGCACGGTGGCGTCCGCGAACCGACGGATGCCGCGCTTGTCGCCCAGCGCCTGCTTCAGAGCCTCGCCGAACACGATCGCAGTGTCCTCCACGGTGTGATGCACATCGATGTCGGTGTCTCCCGTGGCTTTGATGCTCAGGTCGATCAGCGAATGCTTGCCCAGCGCGGTCATCATGTGATTGTAGAACGGCACCGACGTGTCGATATCGGTTCTGCCGGTGCCGTCGAGGTTCAGGCTCAAGGTGATGTCCGATTCGCTGGTCACCCTGTGGATCGTTGCGGTACGTACCATGTCAGGCCTCCTTCTGCGCCAGTTCCAGCACTTCGACGAACGCCTTGCGGAAGGTCGCCATTTCCTCGTCGGTGCCCATGCAGACGCGCAGCCAGCCATCGGGGCCGACGTCGCGGATCAGCACGCCTCTGTTCAGCAGTTCGTTGAAGATGAAGTCTCGATCATCGAACAGACCGAAGTACACGAAGTTCGATTCCGAATGGGCGACGGTGAGCGGACGCCCCTTATAGGTCAGGGAGCCGAGCCACTGAGCTGTGGCCTCACGGGTTTCGCGAAGGTGCGCGACGGTGCTGAGCTGTTCGTCGGTGTGTTCCAGCGCGGCGAGCGCCGCGGCCTGGGTCACCGCACTCAGGTGGTACGGCATGCGTACGATGCGCATCGCGTCGACGATGCCCTGATCGGCGGCGACATAGCCGACTCGAGCTCCCGCATAGGCGAACGCCTTGCTCATCGTGCGGCTGACCGCCAGATTCGGATGATCGGCTATCAGCGTGACGGCGGAGGGTACGCCCGGGGTACGGAATTCGACATAGGCTTCGTCGACCACAAGGATCGGGTGCACGCCATCATCCGCCCCATCGACGTCCGCCTGCTCGCATGCGGCGAGAAGACGCCGGGTCTGATCCATCGGCAACGGTGTGCCGGTGGGATTGTTCGGGCTGGTGACCAGCACCATGGCCGGCTTCACCTCGTTGATCGCGGCGATCGCGGCATCGACGTCCAACGTGAAATCCTCGTTGCGGGGCACGGTGACCCACTGCGTAAAGGTGTCTCGGGCGTATTCGGGATACATGGAATACGTCGGCGCGAATCCGAGCGCCTTACGCCCGGGGCCTCCGAATGCCTGGAACAGCTGCAGCATGATCTCATTGGATCCGTTGGCCGCCCAGATCTGCTCGGGATCCAGACGGGTATGCGACTCCTTGGCGAGGTAATCGCTGAACGCACGGCGCAGAGCCATGTGCTCCCGATCAGGGTATCGGTTGAGCGTGGGGGCGATCCGCCGCACACGCTCCGCAATGGTATCGACCACATCGGGAGCCGGCGGATACGGATTCTCATTGACGTTCAGGCACACCGGAACGTCGAGCTGCGGAGCGCCGTAGGGCTCCTCACCCTTCAGATCGTTGCGCAGTGGAAGACTGGCGGGAATGCTCATTTAAGACCCGCTTCCTTCTCCTGCTCGTCCAGCGTGGCCTTGTCGTAGGGATCCTTGACGAATCGGCTGAGCACGCACTCACCGTGGCCCGGAAGATCCTCGGAGACGGCGAAGGCGTTGATTCGCGCGGCCAGTTCCTTGAGACCACGCTCGTCGTATTCGATGACCTCGACGGGCTTCATGAAGGTGTGCACGCCGAGGGCCGCGGCGAAACGTGCGGTGCCGCCGGTGGGCAGAACATGGTTGGAGCCGGACATGTAGTCGCCCAGCGGAACCGGCGAATACGGGCCGCGGAAGATGGCGCCGGCGTTGCGGATCCGCGCGATCACGGCATCCGGATCGGCGGTTTGGATTTCAAGGTGTTCCGCCGCGTAGGCGTTGGCCGCCGCAATGGACTGGTCGAGATCGTCGGTGAGCACGATGGCGGACTGGGTGCCGGACAGCGACGTATGCACACGATCGGCATGCTCGGTGCGCGGCACGCGGTAGGCCAGCGATTCCTGCACCTTGTCGGCGATGTCGGTGGAATCGGTGAAGAGCACGGAACCGGCAAGCTCATCATGTTCGGCCTGACCGATCAGATCGGCGGCGAGCCAGCTGGGATTGGCGTCCTTGTCGGCGATGATGCCGATCTCGGTGGGGCCGGCGACCGCGTCGATGCCGACGATGCCGGAGACCAGTGATTTCGCGGTGGCGACGAAGATGTTACCCGGACCGGTGATCTTGTCGACGGGATCGCACAGCACGTCGCCGTCCTGAGGTTCGGATCCCTTGGCTCCGTATGCGAACATGGCGATGGCCTGAGCGCCTCCGACGGCGTAGACCTCATCGACGCCCAGAATCGCGCAGGTGGCGAGAATGGTCTTGTCGGGCAGGCCATCGGCGGTGGCCTTGCTCGGCGGCGTGGCGATGGCCAGCGATTCGACGCCGGCGGCCTGGGCGGGCACCGCGTTCATGATCACGGAGCTGGGGTACACGGCCTTGCCGCCGGGAACGTACAGGCCCACCCTCTGGACGGGGATCCAGCGTTCGGATACGCGGGCGCCTTCGGCCAGATCGGTGTGGAACGGCGCAGGCACCTGTGAAGCGGAGACCGCGCGGCATCGGCGCACGGACTCCTCGATGGCGGCACGGACTTCGGGATCGAGCGTCTCGAGCGCCCGGGTCATCTCCTCGACCGGTACACGCAGGTGCTCGGGACGGATGCCGTCGAACTTCTCCTCGAAATCGCGAAGCGCCGCAGCGCCGCGGGCTTTCACGTCGTCGAGGATCGGACGAACGAGCTCGGTCGCCTCCTGAGTGCCCATCTGGGCGCGGGGCATGGCCTCCAGCAGTTCGGCGCGAGTGAGGTTCTTTCCGCGCAAATCGATGATGCGCATGATCTTCTCTTCAGTATTGGTCATACCTACCGATGGTAGGAAACCCTTCTGACAGATAATCCCATATCGCGCCCATCGTCTCACACTTCGGAGAACGGCGCCGAGCCGTTTCGAGCAGGGGTCAGGCGGCCACCAGACTGGCCGGGCCAAACACCGTCTTGATCTCGCCGAACAGCGACGCATCGCGTTTGACTCGGAACCGATCCCCGAAGGTGAGCATGCGCACATTGCCTTTGTCGTCGCTGATCGCCAGCTTCACCTCGCAGTATCCGGGGTGCTGCTGCAGAATGTCCGACAACGACTGCGCGTGACGACGATCCAACGCGGTGGACGGCAGCATGATGACCAGCGGCCGCTCATCCTCCGCGTCGAGCGTCGGCACCTCCATCTCGGTGGCGCGCAGCGAAACGGTCTCGTCGCGCAGCTCCACCATGCCGCGGATGCGCACCACGGTGTCCAGAGACATCTCCGAAGCGCTGCTCTCATACACCTTGCCGAAGAACATGCACTGTATGGAGCTTTCCATGTCCTCGATGGTCACTATGGCCCACGGATTGCCCTTCTTCGATACCCGTCGGTCGATGCTCGTGATCAGACCGGCGATCGCCACCTGCTCGCGATCCCCCATGGTCTTGGCTCGATCGACCAGCTGGGCGATGGACATGTCCCGCAACCCGGCCAGCACGGCCGCCATGCCGCTCAGCGGATGGTCGGACACGTACAGGCCGAGCATCTCCCGTTCGAAGTTGAGCTTGGTCTTCTTGTCCCACTCATCCATATCGGGTACGGTCACGTCGGCGTCGCCCATCGCGTCGCCGACGGAGTCGGCGTCGTCCATGCCGGCGAACAGGTCGAACTGTCCTTCGGACTCCTTGCGTTTGAGCGGCACCACCTGATTGATGGCCGTTTCGTGGATCGTGAACAACGCCCGACGATTCGGATCGATGGAGTCGAACGCCCCGGCCTTGATCAGCGATTCCACCAGACGCCGGTTCAGCGCGGTGAGCGGCACCCGCTTGACGTAGTCCATGAAGTTCACGTACTTGCCATGCGGACCATTGCGTTCGGCGATGATGTCGGCCACGGCCTTTTCCCCCACGTTGCGGATGGCGCCGAGGCCGAATCGCACCACGTCGCCGACTGCCGAGTATTCGAGCACCGACTCGTTGACGTCGGGAGGCAGCACCTGAATGCCCATGCGGCGCGCCTCGCCGAGATACAACGCGGTTTTGTCCTTGTTGGTGCTGGCGCCCTGCAGCAGCGCAGCCATGAATTCGGTGGGGTAATGGGTCTTGAGATAGGCGGTCCAATACGAGATCAGCCCATAGGCGGCGGAATGGGCCTTGTTGAAGGCATAGCCGGAGAACGGCACGAGGATCTCCCAGATCGCCTCGGCCGCCTCTTCGGAATAGCCGTGCTCCTTCATGCCGGCGAAGAACGGCACCTTCTCCTTGGCCAGCACCTCGGGCTTCTTCTTGCCCATGGCGCGTCGAAGCACATCGGCCTTGCCCAGCGAATAGCCAGCGAGGATTCGTGCGGCGGACTGCACCTGCTCCTGATAGATGATCAGGCCGTAGGTTTCGTCAAGCACCTCCTTGAGCGGCTGGTCGAGTTCCGGATGGATCGGCTCGATCTTCTGCAGACCGTTCTTACGCTTGGCGTAGTTGGTGTGGGACTCCATGCTCATGGGGCCGGGTCGATACAGTGCGATGAGTGCGGAAATGTCGTTGAAGTTGGTGGGCTTCAACGTTCTCAGCAGCGAACGCATGCCGTCGCCATCGAGCTGGAAGACGCCGAGCGTGTCCCCTCGGGAGAGTAGCTGGTAGGTCTTTTCGTCGTCCAGGGGGATCTTGGTGTAGTCGATCGGCTTCTTGCCGTTGTTTTCGATGTTGCGTAGGGTGTCGCGGATCACCGTGAGGTTGGAAAGACCGAGGAAGTCCATCTTGACCAGCCCCAGCGTTTCGCAGGTGTGGTATTCGAAGGTGGTGGTCACCGTGCCGTCGGTGCGCTCCAGCAGCGGCGAGGTGTCGGTGATCGGCTCGCTTCCCATGATGGTGGCGCAGGCGTGGACTCCGGTCTGTCGGATCAGACCCTCGATGCCCATGGCCTCCTCGGTGATGCGTTTGACGTCCGGATCGGATTCGTACAGTTCGCGGTATTCGCGGGCTTCGGCGTATCGTTTGGCCTTCGGATCGAAGATGTCATGCAGCTTGATGTCCTTGCCGCCGGTTTCCGCCGGAGGCAGAGCCTTGGTCACACGCTCGCCCATGGAGAACTCGTAACCCATGATGCGGGCGGAGTCCTTGAGCGCCTGCTTGGTTTTGATGGTGCCGTAGATCACGCATTGCGCGACCTTGTCGTGACCGTACTTCTCCCCCACGTAGTCAAGCACGCGCATACGGCCGTCGGGATCGAAATCGACATCGATATCAGGCAGAGACACTCGTTCGGGGTTGAGGAACCGTTCGAAGATCAGACCGTGCTTGAGCGGATCGAGTTCGGTGATGCCCATGGCGTAGGCCACCATGGCGCCTGCCGCGGATCCTCGTCCCGGGCCGACCATGATGCCGTGCTCCTTGGCCCAGTTGATGTAGTCGGAGACGACGAGGAAGTATCCGGGGAACTGCATCTGGCAGATCACGCCGCACTCGTAGTCGGCCTGCTTGACCACGTTCAGCGGCACGTTGCCTTCGTACCGCTTCTCCAGCCCCTCCTCCACCTTCTTGAGGAACAGCGAGGTCTCGTCCCATCCTTCGGGACACTCGAATCGGGGCATGAACGCGCCGTCCTCGCCGTCGTCGAACATCACGTTGCAGCGTTCCGCGATCTCCAGCGTGTTATCGCAGGCCTCGGGAAGTTCTGAGAACAAGGCCCGCATCTCCTCGGCCGATTTGAGGTAGTATCCGGAACCGTCGAATTTGAACCTGTCCGGGTCGTCGAGCTGCGATCCCGAGTTGATGCACAGCATGGCGTCCTGAGCGCCGCGATCTTCCTCATGCACATAGTGCGAATCGTTGGTGGCGAGCAGCGGGGCGTTCAGCTTCTTCGCGATGTCGAGCAGATCACGGGTGACCTGCGTTTCGATGCTGAGACCGTGATCCATCAGCTCGATGTAGAAGTTCTCCCTGCCGAAGATGTCCTGCATCTCACCGGCGGCACGCAATGCCTCGTCGAACTGACCAAGCCTGATTCTCGTCTGGATGATGCCGGACGGGCATCCGGAGGAGGCGATCACACCTTTCGAATACGTGGCCAGCACCTCTTTGTCCATACGCGGGTAGCGCATCACACGACCTTCGAGGTTCGCCACCGATGAAGCCTTGATCAGGTTGACCAGACCTTCATCGGTTTCAGCCCACATGGTCATGTGGGTGATCAGACCGCCGCCGGAGACGTCATCGGGATTGCGCTTGCGATGCTTCTCGTCGACGTTCGGATCCCAGTTCGCATCCCAGCTGACCCTGGTCGGATCCTGCCTGGCGGTCTCCGGCGCCACATACGCCTCGATGCCGATGATCGGCTTCACCCCCTGCTTGACGGCGGTGCTCCACATCTCGTACGCGCCATGCATGTTGCCGTGGTCGGTGATGGCGACGGCCGGCATGCCAAGTTCCTTGGCACGGGACACGAGATCCGGGATCTTCGAAGCGCCGTCCAGGAGGGAATAGTGCGTGTGATTGTGCAGGTGCACGAAATTCGACGATTCAGCCATGAATTCCAATCTACATGGAGCCCTGACGAGCGGGGCGCCGGCAGGTCAGGGTTCGCGCTCGGCGGCACGTCGACGCAGCAGATCGAGGGCATGTTCGAGATCGACGGGATAGTGAGATCTCACACGAGTCCATACGCGGGTACGCGGATGGCGGAACTCCAGTTCCATGGCATGCAGCCACTGGCGATCAAGCCCCAGCTCCTCGGCCAGCTTCGGATTCGCACCGTACATGTGATCGCCGACGAGCGGATGACCGATCGAGGAGAAATGCACGCGAATCTGATGGGTTCGCCCGGTTTCCAGATTGATGCTGGCCAGGGTGGCCTCCCCGAAACGCTCCAGCACATCCCAATGCGTGACGGCGGGCTTGCCCGACGGCGTGACGGTGAAACGGAAGTCGGAGACGCGGTCCCTGCCGATCGGCGCCTCGATGGTGGCCTTGTCCTGTCTGAGGTTGCCTTGGGCCACCGCATGATAGGTCTTGATCACCTCGTGTTCGGAGAACTGCCGTCGCATCTCCTTGTAGGCCAGCTCGGACTTGCATACCAGCATCAGTCCGGATGTACCCACGTCGAGCCGGCTGACGATGCCTTGACGTCCCGCGGCTCCGTAGCTGGTGATGTGCACGCCGCGTTGCAGCAGGCTGCCGAGCACGGTCGGCCCCGTCCACCCCACGGAGGCATGGGCGGCCACCCCTACCGGCTTGTCGACGACCACCACGTCATCGTCCTCGTACACGATGGACATGTCCTCGGCCAAGGGCTCGGGTTCGACGGTTTCGGTCTTCAACGCGAACTCGACCATATCGCCCGCCAGCAGGGTGGTGGAACGGTCGCATGAGCGATGCAGCAGACGCACCTGCCCGGAATCAATGAGGTGCCCGGCCTTCGACCGTGATTCCCCCGTCATCTTGGCCACGGCGACGTCGAATCGACGCCCCACCAGTGCATCGGGCGCAGGAACGATGGTTTCCATGGTTCAGCGCTCCTTGTGTTCGTTCGACGGCCCGGCGTCCGAATCGCGCGTATCCTCCCGCCCGGCATCACGAAACGGTACGGACAGCAGAATCAGCGCCACCAATCCCACACCGGCCACGACCAGCCAGATGTCGGCCACATTGCCGACCGACCAGCCGTAGTCGAGAAAATCCACGACGCTGCCATCAAGGAACCCATCGGCGTAGATCACACGATCGACGAGATTGCCCACGGCCCCGGAAAACGCAAGGGCAAGGCAACCGGCCCATTTCACGGAAGTCGTCCTCACCCCGGCGACCAGCAGACACACGGACACCACCATGGCGAACAGGGAGATCAGCCAGGTCGCGGAGGATCCCATACCGAGCGACGCACCGGGGTTATGCAACAGCCGCAGGGACAACAGTCCGGGAACGACCGGAACCTGCGAATCCGTGGTCAGCGACGACAAGGCCATGTTCTTCGTCACACGGTCCACGATCAGTGTGACGATCGTTACACATACGAAGACGGCCACGCAGACACGCGGCCGTCTTGCGGTTTTCGACTCAGTCATACGAAGTTTCAGCGCTTGGACTGTCCCATGGCCTGATAGTTGTTCGTATCGGAGATCTGGGCCGTCAGCTGGCCGAGGAACTCGGTCAGACGGCTGCGATACTCGGTTTCGAACTGCTTGAGGCCCTCGATGTTGCCTTCGATCACCTTGGAATCTGCGTACAGCTTGTCCTTGACCTGCTGTGCGTAGTCGTCCGCGGCGGCACGGGTACGGCGATCGTACTCATCGGCAACGTTACGGGTCTTCTGAGCGTACTCGTCGCCTTCGGCGCGGGTCTTCTTCGAGTAGTTCTCCGCTTCGTTGTGCGTGTTCTCGGAGTATTCATCGGCCGCGTTGCGGGTCTTCTTCGAATACTCGTCCGCCTCGCTCCGAGTCTTCTTGGTGTAGGCATCGGCTTCGGAGTGAATGCGCTGAGAATAGGCGTCGGCATCCTGATGGATGCGCTGTGAGTACGCATCGGCCTTGTTGACAAGATCCTCATGCTTGGCCTGGCCATCGGCGATGAACTGATCACGCTGGGCCTTGCCCTTATCGACGTACTGATCGTGCAGCTGCATGGCGAGGGCCAACATGGCGGTGGCGCGCTCAGGCTCCGAGTTGGCACCGGCACCGGCACCGGCGATCTTGCGCAGGCTGCCGGTTTCGGCCGGAGGCTCCACCTTGGCGAGCTGCTGACGCATCTGCTCTTCGCGGGCCTTGGCTGCCTCAAGCTCCTTGTTGAGCGCGGCGATCTGCTTGCCGGCGTCACCGGCGGAGGCGATCTGCTGCTGAAGGGTGGAGATCTGACGCTGCGCGTTCTGGAGCTGGCCGGTCAGATCGGCGCTGCGACGTCGTTCGGTCTCAAGAGCCGCTGCAGCGTCACCGCTCTGTGCCGACTGCGCGGTCAGCTGATCGATCTGAGCGTTGAGCTGATCGACCTGGGACTTCAGCTGCGCGTTCTGGTTGGACAGGGTCTGCACCTGCTCCGCATCGACGGAATTCTGAGCCTGTTCCCTGGACTCGGACTGAGCCTTGGCCAGCTGGTTCTGCAGCTGCGCATTCTCATTGGTCAGCTGCGCGATCTTATCGTTCAGCGCGGCGACATCCGGACCCAGCGACTGGGTGGAACCCGACTGCGCGGCCTGGCTGCCGAGAGCCTCGACCGTTTCCGTGACCTCATCAAGGAAATCATCGACCTCGTCGATGTCGTAGCCTTCCTTGAAACGAACCGTCTGGAAAATATGGTTACGAATATCATTCGGTGTCAACAGGGCCATTACAGATCCCAACCTCACTCTCAGCTCATACTACGAGCTTATGAAATTACGTACTCGGCACCATGCTAGCACGGCGCCTACGACTGTATAGGGTTTCGGCTTGCCATCCGGCCGCATCCCGCGTCAGATCAGGATCTGCAGTACCACCAACGCGAAATACAGTACGATGAAGCTCACATCCAGATACACAGTACCAAGTGGTATGGGCTTAATATAGCGGCGAAGCCATCTCAGCGGCGGTTCGGTGATCCGATAGACCACATCGATCAGCGACGCCACCGCTCCGCTCGGATACCATCGCGGGGCGAGCACGCTGACCCAATCGAGGATCATCCGGACGAACAGCACGAAGATGTAGGCGTTGATCAGCCAATGCAGAATCAGCCTCAGCAGGAAAATCAAGGTCATGCCCACCACCGTATCAGCGCCCGTCACCACACCTGACCATTACGCCGGGTGCAAAAAACATGCACCTCTGCGGATGATCGCCGCCCTGCGGAGCTTTACTCGTTGAAGATGTCGGCGTTCGACGGGCTGGACGTATCCTCCACCTTGATGTTCACCTGAGCGGGACTGAGCAGAAACACCCGGGGGGTGACACGTTCGATGGAGCCCCTGACGCCGAACACCACACCGGCCGAGAAATCGACGATGCGGTAGGCGATGCTCTCCTCCACGCCGGTGAGATTGAGCACCACAGGTACGCCATCGCGGATGGCCCGACCGACCAGCTGGGCCTCCTCATAGGACTTGGGATGAATGGTGGTGATGCGATTGAGCTGTCCCTTGAACGGGGTCGTGCGACTGCGCGGGGAAGCCGCAACCGGCGACGCCGCGGCGGGAGCGGCGGCAGGAGTGACCGTGCGATCGGAATCGAAGGACGATTCACGGGTGGAGGGCTCTTCCTGCTCGATCTCCTCTTCTTCGTCAACCACATCCGCCATGCCAAGGTAGGACATCGCGTTCTTCATGAAGCCAGCCATCTTTGCCCTCCAGTAGGTTCAGTGTTCATCAACGAAGGAAATCGGGAATGTCAAGGTCACCCGGATCCGAATCGGGCATACGGCTCGAAGGAATGATCCGATGCTCGGAAGTATCGTCGGACGAAACGGGCTGTGCCGCCGCCGGCTGGGCGGGTTGAACCGGCTGTTGTGCGGCGGGAGCCGGTTCAGCAGGCGCCGCCTGCGGCTCCTGCGCCTTGATGGCGTTGCCGCCCGTTTCCAGATGCAGTTCGGGCAGTTCGGGAACGGAAACGTCCTTGCGTTCGGCCGGGCGATAGGAGCTGGCCGTAGCCTTCTTGGCATCGAATCCGGCCGCGATCACGGTGACGCGCACCTCGTCGCCGTAAGCGTCGTCCAGCGCAAGACCCCAGATGATCTGAGCCTCGGGGTGGATGGCTTGACGCACCAGCTCGGATGCCTCCGCCACTTCCTGCATGGAGAGATCGGTGGGACCGGCGACGTTGAGCAGCACACCATGGGCGCCTTCGATGCTGGCCTCCAGCAGAGGCGAGCTGATGGCGATCTCCGCAGCCTGCGTGGCGCGATCCTCCCCCCGCGCGGAACCGATGCCGAACAGTGCGGTTCCCGCATCCTTGAGGATGGCCGTGACGTCCGAGAAGTCCACATGGATGTAGGAGTTCATCGAAATCAGATCGGTGATGCCCTGAACGCCGGCGAGCAGGGCCCAATCGGCATGCTTGAAAGCATCGATGATGCTGACGGAACGATCGGAAAGGTCAAGCAGACGGTCGTTCGGAATGACGATCAGGGCATCGACCTCCTTGCGCAGGTTTTCGATGCCGGAATCAGCGGAGGCGGAACGACGCGGACCTTCGAAGCTGAACGGGCGGGTGACCACTGCGATGGTGAGTGCGCCGAGCTGGCGTGCGGCGCGTGCGACAAGCGGGCTGGCTCCGGTACCGGTACCGCCGCCTTCGCCGCAGGTGACGAACACCATGTCGGAGCCTTTCAGCGCCTCCTCGATATCGGACTGGTGATCCTGAGCGGCCTTGGCGCCCTTCTCGGGGTCGGCGCCTGCGCCGAGGCCTCGACTGGACTGGTCGGAGAGCGAAATCTTGATGTCGGCGTCCGAACGCATCAGATCCTTGGCGTCGGTGTTGATGGCCACGAATTCAACGTCCTGCAGTCCTTCGGCAATCATTCGATTGACCGCGTTGCCTCCGGCTCCGCCCACGCCGACGACCTTGATCACGGTCTTATCGCTGAAATTCTCAGCCTGGGCAATGTCGCTCACTATTCTGCTCCTGTCACTCACGGTTATGCCTAACTTTATCGCAGTATTTCCGATCAAACGTGAATATTCTATGGCGTGTACGTCTTTTTTCAGGCCGCGAACGCGGAACCCCCACGGGAGTCGTCCCGTATCTCAGTATGACGCATCCATCGGATCGTCACCGAACAGCGTTTCACGCTGCTCATGCGTGGTGACTCGGGAATCCAGCCACCCATACGGCAGATGAACCTTTTTGGCGAATCTCACACGACCGCGGGGTTTGTCGATGATCCGGACCGGATACTCCACCGTCGGATCGAGCCGACCGATCTCGCGCCTGACGTCGTCGAGGGATTCGCACTCCATGAACGCTCTGCGCGTGGAGCCGCCGACCGGGAAGCCCTTGAGATACCAGGCGATGTGCTTGCGCAGATCATGAACGGCCATCCGCTCGTCGCCATCGTAGAACCGCGTGAGCAGTTCGGCATGACGCCAGATCACGGCACAGACCTCACCCAGATTCGGATTGAGACGTTCACGGCTGCCCTCGAAGGCGTTCCTGATGTTCGCGAACAGCCACGGGCGACCCTGACATCCACGCCCTATAGCCACTCCGTCGCATCCGGTCTGACGAATCATGGCCAGAGCATCCTCGGCGCCCCAGATGTCGCCGTTGCCGAACACCGGAATGTCCAGCATCGACTTGAGTTCGCCGATACGACTCCAATCGGAATGTCCGCCATAGTATTCGGCGGTGGTGCGGGCGTGGAGCGTGACCGCCCGGCATCCCTCCTCCTGGGCGATGCGACCGGCCTCATGGAACGTCTCATGCTCGTGGTCGATGCCGACGCGGATCTTCGCGGTGACCGGAATGCCGGCATCGTCGCACACCTTCACCACGCGCCGCAGAATCTCGGCGAACAGATCGGTCTTCCACGGCAGCGCGGAGCCACCGCCCCGCCGAGTGACCTTGGGAACCGGGCATCCGAAATTGAGGTCGACGTGATCGGCCATATTCTCGTCCACGACGATCCTTGCGGCCTGTTCGACGATCGACGGATCGACCCCGTACAGCTGCAGGGAGCGCACACGTTCGGTAGGCGCAAAACGACACAGCCTCAGCGCCTTGGGATTGCGGGCGACCAAAGCCCTGGCCGTGATCATTTCAGCCACATACAGACCATCGGGTCCGTATTCCTCGCACAGCACGCGAAACGGCCAGTTGGTCACTCCCGCCATCGGGGAGAGCATCACCGGGGTAGGTACGGTGATCGAACCGAGTTTCACCGGATGGATGCGTACCACTTCCACGGCATCGGCCGCGGAATCCGTACGAGGATCGAGGTTTTCGGTTTCGTGAGGCGAGGTAATCGTGGTCTCCATGGACTCCATCACTCAATGAACGACGCAATGAACAACAATGAACCGGCTGGTCCGGCTTGCCGACCGTTCGCACCGTTCGGCAAACCGACCACGCAGGATCACGCGGACAGGATCAGACGCGCAGGATCAGTACAGGCCTCCGGCCTCGTTGATCTTCACGGAATCCGGCCAGGGATCCCCTCCCATGGATACCGGCTTCTGCGGGACATGGGTGCGCTTCTCGCCGATGCGGGCGGCGACGTAATCGGAAACCTTGTCGAGCGACACGCGCTCCTGCTTCATGGTGTCGCGTTCGCGGATGGTGACGGCCTGATCGTCGAGCGTATCGAAATCGACGGTGACGCACAGCGGGGTGCCGATCTCGTCCTCGCGACGGTAGCGGCGGCCGATGGCCCCGGACTCGTCGTAGTCGATCATCCATTCGTTCTGGCGCAGATCCGCGGCGAGGTTCTGAGCCACCTCCTGCAGGGCGGGCTTCTTGCTCAGCGGCAGCACGGCGGCCTTGATCGGAGCCAGACGCGGATCGAGACGCAGCACGGTGCGCTTGTCGACGCCGCCCTTGGTGTTCGGCGCCTCGTCGACGTCGTAGGCGTCCACCAGGAAGCACATGAGCGAGCGGGTCAGGCCGGCGGCCGGTTCGATGACGTACGGCACGTACCGTTCTCCGGTGGCCTGGTTGAAGTAGCTCAGGTCCTCGCCGGAGTGCTTCGCATGCGCCGAAAGATCGAAGTCGGTGCGGTTGGCCACGCCCTCGAGCTCACCCCAGTCGGATCCCTGGAAACCGAACTTGTATTCGATGTCGACGGTTCGCTTCGAATAGTGGGCGAGCTTCTCCTTCGGATGCTCGTAGTGGCGCAGATTCTCCGGCTTGACGCCGAGATCGAGATACCACTGGGTACGGGCGTCGATCCAATACTGGTGCCAATCCTCATCGGTGCCGGGCTGAACGAAGAACTCCATCTCCATCTGCTCGAATTCGCGGGTTCGGAAGATGAAGTTGCCGGGCGTGATCTCGTTGCGGAAGCTCTTGCCCATGTTGGCGATGCCGAACGGGGGCTTGGACCGGGAGGAGGTCATCACGTTCTTGAAATCGACGAAGATGCCCTGGGCTGTCTCCGGACGCAGATAGTGCAGACTGTTCTCGTCCTCCACGGGACCGAGATGGGTGCGCAGCATCATGTTGAAGTCGCGCGGCTCGGTCCACTTGCCACGGGTGCCGCAGTCGGGGCAGACGATGTCGGCCATGCCGTTCTCCGGCAGCTTGTCCCCGTGCTTCTCGGCATAGGACTCCTCCAGCTTGTCGGCACGGTTGCGCTTGTGACAGTTGAGGCATTCGACCAGCGGATCATTGAAGACCGCGACGTGGCCGGACGCCACCCATACGGGAGTCGGCAGGATGATGGACGTATCCACGCCCACCACATCGCCGCGAGTGACGACCATCGAACGCCACCACTCGCGCTTGATGTTGTCCTTCAGAGCGACGCCGAGCGGACCATAGTCCCAAGCGGAACGGGTACCGCCGTAGATCTCGCCGGCGGGGAACACAAAGCCGCGACGCTTCGCGAGCGAGACAACGGCATCAAGTTTCGATTCAGCCACAATGCACCTTCTGGTTTGAACGGTTTGGGGTCGTGTACAACCGCTTTACATTACCGCCAAGCGATGACAGCGGGCAGCCGAGGAGGATCTGTCCACTATCGCGCATAGGTTGTGGAACGGAAACCGGGGAGCCCGCCGTATGGGTCACGGGTCGAAAGGGGTGCGGCCCATCTCCTGGAACCTGTTGGACGACACCGTCATCGGACGACATCATCATAGGGAGGCATCGCATGAGCACGGACGCACCGAACACCGATATTCCTCGTGATTCGAACGCACCGCGCGGCAAAACCACGGCATACGATCCGAAGACGAATCGCAATCTGCCGATCAACAACCCATTGCGCAACGAGATCGCCCAAGCCGTTGCGGACGTACGGGCCTCGGGGCCGCTGGCCCAGTCACTCACCAATGTCGTCACCATCAATCTGGTGGCCAACGCCCAGCTGGCGGTAGGCGGCACGGCAGCCATGCACTACAGCGCCGAAGAGGCCCACGCACTCAATCAGGGAGCCTCCAAGGCCACCTACATCAATATGGGTACCCTGCTGGAGGAGTTCCGGGATCAGTATCCGGCCGCGGCCCGCGACACCGCGGCCGCCGGACTGCCCTGGGTGCTCGACCCCGTGGGCGCCGGTGCCGGAGAGCTGCGGACGGCCATTCTCCGATCGTTCGTCGAGAACCCTCCGGACATCGTACGCTGCAACGCTTCGGAAGCCATGGCGCTGGCGGGAATCTGGAATCTCGACGCCCCGGGCGCCACGCACCCGCACGCCGGCGTGGAATCAGCCGACGATGTGGAATCGGCGGTGCCGGCCGCCCACGCCATCGCACGGTTCACCTCCGGCGTGGTCTGCGTCTCAGGCGCCGTGGATCTGGTCACCGACGGCCATCTCGACTTCTATCTTCCCGGAGGCAGCGTGTGGATGACCAAGATCACCGGGGCCGGTTGCTCGCTCGGCGGCGTGAGCGCCACCTACGCCTGCGTGGCCCGACCGCTGGTCGCGGCCCTCACCGCGGCGCTGCACTACAACCGTGCGGCCGACGCAGCCGAAAGGGTGGCCAACGGACCCGCCTCGTTCCAGACGGCGTTCATCGACGCCCTGTGGAACACATCGGCCGATGAAATCGCGCAGTCCACGATCTTCATCTGATCCCATTGCAGAGGAAAGGAACACCATGACATTCAGATTTCCCCATCCCTCGATGCGCGAGAAGTTCGACATCTCGGCCTATCTGGTTCTCGGCCCCGATGACACCCACGGCCGTCCGGTGGCCGAAGTCGTGCGGGACGCTCTTCGCGGAGGGGTGACGTTCGTACAGCTGCGCGCCAAGCATTCCGATGCCGGCGAGATCATCGAGATGGCCCGCGACATCGCGGATGTGATCCGCAAGGAAGGCAAGAGCTATACGGTGCCGCTGCTGATCGACGACAGACTCGATGCGGTGCTCGCCGCACGCGAACGGGGGATCAAGGTCGACGGCGTACATGTGGGACAGACCGATGTCCCCGCTGATATCTGCCGACGACTGCTCGGACCGGAGGCGATCGTCGGTCTGAGCGCGAACACCACGGAACTGTTCGACATCATCGAACGGATGCCTGCGGGAATCATCGATTACATCGGCGCCGGAGCCGTGCACCCCACCTCGACGAAACCGGAGGCCACGTTGATCGAAAACGCCGGGGATGACGCCGCATCCATCGAGGCGATCTCCCGGCTGTGCAGGATCAGCGAATACCCGGTGGTGGCCGGCGGCGGCGTGAAGCCCGATGACGTGGCACCCCTGGCACGGGCCGGCGCCGACGGCTGGTTCGTCGTCTCGGCCATCGCCGGTGCGGATGATCCTCAATCGGCCGCCCGGGAGATGACCACGATCTGGCGGAAGACGAAGGCATCAATGCCTGATTCGTCGCACACCGGCACCCGCCACGCACGGATCGAGATCGGAGCCGCCAATGTACGGCCGGACGATGACCGATACGTCAACACGTTGGCCCAGCTCACGATCTGGCCCACGGGAGTCGGCGAGGAACTGAGCGATTACGTGGCCGAGGTGGTGAGGGTGATCCGCGAATCCGGCATTCGCAACGAAACCCATGCCATGTCCACGGAGCTTGAGGGTGACTACGACGACGTGATCGCGTTGGTGAAGCGCGCCGCGTTCGTGCTGCGCGACCATGGATACCGCACGCAGGTGAGTCTGCAGATGGACATGCGGCCCGGATACCGGGATCAGATGCATCGCAAGGTCGAGCTGGTCGATGAAATCATCGAGCGAAACGGACAATAACCCTCACACCCGTTAGACTTGGTAGTCATGACCACCATGAAGGAGATTGCCGAGCGCACGGGGGTATCGGTTTCGACGGTCTCTTTAGTTCTCAACGGCCGTGATGCAGGAAGGGTGAAGCCCGGCATCGCGGCGAACGTGCGCAAGACGGCAAAAGATCTGGGATACATACCCAACCCGCTGGCCAGAAGTCTGCGGACCAGCAAAACGAAGATACTGGGATTCATCAGCGACGAGATCGCCACCACCCCATATGCGGGCAGACTGATCCTCGGTGCGCAGGACGCCGCACGGTCGTTGGGGTACATGCTGTTCACCGTCAACACGAATGGCGATCAGGATCTCGAACATCATGAGATCGAGACGCTGAAACGATATGACGTGGACGGGTTCCTCTACGCCTGCATGTTCGATCGCCCTGTCGATCTGCCGGGCAACCTTGACCCGCTGCCCACCGTTCTGCTGGACGGTACGGACAGGATGGGGAGGGCGGTCTCCATCGCGCCTGACGAGCGTCGCATCGGATACGACGCCACCCGACGTCTGATCTCGGTCGGATGCCGCTCGATCGCCTATATCGGTGCCGGCGGCGAGGATCGTCCTCGCATCAACGGCAGGATACTGGCCGACCGATATCCCGCCGACGTTCTTCGGGAGCGGGGATACCAGGATGTCCTGCGCGAAGCGGGGATGAAGGCGGATCCCGATCTGGTGGTTCACGTCGACTACAACCATTCGGCCCTCGAATCCGTCGAGACGCTGTTCGATGGCGGACATCCCGACGGATTCGTCTGCTTCAACGACGCCCGCGCCTGGTACGTCTACCTGTGCGCCGCGCAGCGCAATCTCCGGATAGGCCGCGACATCAGCGTCGTGGGCGTGGACAACCACCGTCTGGTCGCGGAGACGCTGTCTCCTCAGCTCACCACCGTGGACCTGCCACACTATGAGATGGGATATTGGGGCACGCTCAAGCTGGTGTCGATGATCGAGCACCGCGGTCTCGACGACATGAGGCCGACCGACACGGTCTCCCCCCTGCCCGATCTGGATGCCGCGAACGCGATGATCCACTGCACGCTGATCGACAAAAGCTCGGTCGTCAGCCCCGACGGTCGATAACAGCGAACAGACCGCCACCTAACTCCGACATCGCATCCCGCACCTGCACGGCATGGTCATGCTGGTGCGGATCATCGTCGCCCGCATGACCGCGTATGCCATCGAACCCGTTCGACACGCCGAGAACGCACCACCCCCCATCTGAGCAAGCGCTTGCGCGAAATCCGTGACGTCAACCAAGCGTCAATCGTTTGACGTAAACGCGTTTAACAATTAACATCATTAATGCAAGTAACGGAGCGGCACAGTAGCCGACCCGACCGGATCAACGACCGAGTCACTGCCGCAGCGATGCGGCGCACGGCGCACCGACACGTATCACAGAGAGAAACGGATCATTCATGGCAAACACAACCAAGGTATGGCGGAACCCCTCGTATCTGCAAAGCTCGTTCGGCATCTTCCTGTTCTTCTGCTCCTGGGGCATCTGGTGGTCGTTCTTCCAGCGCTGGCTGATTTCCGGCGTGGGACTCACCAACGCCGAGGTCGGCACCATCTACTCCATCAACTCGCTGGCCACGCTGATCATCATGTTCGTCTACGGCGCCATCCAGGACCAGCTCGGCATCAAGCGCAAGCTGGTGATCTTCGTCTCAGCCGTCGCCGCTCTGGTCGGCCCGTTCGTCCAATTCGTCTACGCCCCGATGATCCTCGCCGGCGGCACCACCCGCTACATCGGCGCGTTCATCGGCTCCATCGTGCTGTCCGCCGGCTTCATGTCGGGCTGCTCGCTCTTCGAGGCCGTCACCGAACGCTACTCCCGCAAGTTCGGATTCGAATACGGCCAGTCCCGCGCCTGGGGCTCTTTCGGCTACGCCATCGTCGCCCTGTGCGCCGGATTCCTGTTCAACATCAATCCGCTCATCAACTTCTGGGTCGGCTCCGCCTTCGGCGTGTGCATGCTGCTCGTCTACGCCTTCTGGGTACCGAGCGAGCAGAGGACCGAACTGAGGAAGGAATCCGAACCGAACGCCGAACCCACCAACCCCTCCTTCAGGGAGATGGTGGCCGTGCTCAGAATGCCGACCCTGTGGGTGCTCATCGTCTTCATGCTGCTGACCAACACCTTCTACACCGTGTTCGACCAGCAGATGTTCCCCACCTACTACGCCTCCCTGTTCCCCACCGAAGCCATCGGCAACGCCACCTACGGCACGCTCAACGGCTTCCAGGTGTTCCTCGAATCCGCGATGATGGGCGTCGTGCCGATCATCATGAAGAAGGTCGGCGTGCGCAACGCCCTGCTGCTCGGCGCCACCGTGATGTTCCTGCGCATCGGCCTGTGCGGCGTGTTCCACGATCCGGTCACCGTCTCCATCGTCAAGCTGTTCCACTCCATCGAGGTGCCGCTGTTCTGCCTGCCGGCGTTCCGCTACTTCACCCTGCACTTCGACACGAAGCTCTCCGCCACGCTGTACATGGTGGGCTTCCAGATCGCCTCGCAGGTCGGCCAGGTCATCTTCTCCACCCCGCTGGCGCCTTCCACGACAAGATGGCCCAAGTGCTCCCCTATAACGACATGGGCTCCCGCGTGACCTTCTGGGTCATCTCCGCCATCGTGCTGTGCGCGCTGATCTACGGCATCTTCGTCATCAAGCGCGATGATCAGGAGGTCGGCGGCGACCCGTTCTACACCGACAGGCAGCTGCGTGAGATGAAGGCCGCTCAGGCCTCCGAGTCCAAGGACTGAGAACGCCGCACCGCGCATCGGCAGCAACCCATCGAACACGAACACCATCCATCCAACGCGAACACCAATCAGAAAGGATCATCCGACGATGAGCGACTTCACTCCCATCTACTCCCCCATCAGGAATCACGCCGAGGAACTCGCCAGGGCCGAGGCCGGCGCGGCCCGGCTGGCGGCGACCCGCAACGACCGCTGGTACCCGAAGTTCCACATCGCCTCCAACGGCGGCTGGATCAACGACCCCAACGGCCTGTGCTACTACCGGGGCCGCTGGCACGTCTACTACCAGCTGCACCCCTACGGCACCCAGTGGGGTTCCTGCCACTGGGGCCACGTCTCCAGCGACGACATGATCACCTGGCGGCGCGAGCCCATCACCTTCGCTCCCAGCCTTGAAGAGGAGAAGGACGGCGTGTTCTCCGGTTCCGCGGTGATCGACGACGATGGCAAGGTGCGGTTCTACTACACCGGCCACCGCTGGGCCAACGGTGTGGACGGCTCCGACGGCGAATGGCAGGTGCAGATGCTCGCCGAACCGACCGACGACACCCTGAACGCGGTCGACAAGAAGGGCGTCGTCGTCGACTGCCCGCGCGAGAAGGTGAACTCGCACTTCCGCGACCCGAAGGTGTGGAAGACCAACGGCGTATGGTACATGACCTTCGGCGTCTCCTCCGCCGAAAAGCGCGGCCAGATGTGGCTGTACACCTCCGAGGACATGGTCGAGTGGACGTTCAAGACCGTGCTCTTCGAACATCCGGACCCGGACGTGTTCATGCTCGAATGCCCCGACTTCTTCCCCGTCACCGACAAGAACGGCACCGAGAAATGGGTCATCGGATTCTCCGCCATGGGGTCCAAGCCGAGCGGATTCATGAACCGCAACGTCAACAACGCCGGGTACATGATCGGCACATGGGAGCCGGGCGGCGAGTTCAAGCCGGAGACCGACTTCCGCCTGTGGGACTGCGGCCACAACTTCTACGCGCCGCAGTCGTTCAACACCGTGCCCGGAGATACGGCCGACAACGCCGACGGCCGGCAGATCATGTACGGCTGGTACAGCCCGTTCGTCGATCCGATCCCGATGCAGGCCGACGGCTGGTGCGGCCAGCTGACGCTGCCGCGCGAGGTGTTCCTCGGCGACGACGGTGACGTATACACCGCTCCGGCGGCCGAGATGACCGGTCTGCGCGAGGATTCCACGGAAGTCGGCGCCCTTGAGGTCAGGTCCGGCACCGACCACACGGTGATGGACGATGCCGAGGCCGTCGAGATCGAGCTGACCATCGACCTGAAGCACACCACCGCCGAGCGTGCGGGGCTGAAGGTCCACGCCACCGAGGACGACTCCTACACGTATGTGGCATACGACAACCAGATCGGCGGTGTGGTCGTGGACCGTCAGACCAACAGGTACGGCGACCGTGGCTATCGCATGGCGCCGCTCGATCAGGCCGAACGCGAGGCCGACGAGCTGAAGCTGCGGGTGTTCGTGGACCGCGGTTCCGTGGAGGTCTACGTGAACGACGGCCATCAGGTGCTCAGCTCCTACAGCTACGCGGACGGAGGCACGCGCGCGATCAGGCTCTCCGCCGAATCCGGCGACCTTACGGTCAGCGCCCTGACCACGCATCATCTGAAGTCCATCGGACTGGAATAGTCGACGTTCCCCCGGACGACGAAGGGCGGGCAAAAGAACGAAAAGGCCGGTGAGTGCCCACGACGGGAGCTCACCGGCCTTTCGCATGGCACGAGCCTACATCTCCTTGCGCTCGTACAGTCTCACCGAAAGCAGATACGAGCCCGCCAGCACGACCGCGGCGATGACCACGCCAAGCACACCGGTGAGCCAGACGGAGGAGAACACATGGGAACCGAGCCAGCCCAGAATCGTCTGGACCTGATCGGAGAACCGCGCCGCAAGAACGAATCCGCAAAGCATCAGTCCGGAACCGGCGAAGACCACGACGTACAGGAGCGTCTGCGCCTTGAATCGATAGACGAGCACGAGCACGATGGCGGCGAGCACCACGTATGCGAACAGCAGTGCGGCCAACGTCCCCCATGGCAGGGCACCCATGGATCCCAGCTGACCGGCGACGGCGAAGGCCAGCGGATAGGTGAGGGCCTCGGTCAGGATGAAGATCACGCCGAAGATCAGCAGATACACGTACCGACCCAGCACCTGATTGCGGCGGGACACCGGCATCAGCCCGTTCATATCCGCATTGTTGCCCATATCCTGATACACGGAGGGGAAGGTCATGAAGCTCACGTACATCATCAGGTTCAGAGCGGCGAGGTACTTGTACAGCCAGAGGATCCCCGCAGTGGCGGCATCGCCGCCTATGACGAGCGTCAGCACCACCATCAGTATCGGCATCGACAGTACATAGCCGACGACCATGCCATACCCCACGCTGGTCATGCGAGCCCAGTCCACACGCATGGATTTCACCATCGCATTCATCGTGCGACCCCCTTCACTGCGTTGCCGTTTCCAGTACGGCCGTTCCTTGCATTCGTCAGTCGGATGATCTCGTCGATGCTGGCCGGTTCCACCAGCAGTCGCGCCTGCCCTGCCCCGTTCAGGTCACGGGTATCCTCCACGCGCAGTAGCGCGTCGAATCCGGTTTCGTATCGGTGGATGCCCACTGCGCGGGCCCGTATGGTCTCGTCAAGGTCGCCCAGCCCGCCCTTGACCACGCGGAACGCGTCGAGGAACTCGTCCTTCGGTCCGGTGAAGTACAGCCGCCCGCGGGTGATGTAGGTGATGAAGTCGGCGGCGTTCTCCAGATCGGAGGTGATGTGCGTGCTGAACAGCACGGTGTGTTCGCCATCCTCGATGTATTCGTGGAGGATGTCCATGAGTTCGTCCCGGGCCAGCACGTCGAGGCCGCTGGTCGGCTCGTCGAGGATGAGCAGCCTGGCGTCGTGGCTGAGCGCCACGGCGAGCATGAGCTTCATCAGCATGCCGCGCGAAAGCTCCTTGACCTTCTTCCTCCGGTCGAGGCCGAACCGCCGCAGGTATCCATCGAACAGACGATGATTCCATGTGGAGTACAGTCCCCTGACCGACTGCTCCACTTTGCGGATGGTCCATACGTCGACGAAATAGCTGGAATCGAATACGACGCCCAGACGTTCCTTCGCCTGCTCCTCATTCGTGATGTTGTCGTATCCGAGCACCTCGATGGAGCCGGCGTCGCGCCGCACCATGTTGAGGATGAGTTTGATGAGCGTGGATTTGCCCGCTCCGTTGGGGCCGATGAGTCCCATGATGTACCCGGAGGGCAGGTCGAACGTGATGTCGTCAAGCCGGAATCCGGAATCGTATTGCTTGCTGACGCCGTTCACGCTGAGCGCGAGCGGCTCGGTGCCGCTGATCGCATCAAGCACCATGATCGCTCCTTTTTCGTCATCGCCGATGCCCGGAATACGGGCAACGAGCGCGCGGCCAATTCAATGGCCCGCGTTGTTCCAGGTCAACCCATCCGCATGATCATGGCTCTTCGCCGTATGCCTCATCAAGCATGGCGTGCAGTTCGGCAGCCGGAATGTCCGCAGCCTTCGCCGCCTTCACCACGTCCGCAAGGCCGGTCCGTACGCGAACGACCAGACGGTCCCTCATCACGTCGTTGCCTTTCGGCATGACGAAGGTGCCCTTGCCCTGGACGTTGCGCACCACGCCCTCATCAGCCAGTTCGTTGTATGCCCTGGTGATGGTGAGCACGGAGACGCGAAGCTCCTTGGCGAGCTTGCGCAGCGACGGCAATGCCTCGCCCGCTTCCAGCTCGCCGGAGAGCACCGCCGAACGGATCTGCGTCTTGATCTGCTCGTAGATGGGTTCACCGGACACGGAAGAGATGATCAGCCTCATTCCCTGCCCCTTTCCTTGTTGTTCAACAGCACCAGTACTGTTGTGCTGTCATATAGAACAGTACAACAGTTGCGACAACTGTGCAACTCGGAACCATAACAGTAGGCATGTCGGAGAACCATCGCCGCTAAACCGATGATTCTCCGTCATCGGCGGCGATTCTGGCGCAGCGATTCAGCGCTTCACACCACCGAACCGACGATCGCGGTGAATGTAGTGGTCGATGGAACGCCACAGGACCTCGCGGCCGCAATCGGGGAACAGCTCGGGAACGAAATCAAGCTCCGCATAGGCCGCCTCCCACGGCAGGAAATTACTGGTCCGCTGCTCCCCGGACGTGCGGATCACCAGATCGCAGTCGGGAATGTCAGGGTTATACAGGTGCTGGGAGATCATCTTCTCGGTCACACGATCCCCGCTGATCCGCCCGTCACGTACCTCGCGGGCGATGGCCGCACAGGCGTCGGCGATCTCGGCCCGGCCACCGTAGTTGATGCAGAACACCACATCGATGGTCCTGTTGTGCTTCGTCCGTTCCATCGCCACCTCAAGCTCGTCGATCACCGACTTCCACAGCTTCGGCCGCCTGCCGGACCATCGCACGCGCACACCCCAATCATCCATCTGCGCCACCCGGCGATGGATGATCTCGCGACTGAAGCCCATCAGAAACCGCACCTCCTGCGGTGAGCGCTTCCAGTTTTCGGTGGAGAACGTATACAGACTCAGATACCGCACACCGGCCTCGATGGCACCGGCGATGGTGTCGAACACCACCGGTTCGGCCGCCTGATGCCCTTCGGTACGGATCAGTCCCCGCTGCTGGGCCCAACGGCCATTGCCGTCCATGATCACACCGACATGGCGGGGCACCTTGCCTTTGGGGAAATCGGGAATGCGGGAGGGGTCCGAAAACGGTGCGGCGGGAATATCCAGCGACCGGTAGTCCACATGTTCAAAAGCCATACCGCTAATCTAACAGGCGTGCGGAACGAATCGGCCGTTCCAGATAGTATTCCGCCCATTCCTCGATCAGTCGATCGACGATGACCGCGCGGTCGGTTGCCGCTCCCGCTGTCGGATCCTCCAATGCCCGCCAATCCCCCGACAGCAGCGATCGCAGACGGATGATGCGGCTCATATCGATCCCTCTGGATTCGGGGGTGTGATCGCCTTCGCACATCACGCCGCCGGCTGGAACGGAGAGGAACCACCGTTCGTCTTCTCCTGTGGCCGGTCTGCCGCACACCACGCAGGATTCGAGACGCGGCCGCCATCCGGCCAACGCCAGCGAGCGCAGCAGATAGGAATCGGTCACGTCGCGAACATCGTGCAGGTGTCGCGCCAAAGCCGAGATCGCGCCGACCACCAGCCGATACTGCGGCACGGAAGGTTCGTCCAACGTTGAGAACAGTTTGTCCGCGGTCTCCCCGATCACATTGGCGGCAAGATACCGATCATAGTCGGCGATGAGCGGATCGGCGTAGGCGCTGACGGTGGCCGCCTGCGAGATCACGTCGAGACTGCGCCCGGTTGCGATCAGCAGATCGACCCTCATGAACGGTTCCAGGCGACCGCCGAACCGGGATTTGATCCGGCGCACGCCTTTGGCCACGGCACGCACCTTGCCATGACCGCTTGTCAGCACCGTCACGATGCCGTCGGCTTCGCCCAGCTTCGTCATGCGCAGCACCAATCCTTCGTCACGATACAGCGGCATACCGTCGCCGCCTCCTTTCCTCCGTTTCCTTTCCCCGATTCGTGCCGGCGGAGCGAAATCGACCTCCTGCCACCGTCAGTAGACAAACAGACCCCAGAAGGCGAATACCAGCAGCAGGCAGAACATCGCCAACGTGGTGACCACGAACATCACCACGCCGAAGCGCGTCGAAGAAAGGACCGGGCCCGTTTCCGCACCTCGAATGCGAATCACCGGTTTGCCGGTGAGTCTCCATGCCTGAATGTCGGCACGCCACTCCTCGGGGGTGCGAAGCAGTCCTCTGAGCGAAGCGGCTTCCAGAATCTGTCCGAAGACGCGTGACCATGCCCACACGACCACAGCGCAGAACACCTGCAGTGCGTACCAGCTCCAGTAGATCATGCCAGGCGGTTCGGGTGCGGCCCCCCAGATCAGCTTCACCATGCGCCAGATGATCTGACCAACGCCGGCGAAAAACAGGGCCAGCATGGCCTGCGTGGTGAGGCAGATCATGACGAGCACACTTTGGAATCCCTGCGAGAGGCCGATGGCTCGGCCGCCGCCATGCGTCATGAACCAGATCTTGCGGACCAGCGCAACAAGGGCGAACAGCCATGAGACCACCAGCATGACGACGGCCGCGACATGGATGATCACCCCGTAGACGGTCATCTTCGGATGCGCGGTGAGATAGGTGGGCACGCCGATCGACTGGATGATCGACGATCCGGCTATCGACGCGCCATCCGGTTCCAGGCCGCGGACCTTGCCTACGGCCCAGTTCACGAAGTCGTCCTCGTACCGGTCGGCCAGCGGAGTGCCCTCCTCGGCTTCGTCGCCGAGCCTGAGCACATGGTTCGCCACCGGATAGTTCCGTATGGTCACATCCCAGTTGCCGGTCCGATGGGCCATCGTTTCGATCTGCCGGACGCCATCCACCTGCGCGGTCATCACGTCCTTGGATCCATACGCCACGAACGTCGGGATCGCGTATCCTTCGGCCACCATCGGATCGAAGTCGAGATTGGTCAACCCGAATAGGGCGGCGTCGGCACTGAACACCCGTCGTACAATCGACTGGTATCCGGGGTTGGCGCCGACGATCGCGAAATCCTGCGCCACGAAGAAACCAAGTGCGTGCCGCGGAGAGAACACCATGGGAGACAGCAGCACCTGAAAGGCGATACGACCGTCGTCCCGCACCAGATACGGCGAGATCCAGGTGCTTTCGGATGTGGCATACAGTCCGACCTTGTCGGGATTCACGGACGGCAGTGACCGCAGATAGTCCACCACCTGCCCGTATGCGTGCGCCGACCCGGCATAGTCGCGGTCGATGTCGCTGGTGGACCATACCGGCTTGTCGACGGTGGCGGTGACGAAGCCCGCCGAGCTCAGATCGGCGGCCACGTCGCCGAAGGAGTTGTCCGCGGTACCGTAGCCGGCCCCGTGCATGAATACCGCCGCGGGAAGGTCACGCTTGGCGGACACGCCTTTCGGCGACCGGATCAGCACATGGGCGCGCTGGATCTCGCCGGTGGAGGGACGCTTGAGATCGATCCAGACGTCGGATGTCCGCACCTGATAGGTGCCGCGCTTCGGCAGTCGCAGACCGGATGGATTCTCATAGGTGACCGACGTGTCGGCCGCCAGTGTGTTCACCGTCTGGTCGATCGGATCGTTGTGCCATTCGACGGTGGTGGCGTGGGACACCGACGTGAGGATGCCCATGAGGATCAGGAAAATCGGCAGACTGACGAGCAGCCGTTTGGACCAGCTCCATCGTGGCTGCTCGAACCCGTTTCGTTTCCTGCGCTTCGACACGCAGGCCATTCTATATCACGGCCGTATCACGACGGCGACGACGAGACCCGGCATTCAGCGGACCGTCACCGCCGATGATTGCCTAGCGACTGGATCGGCACGACGACGGGGGACGTGCCTTCCAACGACGTGCCGTTGCGCTCGGCGTCGTCCTTCATCTGGTCGGCGATCTCCATCGCCTTGTTCAGCAGAGTGTCGACGATCCTGTCCTCGGGGACGGTTTCGATCACCTTGCCCTTGATGAAGATCTGTCCCTTGCCGTTGCCCGAGGCCACGCCCAGATCGGCTTCGCGGGCCTCGCCCGGACCGTTGACGATGCACCCCATCACGGCCACGCGGATGGGTGCGGTCACATCCTTGAGGCCTTCGGTCACCGCGGATGCGAGCTGGATCACATCCACCTGAGCACGGCCGCAGCTCGGGCACGAAATGATGTCGAACTTACGGGGGCGCAATCCCATGTATTCAAGCAGCTTGCATCCCACCTTCACCTCTTCGACGGGAGGCGCGGAAAGCGAAACGCGGATCGTGTCGCCGATGCCTTCGGCCAGCAGCGCACCGAACGCCAGACACGATTTGATCGTTCCCTGCCATGCCGGGCCGGCCTCGGTGACACCGAGGTGCAGTGGCCAGTCGCCCTTCGACGCGAGCAGACGGTAGGTCTGCACCATCGTGATCACATCGTGGTGCTTCACCGAGATCTTGAAGTCATGGAAGCCGACATCCTCGAACATACGGGCTTCCTTGAGCGCCGAAGCGACCAGCGCCTCGGGCGTGGGACCGCCGTATTTGGCGTACAGCTGCTTGTCGAGGGATCCGGCGTTGACGCCGATGCGCAGCGAGATGCCCGCGTCGGTGGCCGCCTTGCAGATGGACGGCCCCACCTCGTCGAATTTGCGGATGTTGCCGGGATTCACACGCACCGCCGCGCAGCCGGCGTCGATCGCCTGGAACACATACTTGCTTTGGAAGTGGATGTCGGCGATCACCGGCAGCGGGGATTTGGCCACGATCCGGGGCAACGCATCGGCATCGTCCTGACTCGGCACGGCCACGCGGACGATGTCGCAGCCGGCCTGCGCCAATTCGCCGATCTGACGTAGTGTGGCGCCCACATCGGCGGTGAGGGTGTTGGTCATGGACTGCACCGAAATCGGCGCACCCCCACCGACCGGCACCGGTCCGACCATGATGCGGCGCGACTTGCGACGTGGATGCAGGGGCGACTCGCTGATTGCCGCCTGCCCCGTCTTGCGGAAGGCTCCGCCGCCGTCATGGCCTTGAGGCTGGCTCCGGGTCTCCTCCGCTGTTCCGTTCGGCGTATCGGAGGACGCATGCATGGGGATATTGGTCTGATCAGTCACGGTTTCGGTCACTTCAGTCACGGTTGTTGTCTATCAGATCGTCGGCCAGACGGCGGGCGGTTCGTTCGACTTGATTCATTTCCTCCACGGACTCGAACAGCGGGGATGAGCGGAAATCGGCATCCATCTCATCCAGCACGGCCTTCACGGTATCGACGATGCCCAGATACGGCAGACGACGATTCAGGAAGGCATGCACGGCCTGCTCGTTGGCGGCGTTGAGCACCGCCGTGTGCTTCTCTGATGCGGCGAGACAGTGCCGAGCCAACTGCACTGCGGGAAACGCTTCGTTGTCCAGCGGCTCGAACGTCCATTCGGAGGCCTTCGTCCAGTCACACGGCACGGCCACGTTCGCCAGTCTGTCCGGAGCGGAAAGGCCGAGGGCGATCGGCAGCCGCATGTCGGGCGGTGACGCCTGCGCGATGGTGGCTCCGTCACGGAACTCGACCATGGAATGCACGATGGACTGGGGGTGCACGGTCACGGCGATGCGACCCGGTTCGATGTCGAACAGACGGCTGGCCTCGATGACCTCAAGCCCCTTGTTCATCAGCGTGGACGAATTGATGGTCACCACCGGACCCATATTCCAGGTGGGGTGGTTGAGCGCCTGTTCGGGAGTGACCTGCACCAGCTCGTCTCTGGTTCGGCCGCGGAACGGTCCTCCCGATGCGGTGACCACCAGTTTCGCCACTTCGCCATGGGTTCCGGATCGCAGCGACTGCCATATGGCGGAATGCTCGGAATCGACCGGATTGATCTGGCCGGGCCGCACCTGGGCGTCGAACAGCAGGTGGCCTCCCGCCACCACGGACTCCTTGTTGGCCAAAGCCAGCTGCGCCCCGGATCGGAGCGCGGCGATGGACGGCTCCAGGCCGATGGAACCGGTGATGCCATTGAGCACCACGTCGGCTCCCATGGCGGCCATGTCATCGATGGCCTGAGCACCGCAGGACACGCCCACGCCCTTCGCGCCGGCCTCGTCAAGAGCCCTGGCCTCGTCAAGAGCCCTACGCAGAGGTTCGGCCGCCTCCTCATGGAAGACGGCGACCCTGCGGACATGGAACCGTACGGCCTGCCGAGCCAGAAGCTCGACGTGGGCTCCACCCGCCGCAAGACCGATCACGTCGAACCGTTCCGGATGCCGGGCGATCACGTCCAGACCCTGCGTACCGATGGAACCGGTTGATCCAAGGATGACGACCGTGCGCCGCCATGCCGCTTCGCCGCCATTGTTCATAGCCACTGCATCATTCATGCCGCTCATGCCTGCTTGCCGTTTCTGTCATGATCATCAAGGTCGTCGTCCACCGAGGGGAAGGTGAGATTCGGAATGTGGAAATCCACAGCCGGCATCGAACTCGTGTCGAGCAGTGCGGCGAAGTAGTCGTCCGCCTCATCCTTGGCGTCGAACACCGATCCCTTCGCGGGGCCACCATCATTCTCGGTCGGGGACCCGCCATCACCAGTCGGGATCCCACGGTCAACGACCGGCGCGACGTGAGGCTCCACAGACTCTGGCGCGGCGACCGGCGTGACGTGAGGCTCCACTGCGGGAGCCGGGGCGCGGACCACCGGCGTGTGCGTGCGAGCAGCGCTGAGGTCGACGGTCGGTTCGGCGAGGTTCACGGTCCGACTGTCGTGATCGTCGGAAACAGCGGGAGCGGCGGCGGAATCCGCTGATGCGTTGACCAGTCCCTCCAGGGATCCGCTCACCTTGGCGGCCGGTCCGGCAACCGTTGCGGTGGGAGCGGCATTGTTGAAGATCTCGCTTTCCGCCTTGCGTAGATCGTAGAAGGACCTGTCGTGCTGCGAGGAGACGGTGCGGCGTCGGGCCGCTGGCGGAATCGCCGCGGGAGCCATCTCACCGTCCGCGAAGGCATCGACCTGAGGCTGGCTCGCGTCATGGATGCGTTCCACCGGCGTGATCGGAGCCGTCGGAGCCGGCGGAACCGAGGCAGCCGGCGAATCCCCGAAGTTCTGCGTATTCATCGGCATGGTCGGAACCGCAACCGCCGGAGAATCCGCCGAATCCGCCGAAGTGAATCCTGCCGACTTCGCGTCGGCAACGGCCGTCTCGGCACCGGTCCCATCGACTTCATCGCCCTGCGATGTGACCTGTGACAACGGCCCTTCAAGCCGCGCGAACGATTCCAAGCGGGAAAGCACCTGCACGGCACGGTTGAGATAGGCGTCCACCTGCCGTTCGGAGTAGCCCTTCCTGCCGGTACGCTGCGTGAAGATGATGTTCGAAACTCTGGTGGATCCCAGCTCCGCATCGGCCTTGCGCTGCGCCTCACTGGGCGCGTCACCGGACTCCCCCAAGTCCCTTTTGATCTTTCCCACCAGCTGATCGATCAGACGATCGACCTGTTTGCGGTCATACGATGGCCGCTTCTCCAGCCCGTCCGAGAAGCGTTCCCTCGCCGGCCGTTCGGCACGCGAATACAGGCTATGCGCCAGCCGTTCGGTATCGGCCCTCCACGCCACACGTCCGTAGGAGCTCACGTCCCACTGGGTCTGCTTGTCGACCACAGCCTTCTCCAGACGATTCAGCGCCGCATCCACCTGAGCGATGACGTATCCGTTCTTCTCCACGGCGAAGGAAACGTTCTGAATATCCTCCTGGGTCATCTTCGGTTCGTCGTCCTCATACAGATGATGCGCCCGTTCGAGGAACGAATCGACCTGAGCCACGTCATACCCCAGCTTGCGCTTGCCGGCGCGGGCAAGCGATGCACCGGTACGTTCAGAAACGGGCTGCTGTGCCATAGAACCAACCTCCTTGGCCGCCGAAGGCCCCAATCCGATAACTACACAGTCACCTTACGCGATCGTTCGGTCAAATGCGGCAGATTCCCGACGCGGGACGGCAAAAACCACGAGACTTGCACACGACCCGTCTTGACCGAACGCGGTCTCATGGTATGATGTTTGAGTTTTATCGGGCAATTAGCTCAGTTGGTTAGAGCGCCACCTTTACACGGTGGATGTCAGGGGTTCGAGTCCCTTATTGCCCACTTTCGGTTTTCCTTGGAATCTCAACGATTTCAGGATGTTTTGGCGCTGATTTCCTTCCGCGTGACAACATTCTGACAACGTTTTTCTTCGGGCACCTGAACCTGCACGGCCGCATCGATCATGCGGGCCACATCCAAAAGGTCGCTGTCGAACAGATCCGCATACACGTCGAGCGTCATGGTGGCGGATGCATGGCCCAGCATCCTCTGCAGCGCCTTGACGTTGGCCCCCGCACTGACCGCGATGCTCGCCGCGGTGTGACGCAGATCATGAGGCGAGGGCCATTGGGTCTCCCTCCATCCGAGCCGACGCAGGGCCGATGGCCACCATGTCCGATTCCCCTTGGCCGTGCTGGCGGATTGAGGACGGATCGGCCCACCGTTCGGATCGGAGAAGACCCGTTCGTCCTGATCGGCCCGCCCCCTTATGATCCCTCCCAATGCCTCGGAGACGATCCCCGGCATCGGCACCTGCCGACATTCGTAGGATTTGGGAGTCCCCTCCACGGGTTTCCCCTTGACCTGGACGATGCTTCGGGCAATGTTCAGGCATCCGCGGGACAAGTCCACATCGCAGATCCTCAGAGCAGCGGCCTCGCCCCATCGAATGCCGCAGAATCCCAATGTCGGGACAAGCGCGCGCCGTTCCCGCCCCATCTGCTGGGCTTTGCCGCATTCGTCGGCGAGAGAGATCAGTTCGGGGATGGTGAGATAGATGTGCCTCCCCTTGCGTTTGGGCTTCCGTGGAAGTTCCACGCCTTGGCATGGGTTGGACGCGATGAGTCGGTCGCGGACGGCCTTGTCCATAATCGCGCGCATGATGCCGCAGGCTCGGATCGTGACACTGGCGCTCCGTTGGGCCGCGAGCCGGCTGACCCATTGCTGGATCTCGGCATGGGTCACATCGCCGACGTGCCGGTTCTCCCAATAAGCCTGGCAGTGGGTCCTCCACGAGGCTTCGATGCTTTCCCTCTGGGATTCCTTCCAGAGTGATTTTTTGACGGCCAGCCATTCCTCGTAGATCTCGCCGATCCGTTTCAGGCCGGCCTGCGGGTCGACGTAGGTCCCGAGGGCCTTGGCTCTGGTGATGTGTTCGGCGGCCCATTCCTCGGCGTCCCGCTTTCGGAGGAATCCGCGTTTGGCGGTCAAGCGACCGTTCGGCTTCCGGTAATTGATGCGATACCGGATCCCCTCTGCCGTGTCATATTTGGTGATGCTGACCAATCCCGCTCCTTGGCTCGGATGCCTCTCAGCATAAGCAGAGGTCAGCTTTTGGCGCAAGGAGTCCGAAACGTCATGATGCGGCCGGCATGTCGGTGGCGTCAAGGTCTCTCACCGGCGCCGAGATGCGCGATGCACACCCCTGCCCGGAAACGACGAAAACGCCCCCGACCCTGCCGCACGACTGCGGTGTGGGTCGGGGGCGTTTTTCGTCAGGCGGCGTTGCGGGGAACGCTGCCCATGCCGAGGGTCACGAGCCACCGGTTGACGGCCGGGATGGTCATGATGCGGCTGAGCACGGCGGCCAGCGCGGTGGTGCCGGCGCCTATGGCGGCGAGCCATCCTCCCATGTGCGTGGTGGGATCGAGGCCGATCGCGTCGATGATCTGGGTGACCACCGGGGCGGCGACGATGAAGCCGACCGCGGCCTGAGCCGTGGTGCGGATCACCCGCTGGCCCTTGTACCAGATGTCCTGCACGCGCTCCCGGTCTCCGGTCAGGTCGGCGAGGATGTCCCGGATCTCGGTGTCGGTGAGGGGTTCGAGGCCGAGCGTGTCGGTGGTGTCCACCGGCGTGCCTTCGGTCTTCGGTTCGGTCGGACCGGTGTCGGTGAGGTTCGCGGACGCGGCCGCGTCGATGCCGGGATCGGTGGTGTCGATATCCGTCATATGGCTTCTCCTTTGCTATTTGAGCGCCTGCAGCAGTCGCGTGTAGAACGGTGCGGTCCGGGTGCCGAGCTTGATGGTCGGCAGGCTGAATCCGCCGGCCTTGGCGACCTGCTGCAGGGCCTTGACCTGGTCGGGGTGGGTGAGGTTGTGGCATTTCGTGCCGTCGAAGTAGACGAGGCGGCTTTCGCCGTTTGGTTGGATGATCGCCTGCATGCTGTCCTCCTTGTGTTCGGTGGTGTTGGTGGCGCCTGTCAGAATCCGGTTGGCACGGTCGATGACCTTCCTGACGGGCAGGCCGTTCGGGGCGAGATCGGGACAGTCGGCGTGGTCGGTGCCGGGCACCTCGCGGTGCAGCCACACGTTGCCGCGTCGGCCTCCGGTCTCGTCGTGCCAGAGTCTCGACCAGCCGTAGCGTTTCGCGATGTCCGCGCACAGTTGGGCGCTGGCCTCGATCTCCCTGTCGGTGACGGGGATGTGCGCGAGCCCGCCCTCGTGCTCGATGGTCACGCCGGAGCAGTCGCTGGCCGCGTTCGCGTCGGCCCAGCTGCCGTCGGCCTCGCTCACCCACTGCAGGATCGTGCCGTCGCCTCCTACCCCGTAGTGGCTGGCCGCCCGGAAGCTGGCCTGCGTGAAGCAGCTGTCGGTGCCCCACAGCCATCCGCACATGATGTGAAGGGTGATGTGCGTCACCCGATAGCCGCGGCGGCCCGCATAGTGGTTCGGACTGCCGCGCCATAGCGCCTGTACCATGTCTTGCTCCTTTCTACTGCTGGTACGTCCAGTCGCACTGGGTCTCCCTGCGCACGTAGTCGTGCTTGAGGGCCTCGTACCGGGCGTGCCCGTACCCGTTGCCGCCGAGGTCCACGTACTCCTTGCCGGCCTCGAGCTGGCGTTCGTGCTGGGCGCGGGACCTGGTGTGCGAGAACAGTTCGAGCCGCAGCACGTCGCGGCGCAGGGCCTTGCGGTCCCGCTCGGATTCGTCCAAGCGTTCGAAGTCCCGGTCGAGCTTGGCCTGCAGGTCGCGGATCGTGCTGGAGGAGGCCAGCGCCGCGTCCAGATCGTCGCGGGTGATGGTCATGTCCCGGCGGTCGATCCGGCGCAGCGCCCATGCGACGATCGTGCCGCCCGCGCCGCTGCCGATGAGCATGGTGAGCACCGACGCCCATGCCGGCATCGTCTCGGTCATCTTCGGGCCTCCTTGGTCTGTTCGGTCGGACTGCTCATGCGACGCTCCTTTCGACTGTCAGTTGAGTTTGTCGACGCCGGCGTATCGCATGGTCTTGTCGGGCATGGTGACGACGATCTTGTCGCCCTGATACAGGCCGATCAGACCGGGCAGCGCCATCGGGCCGTTGAGGTTCACGCCGTTGACGCGCACGTGGTTCGGCGTGTTCGACGCGTCGAAACCGGTCAGATCCGTGCCGTAGCTGTAGGAGATCATGCCGGGCACGGTGTTCGGCCATGCGAGCTTGGTGAGGTTGCCGGTCAGGCGTCCGATGTCGATCCAGCTGGACGGGTCCATGACCCGCAGCTCCACGTTCATCAGACTCGCGTCATTGGCTCGCGAGTCGATGCCGATGTAGCACTGGTCGATCCTCAGGCCCGTGTACTGGAGGCACAGGAGCGTGCCTCCCTGCCATGTGCTCCTGTCCACGTGGAGGGTGCCGATGTGCGCGTCCTTGACCATCTGCAACAGGTCGTGCGAGTAGATGAGCCATGCGATGGGTTCGCCCGTGTGCCGTTGGGCGACGAGGCTGTGTATGTTGATGGTGTCCACGTGGCCGGACAGGTCGATGATCGGCATGCTCTGCGACATCGTCCAATGGCATGCCTGGATGTAGATGCGGTCTGCGAGGAGCCGTGTCAGGGTGTTGGCGCGCAGGGTCTCCCTGTCCGGGTCGGGTTTGCCGGCCGCGTCGGTGATCCTCGGCCCGCTGGTCACGCGGATGCCGCACTCGTACACGTTGCCGATCGACAGGTAGTCGAACACGGGTTCCGCGCCCATGGCGAACTGGTTCAGCCCGCCGACGATCACGCCCACTGCCACGAAGTCGAGGTCCAATTGTCCGTGGAACATGATGCGCGTGCCGCCGACGACCTCCACGCCGCACGCGGGATGCCCGATCGTGCCGTCCGGCTTCTTAGCGCCGGTGCCTCGGATCAGATGCAGGTGGAAGTTGATGTCCTCTGGTTTCGCGTAGGTCACGTTCGTGTTGTTCTCGGGGCCGATCCTGATGACGCTGCCCACGGTGTCGTCCGCGCACAGGCCGCCCGTGATGTCCACCGTGTGGAAGTTCAGGCGGTTGTCGAACACGATCGTGTCGGTGACGTGCCAGTAGATCGCCTCGGTGACGTTGCCGTCGCCGTCCGGGTCCGTGGGATCGTCCTTCTTCAGGGTGATGGACGCGGGGTTGAGTTCGTTGGGCGCGGGAAGCCAGATGCGTCCCGGCCGCACGTCCGCGCCGAACACGTCCGCGTAGGCGGCGACCATCTCGTTCACGCTGGTTCTGCCGGTCCAGATCAGGTTGAAGCCCTGATCCAGCGGGTCGAGCACGGCCACCCGCCCGGACTTCATGGTCTCCGCCCACCAGCGGCCGGAGGGCTTCGCGTCCATGATCCGGTAGAGGCCGGCGCCGCCGTCGCCGGCCGCGTGATACCCCTTCGTCACCGCCAATGACCCGGATTCCAAGCCGCTTGCCAGCAGGTCGGCCACGGTGTCGTAGGCGAGGACGGGGCCCTTCGACCCGTCGAGCGCGTGGAGCGCGGCATGGCTCTTCGTGTCCTGCGCCGCAAGGTATTCGCCCACGGCCCGATCGGCGGGCACCGCGTTCACGCCGGGCAGCCCCCGATCCCCCTTCTCGCCCTTGGCTCCCCGGGGGCCGGGGTCCACGCTTTCCACGAGGTCGGCCAGTTCGTCGATGATCATGATGCTTCCTTCCCCCGGCACTGCGGCCGGAATGCGAGTCAATGAGGGATGTGATGGTTCCGTCAGCCGGTGAGGGTCCAGTATCCCCAGCCGATCGTGCGCACGGTCGCCTTGTCCGGACTGGTCACGGTCACCTTCCATGTGCCGTGGCGGCGCGACTGCCACTCGGCGCCCGCGAACGCGGCCGGGGGGATCGAGCACACGGCGTGACCGTCGTCCGACATGACGCCGCAAGTCCCATGCCACCATCGTTCGGCGCCGTCCGGCGACCACAGTTCCGCCACGCCCGACCATTCGGACAGGTCAACCGGCGTTATCTCATTCGTGGGGACGTTGAGTTTCCGCCATCGGCCGCCCAGCTGGTTCGAGTCGCCCCGCACCAGCCACCGATCCAGCCGGCGAACCCTTTTCCCATAGACGGCCATCAGACATCCTCCTCGCTCATCGCATCCTCGTTCGTCTCATTCGTACTGTTGGCGACGGCGGGGAACGCGGCCTGCACCGCCAGCGACGCCGAATCGGCCTCGTCGTCCGGCCAGTCCGCCCTGTCGTCGGCCCACGCCTGCACCACCACGCCCACCGTGCCCGACAGGCCGGTGAGGTTCACCACGCCCGACGCCAACGCCTCCCACACGTCCGACTCCACGTTCTCGCGCGCCGAATCCGACACGGCGATCACCCGGCCTGCGACCGTGATCCGCAGCCGATAGCCGACGTCCACCGACACGGACGACGCGACGAGCGACGCCACGCCCGTGCACTGGAACACGCCGACCGAACGGCCCGCTGGAACCGGCACGTCAACCGCGCACAACTGGGTCCAAGCCTTCGACTGGCCGACACCCCGGCCCTTCGCCTCCACGTCGCGGGCCACCACGTTCAACGCGGCGTTCACCAGATTCCGCAGGTCCGACGTGTTCTGCCTGATCCTGTCCACCGCCTGGAACGGGCGGGTGCCCTCGTTCGCGTTCGCGGCCTGGATGCGTCGTTCGGCCCGTTGCTGGCGGCGTCGGATCACGCTCTCGTTGTCGATCGTGCCGGGAAGATACTTGGGCATCACGCCTCCAATGGTCGTGCCTGTAGGGTCTGGAACTGCTTGCCGGCGTCCCATTTCACGTCCGTGATCTTCAGTCCGACCTTCTCCGGCAGCAGCACGTCCCTCTGCCGGTCGTCCGGGTTCGTTTCGCTCACGCGCACGACGGCGTGGTCCCCGACATGCACGTCCCGTGAGATGTCCACGTTCAGGCCGTGCGTGGTCTGGTCGGTGTCGCCGGTGAGGATCGCCGCCCTCGCGTAGGATTGCAATGTCCTGAGCACGGTGATCGAGGAGTGCGAGGCGTCGCTGGTCTGGAGCAGAGGCCATCCGTCCGACGCGAGCGCCGACCCCTGCGCCATGGCGACGAGGGTCTTGTCGGCGTGCTTGCCGCCGACCATGAAATGCTGCGAGGTGAGCACGCTTCCGTCGCAGTCGGTCGCGGCGAGCGTCACGCCGGTTCCGGGTGTCAGCGTGTTCCACCGCCACTCATGGTCGACGATCTCGGGCTCCCCCACGTTGAGGCGGAACCGGATCGCATCGTTCTCGATGATGGGGTCGGCGCGGATCTCCGGCCCGTCGTCGAGGTCGGCGATGTCGCTGATCTCGTCCCACGTGCCGGGGAAGTCCCAGCCGTCCCAGTCGCGCTCATGGTCGGCGCCGCCCTGGATCGGGGGCAGTTCGAACGGCAGCGGCCCCCATGCGAGGGTTTCTTCGATGAGCGCGCGGATCAGGTCGCGGTAGGTGCCGCGTGCGGTGAGCCGCCACCCGTCGGGGATGTGCTTGTCGTCGTCTATTCTGACCTCGCCGTCACGCCACAGGGTCTTCAGCCTCCGGTTCAGCACCTTGCGTTTCGTGAGGATCGTGAACCCGCCGCCGATGTCCAAGGTGAGCGCGTCGCGATTGTCGTTCATCGCATGCCGGGTGAGATACCCGGCGTGCAGGATGCGGTCGCCGGACGTGGCCGCGTAGATCGTGCCGTAGGCGCGCAGGTACGGGTCGAGGCTGGGGATGAGCCTCAGCTGGCGGCAGTCCGGCAGGGTCGCGCTCATCGAGCCTTCGTCGCTGATGGAGTCCTGGCCGGACAGGGACGAATACGGCACCCGTCCGATGTATGCGCCGGTCAGCCCGTTGAACGCCTTGAGCTGTATTGGTTCCACGGTCTCACCTCCATGCGCTGCGCACGCTCAATGCCACGCCCCTGTACGTGCCGGACGCGGTGGCCGTGCTTTGTCCGGGCGGGATCATGAACCCGTCCTCCGAGCCGAGCGTGCCGACGCTGGCGATCATGTCCCTCGTGTCGATGTCCACGCCGTCCGGCGCGGTCCCGTTCCATGTCAGCTTCCGGCCGTTCAGGCCGAGCGTGAGGGACGATGCGGGGCCGGTGACGTGGATGGACGGCCACGTGGGCATGTTGCCTGCGTTCTCCACCCGGACGGAACCGCCCGCCGCATGGTAGACGACGGGCGGCGAGTAGCGCAACGGGTCGGGGCAGCACAGGATGATCGTGAACCTCATGACATACGAGTCCGCGCGCACGATGATCGACGTGTCGTCCTGCACATGGCATTGCGCCTGCCGGACGCCGGACGAGTCATGCACCTGAAGGGTCAGATGACGGCCCACGAGATCGTTGATCCGATCATGGAACCCGATCTCCGACGCGGACGACCGGGGTACGACCGCGCCGTCGATCGTGACGACCCGCTTGGACTGCCACAGGAAGTTCGGCCGGTACGCTCCGTCACCGTTGGGCCGGTCCACCACGTCCGACTTCAGGCCGGGCGTGTTGTACCATCCGTCGATCCCGTCCTTGAGCAGCCAAGGCACGTCACGCCGCTTGGTGTATCCGTCGTCGAGCTCGAGTACGTCCACGTCTGACGTGATGACGACCCTCATCGGTAGCCTCCCGTGTTCAATGCCATGCGGGTCTGCGCCATGACCTTGGCGGCGACGAGCTGCGCGTCGGTCGCCCCGTTGATGGTGATGTCCTGCCGGAAACGATCGTTGACGCCTGATGACGCCGTCGTCATGCCGGAGAGCACGCCGTTCGCGTTGACCGACAGGCCTGGCCATGAGCCGTCGGAGCGCATGCCGCGCATGATCTCCGCGTTGGCGGCGTCCAGCGTGGAGCGCACGCCGGCCACGAGGTCCCCGCGCCGGTCGCCGATGCCCTCGGCCAGCCCGTCGATGATCGACCGTCCGGAGTAGAGCGTCCAGCCGCGGCCGGAGAACGGTCCCTGTTTGGCGGGGCTGAACGGGAACAGGTTGCGGATGCTGCCCAGCGCGCCGCTCACCGCGCTCACGGCGCCGCCGATCGCGCCGGTGATGCCGTCCACGAGGCCCTGGATCATGCTGCGGCCCGATTCGACGAGCCAGCTGCCCGCCCCGGCGAAGAATCCCATGATCCGTCCGGGCAGGGAGCTGACCGCGCTGATGACGCCTCCCACGCCGCTCACGGCGGAGGAGACCATGCCGGAGAATCCGGAGGCCAGAGCCGAAGCCGCGCTGTGGATCGCGTTGGAGATCACGCTCGAGATCCGGTTGAACACGCTCGCCACGGTGGCGAAGAATCCGCTGACCACGCTCGCCGCGGCGTTGACCGCCCCGGAGATCGCGCCCGCCACCGTCGAGAACCCCGACGACACGACGGACACGATCGAGGAGACCGCCGACCCTACGGTGCTGGCGATCGCGCCGAACACGCTCGCAATGGCGGACGCCAGTCCCGTGACCACGGCGACGACCGTCGCGACGACCGAGGCGACCATGGCGACGCTGTTGATCACGATGCCCGAGATCAGACCCACGGCGCTCATCACGGCGGACGAGACGGACGCGATCACCGTGACGATCATGGTGAGGACCGGCATCAGGGCCTGAATCAGCGACAGGACGGTGCCGATCACGCTCATGACGATGGGCAGCACCGCGTTGGCGAGGTTCGTGACCGCGATGACGATGTTCGTGATCACCGGCAGCAGGGACGCCACCAGCTGGGCGATCACGGGGGCGAGCGCTGCCATGAGCTGGCCGATGATGGCGGCGATCTGCGTGATCACGGGGGCGAGTTGGCTGGCGAGGGTGGCGATGAGTGGTAGGACCGCGCCGGCGATGGAGGTGATGCTGGAGATGACTTGGCCGATCACGGGGATGAATGATCTGATCGTGGCGATGATGCCGGGCAGGAGGGCTCCGATGGTGCCGCCGATCTTCTGCATGGCGGGTTTGGTTGCGGCGGTGAATCCGTCGATGAGGGGGATGGCCTGGTTGAACAGTTCGCGTAGGCCGTTGAGCACGGGTGCGGCGATGGTTTCGCCCATGCGGCTCAGCGCGGCCTTGACGTTCGACAATGCGCCGGTGAAGGTGGTGCCGGCTGCCTGGGCGGCGCCTCCGAGGCCCTGCTGCATGGCGTCGGCGAAGGTCTGGAAGTCGATCTGTCCGTTGGAGACCATGTCGGAGACTTCGGCGCTGGTCTTGCCGAGGTGTTGGGCGAGGAGTTGGAGGACGGGGACGCCGCTGGCCATGAGTTGGAGCATGTCGTCGCCCTGGAGTTTGCCGCGGGCGGCGACGGACCCGAAGATGGTGCCGATGTCGGTGAGGCTGCGGCCGGAGATCTGGGCGGTGTCGGCGACGGTTTTGAGGACGTTGGTCATCTGGGTGCCGCTTTTGACGCCGGATGCGCTCAGGGACGCGGCGACGGTTGCGGCGTCGCCGAGGCCGAACGCGGTGCCCTTGACGGATGCGAGGGCGCTGTCCATGATGCCGCTGATGCTTTTGGAGTCGTGGCCGAGGCCCTTGAGTTTGGCCTGGGCGTTCTCGATGTTCAGGGCGCGGTCGAATCCGCCTTTGGCGGCGAGGGCGACGAGGCCTCCGGTGACGGTGGTGACGGCTCCGAGGCCGAGTTTGCCGACGCCCTTGAACGCGGTGCCGAGTCGGTCGAGCAGGCTGGTGCCGCCGGTCTTGGCTGCGGTGTCGATGCTGGCGCCGAGGTCTCCTTCGAGTTTCCTGCCGAAGCCCTTGCCGGAGGGGGCGACCTCGACGTAGACGGTGCCGATGTCCTGTGCCATGTGGTCGTCTCCTTCCGGCGTGGGCTATTCGGTGATGTGGAAGCGCTCCCTGAGCAGTCGGCGTCGTCGGAGGCGTTCGGCCCGGACGCGTGGATCCTCCATGGGTTTGGCGCGCAGCGGGTCGGGCTGGTTCTTCCATGGCCGCCAGCCGTGTCGGCGGAGGCGTTTTTCCATGTCCATGCGGTCCCACATGGCGATCTCGCTGCCGGTGGGCGTGTAGGACCAGCCGGCGAGGGCGGCGAAGCTGCTGGAGGTGTGGTCGCGCAGGATCTCGCGGGTGAGTTCCCATGCGAGGCCGATGCCGATGTTGCCGCGTGGTTTCGCGTCGTGGGGTGCGTTGAGCCATGCGGGCAGGCCTATGGGTTTCCAGATGAGGTGGTATCGGTTGAGCCAGTCGGCGGCTAGTGCGCCGTGGTGGTTCTGGTGGAGGGTGAGGAGGACAGCTGTTTTGGGTCGAGGCCGCTGCCTTCGGCCCAGCCGCGCATGATGGCGCTGATCCATCCGAGTGGGTTGCCTGCGCGGCGCAGGCGGTTCCAGAGGTTCGGCTGCATCTGTTCGAGGTAGGCGAGGAACACGGCGGTGGCGTGGAAGGTGTCCTCTTCGCTCAGGGCGACCTTGCTTTTGATGATGAGGACCACGTTGACCAGTTCGATGGGCAGGTCGGCGCTGTTGAGGTTCGGGAGGGTGACGGTGGTGTCGAGGCCCTTGAGGCTGAGGGTCACGTCGGGCAGGTCCTCGCGGGTCTGGTCGATGTCGGGTTCGATGATGATGGGCTTGTCGCTCATGAAAGGCTCCTTTGAGGGCGGGGGCGGCCGTTGGGGTCGGGGTTCCGTGCCGTGCGCCGGCCGCCGTTCGCGCATGGCTGGGAGGGGCGTCAGGCTCCGGCCGGTGCGGTGACGGTGACGGGCACGGCGACGCTCTTGCCGCCGGCGGTGACGGTGACGTTCACGGGCTTGCCGTTTTCGGTGGCGGTCTTGCCGGTGACGGTGACGGTGCTGCCGTTGACGGCGACGGTGGCCTTCGTCTCGTCGCCGCTGGATGCGGCGAAGGTCCAGCCGGCGGCGCTGGCGGGCGTGGCGGTGACGGTGAACGTGCCGGTCCTGCCGGTCTGGACGCTCAGCGTGGCGGGCGTGGCGGTCAGGGATTGGATGGCGGTGGCCAGTCCGGCCCGTTCGGCGGCGAGGAGCCCGTACACGTGGAACATGTAGCCGTCGGCCGCCTTGAACATGCGCAGGGTCACGTTGAAGGTGACGGCTTCGGTGCTCACGAGGGTCATGTCGTCGCGGTCGGAGACCTTGCATCGGCCGATGGGCAGGACGATGGGGTTGCCGTACTGGTCGAGGCAGGCGAGCACGGCCATGTATTCGACGTTCGCGGCCGCGTCCCTGACGTGGAACGAGCCGTCGTCGTCGGCCTTGACGCCGAAGTAGGCCTCGGCGATGCTCTGCCGGCATTCGATGCCGGGGATCTGCAGGGTCCAGTAGCCGGGGTCCTGCTCGCTGACGACGATGTCGCCGTTGTGGGCCTTGATCTCGGTCTCGTCGCCGGGTTCGGGGTGGAGCACGGCGCCGTCCTCGCTGTTGTAGCCCACCGGGCGGGCTCCCTGCGGCGGGGTCCAGTTCTCGGAGTCGGGCATATCGGGGCGGGACGGGTCGTCGAGACGCCAGAGGAACAGCGCGTAGTCCTTGATGAGTTTGACCAGTTGGGCGTTGTTGCCGCTGGTGATGTAGCTGGTATCGGCCATGATTCATTGCCTTCCTGTTGGTTGGGTTTGCGGGTTCACTGGGCGGGGACGGTGGAGACGGTCAGGAGCAGGACGAGGTACGCGCACAGCGTGCCGTCCCCGTCGCCCATGCGGACGGGCCCGGATTCGTGCCTAATGGAGACGATCGGGGCGGGCGGCCACAGGCCGGTCAGGAACAGTTCGATGTCGGCGGCGAGCCGCTGGGCGGCGTCGATGTCGCCGGTCCCGTCGTCGCGGCGCGCCCACACGCTGACACTCAGCCGCACGTACTGGCTGACGGGCGTGGCCCGCTGCTGCGGTTCGGCCACGATCACGCATTCGAGCCGGGGATTGCCCCGGTCGCGGATCGTGCCGAACCTCGCATCGCCGAAGCGTTCGCGCAGCAGCGGGAGCAGCACGGGTTCCATGCGCGGCGGCCTGGAGGGCGGGGCGAGCACGCTCATGCGACCACCATGCCGATCATCTGCGTGAGCACGCCGTGCTCCTGCTCCACGGGCGCGGGGCAGGCGGCGACCACGTTCGCACGGTCGGTGTCC
>NZ_NMWU01000080.1 GCF_002860355.1 Bifidobacterium margollesii
CTTCATTGAGGACGGCGCGTGCTGGCGGAACTGTCGGAACTGGTGAACGACATCTCTAGAGCCTTAGCTCTAGAGCTTCATTGAGGAGACATCACCGTGATAGACCCCGGCTATGAGACCGAGATCTCTAGAGCCTTAGCTCTAGAGCTTCATTGAGGAGAGCCCGGAACGCCGCCCACCCTCGAAGGCTGAAGATCTCTAGAGCCTTAGCTCTAGAGCTTCATTGAGGAGTCGCAGTACGCATACCCGTCCGGATGCCGTTCCAGATCTCTAGAGCCTTAGCTCTAGAGCTTCATTGAGGAGGGCTCGACCCGGACCGTGAGCTGGCGAAGTTCGTCAGCTCTAGAGCCTTAGCTCTAGAGCTTCATTGAGGATGAAATACCCTTTGCGGAATGCCTGATGGTAACTTATCTCTAGAGCCTTAGCTCTAGAGCTTCATTGAGGACTGCAGTCCTACTACGATCCCGCATCCACACCCGTCATCTCTAGAGCCTTAGCTCTAGAGCTTCATTGAGGAGGGGACGGGCTTACCGTGCTGCGCACGCCGGGCAAACGGATCTCTAGAGCCTTAGCTCTAGAGCTTCATTGAGGACAGCCATAGCACATCGTCTACCGACTCATCTATCAGATCTCTAGAGCCTTAGCTCTAGAGCTTCATTGAGGATACAAGGTGCGCGGCCGGGCCGACTTCACAGGACTGACATCTCTAGAGCCTTAGCTCTAGAGCTTCATTGAGGAGAATCGCATATTGCCGGTTGCCGAGGAGTTCGCCGGATCTCTAGAGCCTTAGCTCTAGAGCTTCATTGAGGACGCCACGCCGGCTACCCCATGCCCGCCTACCTATGATCTCTAGAGCCTTAGCTCTAGAGCTTCATTGAGGACCGACGTGATGACGTCGGCACGACATGGAGAGATGACATCTCTAGAGCCTTAGCTCTAGAGCTTCATTGAGGAAAGACGCAGACGCCCAAGGACAGCAAGGAGGACGCATGATCTCTAGAGCCTTAGCTCTAGAGCTTCATTGAGGATTCGCCTGCACGGCCTCCAAGTGCTGGATCTGCTGATCTCTAGAGCCTTAGCTCTAGAGCTTCATTGAGGACACATCACCGGATACTGACGGCAAGCACAGACCCAATCTCTAGAGCCTTAGCTCTAGAGCTTCATTGAGGAGCGAAACAACTGCATAACTCGCGTGGTTACGCGGTAATCTCTAGAGCCTTAGCTCTAGAGCTTCATTGAGGACAGGGGACTGTGGGCAATATCGAATGGCGTGTGGCGATCTCTAGAGCCTTAGCTCTAGAGCTTCATTGAGGATCGTCGTTCTTGATGACGTGGCGGATGCGGGTGCGTTATCTCTAGAGCCTTAGCTCTAGAGCTTCATTGAGGACAGACCGTGGCGGAACGCACCCCGGCGAAGACCGGTTATCTCTAGAGCCTTAGCTCTAGAGCTTCATTGAGGAAAGGCCATGAGCGGGTTCAGCCCCAAGGACGCGCAGATCTCTAGAGCCTTAGCTCTAGAGCTTCATTGAGGAGTGACATCAAAGAAGATTTCACCTCCACACGGATTGATCTCTAGAGCCTTAGCTCTAGAGCTTCATTGAGGACTCACTTGTGATTGAATGGTGGGGGATTTTTTCCAGTATCTCTAGAGCCTTAGCTCTAGAGCTTCATTGAGGATTGGACTCCATCAAACTCAAGGAGGGACGCTGATGGATCTCTAGAGCCTTAGCTCTAGAGCTTCATTGAGGATTGGACGCCATGACGTTCCGTTTCGAGGGGTTCATGGGCATCTCTAGAGCCTTAGCTCTAGAGCTTCATTGAGGAAAGTCGAAATCTCCCTCAAGATAGGAGCTTCGTTCGATATCTCTAGAGCCTTAGCTCTAGAGCTTCATTGAGGATTGAAGCTGCGGCGGATGAGGGTCTTCAGACCCATCTCATCTCTAGAGCCTTAGCTCTAGAGCTTCATTGAGGATTGAAGCTGCGGCGGATGAGGGTCTTCAGACCCATCTCATCTCTAGAGCCTTAGCTCTAGAGCTTCATTGAGGATTGAGCGGGTCCGGACAGTGGATGATCAGGTCGAAGATCTCTAGAGCCTTAGCTCTAGAGCTTCATTGAGGACTGCGGTGGAACGGCGCCTCTTCGAAGCCCAAGCCCACATCTCTAGAGCCTTAGCTCTAGAGCTTCATTGAGGATTGCAGTGGATCCTCGGCCAGCAGACGACGGGTCTCCGATCTCTAGAGCCTTAGCTCTAGAGCTTCATTGAGGACTGTGGTCGATCTGTGATAGCTCTCTTGATTTCAGNGATCTCTAGAGCCTTAGCTCTAGAGCTTCATTGANGACGAACGGTCAANTACGGACTCTACAGCGATTTAGGCATCTCTAGAGCCGTAGCTCTAGAGCTTCATTGAGGAGTGAGGTACCGCCCCGAGGCTCTCGACGCGTGGCTGATCTCTAGAGCCTTAGCTCTAGAGCTTCATTGAGGATCAACGGCAAGGGCGGCACCGGCAAGACCACCACGATCTCTAGAGCCTTAGCTCT
>NZ_NMWU01000009.1 GCF_002860355.1 Bifidobacterium margollesii
TGCGCGAATGGTGCCCGGACGCGCAGCGCGTGCTCGACGGCTTCCACATCGTCTCCTGGATGAGCGACGCGCTCGACCAGGTCAGGAAACGCCTCTGGAACCAGGCCAGACGCGAAGGCGACGAGGAGACCACGAAACGCATGCGCGGCGTCAGGTACGCGGTCCTGAAGAACCCCGACCATCTCACCGGACGGCAGGACGAATCCCTCACCGCGTTGGGGAACACGGATCCCAGGGGACAGCTCTACCGCGCATGGCGGCTCAAGGAACTCCTGCGCAACCTGCTCAGACACCCCATCGAACAGGCCCGCGGAGAGCTCAAACACTGGGTATTCTGGGCGTCCCACAGCCGCATCCCCGAGATCGTCGAACTCTCCAGGAAGATCAGGAGACGCCGGCCCGACATCCTGCGCACGATCGAGCTCGGCTACTCCAACGCCAGGCTCGAGGCGTTCAACAACCGCATCAAGGTCACCATCCGCATGGCCTACGGCTTCCACCACGTGAACAACCTCATCAGCTTCGTCATGCTCAGATGCGGCGGCCTCGACATCCGACTGCCGGAGCCCACCAACTAACCCACGAAAACAACAGAAGCCTCGAACTTTTTCATCTGGACCGGTACCGCTTGCCGAGAACCGGCAGCCGAGGCGAACACCATGTTCGGTAAATACGGGCGAACGTTCGCACCCCGCCAGCGCGCTTGGCGGCGTACGGGCGCCTCCGTGATCAGCGTGCCACTGTCCAGAATCGATTCAAGCCGGCCCGCAGCGCACAGTGCGCCGACTCGCCGCTCACTCACTCCGAGTAAGCGAGAGGCCTCCTGCCACGTGAGCAAAGTCCGATTCGTTCTGATAGCCATACCCCTATGTGCATGCGGAACTATTCCGAATTCGGAATGGTTCCGTATACATCGGGCAGCAGGGTACCTTGACCTGCATTCACTCATAAACCATCATCGCGTCGCTTTACACCTCTCACGACTTATATCCTCAACACGACTGGATATCGCCGATGGACCAAGCCACAAATCGCCGTTTTGCGATCTCCGTCCTTCAAGACCCAAAATCCTCGGTCTCAGGATCGCTGAAATTCTGCGGCTCCGATACCATTCCAGCTCCAACATTCGTGGATTAGAGGCGTTCCTGCATCAAATGCGTCCTAGTACAACGAATGCTTGCCTGAAACGTTTCTTTCCGGATTTGATTTCATCGGCATACGGCAACGATTCAACGGACCGCATCGATCAACACCATCGATCAACTGGAACCATCATCAGGTTGGACGGCACCGCCGCAAAACAAAATGGCCTTCTCCTGCATGAGAAGGCCATTGCAATATTCGGAACGGCTATGCGGTACCGGCCGGCATTACAGCCGATCAGCCGATCAGCCGATCAGCCGACCCATACGCCGCCGATCAGTTGTGGAAGCCGGAGTAGTTCGGGGCTTCGGCGGTCATCACGATGTCGTGCGGGTGGGACTCGCGCAGACCGGCGTCGGTGATGCGGATGAAGTGGCCGCGTTCACGCATCTCGGCGATGTTGTGCGCGCCGATGTAGAACATCGACTGGTGCAGGCCGCCGATCATCTGGTACAGCACGGCGTTCAGCGGTCCGCGGTACGGCACCTCGCCTTCGATGCCTTCCGGCACCACCTTGTCGTTGCTGGTCACGTCGGCCTGGAAGTAGCGGTCCTTGGAGTAGCTCTTCTTGCCACGCGGAGCCATGGCGCCGAGGGAGCCCATGCCACGGTACAGCTTGTACTGCTTGCCGTGCAGGAGCACCTTCTCACCCGGAGCCTCCTCGCAGCCGGCGAGCGTACCGCCGAGCATCACGGAATCGGCACCGGCCACCAGAGCCTTGGCGATGTCGCCGGAGTAGTGGATGCCACCGTCGGCGATGCAGGGCACGTCCGCGGCGCGGCATGCCTGGGCGGCCTCGTACACGGCGGTGAGCTGCGGAACGCCGACACCGGCGACCACGCGGGTGGTGCAGATGGAGCCGGGGCCCACGCCGACCTTCACGGCGTCGACGCCGGCATCGATCATGGCCTGCGCACCGGCGCGGGTGGCGATGTTGCCGCCGATCACCTGCACGTCGCGGAAGGCCGGATCGTTCTTGATGCGGCTGATCATGTCGCAGGCGAGATGAGCCTGACCGTTCGCGGTGTCGACCACGAGCACGTCGACGCCGGCCTCCATCAGCGCGGTGGCGCGCTGCCACGCATCGCCGAGGAATCCGATGCCGGCGGCCACACGCAGACGGCCCTGGCCGTCCTTGGTGGCGTCCGGGTACTGCTCGGTCTTCACGAAGTCCTTCACGGTGATCAGACCGGTGAGCTTGCCGGCATCGTCGACCAGCGGCAGCTTCTCTACCTTGTACTTGGCCAGCAGACGGTGGGCGTCGTCCTTGGTGATGTTGGACGGGCCGGTGATCAGGTTCTCCTTGGTCATCACGTCGCGCACCTTGAGGTGATCGTAGTCCTCGGAGGCGATGAAGCGCATGTCACGGTTGGTGATGATGCCGACCAGACGGTCGTCGTTGTCCACCACCGGCAGACCGGAGATGTGGAAACGGCCGCACAGCTTGTCGAGCTCGGCGAGGGAGACGTCGGGGTGCACGGTGAGCGGATCGGTGATCATACCGGATTCGCTGCGCTTGACGACGTCGACCTGCGAGGCCTGATCGTCGATGGAAAGGTTGCGGTGCAGCACGCCGATACCGCCGTTACGAGCCATGGCGATGGCCATGTCGGACTCGGTGACGGTATCCATGGCTGCGGAAATGGCCGGAACCTTCATCGTGATTTCTCGGGTGAGACGAGTGGTGGTGTCCACTTCGGAGGGGATGACATCGGTCTCCTCCGGCAGGAGGAGCACATCATCGTAAGCCAGTCCAAGCTTCTGGAACGGCGACGGAAGGGGGTTAAATACGGACTCTTCTGCTACAGGATTGTTTGAAGCCATGAACCCACTCTATAAGCGCTTGAAGACTTCATGAATACCACGGTGTCGCTGCGGCGCCATCGGAGCGACGACGACGGGAACCGGATCGTCACCTGACCGACAGCTCGCGTTCACCATCGGAGGCCGTCGATCATGCCGGAGACCGTCTCTGATCACGCCGATGGCCGATCGTTCACCATCGGCGACCGCGCCGGTCCATCATTCGCCGGCCTTGCGCGCCGGCGGATCGACGTACGGCACCCGACTGGTGGCGGCGGTATGCATTTCGGCGAGCAGGATGATGCCCGCGCCCACCGCGATGAAGATCGCGCACAGCTTCGGGTCGAGCCACGTCTGCCGCTGGATGGCGAGCAGTACCACGAAGCAGATGCCCACCTTGACGAGCCATCCCAGCAGGAACCAGGTCAGATATGCGGCCGGACGCAGATGCAGACGGCTCAGCACCGACACGAGCAGCGGGTTCGACAGACAGAACATCACGGTGGTGAGCGTGGCGATCACCGCGGACCAGATGCCCGGCCATCCCACGAACATATACCCCACGACCACGGCAACCACCACGAACACACCGATGAAGAACAGGCTTTCATGGATCGCCCGACCCATCAGATCGCCGACCGTTTCCTCGCCGAGACGCTTGCGTCCCTTCTTCCTCCCCGCGGTCTCTTCAATCTCATGAGTCCCGTTCATCTCGTTCAATTCGCTCATCGGTACCTCTCCCATGCCGGGCATCCCTTGTCGGGATCACCCTCGTAGTCCGTATCTGCCGTATCAGCTGTATCTGATGTATCTGCTGTATCTGCTGTCCGTATCTTATCCGCATCGACGCTATTCGTCGTTCGTCGTACCATCCGGAGCATCCCGCCGCCCGCTTCGCGCAAGCATACCGGAGCTGTGTTTCGGTCGCCGTGAACCGCCCGCATGGTCTCGGCCACCCGCAGCGGCGAGCGCGGCGTTCTCCGCCCGGATTTCCGGAATGCGATGCTTGAGATACGGGTACATCGTGATGATGGTGAGCAGCACCGCGGCGATCACGAATCCGACGCCCACGTACCGCACCGGGAAGAACAGCACCATGATCGATCCGAAGGCGATCAGCGCGGCCCAGCCCCACAGCGTCAGCACCGCCCCCTGCACGCTATGCCCGATGCGCAGCATGCGATGGTGCAGATGCATGCGGTCGGGGTGCATGGGCGACTGCCCTTTGCTCACCCGGCGGATGATCGCCAGACACATGTCGAGCACCGGCAGGAACAGCACCAGCACCGGCAGCAGGATCGGCATGAACACCGGCAGGTAGATGCTGGTGTGGATGGTGGTGGGATCGATGCGGCCGGTCATCACGATCGACGCGCAGGTGACCAGATATCCCAGCAGCATCGACCCGGAGTCGCCCATGAACAGTTTGGCGGGATGCCAGTTGTGCAGCAGGAATCCTATGCAGATGCCGACCAGCGCGACGTCGAGCAGCGTGGCCATCGACGCATAGTTCGGAGACGAGCGGGCGATGATATACGAGTAGATGGCGAAGGCGATGCCGCCGATCGCCACGATGCCCGAGGACAGGCCGTCGAGACCGTCGACGAAGTTCACCGCATTGATCGAGGCAACGATGAGTATGGCGGTGATCGCCATCGACATGCTTGGCGAGGCGGCCACCAGAGAGCCGAACGGCAGGGAGACGACCTGCAGTCCGCCCCACGCCACGAATACGGAGATGATGAGCTGGCCGGCAAGTTTGAGCATCCAATCCAGATCCCAGCGGTCGTCGCACACGCCCAGCAGGCACACGCCGATCGCACCGATGACGATGATCCACGGTTGCATGCTGCCGGCGAACAGGCGACTCGTCAACGGCAGTCGGCTGGCGAACATCATCGCCACCACGAATCCCAGCAGCATGGCGACGCCGCCCATGCGAGGCGTGGGCACCGTATGCACGTCGCGGGCGCGCACTTCGCCGACCGCACCGAACTCGATGGCCATGTGGCGGATCAGCGGGGTGAGCAGATAGGTCACGCCGCCGGCCACCGCGGCCACGAACAGATACGTTCTCATGCCGGGATCCCCCCGCGCACGGCCGATCGCGGATGATCTCGGGCGATGAATCCATGCGATCCGGACGATCCGGACCCGGAAGATCCGTAGGGGGACGATTCGTGCAGTGCGGAGCGGATCACGGACTGCGGGATCACGCCTTCGCGCAGTACGGCGATGCCGTCCCTGCCGTGCGGATCAGCGGCCACCACGGTGCTGGAGACCGGCCCCGGAGTCGGCCCGCCGTCGAGATACAGGGCCACGGCATCGCCGAGCGCATCGGCGGCCTGCCGAACGGTCTGGGCGGATTCACCGCCGGAAATATTCGCACTGGACGCGGCCAACGGGCCGGTGGCGCGCAGGATACGCAGCGAGGTTTCGGAATTCGGAATGCGGATGCCCTGCGTTCGGGTCGGATGCTCGTTCGGCGCGTATCGCACCGTGGCCAGATCGCAGTTCGGCCCGGCCACGCAGATCGGGGAGAACGCGCCGGGGATGAACCTTCGTGACAGTCTGTTCAGCGGCACCGGCAGGTCGAGGCCGAGACGGACGAGCTCGGGCATCGATGAGAGCAGCACCTGCAATGATTTTGCACGAGGACGGCGTTTCGCTCGGAAAATGTTCGCCACGGCTTCGGCACTGCGTGGATTGCAGGCCACTCCGTACACCGTATCCGTGGGAATCACCACCAGCTGGCCTTCATGGACCAGACGGGCGGCGAGCGCCAACGACTCGTCATTCACCGGACGGATATCCACCATCATGCGCTCCTTTTCGTCATCGTGCCCGTTATTCACCGTGCCCGTTATTCATCGTGCCCGTCGCTCATCGTGCCTGCTGTCCGAGGTGCGTGCACGATCTTCCGATTCCCGGTCGCCTTACGAACTTACCTAGTATGGCACAAGTAGTATGGCACAAGCCCGCTATCGGCATGGTCTCCGGATCGTCCCGCAGCCGGCGGGACCGGCGCCGCGACGTCGTCGCACCACTCCGGACCGCCGCCCGCACATCGTATCGGAGCAAGGGAGACGCATGTCGGGTCATCGGTCGTCGCTAGAATACCAACATTCTGGTTGAACGGGTTTACTAAATGGCGAATGCCCAGGCCCGCATCCGATAATGATCCGAAGGAGCGCATCATGTCCAACGACAACGTCAGTGAGATCACCCCCCATCCACCGGCCGGGCGGTATCCCCCGGTCGAACTGCGCATGCCGCGGGCCAGCGAGCGCGAGGAGATGCTGGCCGGCCGACTGTACGACGCCTCCGACCCCGAGCTCGACCGTCTGCGCACCAAGTCCGGGGATCTGTGTTCGAAATTCAACGCGCTGCCTCGCGGCGCGACCGACGAACGCAAGGCCGTGCTCGACGAGCTGATCCCCCATCACGGCGAAGGACTCGACGTGCTCGGTCCGGTGTTCTTCGACTACGGCATCCACACCACGATCGGCAGGCGAGTCTTCGCCAACTTCAACTTCACCGTGCTCGACTGCGCGCCGGTGACCATCGGCGACGACGTGCTGTTCGGCCCGAACGTGTCCCTGCTGCCGCCCATGCATCCGCTGCGCTGGCAGGATCGCAACGTTCGTCAACGGGAGGACGGCACGTTCTACGATTACGAATACGGTCTGCCGATCGTGATCGGCTCCAACTGCTGGTTCGGCGGCAACGTGACGGTGCTGGGCGGCGTGACCATCGGCGATGGCTGCGTGATCGGCGCGGGAGCGGTGGTCACCCGCGATATTCCGCCGAATTCGGTGGCCGTGGGCAATCCCGCCCGCGTGATCAAGACGATTTCGGATGCGGATGCCTCCGCGTTGCAGGAGTACGCACAGTAGGCCGTCATACGAGAACCGCTTAGAACCCCGCTCCCTGAGCCGGACCGGGCCGGTCTGCGAGCTGCTTGGTCCGGGCGAACAGATATCGGGGTCGGCCGGTGAGATCATCCCCCGTGTGGGCTTCCGAGAAACCGTCCTGCAGCGCATGATCCACAAGGGCCGGGCCCTGGCCGATGTCATGCTCCATCACCAGCACTCCGCCCGATCGCAATAGCGCCGCAGACCGGTCGATGATGAGCCGTGGAATGCGCAGACCATCGGCGGATCCTCCGTACAGGGCCAGTGCCGGATCATGGTCGCGCACCTCGGGCTGCTCGGGGATCTCCGATTCGGGGATGTACGGGGGGTTGCTGATCACCAGATCGATGGTGCCGTCCAGTTCCTTCAGGGTTTCGGAATCGGTGGCGTCACCCAGAATCAGGTGATATCGCGAATATGCGGATGATCGGTCACCGTCCGCATGGCCGTCACCGGCACGACCGTTCCGGACAATCCGATCATCATCGGAATCGTGATCATCGGAATCGTGAGCCTCGCCGAGGAGAATCCGTTTCCGGTTGCGATCGGTCCACCGGTAGGTATCGGCACTGAATTCCACGGCCCACACCTCGCTGTCGGGAATCTCGGTGACCGCGGACAGTCCGATCACCCCACTGCCGGCGCACAGATCCACGATCCGCGGGTGCTCGACATGCTGTTCCGTCAGCCAGTCCAAACCGGCCTGCACCACGATCTCGGTTTCCGGACGGGGGATGAACACGCCGGGGCCGACCTCGACTTCCAAATAGCGAAACGGTGCCGTGCCGATGATGTACTGCAATGGCTCCCGCTCGGCCCTTCGGTCGATCATGCGGCGAAGGGCCGGCTCGTCGATGTTCAGCTCATCCGGATCGGCGCCAAGCAGCATGGCCTTGTCCACGTTGCGCGGTTCCACGCCGGCCGCATGGGCCAGCAGCAACTTCGCATCGAAACGGGGGGTATCTATGCCGGCCTGTGCAAGGATTCGCGCCGCATCGTTCAGCAATCCGGCAATGGACGGTTCGTTCATCATTCCCTCCGTATTCCCTCCGTTTGATCGTTATTGGGCATAAAGCATGCATGAAGACGTCAATAATCGGCTCTTCATGAATGATTCGACCAAATAACGGCTGGCAGGCCTACTGCTGGGCGGCTGCGAGACGGGCGGCCTCGTCGGCCTGGATGTCGGAGTCGATCACGGCCTGCAGATCGCCGTCGAGCACCTGATCGAGGTTGTACGCCTTGTAGTTCGTGCGATGGTCCACGATGCGGTTCTCCGGGAAGTTGTAGGTACGGATTCGTTCGGAGCGGTCGAGCGAACGCACCTGCGAATGACGCATGTCGGCGGCCTCGGCGGCCTCCTGCTCGTGCTTCATGGCCAGCAGCCGGGACTTGAGCACGCGAAGCGCGGAGGCGCGGTTCTGGATCTGCGACTTTTCATCCTGCATGCTCACCACGATGCCGGTGGGGATATGGGTCATGCGCACGGCGGAATACGTGGTGTTCACGGACTGTCCACCGGGACCGGAGCTCATGAAGATGTCGATCTTGAGGTCCTTCGGATCGATCTCGATCTCGTCATCGTCGTCATCGGCCTCGGGGAATACGATCACGCCCGCGGCCGAGGTCTGGATGCGTCCCTGCGACTCGGTGACGGGGATGCGCTGCACGCGATGCACGCCGCCTTCGTATTTGAGCGACGCCCACACGCCGTCGGCGGGGGCCACGGCACCCTTGGCACGGACGGCGATCTGCACGTCCTTGATGCCGCCGAGCTCCGTGGAGTTCTCGGACTGCACGGTCACCGTCCATCCGCGACGTTCCGCATACCGCGTGTACATGCGCAGCAGATCGCCGGCGAACAGCGCGGCCTCCTCGCCGCCGGCACCGGCCTTGATCTCCATGATCGTATCGCGGGCGTCATCCGGGTCACGCGGAATCAGCGCAGTACGAAGCTTTTCGCGCGCCTCGGGCAGCTCGGCCTCGATGCGCTTGGCCTCCTCCTCGAAATCCGGGTCCTCGGCGGCCATCTCCTTCGCCGCGTCATAATCGTCACACAGCGCGGAGTATTTGCTGTATACGGAGACGATCTGCGCGAGTTCGGCATGACGTCGGCCGAGCTTGCGCATCTTGTCGGGGTCGGAAGCCACTTCGGGGCGGCTCATGTCCTCTTCGAGGTTGCGGTATTCGTCCAACGCGGTCTGTGCCGCGGGAAACTCTTCTGCTGCTGTCATGCCATGCCTTTCGCGGATTCCGAGGGTTCTGAGGGGCAGCCGGATGGATCAACGGATAAACGGATAAACAAAAACGCCAGTCCGCGCCGGATCGATCGTACCCGGACGCAAGACTGGCGTGGCAACGTATGTTACTTGGCCTTCTTGCCGTAGCGCTTCTCGAAGCGGGCCACACGACCACCGGTATCGAGGATCTTCTGCTTGCCGGTGTAGAAGGGGTGGCACTTCGAGCACACGTCGGCGGTGATGTGACCGGACGTGATGGTGGAACGGGTGATGAAGGTGTTGCCGCACGAGCACACGACCTCGGTCGGCACGTATTCGGGATGGATTCCCTGCTTCATAATGAACTCCTAGGGGTTATTTCAGGACCGGGTCGCCACGCCCCTGCGGCGCAACGTGAACCGGAACCGATGAGATTATACTCGCACAGTCAGGTTCGGTCAACCGGGGTGGCGGCGACGCGACGGGAGGGCCAGCGAAACCGAGGTGACGCAATGAGACCGAGGTGACGCAGTGCGCCGCCTCGGATGCGAGCAGCGCGATCAGCGTTCGCGGTAGACCTTGGTGTAGGAGCCTTCGGCACGGGGACGCACGACGATGGAGTCGATGTCCACGGTGTCGGGCTGGTCGAGCGCCCAGCGCACGCATTCGGCGATGTCCTCGGCCTTGAGCGGGTTCGGCACGCCGGCGTACACGGCCGCGGCCTTGTCGGCATCGCCATGGAAGCGCTTGAGCGAGAACTCGTCGGTGGCCACCATGCCCGGCGAGATGTCCACGATGCGCACCGGTTCGCCGATCTGCTCCAGCCGCAGCACGCGGGCCATCACCCGTTCGGCGAATTTCGAGGCGCAGTATCCCGCGCCACCCTCATACGGTTCGATGCCGGCCGTGGATGAGATCACCAGCACGGTGCCCTCGGTGCGCTTCAATGCCGGCAGCAGCTTCTGCGTGATGCGCAGCGTGCCGAGCACGTTGAGCTCGTACATATCCCGCCAGTCGTCGAGATTCGCCGTGGCCACCGGGTCCTTGCCGATCGCCGCGCCCGCACAGTTGACCAGCGCCTTCACCGACCCTCCGGCCAGTACGGCGTCCACCGCGGCCTGCGTGGAGGATTCGTCGGTCACGTCGCAGACTTGGTAGGTACAGGCCTCGCCCAGCTCGTCGGCGAGCGCGGCCAGCCGCTCCTCACGCCGGGCGAGCGCCACGACCTGCCATCCGTCGGCCACCAATGCGCGGACCGAGGCGGCTCCGATGCCGCTGGATGCGCCCGTCACCACGGCTCGTCTGATTGTCGAGGTCGATTCGGCCGCTAAGGTCGGCTTGATTGTCGAGGTCGGCTCTTCATGCGTCTGTGCCATTGCGACTCCTTGGATCGTCATCATTCATACGAGACCCATATTCGCATGAGGCCCATATGGGCGGATTTACTATGGGCGGATTTCAGACGAAACCCGGAAACGCAGCGAGACCCGAAGCGACACAGAGTCGGGGTCGCCGGGAACGATAGCGGGAATAAACGATAGCGGGAATAATGGCAAACGACGAGTGGGGCCGCAGGGGCTTGAACCCTGGACCGGCGGATTATGAGTCCGATGCTCTAACCGACTGAGCTACAGCCCCACGTTGCGCAAGGCAACTTTGCTATGGTAGCAAACGCCGGAGAAATTCCACACCGACCGCAATGGGCGCAACCGGCCGGAATACGGCACGGTCGTCGCGATAGGCGGAACAAGGAAGAAGGGCAGATATGGTTCAGCATCGATCCCCTCGCGACAAGGCGGGACGTTCCCGACGTCCGATTGCGGTCATCGTCGCCATCGCCCTGATCGCGGCCCTTGCGATCGGCGGCGGCGTGGTCTGGTCATGGCGGGCGCGGCATGGACGTGCGCTGGCGCAATGCGAAAGCGCGCGGAATGGTCTGATCGCGGAGACGGACGCACTGCGCAAGGCGGTGGAATCGTCGTCTTCCGTCATGAGCGTCAGTCCGTCCTCTCTGGAGGATGCCGGCGTGCTCGCCACCGCGCGAGCCGAAGTGCAGTCCTCCCGGCAGCTGATCGACAGGACAGCCGGCGACGATTACGCCTGTTCCGGCGAAATGACCGCCGATGAACTGGATTCCCGAACCGTTGCGATCGCCGAGGCTGCCGATCGGGCCCGAAAGCAGACCAAGACGCTGCCCGTCGAGGCCGCGGCGGTTCGGCGCAGCACGGCGAACAAGTCCAACGAGGCTGTGCGGTATACGCTTCGAGCCGCGGTTTCACAGGCGAAGGAGCTGCTTTCCGACACGTCCGGCAAGGTGACCGACGATTCAACCCGCGTCAGGCTGAAGCGACTCGCGGATGCGGCCGACCGGCAGCTCACCGACGACGAGACGATCTCGGACGGGGCCGAATACCGGCGTTCGATCGATGGCCTGAACGCCGCCATGGATGCCGTGACCACCTCGAACATCGCGAAGCTCGGGGTTGATTGCGCCAAGGCCAAATGCGTGGCGCTCACCTTCGATGACGGGCCCGACGCGACGAACACCCCGCCGGTGATCCGGGCGCTGCAGGAGACCGGGACCGTCGCGACGTTCTTCTCGGTGGGCCAGCACATCGACGAACGGACGGCTCCGATGCTCAGGCAGCTACGCGATTCCGGCCATCCGATCGAGAACCATACGTGGGATCATCCCCATCTGCGCACATTGAGCCGGTCGGACGTGGCCTCGCAGCTGACGCGGACCAGCGCGCTTGTGGAGAAGACCGTGGGGGCGTATCCCTCGATGATCCGCCCGCCGTATAGCGAGTGGAGCAATGACGTGCGGGATCAGGCCGTGGCGATGAATTCCTCGATCATCAACTTCGACGTCATGGGATTCGACTGGGAGAAGGATGCGAAGGGCGTGCACGACGCCGTACTGCAATGGACCCGCCCCGGCGACATCGTACTGCTGCATGATCTGCAGGGCAGCACGGCGCAGGCCGTGAAAGGCATCATCGATGATCTGAAGGCCGAGGGATTCACGTTCGTGACCATAGAACAGCTGCTTGGCGAACGGCCGAAACCGGGGTACGTCTATTATTCACGGACGCAGGTGGTCCGGCCGGGAGAGTCATGGAGACCGTCTACGTACTTCGCCGAGCAGTGGTAGGGGTCGGGCGCGGCGGCGACCGGCAGCGATCGGCATTCGGTACATCGGTGCAGCGTTCCATGAATCATATTGAACAAACGTTCAACTACGTAGGTGGACATTTGTAACATTCGGTGCTACAATCAAATCACAAGCCGGCCAACGAAGGCCAGCCCTTCACGGCAATCCGTGAATTATCAGAAAGGCACAGCCAATCATGTCCCTCACCCAGGCTCAGCTCGCCAAGTACATGGATCACACGCTCCTCAAGGCCAACGCAACCGCCGAACAGATCGACAACACCGTGGCCGAAGCCATCAAGTACAACACCGCATCCGTCTGCATCAACCCCTACTGGGTTCCCCGCGTAGCCAAGGCCCTCGCCGGCACCGGCATCGCCACCTGCACCGTAATCGGATTCCCCCTCGGCGCCAGCACCACCGAAACCAAAGTCTTCGAAACCAACGACGCCATCGACAAGGGCGCCGATGAGATCGACATGGTCATCAACATCGGCGAACTCAAGGGCGGCAACGACGACGTCGTGCGCGACGACATCAAGGCCGTGGCCGATGCCACCCACGCCAAGGGCAAGCTGCTCAAGGTGATCATCGAAACCGCATTGCTCACCGACGATGAGAAGGTTCGCGCCAGCAGGCTCACCGTCGAAGGCGGCGCCGATTTCGTCAAGACCTCCACCGGCTTCTCCACCGCGGGCGCCACGGCACCCGACGTCAAGCTCATGCGCGAGACCGTGGGCCCCGACTTCGGCGTGAAGGCCGCCGGCGGCATCCACAATCTCGCCGACGCCTACGCGATGATCGACGCCGGCGCCACGCGCCTCGGCGTCTCAGCCTCCGTCGCGATCCTCGAAGAGGCCGCAAAGCAGTAACCCCCCCCCCTACGGGTCCCTATACGCCGGACGGTTGCGTCGATGTCATCCGACACGCAACCGTCCGAGCCTCCCATGACCATCGTTCATCCACTCATATGTCTTCTGTCTTTCAATGGTGAAAGGAAGCCTTTCCATGGCATACACCTACAAACGAGTTCTGGCCATCGCGCTGGATTCCATCGGCATCGGAGAAGCGCCCGACGCGGCGAAGTTCGATGACGTCGGGGCCGACACCCTCGGCCATATCGGCGAATTCTTCGACGGCAGGCTGCATCTGCCCAATCTCGGCCGCATCGGTCTGGGCAACATCCGCGGCATCGAACCCGCCGTCTCCCCCATCAAGGGCGTGCCCGCAGCGGACCCGGCCGAAGGATGCTTCGGCAAGATGACCATCACCTCCCACGGCAACGACTCGCTCGACGGACACTGGGAGATGATGTGCCTGCCGGTGAAGTTCGAGATGGCCACGTTCCCGAACGGGTTCCCGCAGTCCATCGTCGACGCCCTCGAACGGTTCTCCGGCCGGAAGGTCATCGTCAACAAGCCGTACTCCGGCACCGAGGTGATCCACGACTACGGCGAGCATCAGATGAAGACCGGAGACCTGATCCTCTACACCTCCGGCGATTCGGTGCTGCAGATCGCAGCGCACGAGGACGTGATCCCGATCGACGAGCTCTACCGCATCTGCGAGTACGCCCGCACGCTGATCAACGGACCCGAGATCGTGATGGGCCGCGTAATCGCCCGCCCGTACGTGGGTTCCGACAAGGATCACTTCACCCGCACGTCGAACCGTCACGACTATGGTCTGGAGCCCATCGCGCCGACCGTGCTGGATTTCCTGCATGACGCCGGCTACGACGTGCTCGCCGTGGGCAAGACCAACGACATCTTCTCCGGCCACGGCATCACCAAGGGATGGCGCAACCAGAGCAACATGGACGGTATGGACCATGTGGACGAGGCCATGGCCAGCGACTTCACCGGCCTGTGCTTCACCAATCTCGTGGATTTCGACGCCATGTACGGCCACCGACGCAACGCCCAGGGCGACGGAGACGCGCTGATGGCCTTCGACGAGAGGCTCGGCCATGTGATGGACAGCATGCACGACGACGATCTGCTGCTCATCACCGCCGACCACGGCAACGACCCCACCTACAAGGGCACCGACCACACCCGCGAGTTCGTGCCGATCCTCGCCTACTCCCCCGGCATGCCGAATCCGGGCACGTCGCTCGGCATCCGTGAAACCGCCTCCGACATGGGCGCTACCATCCTCGACAACTTCGGCGTCGAGGGCAACGGCAACGGCACCAGCTTCCTCGACCAGATCAGCTGACCCTCCAGCCCGTTCCGCATTCCCATTCCCGGCATCATCCTCAGTCAACGACAATCATCAACGAAAGGACCTTCATCATGGCAACCCCTCACATCGAAGCAGAACCGGGCGATTACGCCGACGTCGTGCTCATGCCCGGCGATCCGCTGCGCGCCAAGTACATCGCCGAGAACTTCCTTGACGACGCCGTTCAGGTCAACGGCGTGCGCAACTGCCTCGGCTTCACCGGCACCTACAAGGGTCGGCGAGTCTCCGTGCAGGCCAGCGGCATGGGCATTCCCTCGCTGTCGATCTACACCAACGAGCTGGCCACCATCTACGGCGTGAAGACCATCATCCGCGTCGGCTCCTGCGGCGGCATGGCCGCAGGCGTCAAGCTGCGCGACGTACTGCTCGCCTCCGGTTCGACCACCGACTCCGCGGTGGTGACCAACACCTTCGGCCACGGCGTTCACTACGCCCCGCTGGCCAACTTCGAACTGCTCGACACCGCCTACCATGTGGCGAAGGAGCAGGGTGTGGATGTGAAGGTGGGCGACATCTTCGCGGCCGACCGCTTCTACAACGACGAGATCGACATGAAGAAGCTCGCCGACTACGGCGTGCTCGGCACGGAAATGGAGTCGGCCGGTCTGTATCTGCTCGGCGCCAAGCTCGGCTTCCGCGCGCTGTCGATCCTCACCGTCTCCGACCTGATCTTCGGTGAGGGCAAAACCACGAGCGAGGAACGCGAGAAGACCTTCAACGACATGATCACCATTGCGCTGGAGACCGCCATCGCCTGATCGGCGTAACGAAAGTCAAGAGCTCACGGAACAGCGACCGAAGAGACAGCAATCGAAAGGGACGGGAGGCGAAGCATGAACACCATGGCGAAGAGAACCCAGGACGCGCTGAAGGTATCCAAACTGTACTATCAGCAGGATCTCAGCCAGGTCGAGATCGCCACGCTCATGCACATCTCCCGCCCCACCGTCTCCAGGCTCCTGCAGTACGCCCGAGAAACCGGTCTGGTTCGCATCGACATCGCCGATCCAAGCGGCGAAGCCCCGAATCTGGCCGAACGCATTCAGCAGAAGTACGGGCTGAAGCACGTCGTGGTGGTGCCGATGACCACCGTCGCTCCCAAGGATCGGCTCGATACCGTCGGCGAGGCCGCTTCGGACTACATCGAGTCGATCGTTCAGGACGACGACATCATCGGATTGGGCTGGGGTCGTACGCTGTACGCCATCGGCACGCATCTGGCGCCGAAGGATGTTCGCGGCGTGACCGTGGTGCAGATCAAGGGCAGCGTCTCGAACACGGAGAGCAACAACTTCGCATTCGAAAGCGCCAACGCCTTCGCGGCGGCGTTCCATACGCTGCCGCAGTATCTGCCGCTGCCGGTGATCTTCGACCGACGGGAAACCCGCGAGCTCGTGGAGCAGGAAACGTACATCTCCCACATCTTCGACATGGGCAGGCGGGCGAACATCGCGATCTTCACGGTCGGTTCCGTGCAGGATTCCGCCCTGCTGTTCCGCCTGGGGTATCTCACCAAGGACGAGCGCGACCGACTGCAGCACGAGGCGGTGGGCGACGTGCTCTCACGGTTCATCGACCGTACCGGACGGATCATCGACGAGGACATCGATGGCAGGACGATCGGATTGCATCTGGACGACCTGAGGAACAAGCCGCACAGCATCCTCGTGATATCCACCCCCATCAAGGTTCCCGCAGCGCACGGCGCATTAAGCGCCGGATACGCCAACACCCTGGTAATCGATGAGATCAGCGCTACGGATCTGTTGGAATTCCAGTCATGACGACTCCGGTGACATCCGGCATCATCCACACAGCAACAGCACAACGGAGCACCAGCACATAACAGAACCACGCCACAATGAACATTGGTTCAGCGAAACCTTCCACTACGCGAACAATCGTTCACTCAACGACACGCACATTTGTAAAATCCGTAATTTTGATTTAACGTTTTATCATCATCGTGGCAAAGGAGCCAGCATCATGAGAATGATCGACATCATCGACGCCAAGCGCGGCGGCAGCGAACTGACCGACGAACAGATCCGGTTCTTCGTCGACGGATACACCGCCGGCGACATCCCCGACTATCAGGCCAGCGCCCTGCTGATGGCCATCTGGTTCAACGGCATGACCTCGGAGGAGACCAGCCACCTGACCATGGCGATGCTGCACTCCGGCGACCGTCTCGATCTAAGCGACATCCCCGGCAGGAAGGTGGATAAGCACTCCACCGGCGGTGTGGGAGACAAGGTCAGCATCCCGCTCGCCCCACTGGTCGCCTCGCTCGGCATCGTGGTACCGATGATCTCCGGCCGTGGACTCGGACACACCGGCGGCACTCTCGACAAGCTCGAAGCCATCCCCGGCTACACCGTGGAGATCGAAGAGGACGCCTTCAAGCGTCAGCTGCGAGAAGTAGGCTGCATCATCGCCGGTGCCACCGGCAACATCGCCCCGGCCGACAAGAAGATCTACGCGCTGCGCGACGTGACCGACACCGTCGATTCGATTCCGTTGATCGCCGGTTCGATCATGAGCAAGAAGATCGCCAGCGGCACCGACGCGCTGGTGATGGACGTGAAAACCGGTGCCGGCGCGTTCATGAAGAACGAGGAGGACGCCGTGGCTCTGGCCCGAGCGCTCGTCGATATCGGCAAGGGCGTCGGCATGGACTGCATGGCCGTGATCTCCGACATGAACCAGCCGCTCGGCCTCGCCATCGGCAACGCACTGGAGATCGAAGAGTCGATCGCCGTGCTGCGCGGCGAAGGTCCGGCGGACCTGACCGATCTGGTGCTCACCATCGGCAGCCAGATGGTGGTGATGGCCGGCGAGGCCAAGGATCTCGACGAGGCGCGCGCCAAGCTGGAAGCAAAGATCGCCGATGGTTCGGCCCTCGAGCGCTTCCGCATGATGATCGAAGCCCAGGGAGGCGACGGCCGGGTGGTCGACGATCCGACGATCATGCCTCAGGCGAAGTACCGCATTCCGATCACCGCCGAATCCGACGGCGTGATCACCGGCATGCGCGCCGACGAGATGGGCATCGCCTCGATGATGCTCGGCGGCGGGCGCGCCACCAAGGACGACGAGCTCGACTACGCCGTCGGACTCGTGCTCAACCACAAGGTGGGCGACGAAGTGCATAAGGGCGACGTGCTGCTCACCGTTCACAGCGACCGCAAGGACATCGCGGACGTGGAACGACTCATCCGAGACAACATCACTATCGGCAAGGAGGCTGAACCGATCACACTGATCCACCAGATCATCGTCTGACGAATCGCCGGACGGGGATGTCGTCCCGTCGTCACACCGCTCGATGACGGAACGACATCGAAAACTCTTCCTTCGATCCATCAATCGAAGGACATAAACGCCCACTATCGTGGGCAACGGAGTACCGAACAGCGCACACAGTCCTGAACGGTACCGAGAACTGAGAACCAAAGGAAGGGAACTCATGTATCTAGCGGTAAACATTCTGGGCCTGGTGGTCTTCCTGGCCCTGGGTTGGGTATTCTCCAACAATCGAAAAGGCATCGACTACATGTCCGTGGGCTGCATGCTCGCCCTGAACCTCGTCATCGCGTGGTTCCTCACCAGCTTCGAATGGGGACGCGCCGCGGTGAAGGCCGCGGCCGACGGATTCGCCGCCATCGTCAACATCTCCTATAAGGGCGTCAACTTCGCCCTCGCCAACTGGGTGGGCGCCGACGGCACCAACCCCGCCCCGGTGAACTTCATCGCCAGCGCCCTGCTGCCGATCCTCCTCATCGTCCCGCTGTTCGACATCCTCACCTACATCGGCTTCCTGCCGTGGATCATCAAGTGGATCGGCCGCGGACTGAGCTTCGTCACCCGTCGCCCGAAGTTCGAGACCTTCTACGCCGTCGAGATGATGTTCCTCGGCAACACCGAGGCCCTCGCCGTCTCCAAGGTGCAGCTGCAGCGCATGAAGGCCGGGCGCAACGTCACTCTGGCCATGATGTCGATGAGCTGCGTCACCGCCGCCATCATCGGCTCCTACATCCAGATGGTGCCCGGCGAATTCGTGATCACCGCCATCCCGCTGAACTGCATCAACGCCCTGATCGTCAGCCACATGCTCTACCCGGTCGAAGTCACCAAGGACGAGGACGTGATCTACGGTCTGGGAGACCCGGCCTCCGAAGACGACGTCGTGGAGCTCACCGCCGAGGAGCAGGCCGCCAAGGACAAGGCCATCGAGGAATACAAGGCCCTGCCGGCGTACAAGCGATTCTTCAAGCACGATCCGAGCAAGCCGGTCAAGGAACCGTTCTTCTCCTTCCTCGGCGATTCGATCCTCGGCAGCGGCAGGCTGATCCTCATCATCACCGCCAACGTGGTGGCCTTCGTGGCGCTCGCCGCACTCATCGACGCCGGTCTCGGCATGATCTGGGACAAGCTCTCGCTCGAATCCATCCTCGGCGTGATCATGTACGTGCCGGCCTGGCTCATGGGTCTCGACCCGGGCACCGCATGGCACTTCTCGCAGCTCATGGGTCTCAAGCTCGTGACCAACGAATTCGTGGTCATGGGCCAGATCACCAGCGAGGTCGCCACCTACGCCGCCCACTACAAGGCCGTACTGACGGTGTTCATCACCTCCTTCGCCAACTTCTCCACGCTGGGCATGGTCATCGGCTGCTTCAAGGGCATCGTCTCCAAGGAGAAGAACGACGCCATCTCCAAGCAGGTCGGCCGCATGCTGCTCTCCGGCATTCTGGTCTCCCTGCTCTCCGCCGCCACCGTCGGCCTGTTCGTCTGGTGATCCCGCAGATCCGGCTTTCCTAAGGAGTCAATCATGGCTAAGAAACTCATCCTCGATCTCGATACCGGCATCGACGACACGCTGGCCACCGCCTATGCGCTGGGCAGCCCCGAAGTCGAACTCATCGGCATCACCGGCACCTACGGCAACGTACTGCTCGATCAGGGCGTGCGCAACGCACTGGCCGTCACCGACCTGTTCGGGCACCCCGAAGTGAAGGTGTACAAGGGCCTGCCGCATGCCAGCACCAAGGATTCGTTCGAAGTGCAGCCGGTCTCCGCCTTCATCCACGGACAGAACGGCATCGGCGACGTGGAGATCCCCAATTCGAACCGCGAGCCGGAATCCGAATCCGCCGTCGACTTCATCATCGATGCGGTGAAGACGTACGGCAAGGATCTGGTCTACGTGCCCACCGGCCCGATGACCAACATCGCCGCCGCGCTGGCCAAGGCGCCGGAGATCAAGGATGAGATCGGGAAGATCGTCCTGATGGGTGGCGCGCTCACCGTCCGCGGCAACGTCTCGGCATGGAGCGAAGCGAACATCTCGCAGGATCCGGACGCCGCGGATGCGCTGTTCCGCTCCGGAGCCCCCGCCACGATGATCGGTCTCGACGTCACGCTGCAGACTCTGCTCACCTACCAGCAGACCGAACTGTGGCGCGACCTCGGCACCCCAGCCGGCAGGTTCCTCGCCGACATGACCGACTACTACATCAAGGCCTACGAGACCACGGCCCCGAAGCTCGGCGGCTGCGGACTGCATGATCCGCTCGCCGTGGGTGTGGCCGTGGACCCGTCGCTGGTCTCCACGCTCGACATCAACATGCAGGTGGACGTCGAAGGCCCGACCCGTGGTCGCACGATCGGCGACAACGACAGGCTCAACGATCCGGTCAAGACGATGAAGGTCGCGGTCGGCGTCGACGTACCGCGATTCCTCAACGAGTTCATGACCCGCATCACCGGCCTCGCCAAGGCCTGATCCAATGGCTCCCCGGACTCCTTACCGGGGAGCCATTGTTCTCTCATCCCCGATCCGATCGATCCGTCTCAATCCCCCCATGGCACTACACTGGGCATTGCGGTCCTCCGGCTCCTCCGCATAAGAAATATCCGAGCCGATTACCCAAGAGACCCCAACCGCCGCCAATCAAGGCCGCGAACAAGGTAAGGACTCATCATGAGCAATCGGCCATCATCAGCAACGACCGGAATCAAGGCGACCGGCACCACGGCCACCATTCCCGCCACTAGTACCGACGTCATCGCGGACAAGGCCCACAGGGCCCTATTCCCCCTGCTGTTCGTCTATCTGCTGGGCGTACTATGCCTGCAGGCGTTCAATCTGGTCTTCGAACACATCGGCACCGATCTTGGAGCCGTGTCCGAAGCCTCGCTGATCACCGCCATCCCCGGCGTGGTCCTCGGCATCGCCTGCTTCATCTACGGCTCGCTGTGCGACTTCGTTTCGTTGAAGAAACTCACCTTCGTCGGCATGGTCCTCCTGTGGATCGGCTGCGCGTTCGGATTCCTGTTTCATGGCAGTCTGATTCTGGTGATCGTGGCCCGCTGCGTCCAGACCGTCGGATTCCAGGCGGCCGGCTCGGTGTACCTGGTGATCGTGGCACGATACCTCAAGCCTGAAACCAAACTGCTGTACTTCGGCCTGTTCACCGCGGTGTTCCAGCTTTCCACGGCGCTGGGCGTACTGTGCGGCGGCATCTTCAGCGCCATCGACTGGTCGTGGCTGTTCCTCATCCCCGCACTTTCCATACTCGTGGTTCCTCCGCTGATCAAGGATCTGCCGAACGTGGCGGGCAAAGGCACCTCCATCGATGCCATCGGCTTCGCGTTGTTCGGCGCGGGAGCCCTGTTCCTCACCCTGTTCTTCTCCAACCTCATGTGGCCGCTGATCGCCGCATCCCTGCTGTCGTTCGTCTGCTTCGCCGCATACATCGGCAAGGCCCGCAACCCGTTCGTCACCCCGGCGTTCTTCCGCAACACCCGTTGGATCAAGGCCGTGCTGCTTATCGTGATCTTCTACTCGCTGAACTTCTCGGTCACCCCGCTGTTCAACGCCGCCGGCTCGATGATCTACGGCATGAGCGCCACGCAGGTCTCCCTGCTCCTGCTGCCGGCTCTGATCCTCGCCACCGTCACCGGCACGCTGTCCGGCCGCATCGTCGGCATACTGGGACGATTCCGCTCCATCCTCACCGCGGGCACGCTGATGGGACTCGGCCTGCTGGCCAGCGGACTGTACCTGTATCTGGCGGCCGGATCGTCAAGCTCATGGCCGCTTGCCGTCACGATCTCGGTGTACTACATCGGCATGGCGATGACCTACTCCCCCGTGGTCGATACCGTACTCGCCACATTGCCACCCGAGCAGAGCGGCCGAGGCGTCGGCATGAACGATCTGGCCATGCAGGGTTCCGGTGCGATCGGCATCGCGATCTTCGGTTCCTCGCTCAGCGCCTCCGCGGTGACTCAGACCGCCACGCAGTCGATTCCGGCAGCCAACGCGCATTTCGGCACACTGCTGTTCATCTACACAGCGGTCATGGTCTTCGGCGTGGCATGGCTCGTCATCCACCGCACATCGATCTACCGGGGTGCCTCCGACTCATCTTCGGCCTGATTCCCCTCGGCCTGACTCCCGTCGATTCGTCGATCACCGCGAATCTGATCGAGCGGCAGATCGTCGTACAGATAATGGTCCACCACCGGTCCGACGATCCTCGCCATCTCCAACACCGTATGCTCTCTCAGTGCCGGAATCTCGATGAGATGCCAACTGGAAACCAGTCCGATGATCTGCGAGAACACCAGCCCCAGCCGCTCCGAAGCGTATTCGTCGTTCAAGGGCGGCTGAACGCTGTTTGCGATTTCGTTGCGCAGGAACCGCACATAGAAGTTCCGGAACTCCTCGTTCGCACCGAGATCCTTGAGCAGCCCGAGCAGCAGACGACGCCGTGGATCGACCGCCTGCATCAGAAAGGCGTATACCAAACGGCATCCAGTGGAATCCATCGCATGATCATGCCGGTTTTCATGCAGCAGGCTGAAGAACTCCTGCGAACGGAACAGTTCGGAGGCCGCTGCCATAAACAGCGTCTCCTTGTCCTTGTAGTAGTACTTCACCAGCTTCGCATCCACGCCGGCCGCGGACGCCACCCCCTTGAGCGTAGTGCCGCGATATCCATTGCGCGAAAACTCCTCACACGCCGCGTCCAGAATCGCCTGACGACTGGGACTGTTACCGGGCCGGCGCCCCCGACGACGCTCAGATCCCCGTTGACGCTCCGCCCCCAGTTGACGCTCAGCCCCCTGATTCATCCTAGTTCCGACACCGACACCGTGCCCGCCGCCCCCAACCGATGATTCCATGGCCGCTCCATTCTCCCCTACTCTGCAAGCCATTCAACCACCGTATGGTTCACCGCACAAGACCAAACCTTCAACAGTCGGCGATCCCGCCCAACGTCGTCGCCCAACGTCGTCGCCAAACGTCCTCACCCGGCGATCCCGCCCAACGTCAACTTTCTACGATGCTGGATCACGATGTCGATCGAATACACCACCAGGGCCAACCAGATCACCGAGAACGAGATGAACCGGTGAGCCGGCACCTGCTCTCCGAGCACCAGAATGCCGAGCATCAACTGGATCGTCGGCGTGATGTACTGGGTGAAGCTCAGTGTCAGGAAATGCGCATGCTTGACGCCATACGAGGTGAGCACCAGCGGCACCACCGTAAGGATGCCGCAACAAGCCAGCAGCACCCACACCTGCGCGGGGGCTCCGGCCGGCACGCCGAACCGCGGCTGTACGGCCAACGCGACGAACGCCACAGGGGTGAGCACCCCGGTCTCGAAGGTGAGGGACTCAAAGGAATCCAGCGGAATGAACCGTTTGATCAGACAGTATCCGCTGTAGCTGAAGGTCATCAGCAACGCCAACGTCGGGAACGCCCCCGTGTCCAGCACATAGAGCCCGCCGCCCACCAGCGCGATGATCATGGAGACGATGCCGAGCCGCGTGGTCCGTTCGCGCAGGAGCAACAACGCCAGCAGCATGTTGATCAGCGGCATCAGGAAGTTCGCCGCACTGGCCTCGGACGTGTGGCCGATCACCACAAGATAGATGTACACCACCCAATCGATCGACACCAGCACCGCGGCGAGCACCTCAAGCCAGAACAGTTTCGGCGTCCTCCACAGCGATCGCACGGAGGCGAGAAACCTCCCCCATCGGCCGGAAACCACCATGACCAGCAACATCACCGCGAACGCGGTGACGATGCGATACAGCATCACGTTCATCGCGGAAACACTGTCGAGTGCAGCCCAGTACAGGGGGAAGATGCCATAGACGAAGGCCTGGGCCACCGTGGCCGCAACGCCTTGGGGAGTCTGCTTGATCTGCTCGGTTCTCTTCACCGGACGATAATACCGCGAATACCGCGAGACCATCGTCCGGCACGACCCGAACCTTACGGCACGACCCGCCAGCCGCAGACCGCAAGTCCATCCGGTCAGGCACGATCCGAACCGTCAGGCCCTCCACCACGGGCGCAGCGGATACCACTTGCCGTCGGGGTGTCCGACGCGGTCGGGCTTGACGGCGAGGAACTGGTGAATCTGGATACCGTCGAGTTCGAAGTTCAGCGAGCATGCGGCCATGTACAGGCCCCACACCTTGGCACGGTCGAATCCCACCTGCTTTACCGCATCATCCCAGTGCTCGGAAAGGTTGTGGTTCCAATGGTGCAGCGTCAGCGCGTAGTGCTGGCGCAGGTTCTCCTGATGCACCACGTTGAATCCGGAGTCATGGATGCAGCTTTCGATGAATCCGGGCGTACCGAGATCGCCGTCGGGGAAGATGTAACGGTCGAGGAACTCGTCGGTGCCGGGCTTGCCGTTCGGCTTGCCGTGGCTGATGGTGATCTGATGGTTGAGCAGACGGCCCATTGGCTTGAGCAGCTTGAACATCTCACCGAAATAGCTCTTGTAGTTCTTCACGCCCACATGCTCCATCATGCCGATCGAGCAGATGCCGTCGAAGTCGCGTTCGGGCACGTCACGGTAGTCCATCACGCGCACTTCGGCCAGATCCTCGAGTCCTTCACGGCGGATCCATTCCTGCGCGTAGGCGGCCTGTTCCTTGGACAGCGTGACGCCCAGCGCCTTGATGCCGCGACGGGCCGCGGTGATGACCATCGACCCCCAGCCGCAGCCGATGTCGAGTAGACGCTGGCCGGGCTTCAGGCCGAGTTTGTCGAGGATGAGCCGCAGTTTGTTGGCCTGCGCATCCTCGAGGCTCATGTCCTCGTTTTCGAACACCGCGCAGGTGTAGGTCATCGAGGGTCCGAGGAAATCGGCGTAGAAGTCGTTGGACTGATCGTAGTGGTAGCTCACCGTTTCCGAATCGGCTTTTTCGGTGTGCGGCAGCAGACCGGACTTGATGCGCTGCCACTTCGAAGGCCCTTCCACTTCGGGCACGGGAGCCTTGCGGAATCCGTGGCTGAACACCGCGGCCACCACGCGGGCAATATCCAGCGGACTGGGCTTGAGCACATAGGGAGCCAGCTCGACGAATCGACGCAGCACCGGATACGGATCGGCGTAATCAATGCCCTCCACATCGAAATCTCCGAGAATGTAGGCGCGCACCACACCGATCTCGTTGGGATGTTCGGCGATCTGATAAATGGCATCGGGATTGTTGATCTTCACATGCAGATCCGCCCGCTGCGAACCGAACGTCGAACCGTCGAAGGCGTCGACCCGAAGGGGCGCCTCCGGGGAGACGAACAGACCGACCATTTCACTTACCGTCATCGCTTTGCCGCTGGCCATGCCGGACCTCCAAATTCTCAGCACTACATCGTAAGCGTCTCTTATCGATCCCGTATGGGGTCGGTGCATTCAGTGTGGGAGCTTAGTCCTTTCCCACCGTGATTTCAGTCAACAGTCCGTAACAATATGACCGTTTTCCGCTTTGGGCCGAACCGATGCGACAACAGTGAACATCAAGTCACGAGAAGGTGATGAATGGTGGATCGCAATGGACAACTTTGGGCTTGTTGTCTACTCTAAATGGTGGGTCAACTCAGCGATGGGCAAACTCAGAGAGGACTTCGAACTACCGTGATGAATCTCTTCGCGATGGATACCATGAATACTCCCGATACCGAAGCCAATGCCGATGCCGATTCGGCAAGCGACGCCTTTCTCACCGTACTGGAGTACGGTCTCGACATCATCGAATCTCCGGGTATGCAGTCGGAAAAACGCTATTTCCAGCATGGCAACACCACCACCTTTCAGCATTCCTTAGCCGTGGCCGAACGTTCGGTGCGGCTTGCCCACCGCTTCGGTCTGGACGACATCGTCGACATGCGGTCGCTGGTGGTGGCGTCGCTGCTCCACGACTATTTCCTTTACGATTGGCATGATCACGAGGATTGGCATCGTCTGCACGGTTTCACCCACGGTCGTATCGCCTGTCTGAACGCCATCCGCGACTACGGGCGCGATATCGTCAACGATGTGGTGGCCGACAGTCTGATCAATCACATGTATCCGCTCACCAACGTGCAGCCGAAGTACACCGAGGGCTGGCTGGTGAGCATCAGCGACAAGATGTGCGCCACCGGTGAGGCGATGAGCCGCGACCGGTTCCGTATGCATAACCGCAGGAGTCGTCGCTCCGCATCCGATCTTGATTCCCTGCCCAAGGTACCGTCGCTGGGAGCCGTGCAGTCAGTGGAACGGGCCCTCAACAACACCGACGGCATCGGTTCCATTCGTTCCGGCGCCTATCACACGTTGCTCGCCCTGCGAGGCCGGTAATCAAACGGTAAACAACAGGGCCGGTAAGCGGTAGGATATCCGCACAGCACGGAACACCGCGACAGATCATCCGCGAGCTCGCGGTTCCATTCACCACCGACGGATTCGCCGGCGACGTCGTTTCCTAGTGATTCCGATTCGCCTTCCAGCCGCGCCAGGCGAGAATCATGGCGATGTCGAAGCAGATCAGCTGCCCGACGACCCACCATGTCACCGCACCTCCGGTAACGATGAGCCATGCGATATTCGCCAGAGCCAGCAGGACGGCGAACACCCAGTACCAGAACTCTCGACGGCGATTCTTCCCGGTAGGTGCGAACCTGTGCGCGTATTCTCCGGGAGTACCGAACTCGGCAACCAGCGTGGAACCGTTGTGCTTCGCATGGGTCTTCGCTTCGCTGCAGATTCGTCGTACATCGTTGTCCGTCATATCATTGCGCTCCCGGAGCAGCGATGCGGCCCGTTCAAGCCATTCGTCGTCATTCATCAGCAGGTCATCAGCCATCGGGCCAACGTCCGCATCATCGTCGTCACGTTCGCGCCACAGTCGTCCGATCCCATAGGCGGCCAGTCCGTACAATCCCGCGAATGCGAGCATCCACGCCGTATGCGCATACGGACCGTTCGCCGCCATCATCATCACCGCAACCATCAGCGCAATGCCTGCCACCGCCAACACCGCGCACGAGGCCACCGCCATGATGAATGATCGATCGGCCAGCACCTGACGATACGCCCGGCCAACCAACAGCACCAGCATGGTCAGCAGCCACGGAATCAGCGGCATCGGCCAGGCGATCAATCCCACGGCCTTGCCCGCCTGCGTCACATCATCGACATCGATCAGTACCGGTGACGGCAGAAACACTCGGCTCGTCATTCCGGGCGTTCCCCAATCTCGAACGGCGAATGCCAGAGCAATCCAGAACATCAACGCCAATCCGCACGACAACCCGAAGCCGTAGACCACGACATCGCGTATCGTCATCGGCTGCTCATAGTCAAACCGGTCAATCCCGTCGTCGCGCCAAGATTTCGCCGTCTCCTCCGCCCAGCTCTCCGGCATTCCAAGAAGATCCCGTATGGGTCGACCGGATACCGTTCCATCGGCATCCCGTACGACGGCATCATCCCCGCACCCATCCGCCGTCAGCATGTCGCGCAGCAGTGTCAACTCCCGACTCAGAGCATCGCCCACCGCATCGACGCCGACATGATGCCGTTCCACGAGATCCCAAGCGGCCCGTTCGGCCCACTGGCGATCATCCCGCCTATCTCTCAGTCTCTCGTATGCCCGGAATACATCAACCAGCGGCCGACCTGTCTCATACTTCATGATGCCATCCGTCCGATCCCGCGTTTCCGCTTACCGTCGCTCATCAGACGCGAAGCATGCCGATATCCGCTGATCGAATCCGCGGTGGCGACGGCTGCGATCACATAGAACACGCCCTGCACCACCACCGGCACCAACGATCCTTCCCATTCCCCTCTGACGATCAGCACCAGCGCAGCCCCCATGATCACGGTCAGCATCACCATCGTGACGATGGTGCCGATCATTTCCCGACGAGCACGAACGGACGTTTCGCGGAACCGGTGGGCATACTCCGCGGGAGTGCCGAACTCGGCGGCCAACCGCAACCCCGTCTGCGAAGAGAAATCCTTCGCCTCCTCGCAGATACGCCGGGCGGTGCCATCGGTGATGTCGCCACGCTCCCTCAGTAGCCTTCCGACGTCGCGGATCCACGTCGCATCGTCCACGAACGGGCTCGATTCACTCGCCATGGTCTTGGGTAGGGGCTCCTTCCACAGCCATCCCACGACATATCCCGCCACCGCCCACATCGCGGCCATCCACAGCAGCCACGCCGCGTTCACCCGCATCGGCGGCAGCAGCCATTCGGACGCCATCGCGCCCGCCAGACCCACGGCAACCGCCAGAGCAATCACCGACAGCACGGCCAGCGTGTGGGATACGCCACGCAGCACACGGCGATACGTCGTCTGCACCAACCCCATCGCCAGCACGATCACAAACGGCATGAACAGGTCCCGCAGCGGGAACAGACCATCACCGGACCACAGCGTATGCGAATCCCCAGGAATCGCAGGGGACGGAACCAGCACGTTCCGCCACATCATCGAAAATCCCGCCATCGAAGACCAGCCGCCGACCACCAGCATCAGCCAGAACACCGCATACACCGGAGCCGAAGCCCTCATCGCCGTCACCATAACCTCGCGCATGGATTTCGGTCGGTCATACGAGAATGCGTCGATGCCGCTTTCCCGCCATTCCTCGACCCGCTCGGCCGCCCAGTCCCGAGGGCTCCCCAGCAGCTCGTCCAGCGAACGACCGCCTCCGCTCCCCTCATCGGACTCGTCAAGGAATTCCTGCAGCAATCCGCACTGTTCCTCCAACGCACGACGCACCCTGTCATCACTGACATGCCAGCGCCCACGCAGCTCGCCAGCCGCATTCGCAGCCCAGACCCGGTCGGCGTCATCGCCACGCATCCGCCGATAACGTTCCAGCACATCGGACCAGCCGGAGCAATCGACCGTACCGCCAGCCGCTTTCCCACGCGCAGCCGCTTTCCCACTTCCGATCGCTTTCCTGCTCGGAAAAGTCATGATAGCCCCCTATCTCATGTTCCGTTCCCAACGTTCGGCGACGCGACGGCCAGCATTGGGCGCCCGCCGCACCTCCTGCAGAATGTCGTCGGCGACCCGGATGGCAGTCCGGGAACCGTCATCGCCGGCGACGTCGGAATCCCGGACACCGGCATCAGTTCCGCCGTCACCGACCCCGGCCTTCGATTCCGAAACCTCTGTCGAATTCGAATCTCCGACCAGCACGTCCACCAGCGCACCCCACTGCTCGCGCTCATGCGACAGCCGCTCGCGACCAGCATCGGTCAGGCGATACACCCGTCGACCGGGGCCACCCTCATGCTGTTCCCATTCATCCTCGACGGCCCGCGCATTCTTAAGCTCCTCCAGAATCGGATACAGCGAGCCGCCTTTGGGTCTGCCGAATCCCAACTCCTCAAGCGCCAGGGCGATGCCATAGCCATGCAACGGCCCGGATTCCAAACAGATCAGAATCGCCGTGCGCATGGCGGCCCGCACCCACAACACCGGCCACCGCGCCTCCTGACGATCCGGAGCCCCCGTTCGGCCTCGGCCACGTCGTCCACCATACTTGTCATTCATATACTTAAGTATATATTCTATCTATGTACGACACAAGCAACACAGTGAGCACGGTCGCCCGCATTCGCCACCCATGCTCGATCCACCCCGTCCGATCCGTTCCAATCCACCCCGATCCACCCCGTCCGACTCCCGAAAACGACCATGCACCAAACGGCGCAATTCCCTATAATCGGTCATCGTTTCATTATTTGAGATGAATTTGGGACAGTATCGTCGGAAAGGCGGTATGCAATGGGCATCGAAACCACAAATGAAGGAACACCGAAATCCGGAAACACACCCATCGAAAGCTCAGACATCACAACCCCGACAGATGTGATCTTCGATCTATGCGGCGTGCTTGTCGGCTGGCAGCCACGACGAGCATTGGAGGGACCGTTCACCAGCGAGGAGATCGACGACTTCCTCGCCCCCGACGACCATTGCGGCTTCATGTATTTCGATGATCTGCACGACGGCGGTATGGACTACGCCGCGCTGATCGACTCCTACGAACGCGAATACGGGGCACGACTCGGACTTCGAATGCGCGCGTACGCCGCAAACGTGGACAAGACGCTGACCGGCGCAATCCCCGGAATGCCGGAGCTGCTGGCGGATCTGAAAGCCGTCGGCATCGGCGTATGGGGACTCACCAATTGGGGGCATGACACCTGGCCGGTCATGCAACACCGGATGGGCGCCATCCTCGGCATGCTGGACGGCATCGTGGTATCAGGCATCGAAGGCGTGAAGAAGCCCGAGACGGCCATCTTCGACCTGACGGTCGAACGATTCGGCCTGAACCGCTCACGGACCGTATTCGTGGACGATTCGCCATACAACGTCGAAGCCGCCGAACAGGCGGGACTTCGGGCGATTCGATTCGAGTCGGCCCGTCAAACAAGAAGCAGACTCGGCATCGCAAGACCAAATGATAAACAAGAATCCATATAATGGAATATCGCTGGCGCAAGTCGCAATCACGCCAGCCGGCCGCGACGCATAACTGAGTGCCCGCGGCACGAACGATCATCAGGGTGGTGGAGGGTTTCACAATGGGCACGTTCTCCTTGACGGCCAACAACAACATCGGCTCCAACGCGGTATGGCAGACCATACCGCTGGGACGTCTCGAATTCCCGCAGGTGCCGAAGCCGTACGACGGCGATTTCGACGACGATTTCTGGCCGAGCAGGCATGAGGAATACAACCGTCTGCAATGGGACGCCATGGATTGGCATGCCATTCGCGATCAGATCGGCAAGGCGGCGAACCGTCTGGAACAGCGGCCGGAAGCCAATCCGGAACTGGAATTCGACGTGCCCTCGATACGGGAACGCACGTTCCTGGAAATGTGGTTCGGCTACGGCGACCCCAGCGTGGAGGCGGTCAAAACGGACGACGGCCGATACCAGGTCGGCTACGGCCAGCATCGAATCTGCGCCTATGCCGATTATCCGATGGATGAAAGGGATCGCGACCTCATGCACGTACCACCGACCGGGTTCCTGCCGACCGGACCGCTCTCGCCCGACGCCCGCATCCCCGTGCTGGCCCACTGAATCCCGGATGGTTACCGAGCAACCAGATCACGGCGCGCAAAAGCCACATACGTCGCCGAACAGCCGGCGACCACGATGACCGCCGCCAGCACGACGAACGGCACCGGCGCCCGCCCGTCGATCACCTCACCCGGCGTGGCGTAGCGGAATGGGGAAAGCACGCGGGCCACCGTCGATGCGTCGTGATCGGAGAACATGTCGTACACCACGCCCGCGCAGTAGGCCGCGACCACCGATGCGTTGCCGACCGCCGCCCCGCGATCCGGATTCGGGCACAGGGCGGCGGCGCACGCGCCGATCGCGCCGAACACCAGCATCATCACGAGCAGCCAGACGGCGAAGCGCCAGACCACCGTGGACGCGGATCCCCCGGACAGCTCGGACGATCCCGACGACAACCCCGGAACATCGCCGTTCTCCAGCATCCCGAGGCACAGCAGCGAGGAAACCAGATTGACCGCGACGAACGCCACCGCATCGGCCAGCGCCGCAGCGAGCTTCGCCGTCAGAATCGTCGCGCGAGACACCGGACGCACGAACAGGAACTCGTAGGTGCCGTCCGTCAGTTCACGGGACACCGCATTGCGGGCTAGCGCCACCGCATACACGGCCGCCATGATGCCCGCGTAGAACTCGAGCACCGCGTAATACCCGGCGAAGGTGGACATATCCAGATCGGAGATGCCCATGACGGCGAGCGCCACCTTCGGGAAGGCGTCGGTGAGCCTGCGCACGGCCTCGGGGTCGCCCGCCGCTACGCCTTCGAACTTCATCACGCCGGCCACGTTGAACAGCGCGATGGCCACGCTCCATATCAGCAGGGCCTTGGCGTTGGCCTTGAGCTCACGCAGGATCATGGCGGCCACGGCCCCGGTTCCGCCGAATCTCATCGCAACCCCCTCACATCACCGCGTGCATACAGCACGGCCCCACAGGCCAGACAGGCCACGGCCACCACGGCCGCGAGAGTCAGATAACCGGCCTCGTAACGCCCGTGGTCCAGCGCTTCGGACACATTGAACCAGGTGAACGGGGAGATGAGACGATATTTGGTCTCACCGGTCATTTCCGGCAACGACACCAGCATGAACCCAAGCACGCCGAATGCGGTGGCGATGCCGGAAACGCTGCGGATGCGGTTGAGCAGCACCGCCGCCAGCACCCCGAACGAGAGGAACAGCACGCCGACGCCGAGCAGCGAAGCCGCGGCGAGCAGCAATCGGGACAACGGTATGGACGTGGCCGTGGGATCGTCGCCGTAATGGCCGTAGATCAGCGCCACGGCCACGAGATACAGCAGACCGGACACGACGACCAGCGTGAGACCGGCCGCAAGTTTGGCGAGATACAGGCGAATCCGAGGCGACGGCATGACGAACAGGAAGTCACCGGCCTTCGAGCGCCTCTCACGTCCGAGAACCGACAGTCCCCACGCACAGGACATGATCGCCATGATCAGCATGAAGTACAGCGAACTGAACCGATAGAACCCACCGAACGAGAAGATGTCGCCGTTCACGCCGAACAGGGCGGCGAACTGCGGCGGAAACCCGTCGATCATCCGCTCCACGTCCGTTTTGGAATCCCGGTAGATCGGGTACGCACCACCCAGGAACAGCACGGCGACGCCGATCAGCACGATGAGACCGACGAGGAATCCGCGCATCTGGGCCTTGACCTCGAACAGGTAAACGTTCATCGCGAGAGCTCCCCCGCATGGGATCGCGCCGAACCGTGAGATCCCGACGTCGCATCCAGCCGCGACGATTCGTCATCCGGTCGATAGTAGTGCATGAACACTTCCTCCAGCGTCGGTTCGGCGATCTCCACGTCGGCAAGGCTCATGTCGGCGAGCGAGGCGATCAACGTGTTGCAGTCGCCTTCATACAGGAACGAGACCGTTGCCGTTCCGCCGGCGGATCCCCCGTCGTCCACGGTCAGCGAACGGACGCCGGGCATATCGTCGAATACGCGGTGCGCCGCATCGGCGTGGTCGATGCCGATCGTCACCCGCTTGACCGCGGAGCGTCTCATCTCGCTCACACTCCGCACGTCGACCACATGGCCTTCGCGGATGATGGCCACGCGATCGCAGATGCGCTGCACCTCGGAAAGAATATGCGACGAGAACAGCACCGTGGCCCCTCGGCGGCGCTCCTCCAGCATCAGGTCGAAGAACGCGCGCTGGATCAGCGGGTCGAGCCCGCTGGTCGGCTCATCGAGGACGATCAGCCGCGGACGGTGCATCAGCCCCTGCACAATGCCGACCTTCTTGCGGTTGCCGAGCGACATGTCCTCGACCTTCCGATCCAGATCAAGGTCAAGTCGTGCAGCGAGTTCGCGGATGCGCGCCGAGCAGTCCACACGATAGAAGCTCGCCGCATAGTTCAGCAGATCGCGGGCGCGCATGCCGTCGTAGTAGAACACCTCGCTGGGCAGATACCCCACCTGTTCCAGGATTCGCGTGCGATCCCGTTCGCAGTCAAGACCGAAGATCGAGGCCTCGCCGCTCGTTTTGCGGATCAATCCCAGCAGCGTGCGGATCGTGGTGGATTTGCCCGCACCGTTCGGCCCGATGAATCCGAAGATCTCGCCCTGCCGCACGGTGAGGTTCACATCCTCGATGCCGCGGGCCCTGCCGTACCGTTTGGTCAGATGCCGTGTGACGATCGCCGGCACGCCTTCCGAATCACCCGACGGATCCCCGCCGACGACGTCATCCCTCATCCCGATCGCCATCCCTTCCCTCGGCTGTGACGACTCATGGTTCATGATAGGTTCGCGGGCACCGGCTGTCATATCGTCCTTACGGTTTCCATATGCCATCGGATGTTGCCGACGCCGACATCATGATGCGATATACTCCACCCGTCCCGAACCGATCGGCCATACCGATCGGCCGGACGATCGCCCAACCGATCATCCCGATCCCACGCCGCCACAATCTTCCGAGGTCGATCACCATGACATCGCATCTTTCCGAGGCCGTCCACACGCTTGTCCCCGGCAGGGACGACCGATACGGACTGCTCTCCCCCGCCCTGGTGATCCTCACGTTCGTCTCGGGGCTGGTGGATGCGCTGAGCTACCTGTCACTCGGTCATGTGTTCGTGGCCAACGTGACCGGCAATATCGTCTTTCTGGGGTTTTCGATCGCCCATGCCGAAGGGTTCGTCTGGTGGACGTCCACGCTGACCCTGGTGGCGTTCGTCGCCGGCGCGGTGATCGGCGGGCGCATCATCCACCGGTTCGAGGGCAACCGCGCCAAGCACCTGCTGATTTCGACCTGCGTGCAGGCCGCGTTCGTGGCCGCGGCGCTGATCGGCATCTATCTGCTCAATCGGTTCGCCCCCGAGCCCGCGATGGGCGGCGCCGGAACGGGTGCGGCAGTCGCGCAGGCGGTCCGAGACACCGGCCCGAGTCTGAACTTCCCCACGGCCAGTCACGTCGATCTGCATGTCATCACGCTGATCGTGCTGCTGGCGCCGGCGATGGGCATCCAGAACTCCACGGCCCGCAAGCTTTCGGTGCCCGACATGCCCACCACCGTGCTCACGATGACGCTCACCGGCATCGTGGCCGACACCTCGGCCCACGGGCATGAGCAGTCGAAGCTGGGGCGTCGGGCGTTGGTGCTGACCGCATTGGCCATCGGCGCGCTCATCGGCGCCCTGCTGCAGACCCGCGGTCATGAGGACGTGATCCTGATGATCATGCTCGCCTGCCTGCTGGCGGTCATCGCGCTGATGGCGCCACATGTGCGGTCCGACGCCCGATGGGTCACCGGACGGTAGGCGTCCGACTTCATGATGATCGGCACTACAATGACATTCGGATTTCTCAAATGACATTCGGATTTTCTCGCGGATACACCCCTGAACGCCATATGAACGCCATATGAAGGACGAAACAGCAATGACCTCGAACCGAAGCAACACCGACGAAAGCACCGACACCGAACACACCACAACCCGGCGAACGGCCCGGCATACGCAGGCCATGATCGTCACGCTGATGATCGGCTCGTTCGCCGCCGTGCTCAACCAGACGCTGATGATCTCCGCACTGCCCACGCTGATGCGTGAATTCGGCGTGCCCAACAGCACCGTGCAGTGGCTCACCACCGGATTCATGCTCACCAACGGCGTCATGATCCCGATCACCGCGTTCCTGATCGAAACCTTCACCACACGGCAGCTGTTCGGCTATGCCATGGGCATGTTCTTCGCCGGCTCCCTGGCCTGCGCCATGGCACCGAACTTCCCGCTGCTGCTCGCCGGACGCATCCTCCAGGCGTGCGGAGCCGGCGTGCTCATGACATTGCTGCAGACCGTGCTGTTCCGCGTCTACCCGCCGGAGCGCCGCGGTCAGGCCATGGGCATGTTCGGCATGGTCATCGCCTTCGCGCCCGCGCTCGGCCCCACCGTCTCCGGACTGCTGATCGAATGGCTCAGCTGGCGCTGGATGTTCATCATCCTCGTGATGATCGCCGGCAGCGTGATCATCGCTTCCTGGTTCACCGTCTACAACGTGGGCGAGCCGGCGCATCCGCATATCGACGTGCTCTCCGTGGTACTGTCCACGCTTGGCTTCGGCGGCATACTGTTCGGCTTCTCCGACGCCGGCAAGGCCGGATGGGCCAGCATGACGGTGCTGGTCTCGCTGGCGGTGGGCGCGGTGGGACTGACGCTGCTCATCGTCCGACAGCTGCATCTCGATCAGCCGATGCTCGACTTCCGCATCTTCGCATTGCCGATGTTCTCGCTGTGTCTGACGGTTTCGGTGATCGGCTTCGCCTCGTTCATCGGCATCGAGAACGTACTGCCGCTGTACCTGCAGAACGATCTGGGCGTCAACGCGCTCGAATCCGGTCTGATCATGATGCCCGGCGGCATCGTGATGGGTCTGCTCAACCCGGTGGCCGGACGACTGTACGACCGCATCGGAGGCCGGCCGATCGCTCTGATCGGCTTCACCCTGCTCACCGTGGCGGCCGCACTGCTCGCCACCATGAGCGAGCACACGCCGGTGTGGCAGCCGGCGCTGTACTTCACGGTGCTGCTGGCCGGCTCCGCGTTCAGCTCCATGCCGCTGGTCACCGCCGCGCTGAATCAGCTGCCCGGCGATCGCATCCCCCACGGCACCGCGATGAACAACACCATGCGTCAGACCTCGGGCGCCATGGCCATCGCCCTGCTCATCACCATCATGAACACCCATGCGGCGAGCGCCGTGCGGGCCGGCATGGATGAAGCCTCAGCCTCCGCCCTCGGCGTGCGTGCATCGTTCCGCGACGTGGCCATCGTCTGCGCGGTCTGCCTCGCCGCCTCGCTGTTCATTCGCGACCGGGGGCGCCGGGTCAAGTGAGACGCGACCGACATCATGTCCGATTCGTCCGATATTGCCGATACGTCCGGCAAAGTTTCCAATCAGAGGAAACGCCATCGGAAAGGAACGGCCATGACCACATTCGAGGCAATCCCCATTCCCCGGATCAGCAAGGGCTCCGCATACATCACATCAGGCGACGGCAAGGCGATCCCGTTGGGCGCCGAGGAACTGCGTCGCGCGTTCGACGCAATCATGCATGACGACGACTCAGATCTCATCACCACGGGCGAAGCCGCACAGATCCTCGGCGTCTCCTCGAAAACAGTCGCACGCATACGCGACGCCGGGGAGATCCCATTCACCCGATACGGCGCGAAAGGCAATCGCATGGTTTCCCGCGCACGGGTCGTCGCCTACCGCAATCAATCCGAAGCCAACGGACACAAGGCGCTCGAAGACATGCGGGTCTCCGCCAGTCGAGGCGGATTGGACGACGTCGACCATGCCGCCTGCCTGTCTCATTTCAACTGAAACAGGCAAGGCAGATCCACCATGGTCATCGCCTTCCTTGATGCGAATATCTTTCCCCACACATGGCTGACGGACGTATTGCTCACGTTTGCCGACCATCACCTGTTCGACCCCCAATTCTCGGATGATGTGCTCGAAAAGGCTCGACGAACGTTCGTGGAAGATCTGGGCCGCGACCCAACATGGGTGGATCGTTATCTTGCCGCCATCCGAAACATCAAACCGTACTACCTTGTCCCCTCCGAGCCAGGGCTGGCCAACGAAGTCGTCCTACCGGATCCGAACGACCGTCACGTAGCGGCCGCAGCCCACAACGGCGATGCCGACGTAATCGTCACATTCAACCTCAAGGACTTCCCGGCAAACCAACTCGCCAAAATAGGATTGGCCGCCCGCCATCCCGACGTATTTCTGGTCTCCCCGGCCGAAGCCCATTCGGAGCAGGCGGTCCAAGCCATGCGCGAACTGGTGTCATCAAAACAACATCCGCCACGCTCGTCATCATGGCGATCACCGTCGCCGTGGCGGCGATCTCCCACAAACGCCACGACACTATCTTTCCGGTACATCACCGCCATCACTGCCATCACCGCTGATTCCGAAACGGCCATGCCGCAACAACGCCGACACCATCATCCGGTTCACACCCCACAGCGCACCGCCGTACAGAAGGCCGACCCCGGTCACCACCAGCAGCCATATCAATCCGGCAGGGCCGGCGAAATCCGCTCGATTCCACCAGCCCGTCAGAATCGCCGTCAACGCCCCCGCCGCGGCGAACGCCGTCTCATTGCGCCGAAACGTCGATCGCACCGGCATATCCGCGAGCAGTCGACGCACATGGAGAAACTGAGCGATCATCAGCCCTCCGATCAACATGATCAGCCTCCGGAATCCCGAGGGAACGGGATGATCCGCACCCAACGCAAAGACGACCACCCATCCGAAAAAACATGCCACGCTCTCCACTCCGGCGATAAGCGACAATGCCCGATGAGACAGGCCTGCGCCGTTTGCATCACCATCAGCCATGCTCGTTCCTTTCCATCTCCCGTGCCTGAAGTCGCCGCAATCCCGGTGCCCGTCAGACCGGTCATGGCCGTCGCGACCGTCACGATCATCGCAGCCGTTCCACCCCCGCTCATCGTAGTCAATACCGAATTCCTTCCCCGTGCCCGACACCGTTGCGCATGGCTGTAGATGGCCTGTAGAATAATGGCTTTGGTACTTTTTGCCACACCCCGAAGCGATTACGAAACGATTACGAGACGATTCGAGACGGCCGGGGCGGGCAATTCTGGGAAATCAACGGAATACAACCAACGATAGAGATAAGGAACTCACTTGGCTGAATTCATTTATCAGATGATCAAGGCGCGCAAGGCCTACGGCGACCGCGTGATCCTCGACGACGTGACGCTGAGCTTCCTGCCGGGCGCGAAGATCGGCGTGGTCGGCCCGAATGGCATGGGCAAGTCCACGCTGCTGAAGATCATGGCCGGCCTTGACACGGTGAGCAACGGCGAGGCCACGCTCACCCCGGGCTACACGGTCGGCATCCTGCAGCAGGAGCCGCCGCTGGACGACACCAAGACCGTGGGCGAGAACATCAAGATGGCGTTCGGTGAGATCGCCGACAAGGTCGCCCGGTTCAACCAGATCGGCGAGGAGATGGCCAACCCGGACGCCGACTTCGATGCCCTCATGGAGGAGATGGGCAAGCTGCAGACCGAGATCGACGCCGCCAACGGCTGGGATCTCGACTCGCAGCTCGAACAGGCCATGGACGCCCTGCAGTGTCCCGACCCGGACACCCCGGTGAACGTGTGCTCCGGTGGCGAGCGCCGTCGCGTGGCCCTGTGCAAGCTGCTGCTCGAAGCCCCCGATCTGCTGCTGCTCGACGAGCCCACGAACCATTTGGACGCCGAATCGATCCTGTGGCTGGAGCAGTTCCTGCACCAGTACAAGGGCGCGGTCATCGCCGTCACCCACGACCGTTACTTCATGGACAACGTGGCCGAATGGATCTGCGAGGTCGACCGCGGCCACCTGTACCCGTACAAGGGCAACTACTCCACCTACCTGGAAACCAAGGCCAAGCGTATGGAGATCCAGGGCGCCAAGGACGCCAAGCTCGCCAAGCGACTGAAGAACGAACTCGAATGGGTTCGCTCCTCGCCGAAGGCACGTCAGGCCAAGAACAAGGCCCGTCTGGAGCGCTACGACCAGATGGAGCAGGAGGCACGCAACTCCAAGAAGCTCGACTTCTCCGAAATCCAGATTCCGCCGGGACCACGTCTGGGCTCCACGGTGCTGGAGGCCAAGCACATCCACAAGGCGTTCGGCGACCGCGTACTGATCGACGATCTGAGCTTCACGCTGCCGCGCAACGGCATCGTCGGCGTGATCGGCCCGAACGGCGTCGGCAAGTCCACGCTGTTCAAGACCATCGTCGGTCTGGAGCCGCTCACCAGCGGCGAGCTGAAGATCGGCGAGACCGTGAAGATCAGCTACGTGGATCAGAACCGTGCCGGACTCGACCCGAAGAAGAACCTGTGGGAGGCCGTCTCCGACGGTCTTGACTACATCGAGGTCGGCGGCGTGGAGGTGCCGACCCGCGCCTACGTGGCCAGCTTCGGCTTCAAGGGCTCCGATCAGCAGAAACTCACCGGCGTGCTCTCCGGCGGCGAGCGCAACCGTCTGAACCTCGCCCTCACCCTGAAGCAGGGCGGCAACCTGCTGCTGCTCGACGAGCCCACCAACGATCTCGACGTCGAAACGCTCGAATCGTTGGAGAACGCGCTGCTCGAATTCCCCGGCTGCGCCGTGGTGATCTCCCACGACCGTTGGTTCCTCGACCGCGTCGCCACGCATATTCTCGCTTGGGAGGGCAACGACGAGAATCCGGCCAACTGGTACTGGTTCGAAGGCAACTTCCAGGCCTACGAGGAGAACAAGGTCAAGCGCTTGGGCGAGGATGCGGCCCGTCCGCACCGCCTGCACCGCAAGCTCACCCGCGTGTGAGCCGCGACGGTAGCCAATCGTAGGCACTTCGCATACGGCTACCGTTTGCATACCGTTCAACGGCTCCCACTTCGGGAGCCGTTTTCGTTTAATGACCATCGACGAGCATGGCGAAGCCGATCATCATCCCTCTGCGATGGATCAAAACGCTTTTCCGCGAAAACACGCTCTAATCCATCGTTCTCCCCATTTCGGTAAGTCAAAAACCGCATGATTCCAATGATCTGGAAAGTCCCTCAATATCAATTCCTTGGATTACGCTGCGTTTTTGCTGATTTGCAGTCTGCTCCATCGCATTCATAGCACATAACGATTAGCGCTCCTCCACCTTCACTTTTCCACATTGACGCCACCGCTTCGCCACAGTTATCCACATTCCTCGGTTTCCCCTCCGCTGCGAGTGAAGATCCGCTAGCGTAGAGACACCGATCACCAAGGGGACATCATGCGATCACCATCAACAGCCGTCACATCACATCGAAATCATCATCGAACCGACCAAGGTCATCGAAACGCAAAGTCGCGAGACGCCTTCACAGCATCGAGCTCAATCGCAGTGCCATCAGGATTCGGACCGATCACACCGAGATCGGGAGCATTATCCATCATGCATCCTTATGACACGTCCCAATCCATGAACGACATCCTTGCCGAACGCTATCGGAACACACTGCAACGATGTCTTGACGAGACCAGGCGTTTTCATCGCAGCATACTGTTCTCCTTGACCACCGCACTCGCATTGCACATGGTGCCGATTCCGCAACAATGCTCGATCGACACGGAAAAGCTACATGCCGTCGCCAGCACACGAAACCGACGAATCCAATCACAACGGATGGCCGCACACGTCTGGTCGACGTTCGACACAACCGCGCAGATCCGCATATCGGAAGGGGTGTATGCGCTTGACCTCGTACACACTTGGGCGCATATGGCGAGGTTCGTACCACTGGATCAGTTCATCGCGCTCACCGATGCGATTCTCCTGCGCATGCTTGTTGAGGGAACCAACGACCCGTTATCGACATTGCGGAGTTTTCTCGACCGAACATCGTTCAGGGGGCAACGAATATGCCGGAAAGCGCTGATGCTCGCCAGACTCAACGTACTGTCTCCACCGGAGACGCTATGCCGACTGACGCTGCTTCAATACGGAATTCCCGCACCGGAAACGAACTACACCGTACCAGGAATGCGGTTCCGATCAGGTGCCCCCGGGTTCTAAATAGAAGCGCAACACCTGTCTAAGGTTGGAAGTGTTCAAGTCCACAACCGAAGAGAAAGTGCTGCGCCCATGACGAAAGTGTATTCCCACCTGTCGGCCGAGGAACGAGTCCGGATCGACGAACTGAGGAACCGAGAGGGGCTCGGCGTGCGCCAGATCGCCCTGAGGATCGGCCGGGACAAGTCCACGGTCAGCCGCGAGCTGAGGCGCGGCCTGTGGTTCGCGTCCAACGAGAACGACTCCTACCGTCCGTACAGGCCGAAACGCCTGAAGACGGGCGCATGGACCGCGCGCCCGTTCTACTCGGCCCTGACCGCGCAGCGCAAGGCCGAGACCCGCGCCCGCAGGTCGCGCAAGCCCCTGCGCATGGCGTACGACCCGCTGCTCTCCTGGGTGATGGACGCGCTGCGCAAGGGATGGACGCCGGAGCTGATCGAGGGACGGCTCAAAATCGAATGGCCCGACGACCCGCGCATGCGGATAAGCCACGAGTGCCTCTACCAGTGGATCTACGCCAAACCCCAGAAGGCGCTGGACCTCAGGCAGTACCTGCCGCGCGGCAAGCGGCACCGCACGCGTTCGAAGGGCAGGAGGGCGAAGGGGGCGCGCATCCCGATGCGCGTGCCGATCGCCGACC